>JAZODU010000024.1:0-60822 GCA_045597145.1 Eubacteriales bacterium
TGGATCATAAAAAAGAATTTGTTGGATGATCTTTTAGATCTATCAGATGATGAAAAAGTGGTGACAAAAAAATCCGTATGCGATTATCAAATTCGGGTAGCATATCAAATTCCAATAAAGGTTACTCATCTTGGTGTGGAAGTTGAAGCGTTGGCGAGAACTTTTGAAGATAGCTTGATATATACCAACTGGGATGTTTTAAGCAGCTTAAAGGCAACAGATCCTGGACAGCTTTTGAAGAAATTAAAAGACGGATTTGATGCGAAGAAATCTTTTGATTCTCTGAAAACGACAATTTTCAACGAACTAAAGAAATCAGAAGTAAAAGCTGAGTTCGCCTTAGATCTGATATTTTCTATAGCACCGGAAGAAATTGCTGTACCACAATATATCAATAAAGGGCTTACTTGGTTAGAGAACGTTTTGTGACGGAGGTCAACTGATGGAGCAATATTCAAATACTGAAACATTATTGTTAGACAATCACGTTGATGATCATGTTGACGTTGAAATTCAAGAATGCCTAAGTTCAGATCCTCCCAAAAGTTTCTTCATGTTCGCCGGTGCAGGGTCTGGTAAGACTCGCAGTTTGATTAACACGCTTGAATACCTTGATAAAGAAAAAGGTCATTATTTAGCGGAACGCGGGAAACAAATTGCAGTTATTACATACACCAACGCCGCTTGCGATGAAATTGGAAGACGGCTTCAATACAAATCTATTTTTATGGTATCTACGATCCATAGTTTCTTGTGGGAAATGATAAAAAATTTCCAGCAGGATATAAAGATGTGGGTAGAGGGTTCTGTTACTGCAGAAATTGATGAATTGCAGAGTAAACAGAGAACAGGCAAAGGAGGATCTGCTGCTACTGCCAGGGCTGAGAAAATTATAAGCAAACAGAAGCGCTTGGAGAGAATAAAAACGGTAAAGCGATTTTCATACAACCCCAATGGCGACAACTTAGGATTCGATTCATTGAGCCATGATGAAGTTATAAAAATAGGTTCAGAATTTATAGCCACAAGAGAAACAATGCAAGAAATTTTGGTAAATAAATTCCCTATTATGCTAGTTGATGAAAGTCAAGATACTAAGAAAGAACTCGTCGATGCGCTTCTCTGTGTTTATGAAAATCATAAAAACTGGGCTATTGGCATGTTTGGTGACACCATGCAAAAGGTTTATATGGATGGCAAAGACCGTCTAGATGAGGCTGTACCTAAAGAATGGGTGTTTCCTCAAAAAGTAATGAATCATCGTAGTGCAGTACGAGTTGTTGAGTTAGCAAATGCAGTTCGGAAATTATCAGATGGCAAAGAGCAACGTCCAAGAAGTGATGCAAAAACGGGTTTTGTACGCTTGTTCATAGCAGACGCATTAAGCGATAAGGAACAAACCGAAAAATTGGTTGCAGAAAAAATGTCTGAGATAACTTCTGATATCGGATGGCAAATAGATACAGGGTATGAATGCTTAATTTTGGAGCACCACATGGCTGCAAACAGATTCTCGTTTAGTAATTTATATACACCGCTGAACGAATCAAAAGAATTTGACAGTGCTTTGCGAAAAGGTGAAATAGCAGAAATCTCGTTTCTTGCCAACACAATATCTCCGCTTGTTAAAGCACATCAAGCCAATAATACATTTGAAATTGCAAAGATTGTTCGTCAAAGTTCCCCTTTACTTAGTAAAAAAGCGTTATCTTTGCAACTGGATAAACAGCAACAAAAGCTGGAGCAAGCAGAAACTGCTACGAAATCTCTATTTGCTCTGTGGGATGATGGCAAAATTCCTTCGTGCATTGATGTTTTAAGAAATCTCAAAGAATCCGGTCTTTATGAGCTTAGTGAGCGTATGGAAGAAATTATTGATGGTACATATGCCGGGGACGATCCCAAAGTTATAGCGTTAAAAAAAGCATTAAATGTTCCTTTTGATGAAATGGAACGATATGCTGCATACGTTTCAGATCAAAGCAGATTCGCTACGCATCAAGGCGTTAAAGGACTAGAGTATCCTCGGGTAATGGTTGTTTTAGATGATTCCGAAGCTAGAGGGAATTGGTTTAGCTATGAAAAACTGTTTGGAGCTAAAGAAAAAACGCAAACTGATTTGAAGAACGAAAAAGAAGGTAAGGATACCAGCATCCAAAGAACTGCTAGGTTGTTTTATGTCGCTTGTACACGAGCAATGGAGAGTTTGGCTGTTGTGGCATATTCTGAAAATCCAACTTTAGTACGATCCACAGCATTAGCTAACGGATGGTTTACGGAAGAAGAAATCGTGATGTCATAAGCTACGTAAATTAGAACAAATCCCGTTTCAATGAAAAGAGGTGGACTTTATGTATATTGATTATCTGAAAAATGATTATTCCAATAAAAAGGAGCAAGAGAGAGAGGAATACATAGCTAGAGATAAAAAGCATTTAGCTGGTCTAATTCAAGAACGAATTACAAATGATATTGAACATATTGTTGATAGATGGTATGAGCTTGATGATATTGGATATATTCCCGAAAACGAAAAATTCCTTTACTTATTAAAGGAAGCAGAGCAATTATACGGCTTTGCATACTACACAGGCACTGTCTCCATTATCGGCATTGCGGCAGAGGAGTATTGTCGATATTTGATTCGAAAATACAACCTTACTGATGTTGACAAACAATATGATAGAATCAACAAACTAGCGGACAATGGTAAACTGACGACCCAAATGAAATCAACTTTTCACCGCATTCGTGTCATAAGAAACGATTGTATGCACTACGATGATAATTTCAAAAATCTTAGTGATACTCAATTAAAAGCATATGCTTTAGAAATGGTACAATTGTACAAAAGTTGTTTGTCGCTTTCTGTAATACCTCTGGATGAAAGCAGTGACAAGGTTTCAGAAGAAATGCTAACATCCAAAGAAATGACTTTTCGAGAGTTTATCTATCGAAATAGAAATATTCAGAGACATATCACAGGTTTAGATTTGCAAATAGATCCTAAAATCAAAAATTTAATTTTCACATCTCAATATTATGTAGCAGAAATAGACATTTCAACAAATGCTTTTAAAGAAATGACACTCTTAGATATGGATCGTGGTGCAATGCCTTTGGTGGTGGATTTAACATTACCGCAGGCAGAGATGATACAAAAACTGAAACTTGAGGAAGGTCACATCATAATTGCAACAGTTATGTCAAACATTACGACACTAGGTCAATCAGAAGAATGGCTGTTATTGAATATTAAGGATGTCTATAGAGAAATTACTGATTTAACTAAATTAAATGATTTGATGTAAATGAGAACAAAAAGAGTATAAGCTATGGCAAAAATATAAAATTTTGCGATATTAAGAAGCGAGAGTAAACATGGTTATATTACATTTATCCGATATACACTTCGGGAGAGATAATCCCGAGTACAAAGTCAAAGGTGTATTTCAAAACAAAAAACGGATTTTACAAGAATTACTGGTTTCAATAAGAGACAATTCAATAAAGCCCGACCACATTATTGTAACGGGAGATATGGCGTGGTATGGCAGAAAAACCGATTTTGATGAAGCGTTGTTGTGGTTTAGAGAGTTATTAAATGCAACAAAACTCTCGGGTTCAAACCTTACATTTTGCCCCGGAAACCATGATGTTAATCGCGCGTATGGAAACTATCAAACAAAAGTGAGCCACAAAGATATTGATACGATAGATCGGTTATACCGATATGACCAGGTTCATCTAGTGGAAGCTCCGCTTTACAATTATGAAAAATTCTGCGAAGCGTTAGGTGTAACACCCTATCATTATCCAAGACAGGACAAATGGGAAAGTAGCTATGCAATCGGATATAAAGATGTTCGCTTGCTAAGTGGTGAAGTATTTCGCATTGTTTCATTCAATACAGCTCTACTGTCGTTTGTGAAGAATTACCCCGACGATCAAATGCTCATAGGGCAAGCACATATAAGATCGTTGTTGGAGTACGGGATTATTGGATCAACGAGAAATTACTATACCGTTGCTCTTTTCCATCATGCAGAAAGATTTTTGCATACACAAGAAATCTGTGAGTATGATCAAAGATATGCAACTTTGCCGCTATTGAGACGCTATGTGGATTTGGTGCTTTGCGGGCACACCGAGACCGGTGGTATCCCTGTGCTTTATAAGCAAATAGGTGGTGCTGAAATGCTGACCGGTGGTGCAGCATACTATTCTGATGATCACGCAAATTCGTATTCAATGGTGATTATTCCAGATCATTGGCCAGAAGGAAAAGAAAGAGAAGTTTGTTTATACCCATTTATTTACTCTGTTGAAAACGGTTGGCATCACAATCAAAGAAAAGAACTTCCTTCCGCTTGCAACAACATTACTGCTGATCAGCCACAAATTGAGTGTAGGTCTGATTTTGAATTAGTCTTTGCATATGATGATCAAAGAATGGCGATTCCCTTAAAATGCGTTTCTGTATTTATTAGAGATGACAATACTGCCCTGTTAAGCAACGCCGAGGATGTCTGTCGGAATCTAGATATAACATGCATTGGTCCAACCGATAAACCCGGCACATCAAAAGTAAGCATATCTATAGCGACTATAAAAGAAAATAGCGTTGAGGCATTGCTTACACGAGAAACTGTATTTAGATTTTTGAATTATGCCACAAAGGCTCAAAATGGATCTTCGTTTAAAATAATGAATACAGCCGGCGATGTATTTCTCTCAGGCGATAACATTACCTTTGATGAAACGATTGATGACGAAGGAGTTGAATTTTTAACAAAACTGCGAAAAATTGAGAAGACATATGATGTCCTTTTTCAATGTCCCAAAGATACAGCAGAATCTAGAAAAGTAGATATTCTGCATGACTTGATTGAACGTGGTTATACAAAAGAATTTAGAGCCATTCCTGGATTTGATACGTATTCTACAGATAAAAAGCAACTAATGAAAATCGGATTACGTTCATTAACAAATAAGCCGGTTTACATTTTTCACAAAGGTACATTTAGGTGTAAGTTATATGGAAACGATTTTTCTCTTGGTAATATCATGGTTTTGATGGGGCCATATTCAGCAAAGGGTTCTAGGGCTATACAAAAATCTTTGACTTTTATTGCAGATGACCAGCGAAAAATCACCTTGAAACTCTGTGATAATTCTATTTGCTACCTCATTACCGATGAGCAACAAGCGGATGCGCGAGAGATTCTGAAAAATATTGGAGAGTGTGTCCATGTTGACAAAATGAATTGTGCATGGGATTTTATATATGAAGTCACTGCTGGTAATTAACAAAGATGAAGTAATTACAGAATAACCTTTGAGGGCATCCTTGAATTGTTCACATTTTTCTGCTATAATATTATTGTTCCAAAAGGAGCACGACCTTTACATCCACTTTTGTATTCAAACATCAAAGCCAGTTGATCTGTAGGACAGAGCCAAGTATCACTTACTGAAAAAGAATAACGAAATTTTTCTCCGCCAATTTTCCGGAAAATTGATACCAAACTTTGATACCAAAACAGTACCAAACGAGCTGAGAACTCAGAGAATACAGAGAAAAACGAAGCAAAACGAGAGAAATCTCACGGAAATTCGCCTAAAACAAGGTGAAAAGTAACTGTGGGAAGGAACCTCAAAGCGAGTGGGAATAATTTGAATGTCCAAGTCCAATCCCAATCAGCTTAAAAAGCCAAGACCAAGTGCTTTCATAGCACAACAAAAGCCCTGTGAATTCATTTTCGCAGGGCTTTATGATGGCTGATAAAGGCAGACACATAGAAAAGTACGATGTGTCTGCCTTTGTTTTGCCATTTTACGCGGTCGCTGGTCATGACTGTAATAATGTCAGTATGACCCCGAGGGGCTTTGCTCGTCCTTGGCGATCTTTACGATGCGGCTGGTTCCGAGTCGGTCGGCGCCCAGCGCGATAAAGTCCTCGGCGTCACGGAGCGACGCGATGCCGCCTGCCGCCTTGATGCGCACGTTGGGTCCGACGTGCTTTGCAAACAGCGCTACGTCCTCGCGCGTTGCGCCTCCTGTGGAAAAGCCCGTGGAGGTCTTGATATAATCCGCGCCGGACAGCGTTACAAGCTCGCACATTTTGATCTTTTCCGCGTCGGTCAGCAGGCAGGTCTCGATGATGACCTTGAGGATCTTGTCGCCGCAGGTCTGCTTGAGCTGCTTCAATTCGTCCAGGATCTCGTCGTAACGCCCCGCCTTGAGGAAGCCCGCGTTGATCACGGTGTCGATCTCGTCCGCGCCGTTTTCCAGCGCGTCGCGGCACTCAAACACCTTCGTTGCGGTGGTGGAGTAGCCGTTGGGGAAGCCGATCACGGTGCAGAGCGCAAGGCGGTCGCCCACGTAGCACTTGGCTTCCTTGACGTAAGCGGCGGGAATACAGACCGACGCCGTGCCGTAGCGGATCCCGTCGTCGCAAATTGCCCTGATATCCTCCCACGTTGCGGATTGCGAGAGAAGGGTGTGGTCACATTTGGAAAGAATGTCTGCAATGTTCATTTTGTCATACCTCACGGATCGTTTTTTGGTGCGGTCAAACGCTTCCTGCGCGTTGCCAGCCGTTAAAAGCGTTAGATGTAAGGCAATCTTATCATTTTACAGCACCAAAAACAATGCACGATTCTCCAAAAAAGGGGCATGATTCTCCAAAGCTAAAAAGCGCGCAAGCCTTGCTTTTTGCGCGCTTTTGTGGTATAATAACAGGTAGATCGGCAGAATCTGCAAACGGAGGATGGGACGAATGATAAAGCTTTGTATTTTTGATCTGGACGGCACGGTGCTGGATACGGTGGGCACGATCGCGTACTACGCAAACGGCGCGCTGGAGAAGCACGGCATCGAGCCGATCGAGAAAAAGCAATATAACTTTTTGGCGGGAAAGGGGGTATCCAATCTTGTGCGCGGAATGCTCGAATACCGCGGCTGCTACAGCGAGGCACTCTTTGCGCGCGTATTTGCGGATTATAACGAGGCGTATAACAAGGATGTAACGAAGGGCACGGCGGTCTTTGAGGGGCTACGGGAGATCCTGGACGCGCTCAAATCGCGCGGCATCAGGCTGGCGATCGTATCTAACAAGCCGGATTTTGCGGCGCAGACCGTTGTGAACAAGCTCTACGGCGAGGGGTATTTCGACTTTGTCACGGGGCAGAAGTCGGGCGGCGTTCTCAAGCCCGATCCGACCGAGGTTTTGAACGTGATGCGCGTCTTTGGCGTCGGGCGCGAGGCGTGCGTTTACGTCGGAGACACGGGCGTGGATATGCAAACGGGCAGGAACGCAGGGCTCTTTACGGTCGGCGTGCTCTGGGGCTTCCGCGGACGCGAGGAGCTGCTCCGCGACGGTGCCGACGTGCTGGCGGAGAACCCGCAAGAGCTCTATGATTGCATTTTGAATGCACAAGGGCAGAGGGAATGATTCCTGACGCTCTATTCGTTTGGAGAATGAAAAGCTCCCACCGCATATGCGGTGGGAGCGAATTTTTTGTGTAGATCAGCCTGCTGCGGTTTCAAGAAGCGCGGGGTTGACGAAATACAGCGTGCCGTTTTCGGCGCGAACAACGCACCAGTTAGGTGAGCTTGTATCGGTTGCCACGATCGTTACGGCATCACCCAATTCCAGCTGCAGATCGGGGGTTTGGGGGATCTCGTTGGAATTGTAGTAGGGCTTGAGATAGCAGTTTGCCTTAGTGGATTTTACCGTTGCCGCGGCTTCGGTGCAGATCTCGAACTGCGGATATTTCTCGGTCAGGTCGTCGAGCGTTACCGTCGGCGCACCCGTGGGATCGGTGGTCAGAGTAGAAGCACCGACGAAATAGAAGCCGGGCTTTTCCTCAACGGTGTATTCGATGATGTAGAAAGAGGTGCCTTCATATGCGCCGCTTGCAACGACTGTGACCTCTTCAGCCTTGATCAGTGCTGCCACGATGTTGGTCTTTTCACCCTCATCGGTGTTGGGGAACAGAGGCGTGGAGCGGACGTTTACGTTGCCCGTTGCGTACATGGTCTTGGGCGCTTCCGGTGCCTCAAACGCGCCGGGATAAAGCTCCAGCAGATCCTCAAGGGTGGCGGGAGAGCTGCTCCTCTTGTCGGAGAGCAGGCGGGAATTGATGTAGCCCTTTGCTTCGAACGGACCGTTCCCCTCTACCTTTTCCGGAAGCCAAACCTTGATGTAACTCCAGTTGCTTGCGCCGATCTGCGCGGTTGCTATAACGGTGACTTCCATGTCCAGCGTCAGGATCTCCAAGCTGGTTGCCTCGGCGTTGGGGGCTTTACGAAGGTTTGCGGTGTTACCGTTAACGTATTTGGTCAGGGGCGTTGCGCAATTCACGAACAGATCCTCCCACTGACCGGGATCGTCGTAGTCGATCTGCTTTTCGTCGTCCAGGCACTCGGAGGAAACAAAATAGTACTTGGTTTCGCCTTCCTCGGTCACCTTGATGCGGCTCCATTCGCCGTTTTCGGACACGACGGTTACCTCATCGTTCCAGGAGAGAGAGCCCTTCACAGTGGAGAATTCGTCGGTGCAGGGGTAGAGGCGGATTCTGACCGTCTGATCCTTCTCGCTGACGTACATGGTCTTCTCGCCGCCATCGACCGTGGTGAATTTCTTCGCAAGCAGGTCGACGTTGGTCAGGGATTCGTTGGAAACGTAGCCCTTGACGGTTTCGTCGCCGTCCTGATACTCAACGTAGCTCCAGTAGGTGTTCTGGAGGGTGCAGTGCAGCTCCATTTCGATCGGAAGATCCGCAACCTTTGCGCCGGAGGTTTTTGCCTCGGCGTAAAGTGTGGCAGCCTCGAAGGTGTAAAGGGTCTTGTCAACCTCCTTCCACGTGTTGGGCTGCGGGACGGAGGGACCGCCGCCGCCCGTGGTCGTGCCCTGCGAGGGGAGCTCAAGCGTATTTTCACCGCCCTGTGTATTGGTGCCGGTTGCAACGCAGGACACCATGGAAGCGGTCAGAAGTCCTGCAAGAATCAAAGCAAATAATCTTTTTTTCATTTCAAAATCCTTTCTTTTTCATTTTATCGAACAGGAGCACAGCTCCGATGAATATCCAATTATAAGTATACCATACGAGAAAAAACTTGTCAATGAATTTTGCAGTATTTTTTTTGAAAAAATGATAGATTTTTTTCGATATTTTGTGCCGGCGGCGCGTTTTTTTTCAATATGTGCCGTTTTGCGCGCTTTTTTGGCTTTTTGGGATAAATGTGCCGCGCGGTGCGCACAATAGGCGTAAAGAAGGTGATCAAAATGGGACAAGGTGAATTGCAATTGAACGCGCGGATACTGGCTTGCGCGACGGCGGTGGGAAAAAAGGAAGCGGATGGACCCTTGGGGGAACGCTTTGATTTTTGTGACCCCGACGACCGCTTTGGTATGAAAACCTGGGAGAGTGCCGAGAGCGAGATGCAGCGCATCGCATTCAACGCAGCACTTGCCAAGGGGGGCTTGTGCGACAAGGATCTGGACGCGCTGTTTGCGGGGGATCTGCTCAACCAATGCGTGGGCTCGGCGTATGGACTGTTGTCCTTTGACGTGCCGTATTTGGGGTTGTACGGTGCGTGCTCGACCTGCGCGGAGGGGCTGTTGCTCGCTTCGGCGATGGTCAGCGGAGGGCTGTGCGAGCGTTGCGCCGCCGTGACCTCGTCGCACTATTGCTCGGCGGAGCGGCAGTACCGCACGCCCTTGGAGTACGGTGCGCAGCGTCCGCCCACGGCACAGTGGACGGTGACGGGCGCGGGCGCGTTCGTGGTGGGAAACGGCGACTTCGGTGCGCGCATCACGCGCGGCATGGTGGGCAAGGCGATGGAGCGCGGCGTCAGGGATGCCAACAACATGGGTGCGGCAATGGCGCCTGCCGCCGCCGACACGCTCGTGCGCTTTTTCTCGTCTACGGGTGAGAGCCCCGAGAATTACGGCTTGATCGTCACGGGCGACCTCGGCTTTGAGGGGGGCTCGATCCTTGAGGATCTGATGCGCGTCGAGGGCTACCCCATGGGGAATCGCTACGCCGATTGCGGGCAATTGATTTATGAACGCGAGCGGCAGGACGTGCACGGCGGCGGCTCGGGCTGCGGCTGCTCCGCGACGGTTTTGGCGGCGCACCTTTTGCCCGAGCTGCAAAAGGGAGCCTGGGAGCGGATCCTGTTCCTTTCCACGGGGGCAATGATGAGCCCCGACAGCATCAAGCAGGGGGAGAGTATCCCCGCTGTGGCGCATCTGCTTGAAATAGAGCGCGGCTGACGCAAGGAGGATTGTATGTCGGATTTCAGAACCTATTTTTGGGCGTTTGTGATCGGTGGCTTGCTTTGCGTGATCGCGCAGATCCTGATCGACCGCACCAAGCTCACCCCCGCGCGGATCCTCGTGATCTACGTGGTGGCGGGCGTTTTCCTCGGCGCGATCGGACTTTACGAGCCCTTGGAAAAGCTGGCGGGCGCGGGTGCGACCACACCTCTGACGGGCTTTGGGTACCTGATTTCAAAGGGCGTCAGGAAGGCGGTCGACGGGGAAGGGCTTCTCGGTGCGCTCACGGGCGGGCTCACTGCCGCCTCGGGCGGTATTGCCGCCGCGATCGTCTTTGGCTACCTCGCGTGCCTCATCGCCAAGGGCAAGCCGAAGAATTGAGGGCGGGCGACGCACAAACAAAAAAGCACTGCTTTGCTTGCAGTGCCTTTGGTGGGAAGCCAATTACCCATGCGGTGAAAGCTTTTGGATGTGGGGGACCTTTTTCAAAAAGTCCCCCACATCGCGTCCTTTACTGCGCGTCCTTTGGCAAAAGCTTGCGCAGCACGCGCGTGACGAAGATAAATGCGAAGATGACGCTGGCGATCTCTGCGATCGGGAACGCCCACCAGACCAGATCGACGTTGCCAAGCCGAGAGAGCAGGAACGCCGCGGGGATCAGAATGACGAGCTGACGCCCGATGCTGGTAAAGAGGCTGTAGATGCTCTTGCCGAGTGCCTGGCAGACCGAGAGCGTGACGATGCAGAAGCCTGCAAACATGAAGCTGAGGCTAATGGTGCGGAGCGCGACGCGTCCGATCTCCAGCATCCGCGGGCTTGCGTTGAAGATCGAGAGAAGCTGATCGGGGAAGATCTGAAAGGCGGCGAGCCCCAGAAGCATATACGCCACGGCGCAGATTGTAGCGAGCCGCATGGTGGCGATCACGCGGTCACGCCGACGTGCGCCGTAGTTGTAGGCGATGATGGGTACCATGCCGTTGTTCAGACCAAACACGGGCATAAAGATAAAGCTTTGGAGCTTGAAGTAGATGCCGAATACGTTCATCGCCGTTACACCGTCGCGCGGGAAGGCGATGAGCACGTTGTTCATGCAGAAGGTCATGACCGAGCCGATCGCCTGCATGAGCACCGACGGGATTCCGATGGAGAGGATCTCGCCGAGCAGACGCGGCACGGGGAGGATGCTTTTGAGCTTGAGAACGATCTCCTTGTTGTACTTGAGGTTGAGAAGGATCGCAAGGCTGCCCGACACGAGCTGTCCGATCACGGTTGCGATCGCCGCGCCCGTCACGCCCCCGAAGGTGTCGCCGCCGTGGAAGATGAGAATGGGGTCGAGAATGATATTCGTGATCGCGCCCGCGCCCTGTACCACCATGCTCAAAACGGTTTTACCCGTGGCTTGCAGAAGCCGCTCGCCCGTGACCTGAATGAATACGCCGACCGATCCTATGCAGATGATGGAGAGGTACTCCACGCCGTATTGCGCGATCAGAGGGTTGTCCGTGCCGCCGGTCTGCATGGAAACGTAGGGCTTGACGGCAAAAAGCCCGATGAGGAGAAAGAGGAGATAGCCGCAAAGCGTGAGAAAATAGCCCTGACCCGCAATGTGATTGGCGCGGTCGAAATCCTTTTGACCGAGCGAGCGTGAGAGCAGGGCGTTCATGCCCACGGCAAGACCGACCGCCACGGCGATCATCAGGTTCTGAATGGGGAAGGCGAGCGTGAGTGCCGCCGTGCCCGCCACGTTGTCAAAGGTGGCGACGAACACCGAGTCCACGATATTGTACATCGCCTGCACGAGCATCGAGATGATGATCGGCACGGACATGGTGAAAAGCAATTTCGGAACGGGCATCGTGCCCATTTTGTTTTCTTGTTTGATCTGTTCCATTGGATCCTTCCGTATGTAAATATTTGAAAAAACGACAAAATTCATTCTATCATATTTGCGCGCCGCTGTCAATAAATTTCACAAAAAAGTCAAAAAAGGGCTTGCAAAAAGCACGGAAAAGGAGTACAATATGGAATTGAACATCATCATATGAAAGGGCAATCAAATATGAAGACTTTTCGACCCAAGATCATCGAGTCGCTCAAGGGCTACAGCGGACGTCAGCTTGCCGGCGATCTTGTGGCGGGGCTGATCGTTGCGATCATCGCTCTGCCGCTCTCCATCGCGCTTGCCATTGCGTCGGGGGCGGAGCCCGTGCAGGGGCTTTATACCGCGATCGTTGCGGGCTTTGTCATCGCACTTCTGGGCGGCAGCCGCGTCAACATCTCGGGTCCCACCGCCGCATTCGCCACCATCGTGGCAGGCATTATTTTCGATTACGGCATGCAGGGCTTGGTCATCTCTACTATCATGGCGGGCTTGATCCTGATCCTGATGGGCGTTTTGCGCCTCGGAACGCTGATCAAGTACATTCCGCACACCATCACCACGGGCTTTACGTCGGGGATCGCCGTGACCATCGTGATCGGGCAGATCAAGGATTTTCTCGGCATGAGCTTTCGCGGCGAGAGCCCCGTTGAGGCGATCGAAAAGCTGGAGGCGATCGGCAAAAACATCGACACCTTCCGCTGGGAAGCGCTCGTCGTGGGACTGATCGGGCTTGCGATCCTCATCGTATGGCCGAAGATCAGCAAAAAGATCCCCGGGTCGCTCATCGCCGTCTTGATCGGCGCTGTGCTGGCGACGCTGGTTCCTGTGTTCCGCGACAACGTCCCGACCATTGGCGCGCTGTATACGATCGATGCCGGATTCCCCACGCCCACATTCCCCAAGATCGATTGGGATATGATCCCGAAGCTGATCCCCTCGGCGTTCACGATCGCATTGCTCGCAGGCATTGAATCCCTGCTTTCCTGTGTGGTGTCCGACGAGATGATCGGCGACAAGCACAACTCCAACACCGAGCTGATCGCGCAGGGCGCGGGCAACATCTGCTCGGGGCTCTTCGGCGGTATCCCCGCCACGGGCGCGATCGCGCGTACCGCCGCCAACGTCAAAAACGGCGGCCGCTCGCCGATCTCGGGCATGGTACACGCCGTCGTGCTGTTGCTGGTGCTGCTGTTCCTGATGCCTTACGCGGGCTTTATCCCGATGCCGATCATTGCGGCGATCCTCTTTATCGTGGCGTATAATATGTGCGAGTGGCGTCAGTTCGTCCGCATCTGCAAGACCGCACCGTGGACCGACGTGCTGGTGCTGGTCGTGACCTTTGTGCTGACGGTTGTGTTTGACCTTGTCGTGGCGATCGCCGCGGGCATGGTGCTGACCGTGATCCTCTTTATGAAGCGCATGGCGGACGTGACCTACGTGCGCGCGTGGAACGACGAGGAGTTTCTGGCGTCGCACGACAACCAACGCCTCAAGGATATCCCCGATTGCACCGCCGTGATCGAGATCGAGGGGCCGATGTTCTTTGCGTCGAGCGAAAAATTCCGCGCGATCCGTGTCAAGGACGACGTCAAGGTGGTGATCCTGCGTATGCGCGACGTGCCGATGCTGGACGGCAGCGGTAGCAAAAATCTTTTCTCGATCTTCGAGGAGTGTCGCAAAAACGGACGCGTTCTGCTGCTCTCGCACGTGGGCGAGCAGCCGATGAAGGTGCTCAGACGGGCGGGCTTTGTCAAGGCTGTGGGCGAGGAAAACATCCTTCCCAACATCGACGAGGCACTGGCGCGCGCCGAAAAGCTGGTCTATCCCGAATAATCATGTTAAGAGGAGCGCGAAAAGTGCTCCTCTTTTTTGCGTTTTTTGTAGCATTTTTTTGCTTGCGTGTGGTACAATAAAAAATTAGAAAACTATAGCCGAAGAGAACCGAACACATGCGCCCCGTGGTGAGCCATTTTCGCGTCTTTCGCCAAAGCTCGCCTTGAAGGATGGGCATCTTTCTTCGGCTCGATTTGACAAAACCTATCAAAAATTGCAACGCTGTAGGGTGCTACGCAGCTTATATAATTGTTTGCTTCTCAAAGCCTTATAGGCTCGAGTACTTGATGGGTACCCATTTGGTGAACGCTTTGAAAGGGGAGCGGGGAAAGCTTTTGAAAAAGCTTTCCCCGTAAAACGCGTTCCAAATCACTTTCTGCAATACAATCGATTCCACGCCATGAATTTTTCGGGCTTGAGGGCGGCGAACTGGTCGCGGGTGACGCGGTACGCCCAGTTGCCGTCGGCAGAACCGGGGGTATTGAGTCGCGTGTCCTTGCCGAAGAGGAAGAGATCCTGCACGGGGAGCATCAGAAGCCCCGCGTGGCTTGCGAACATCGTGCGGAGCACGGCGTCGTAGCAGGCGTTCCAATCCCCCGTAAAGCCGCAGTATGCCATCAGATGGCACTTGGTGCTCTCGTCCTGGTCCCAAACGTAGCCCAAGAGGGTGTTGTTGTCGTGCGTGCCCGTGTAGGCAACGCAGTTGAAGTCATAGTTGTGCGGCTGATGCGGCGAGTTTTCGTCGCCGAGGAAGGCAAACTGAAGCACGCGCATACCGGGGTAGCCGCTTTTGCGCACCAGCTCCGCCACGGCGGGCGTGATGTCGCCCAGATCCTCCGCGATCATGAGCTTGCCGTCGCAGATGGGCGCGAGCGCGCGGATCAGCGACATACCGGGACCCTTGACCCACACGCCGCCGCGTGCGGTCGTGGCGTCGGCGGGGATGGAAAAGTAGCTTTCCAAGCCGCGGAAGTGGTCGATTCGAACGCCGTCAAACAGCTCCATCATAAAAGCCATGCGCGCCTGCCACCAAGCGTAGCCGTCCTTTTTCATGCGCGCCCAATCGTAGAGGGGATTCCCCCAAAGCTGACCGTCCGCAGAGAAGTAGTCGGGCGGTACGCCCGCGACCTTCTTCATTCTACCTTTTGCATCCAACTGAAATTGCTCGCGGTTTGCCCAGACGTCCGCGCTGTCGTACGCCACGTAGATCGGCACGTCGCCCACGATCTCAATGTCGCGCGCGTTGGCGTAAGCCTTGATCTCCCGCCACTCGCGTACCGCCTCGTATTGCATGAACTGCCATGCAAAGAGCACGTCGGGATCGCACTCGGTCGTCGTCCATTCGTCCCAGCACTTGCCTCCGTTCGCCTCGCGCGTCGCCATATAGCGGCAGAACTCTGCGGTCTGCTTGTGCGTGTCAAGAAATTCCTCGATCGGCGCGCGGTCGCGCACGCGGGACGCTGCCAAAGAGAGGAGCGCGATGCGCTCTGCGTTCAAACGGTCAAACTCGCAGGCGTAGGGCACGCGCTGCTTTGCCGCCGCCAGCTCGTCGGGGGTGATCAGCCCTTGCTCGGAAAGGGTCGGCAGGTCAATGAAATAGGGATTGATGCTGAACGCACCGAAGGATTTGTAAGGGGAATTGTATTCGTCGGGGAGGCAGAAGGGAAGCACCTGCCAGACCGAAAAGCCTGCGGCGGCGAGAAAATCCACCCATTCGCGCGCCGCGCACCCGAATGAGCCCTCGGAATGGTCGCCCCAGAGCGAGGAAACGTGCATTAAAATACCGCTTTTGCGTGTTTTCATTGTGAGTCCTCCATATCAAAGCAATATACAACCGCCGCCTGCAACTTTGCGGAGGCAGCGAGCGAATCGACGTAGGCGAATTCGTCCTTGACAGTCCATTCCTGTCACCTCGCTTTGGAAATGATACTATGATTATATCACAAACGTGCGGCTTTTGCAATAAAGAAAAAAGAAAAAGCACCGTTATTACGGTGCTTCTTCTGGAGCTGGTAATCAGAATCGAACTGATGACCTCGTCATTACCAATGACGTGCTCTACCGACTGAGCCATACCAGCATTTGCTTGCGACTTTGTTATTATAACAGATTCGCAAGCGTTTGTCAAGGCTTTTTTGAAAAAATATTTTATTATTTTCCAAAGTGAGATAGAAGATTTCGCCGGACTGACGACCGCAAAAATACCGTTCAGCCCGTTTTCAAAATACCAATCCACGTATTTTTCGGCGGTGTCGTAATCCACCTTGCCGTCTTTGGCGTAGGGAGTGATCATTGTTGTGAAAATATCCATGGCTTTTTTCCTTTTTGTGGTTGGCAACATTATAGCACGTTTGCGCGGGTTTTGCAAGGCAAAAAGTAGAAAACGCAATATAAAAAGTAGAAAATGCTATTACGTTTTTGGCTTTCCTGTGCTATACTAAACAAAAGACCTTAAAAAGGAGAAATCGGTATGAAAAACAACAACATCATCATGCACATCAATTACGCCGAGATCAGCGGCGGAAACTATGGTAAGCGCACGGTGGACGACGTTTGCCGCATGGCGGCAACGCTTGGCTACGACGGCGTTGAGTTTCGCGGTGCGATCCCGAAGAGCCTTGGGGATATTTCCTTCCGCGAATACGCCGAGGCGATTAGCACGGCAAAGAAAAAATACGGCTTGAAGGAAATATTGTTCGGAATTATCGTAGCAGGTGCTTCCGCGGCTGACGCGGAGGAGCGCAAACGGTCGATCGACGAGGCGATCGAAAAGGTAAAGATCGCGCGCGAGCTGTGCGAAACGACCATCTGCAACACCATGGCGACCTGGATCAAATCTCCGTTCCCGACGTCTCCCAAGCCGGGCTACGAGTTTCTTGGCAGTGGGGTGGCAACGCGCGAGGAATGGAGCATGACGGTGGACGCATATCAACAGATCGGCAAGGTGCTGGAGGAGCTTGGCGTCCGTTTTGCATTTGAAACGCACATGGGATACGTTCACGACCTGCCCGCAACGGCGAAGAAGCTGGTTGACGAGATCGGAAGCCCCATGGTCGGTGTCAATCTTGACTATGGAAACACGGTTTGTTTTCCTACGCATCCCACGCTTGACGAGTCGATCGAGCTTTTGGGTGACAAGCTGTTCTACACACACATGAAAAACTCGGTTGCCATCCCCGGCAGCAGCTTGCGCTCGCCCACGGCACTGGCAGAGGGTGAGATCAACCACCGCCTGTACGTGGAAAAGCTCATGGAGGTCGGCTTCGAGGGGCCTGTCGGCATCGAGGCACCGCGTCCGGGAGATCGCGTCTGGTATGCGCGCAACGATCTGGCATATCTCCAATCCGTGGTCGCGGATATAGCGGAATAAGCACAGCCGCAGAGAGCACCACTCTCTGCGGCTGTCCTTCGGTTATTTTGATTTTTGCAATATTTTTCTTGACAAGCGAGGCTTTTTTGGATATACTGACCTTGATTTCAAGCCCCATCGGTGCAGATAAAACGGAGAATATTATGAAGATCGGCGCACTGCTGGTGGCAGATGGCGTTCCGGGTCTGGTCAACGCACTCAAGAAGTGATTCCAATCGCACATACCTCAAAAAAGGCGATCGCAATTTGCGATCGCCTTTTTTCTTTTGTATCAGATTTGTGTCAACTCTCCGCGTAGGCTCTGTTCCATTTTCTCCTTGATCTCGCTCTTGGGAATGCCGAGGCTGAACAGGTAATAGAGCTTTGCGACCGCCGCCTCGGTGGTCATGTCCGCGCCGCTGACCGCTCCCGCGCTTTTGAGCGCAGAGCTGGCTTCGTACGCGCCGAGCGAAACCGTTCCCGAGGGGCACTGTGAGCAGACCGCTACCACCGATCCGCTTTCAAACGCGCGGGAGATGATGGGGATCAGCGTGCCGCTGTCCGACGGAATATTGCCCGCGCCGAAGGTTTCGAGCACGATACCCGAGAGCTTTTCGGTCATGATGGATTCAAACAGCCCGAACTGGATCCCGGGGAAGACCTTGAGAACGCCGATCGGAATTTCGGATAGGGGCTTGAGCGTCAGCTTGTCCGCACCGAAGCGGCCGATGGCGGGGAGGTTGTATTTGACCGTGATGCCAACGTCGGCGAGGTGCGGATAATTGGGCGAATCGAACGCCACGAGGTCGTCCGCGCTCATCTTGATCGCGCGGTTGCCGCGCAGGAGCTTGCCGCTGAAATACAGGCATACCTCGCGTGCGATTCCGTCGGCGGCGATGAGGAGCGAGGTGACGAGATTATCCTTGCCGTCGCTGCGGATCTCCGAGAGCGGGATCTGCGAGCCCGTGAGCACCACGGGCTTGTTCAGCCCTTCTAAAATAAAGGAGAGCGCCGAGGCGGTGTACGCCATGGTGTCGGTTCCGTGCAGGATCACAAATCCGTCGTAGTCGTTGTAATGCTCGTAGACTACGGAGGCGATCTTGTTCCACTCCTTGACTGTGACGTCCGAGGAATCGAGCAGGGGAGAGAGCTCATACAGCTCCCACGCAGGCGCATCTGCCTTTTGCATATCGCCGATGGTGGCGATCGCCTCGCGCAGAAAGCCCTCCACGGGCGCGTAGCCCCGCTCGGTCTTTTTCATGCCGATCGTGCCACCCGTATTGATGATCAAAACGCTTTTTCTGTTCATGTTCCGCCTCCGCATCATGTACTGTAAGCATTATAACACAAAAACGGGAGCGTTGCAAGCGGAATACGATAAATTTTATCCGCAGCAAAATCAGAACTGAAGTGTGTGCAAAATACGGTGGTATGCCGAGGTTAGTGCGGGCGCACGCTATAGCAAATTTTGCTTGTAAAATTTGCACAGCTCGATTTACAATCGGAAATCACAATAAAAGGCACACATCAAAAGATGTGTGCCTTTTATTGGTGACCCGTAGCAGAATCGAACTGCTGTTACCGCCGTGAAAGGGCGGTGTCTTAACCGCTTGACCAACGGGCCGGTGGTAGCGGGAATTGGATTTGAACCCATGACCTACCGGGTATGAACCGGTTGCTCTAGCCAACTGAGCTATCCCGCCAACGCTTGAATATTATATCACAACCGCTTTTGTTTGTCAATACCTTTTTTGAAAATTGTCAAAAAATCTTTTTTGCCGCTTTTTGCACGACGTATGCTCGTTTTTGGGGCGCGCGAGTACTTGATGAGTAGCCATCAAGTACCCGAAAAATGTACTTTGTTGGTGTATTTTCACAAATGAATGTTTGTTAAAAAAATGTTTTTATTGACTTTCCCGTTTGCTTATATTATAATATATTTGGTATATTGTTTATTCTGTCCGGCAAAGCTTTTTTGCCGAAAATTTATGCGGAAAGGGAAATTATGATCGGAAAGAAGAAATACACCTTTCGGGGTGGTACGCACGTAGCAGAACATAAGGATACAGCGGCTTTGGCAACGGTTCGCCTGCCAGAGCCCGCCACGGTATCCATTCCGCTCTCCCAGCACATCGGTGCGCATGCAACTCCCGTTGTTCAAAAGGGGGATTATGTAAAGGTCGGTCAGGTTATCGGTGAGGTGACGGGCGGCTTGGGCTGTCCCGTTCACGCAAGCGTTTCGGGAACGGTCAAGGAGATCGTCACGCGTCACAACGCGCAGGGAACGCCTATTCAGAACATTGTGATCGAAAACGACGGACAGCACGTCATGTCCGAAACCATCAAGCCCTGGGGCAAGCCCTTGGCGGAAACCACGACCGAGGAGATCGTGCAGGTGGTCCGTGCGGCGGGCATCAGCGGTCTGGGAGGTGCGACCTTCCCGACCTACGCAAAGATCCAGAGTGCGGTCGGAAAGGCAACGAGCGTCATCATCAACTGCGCGGAGTGCGAGCCCTACATCACGGCAAACCACCGCCTGCTGCTTGAGCGAAGCGCGGCTGTGATCGGCGGTCTTGAGGTGCTGATGCACGCGCTGAACGTTGGCGAGGGGATTCTTGCGGTCGAGGACAACAAGCCCGACGCGATCGATCTGTTGGAGAGTACCGTGGCGGATAAGCCGGGGATTCGCGTATGCGTGATGAAAACGAAGTATCCGCAGGGCGACGAGCGTCAGCTCGTTCAGGCGATCTATAAAAAGGAAATTCCCGCAGGAAAGCTGCCCGCGGACGTGGGTTGTATGATCGTCAACGCCGAAACCTCGGCGGCGATCTCGCGTGCGTTTTATCGTGGACTGCCCCTGGTCAGCCGTATCGTGACGGTCACGGGCGACTGCGTCAAGAACCCGCAGAACGTCCGCTCGCCTCTGGGCGCATCCTACCGCACGCTGATCGAATACTGCGGCGGAACGGTCAAGCCGATCAAGAAGCTGATCAGCGGAGGTCCCATGATGGGGCAGGCACAGTGGGATCTCGACGCCCCCGTCACCAAGGGAACGTCGGCACTCCTTTGCTTCTCGGAGGAAGCGGATAAGATCAACACCTATCACACGGCGTGCCTACATTGCGGCTACTGCGTGGCGCATTGCCCTGTGCATCTGATGCCCAACTATCTGGCACAGTACGGTCGGGCGCGACGCTACGACGACGCGGCAAGCATGGACGTAATGAGCTGTGTGGAATGCGGAACCTGTACCTACAACTGCCCGGCAGGCGTGCCGATCGTGCAGTACATTCGCGTGGCAAAGGGTGCTTTGCGCGCGAAGAGTGCGAAAAAATAATTGAGAGGTCATGTTATGGATTTGAAAGAACAAGTAACCGTGGAAGCCGCTCCCACGTCCGCTGTTGAAACGGCGCATGAGCTGTTGACGGTTTCTCCCTCGCCTCACGCGCACCGCAGAATGAGCACGACATCCCTGATGAAGGACGTGCTGGTGGCTCTGGCACCTGCGACGATCTGGGGCATTTACGCGTTCGGTATTCGCGCGGCTCTCATCGTGCTGCTCTCGGTCGCGTCCTGTGTGCTGTTTGAAATGCTGACGCAGCTGGTTCTGCGCCGCACGGTGACGATCGCGGATTGCTCGGCGGCGGTCACGGGTCTGCTTCTGGCACTGAACCTGCCCGCAGGTGCGCCCCTGTATATTCCCGTCGTGGGCGCGGCGTTTGCGATCATCGTTGTCAAGCAGCTCTTCGGCGGACTTGGCAAAAACATTATGAACCCCGCGCTGGCGGCACGCGTCTTTTTGATGCTTGCCTGGTCCAACGATATGGCGAACAGCTATCCCAAGGCGTTTGACCGCAGCTTTGATGCGGTTGCCTCGGCGTCGCCTCTGGGGGCGATCAAGGGCGGCGCGATGCCCGAGGGGATCGACGTGCTGGATCTCTTCCTTGGCAATCACGGCGGCTGTATCGGTGAGATCTCCGCGCTGATGCTGCTCATCGGCGGCATTTATCTGCTTTGCCGCGGCGTGATCCGCTGGCATATTCCCGTGGCAATGATCGGCACGGTGGCACTGCTTACCTTCGCGCTCCCCATGCCCATCGGTCTTGATGCGTCGGTGATGGAGCGCTTGACCTTTATGGGCGCGTCGGTGTTCAGCGGCGGTCTTATGATCGGTGCGATCTTCATGGCGACCGACTACGTGACCTCTCCCGTGACGAGCCGGGGACGGATCATTTATGGCGTGGGCGCGGGACTGCTGACCGTGTTTATCCGCTATTTCGGAGGCTTGAACGAGGGCGTGTCCTTTGCGATCCTCATTATGAACTGCCTTGTATGGTATCTGGATATGGCGACCAAGCCGCGCGTGTACGGCAAGGCACGCCGTCAGAGAAAGGGGGCGTGACGTATGAAAAAAACGAACGGTAAATCCGTATGGAGCGCACTCGTTGTCGGACTTAAGCTCCTGCTCATTTGCGCGATCATCGCGGGTGTGGTATCGCTTGCGTACAACCTGACAAAGGATAAGTACGCGGAAAACCAAGCTGCCGAAAAGACAAAGGCAATCGGTGTGATCTTCAAGGACGTGAAGGATCCCATTATTCATGAAAAAGAGGGCCATGCGGGTGTGTATGAGGTGAAGAGCAAAGACGGTACTCTCGTAGGCTATTGCGTGGAGGTCGTTGAGGGCTCGGGATATGGCGGCGACATCACGATGATGGTCGGATACGACGCTGCGGGCAAGGTCTGCGGTGTTGAGATCATCAGCCATTCGGAAACCCCGGGACTTGGCTCCAAGATTGAAACCGATGGCTTCCGCAAGCAGTTTTACGGCGCCGGCATCAAGATCGATTATGAGAACGTAGACGGTATTTCGGGCGCGACCTACAGCTCCAAGGCTGTGACCGCAGGAATCAACAAGGCGACGGCGATGCTTATAAAAGCAGTGTCGGGTATGGGAGGTGCTGAAAATGAATAAATTTTTGAAGCAGGTCAAGGAGGGAATCCTTGATAACAACCCCGTGCTTGTGCAGCTGCTCGGTATGTGCCCCGTGCTTGCAACCACCACCGAGCTGAAGAACGCCGTGGGCATGGGCTTGGCGGCGACGACGGTGCTGATCTGCTCCAACCTGTTCATTTCGCTCTTACGCAAGTTTATTCCCAAGCAGGTGCGCATTGCGGCTTACATCGTTGTGATTGCGGGATTTGTGACCGCGGTCGAGCTGTTGATGCAGGCGTATTTCTTCTCGCTCTATCAGGCGCTGGGTCTGTTCATTCCGCTCATCGTCGTCAACTGTATCATTCTGGCGCGCGCCGAGGCGTTCGCCTCCAAGAGCAAGCCGCTCCCGAGCATTGTGGACGGCGTGGCAATGGGCTTGGGCTTTACCCTTGCGCTCTGTCTGATCGCGTTTGTCCGCGAGCTTTTGGGCGCGGGCTCGATCTTGGGCTATAAGATCCCCGGCTACAGCGAAAACCCGATGGTCATCTTCATTCTGCCCGCAGGCGCGTTCATGACGCTGGGACTGATCATTGCCGTGGTTCAGAAGATCCGCAATTCTGCGGCTGACCGCGCGCGACTGAAGGAGATCGACGAATTGCGCCACCCGGCAGAGCAGGGTGTGGAAGTAACTGATACCAAGGAGGAGGTAAACGCATGAATTTCGGACAAATTCTGATTATGATGTTTACGGCGTTCCTTGTCGAAAACTTCATCTTCTCCAAATTCTACGGCTGCTGCCCCTTTCTGGGCGTTTCCGAAAAGCCGTCGACCGCGCTGGGTATGGGTATGGCGGTCACCTTCGTCATCACGGTGGCAAGTGCCGTGACGTGGGCGGTTTACGCGTTCCTGCTCAAGCCCTTCAACCTGGACTATCTGAAAACCATCGCGTTCATTCTGGTTATTGCCGCATTGGTGCAGTTTATCGAAATGTTTTTGCGCAAGTTCGTTCCCGCGCTCTACACGGCACTGGGGATTTACCTGCCGCTGATCACCACCAACTGCGCGGTGCTTTCCTCCGCGCTCCTGATCGTGCAAAGAGGCTACAGCCTGATCGAGGCGATCTGCTTCGGCTTTGCGGCGTCCATGGGCTTTACGCTTGCGATCGTGGTGTTCGCTGGCGTGCGTGTTCGCTTGGAAAACGCCGAGCCGCCGCGTGCCTTCAAGGGATTTCCCTTGACGCTGATCACGGCGGGGCTGATTGCTATGGCGTTCTCCTGCTTCTCCGGTATCAAATTCTGATGCGGAAGCTTCCATCAAGAACGGAAAGAGGTTATACATATGCCAATTGAATTGATTTTGATTCCCGTCGGCATTTTTGCAGGACTTGGAATTGTGTTCGGCGTGGTTCTGGCGGTTGCGTCGCGCGTGTTTGCCGTAAAGGTGGATGAGCGCGTGGAGCAGATCCTTGAGGTTCTGCCGGGCGCGAACTGCGGCGGCTGCGGCTATTCGGGCTGTGCGGCACTGGCAGACGCCATCGTCAAGGGCGAGGCAATGCCCAACGCCTGCAACGCTTGCTCGGCGGCGGGCACGAAGCGCATCGGTGAGATCATGGGTATGGAGGTCGAGGCATCGGTGCCCGTTCACGCGCACGTGATGTGCTCGGGTAACTGCCACACGGCGAAATATAAATACGTTTACGAGGGCGCGCAGGATTGTATCGCGGCTGAAAAAATGGGCGGCGGCGACAAGCTCTGCCCGAACGGCTGCATCGGTCTTGGAACCTGCGTGGCGGCGTGTAAGTACGACGCGATCCACGTGATAGACGGTTTGGCGGTCGTAGACAACGCAAAGTGCATCGGCTGCGGCGCGTGCTCGAATCTTTGCCCCAAGCACATAATTTCGATGATTCCCGTGTCGAGTAAGTATTGCGTGGAGTGTCGCTCGGTGGAAACGGGTGCCGTTACGCGCAAGCAGTGCGATGTCGGGTGCATCTCCTGCAAGATCTGCGAAAAAAATTGCCCCGTGGGCGCGGTCACGGTTACGGATTTCGTGGCTACGATCGATCAGTCCAAGTGCACGGGCTGTGGCATCTGTGCCACCAAATGCCCGCGTAAGATTATTAAGAAAGCGGATTAAAGGGGAGGAATATGGGGAGAGGGAGACCTTTTTGAGGAAAAGGTCTCCCTCTCCCTCTAAAACCTTCACAAAAGAGCACGCCCCGTGCGTTCACGTTGCTCAGACGTGAACGCACGGGGCGTGTGCGCTTCACGGAAGCGCATTTCGGGAGAGCGGTGAATTGCTTGTGCATACCTCATGGGGGGCGGAATTTAATATTCTGCCTCTGCCGAAGCGTGCACAAGCACTATTACGTGCGAGCGAATGGCAATGAGCTACGAGCGGGCGACACACAAACAGAAATCTGTACTGCACTATGGACTTTCACCGTGTAGGCATGAAAAAAGGACGCACTGTGTTGCGCGTTCCTATAGAGGGGGGTGATACCCATGCGGTGAAAGTTCTTGAAGGGGTGTGGGGGAACTTCTTTCAAGAAGTTCCCCCACAAAAAAAGCATCAACCAAACAACATCGAAAACTCCACCGACTTAGACTTGCCGGGAAGGATGCGGAACATATCGGCGCGGGTTTCCAGGTCTTCAAGCTCGCTGTCGACACCGGGCAGACCGCACCAGGGCTCGATACAAACGAAGGGCGCCTCCGTGTGGGAGTTGTGCCACACGCCGAGGTAGGGCATATCGGCATAGGAAACCGTAACGTAGCGATCGGTCTTGTCGGACTTGAGCGTGACGGAGCTTGCCATGCGGCTCATGAAGACCGCGTCGTTGTCAAACAGATCGTGGCGCAGGCGCAGAATACGGGAATCCTCTAAGGGGAGTGCCTTTTTCTTGCCCGTCATGAGGTAACGCTCGGAGAGAATGAACCGGTCGGGAGAGCAATCCTCGGAAAACTCGAGGTAATAGTCCTCAAATGCCCCATTGGAATCAAGCGGTACGTTGAAGCCGGGGTGACCGCCCATGGTGATGGGGAGCATGTTCTCGCCTACGTTTGCCATGTCAAATCGGCAGGTCAGCTTGTTACCCTCGAGAATGTACCAGACCTTGAGCGTAAAGTCGAAGGGGTAGACCTTTTTCGTTGCTTCGGTGGCGTAAAGTGCCAGGCAAATTTCCGTGTCGGTGTGCTTTTCAACGGTCAGCACCGAGGGACGGATGAAGCCGTGCAGATCGATGTTGTAGATCTTTCCTTGGTAGGTGTACTGCGCGTCCTGAAATCTTCCGCACACGGGGAAGACGAGCGGAGAATGGAAGGGCCAGACGTTGGGATCGGCGACCCAGACGTATTCGCAGTCGCCGCGCTTGGCAGAGATGAGCTCCGCGCCCGTGTCCGAAACGACGACCGTCAATTCTTTGTTTTTAATCGTGTAAAGCATGATGTACCTCCGTTTTTAGGTTGCTTTAATTATAAAGGAAATCCGTTTGAAAGTCAAGCGTGTTTTAAAAAGTTCAAAGCGCGGATGCCGTTTTTTTGTAAATGCGGCGGAAATAGACGATCTCCGCGACCGCCGTGATGGTCCAGGAAAAGATGTAGAGCAGGTAAATGGATTCGACCGTGCGGAAACAGAGGAACACGGTTGCCAGCCATATCAGACGGAACACGCCCGAGCCCAGCATTACGATCAGCGTGGGTGCTCCCGTTTTACCAAGCCCGCGCGAGGCGGAAATGGTGCAATCCATAAATGCCGAGAAGGGATAGGAGAGCCCCATGATGACAAGGCGCGTCATACCTGCGTCAATGACGGCGGGGGAGGTGGTGAAGAGCGAGAGAAACTGCCGCCCGAAGAGCACGAGCGCGCCACTCATCACGGCAGAAATGCCGAAAGCGTAGGCAAGGCAGATAAAGTAGCTTTTTTTGATGCGTTCGCGGTTGCCGGCACCGAAGTTTTGCCCGATAAAGCTGGAGCACGCCGTGTAGAATGCCGCCATGACGTCAAAGATCAGGGCGTCGGAGTTCGCCGCGGCGGAGTTTCCGTTGATCAGGGTGGCACTGCCAAGGCTGTTGACGCTTGCCTGAATAAACAGGTTTGCCACGTGGAAGAGCGCGTTCTGAAGCCCTGCGGGGACGCTCAGGCGCAGGATCAGCTTTGCCATGATCGGGTCGACTCGCAGAGTGCTCAAGCGCAGGGCGTGCACGTCACGAGCGCGGAGGAGTGCGGCGATGATCAGGAATGCCGAGAGGTACTGCGAGATGACGCTTGCCCACGCAACGCCGTCGATGGACATATCGAACACGACAACGAACAGAAGGTTGAGCGCGATGTTGAGGAGCCCCGCCGTGAGCATGTAAAAAAGGGGACGCTTGGTGTCTCCCACGGCACTGAGCACCGCGTTGCCGAAGTTGTAGATCGCCAGTGCGGGCATGCCGAGAAAATAGATGCGAAGATAAAGGCTCGCGCCGCTCAAAAGGTCGGGGTGCGTGCCGAGCAGCTGCAAAAGCGGCTTTGCAAGCGTGACGCCGATCAGAAGGATCACAAGCCCGATCAGCGTGCAAAGGAGCGCGGAGGTGTGCACCGTTTTGCGGACGTTGTCGCGGTCGCCCGCGCCAAAGAATTTTGCCACCAGCACGTTGACACCGCAGCCTATGCCCATCAGAAATCCCGTGAAGAGTGTGACGAGCGTGGCGGTCGAGCCGACTGCGCCCAGCGCGTTGGCACCGTCTGCCGAAAAGCGTCCGACCACCGCAAGGTCGGACATGTGGAAGAGCACCTGCAAGAGGTTGGACGCGATCAGGGGCAGGCTGAAAAAGAGGATCTGACGAGGGAGCGAGCCACGTGTAAGATCTGCCGTTTGCTTCATGGTAGATCCGCTCCTTTCTTTGACAAGTCGCTCTCGCCCAGCACGCGAATGCCGTGTGCCATAAGGAGGGAGGCGCAGATCCCGTCGCCCTCCGTCAGCGTGCCGTCAAAGTGCCCGCTGTAGACCCGACCCTTGCCGCAGGAGGGACTTCGTTCCTTCAAAACAGCGACCGCACAGCCGTTTTCGCGTGCGATTTCCAGCGCCCTTTGCGCGCCGTCGCGGTAATTTTGAGTTACGTCCGTGCCGTCGCGCATGACCACGCGGTCACCGCATATTTCGGAGGGAACGCGCGGCGTGGGAAGCCCGCCCAGCACCTCGGGACAAACGGGCACAAGACGGTATTTCTCGCGCAACGCAAGCACCGCGTCGCACGGCTTGCTTGCGCCGTCGTAACGGCAACGCTCGCCCAACAGACACGCGCTGACAAGGATCGCCTTCATGCCTCTCCCTCCTTTTTCTTGAAATCATCTGAAATTTATTATACCATTTTCAGCCATGCTTGTCAAGGGGAAGCGTGACAAGCGGAGAGCGTGGGGACTTTTTTGAAAAGTCCCCACGCTCCAATGCGTATTCTTATCCCTTTTTGATCTTTTTCCAATACTCTGCGGCGGCTTGCTCGGTCTTGTTGGACCCGGGGTGATAGAAGGTCGCGCCGAGCAGGTCGGAGGGAAGGTATTGCTGTTCTACGTAGTGGTTTTCGTAGTCGTGCGGATACTTGTATCCCTTGAATAGAGGGCTTTGTAAATGGAGCGGCACGTTCACACCCATTCCTTTTTCAACGGCTTCGCCCGCGGCGTGCACCGCCATGTCGGCGGCGTTGGATTTGGGCGAGGTGGCAAGCAGGATCGTCGCGTTTGCAAGCGGGATCTGCGCCTCGGGCATGCCCAGCTCCTTTGCCGACTCACAGCAGGCGCGTGTAACGACCGCCGCCAAGGGGTAGGCGAGTCCTACGTCCTCGGACGCGATGACCTGTAAGCGGCGGCAGACCGAAAGCAATTCGCCCGAGAGGAGCAGCTTTGCAAGGTAAAACACCGCCGCGTCGGGATCCGAGCCGCGGATGGATTTTTGCAGGCAGGAGAGCAGATCGTAGTGCGTGTCGTCATTAAAATTGCTCACCGACGTGTCAAAGCTGTCGACGTGCTCCTTCAGAATCTCACCGTCGGCGGCGTGATACGCGTTTTCAAACAGCACGATTGCGTGCCGCACGTCGCCGCGCGCGGCGTGACCGATATAGTCGCAGATCTCGTCGGACACGGTCTTTCCCAGCCCGTTTTCCGCGTTGAGATAGTCGAGCGCGCGCCGAAATACGGGGCGCAGGGCTGCAGGCGTGACGGTTTTGAACTCAAATAGTGAGGAGCGCGAGAGGATCGCGTTGTAGACAAAGAAATGCGGGTTTTCGGTGGTGGACGCGATGAGTGTGATGCGCCCGTCCTCCATATATTCCAGAAGCGATTGCTGCTGCTTGCGGTTGAAATACTGGATCTCGTCAAGATAGAGCAAGATACCGCCCGCACCGAACACGTTGCCGGTTTCCTGAATGATCGCCTTGACGTCGGAGAGCGACGCGGAGGTCGCGTTGAGCTTGCGGAAGGTCATGCCCGACTGCTTTGCGATGATAGATGCGGCGGTGGTCTTGCCCGTGCCGGGAGGGCCGTAGAAGATCATGTTGGTGATCCGCCCGCCTGCGAGCATACGGCGCACCACGCCGCGCTCCCCGAACAGGTGATCCTGACCGACGATGCCGTCGAAGTCCTCGGGGCGCAAAAGGTCTGCCAGCTGTGCGTTTTTCATGCTTTTTCCTCACTTTGTAACAATCTACTTATTATTATAAAGCATGGAAAGGATATTTTCAAGGTCTTTTTTTGCTTTTTTTCGCAAATCCGCAACAGCGTCCCGCAAAATGGGGCGCACAGAGTCGCGGCTTTGCAGCAGCTCCTCCATCTGTTCCACGAGCGCCCCCACGCTCAATTCGTTTCGCGTGAGCGCACGTTGTGCGCTCTGCGCGGCGAAGGCGGGGATCTTTTTGTCGTGCGGATCGGTGCATACGCCGAGTGACGGCGTGGCGACGGCGGAGGAAAGGATCATGGCGTGCAGGCGCATCGTGACGGAAAACTGCGCGCGTGAGAGGATCGCCATGGCGTCCGTGCCCTCGCGCATGGGAAGCACGGGTGCTTTGAGGATCTCCGCTCCGACGCGTGTGGCGTGCAGGTCGCACCTGCGATCAAACACGAGGAAGATCGGGGTGAGCGCGTGACGCTTGCAGATCATGCGCACGGCGGCAGCAGTCATGCGGTCGGCGTCGATTGTGGCGCGTCCGCCCTTGAGAATGACACAGAAAAAGCGGTTGTGCGCCGCGATGCCGAGCTCGCGCAAAAGGAACGGCGCGCGCGTGTCGGGGGGAGGCGGCAGGAGCAGGGCAGGGTCGGCACTCGCGTGTAGGAGTGCACGGTCAATGCCAAGGGTCTGCGCAAAATGAAACGAGGCGGGGTCGCGCAGGCTGATATAGCGACAGCGCGAAAGCGTTTTTGCGGTGCGCCGTCGTGCGCGCCCCCCCCTCAAGGGCCCCAAGCCTGCGGCGTAAAGAACCGTTCGTGCGCCGCAGATGCGGGAGGCGCGGAGCAGATGCAGATAATACGCGAGCGAGCGGTTGCTGGTGGCGTTTTGCAGGAGCGAGCCGCCACCGCACAAAAAGGCATCGGAGCGCAAAAACGCCGCCATGACCGACAAAGGATTCTTGCGCGCGCGGCAGGGGATTCCGAAGCGGCGCGACGCGGCGCGCGATCGCCCCGTCAGGGCGGTGATGCGGAGTGCGGGCATTGCGTCGCGCAAGGCGGAGAGCAGCCCTTGCAGGATCAGGTCGTCCCCCACGTTCCCACAGCCGAAATATCCACCCACGGTGATCATTTTTCTGCCTGTGGGCGGCAGAGCGCGGTGGTACAGCGTCAATATCCGACGGCACATGCGCGCGCTGTCAAAGCGCCCCAGGATCACCTCGCGTGCTTCCGCGGCATAGCGGGCGCGCTCTGCGGGGTGCTCCAAGAGGAAGAGCAGATCTCTTTCCAGCTGCTCCGCGTCGGCAGAGGGACAGTCCCGACAGCAAAAATTGGAAAGCGCGGCGTCCTGCGCGTTGGAGGCGTTCAGGCATCCGAGATACCCCTCGTCACCGCACAGCAGCACCGCACAGCCGCACGCTGCCGCCTCCATCGCGGCACGCGACACCCCCACGAAAATATCCTGCTGCTGCAGAAGCGCGGACATGTCCGAAACCGTTCCGAACAGCGTGATTGCCTCCCGACCGATGACGCTGTTGGCGTCGGCGGCAAGCGAACGGATCTGCTCGCGCGCGCTGCCGCCCCCCGCGATTCCGATCTGCAGCGTGGGAAAGCGACGGCAAAGCGCGGGGGCGACGTGACAAAGCAGGCGCGCGCCGCGCGCACAGTCCCGATCCAGGCGGCTGGCGAACAGGATCCGCGTCACATGCTGACCGTCTGTCGGAAAACAGCTTTTTTGCGGCGTGAAGCGGTTGCAGTCAATGCCGTTTGCGATCACGTGCACCTGCTCGGCAGGAATGCTGTACGTGGCGCACACGTATGCGCGCAGATCCTCGCTGACGGCGACGGTGTGCGCTCCCCAATGGCACAAGCGCCTTAGTAGTGGGGAGCTTTTGAATCGCGCGTGCACGGTCACGATCTCCGCACAACCGTATTTTTTCAAGCCGCGCATGAGAAATGCGGGAATCCGAGCGTGCGCGTGCAGAATATCGTAGTGCTCGCGCTTGACGAGCAGCTTCAGCTCGCGCCGCAGGCGCAACCAGAGAAAGGGATTGTGAGTGGCGATCGGTAAGCGGAGCTGGCGGATCCCGTGCGATTCCAGCTCATCTGCCATGCGACCGCCCTGCGAGAGCACGGTCACGTCGTTGCCCATTTCGCACAGTCCGCGCGAAAGAAGTGCGATGTGCGTTTCCGCGCCGCCCATATCCATGCGGTCGGTCAGCATCAGTATTTTCATGTTTATCACCTCTGATATAGCATGCGCGCATGTGGAAAAAATATGCAAGCGAAAGGACAGAGGGTATCCCTCTGTCCTTTTCTGCGGATTTTTTATTGCTTTTCAAAGTAATCGCTCGGCGCGATCCCGGTTGCCTTTTTGAAGGCGCGGGAGAAGTAGCTGACGTCGTTAAAGCCCACCATGGTGGCAATTTCGGTGACGGAATAGTTAGAGACGTCGCGTGCGGTCAGGAATTTTTTGGCGGTTTTGAGCCGCAGGTGCATCAGGTATTCGTGCGGTGTTTTGCCCGTTTGCTCGCGGAAGAGGCGGCGCATGTGATCCGAGCAGTAGCCGTGCTGGGTCAGGCACTCGTCAAGAGAAAAGGCGGGATTCTGAAAATGATGCACGATGTCGTTCAGGAACGTGTCAACGCGTGCGTCAAGAGGCTTGCGCTCCAGACGCGAGAGAATGAGCTGCTGGATCGATTCCAGAAGCGACTCCGCCACGACCTTTTTGTTCGGCTCCTTGCGGTATTGCACCGAATACAGAATGTTGATCAGCGAGGTGATGTTGCGGTCGCTGTCGTCCTGCAAAACGGTTATGCGGTCGGTGTCCATCATCGGAAAATCGTCAAACCACACCCACGTGTCATAAAAGCCCGCGGCGGAATGCTTGGTGTGCTCGACGTGCGGCGGAATGCAGACCACAGTGTAGGCGGAAAAGGGGATCGTTTGTCCTGAGATCTCCATATACCCGTCCCCCTCAAGGTTGGCGATCAGCTCCCACGTTTTGTGGTGGTGCTTTGCGTGATGGTATTGCAGGGTGGATTTTCCGGACAGTAAAATATCCAAATCGGTCACCTCCTTCGGGATTGAAAACAGTATAGCACACATAAAGAAAAAATGCAATACGAAAAGCTTTTTTAAAAGATAAAAAAATCAAAAATGTCGGAAAAGTACAAGTGAAAATCGGGATTGTTTATTGCAATCGCAAAAGGTTTGCTGTATACTGTAGGCAGTTGAGGCTCGTATAATACTGTTACTCGCGGAGGTCACGGCGGTATGGTAAGAGATCTGACAAAGGGAAGCCCCACAAGGCTCATCGTTTCGTTTGCTTGCACGATGCTTCTTGCAAGCATGATGAACTATATCTACAACTTCACCGATAGCCTCATGGTCGGTCGCTTCGTCAACGCCGAGGCGTTGGGGTCTGTCAGCGCGGCGTCACCCTTTCTGATGCTGATGAACAATCTGTCCTTCTCGATTTTGTCGGGTGTTTCAATCATTATCGGTCAGCGATTCGGGGCGGGGGATCATGCAGGCATGCGCAAAACCATGGCAAACGCGATCTACCTGACCGTGATCATTGTTTCGATTGCCACCGTTGGCTCGGTTTTGCTTTGTCGCCCGATCCTGATTGCCATGGATACGCCGAAGGAGCTTTTGGAGATGTCGGTGACCTATACGACCATCATTCTCCTGGCAAAGCCCGTCAGCGCACCGTCGTGGCTGTTTTCCGGTGTCTTCCGCGCCTTGGGTGACACCAAAACGCCGGTTTGGATTGCTCTTGTAAACGGCTTTGGCAACGTGATCTTCAATTTCATTTTCCTCGTCATTTTTCGCATGGGGATCGCGGGTGCGGCGCATGGCACGCAAAATGGAGGAGCACGAGAAAAAGAGCGAGGAACCCGTACAAGAGGGCACACTTGCCTGATATCCCGTAGCACTATACTTGATTGAGAATGACGGAGGAACAGAGTATGGTAAAGGATCTGACACAGGGCAAGCCGCGCCGTGTGATTACAATGTTCGCGCTCTCCATGCTGGCATCCAGCATGATGAGCTACGTTTACAGCACCACCGACAGCATCATGGTGAGTTGGTTCGTCGACAAGCACGCACTGGGAGCGATCAGCGCGATCACGCCCGCCATGAGCATGATCGAAGGCTTTCTGGCGGCAACCATCGGCGGCTTTGCGATCTTTGCAGGTCGCGTGTTCGGTGCGGGTGACCATGCACGCTTGCGGAAATTGATGGCAAACGCCACGATGCTCACGGCGGTCACGGTGCTTCCCATCGCCATTCTCGCGTGCATATTTGCCGATCCGATGCTGCATCTGATGAACACGCCCGAGGGCTTTTGGCGGGATGCACACATCTATTACCTGATCATTATGGGTGCGATGCCCGTCAGCGCGATCTCTTGGGTGTGCGCGAGTATGTTCCGCGCACTCGGTGACAGTAAAACGCCGATGATGATCTCGGGTATTTGCGGCGCGCTTAATGTTGCCTTTAACTTTACCTTCCTTAAGCTGATCCCACTCGGGATCGCGGGTGCTGCCGTTGGAACGGTGTGCTCGAGCGTGGTCGGCTCGGTGATGTACGTCATTCGTCTGCGGCGGCGTATGCCCCTGCTTTTGTTCGGCAGAGCGGATATTCATTTTTCGCGCCCCATTATCAGGATCCTGCTCTCCAACGGACTTCCCATGGGACTTCTCAACTCGGTCGTTTCGATCGGTGCAACCGTTTTGCAGATCGCGATCAACGGACACAGCGAAGCGGTCATCACGGGTATCGCCACGGGTGGGAGACTGTTGAGTATTATCTGGATCTTTATTCAGGTCTATGAATCGGCACTGGTCTATTTCTGCGCACAGAACCTCGGTGCGGGGCGGTATGACCGCGTGCACGAGGGAATCCGCTCAACGACGGTCATTATGCTGATCCTCGGCGCTGCTTGCGCGGCGTTCAGCATCTTCTGCGGTGAGTTCGTCTACCGCCTGTACGTGGGCTGGGGGAACGACGCGGAAACAACGGCGATCGTCAAATACGCGGGCGAATATATCTTCACGCAGGTTATTTTCTTCCCGTTCATGGTGGGGCTTTGTGCACCGCGCGGCGCGCTCAAGGGGATCGGCAACACGGTGCCCGCGGTCATGTGCGGCGTGATCGAGCTGATGGCGCGAATCACGGTTTCGGTGATTTCGGTGAATGCCAATATCGCGGACGAGGCAAAGCTTTGGCTCCTGTATTTCGCAGGCCCTGCCGCTTGGGTGGGGGCGACGGTGTTCCTTGTGATCCTTTTGCCGCGTGCCTTGAAAAGAATGGAGCAGCGTCATGGATCGAAGGACGACGTGGAGGCGCAGCTGGACGCTGCGGAGCGCGAGGAGAAAGAGATCAGCGAGCACGCGCATCACGCGCATTGAACTACAGAACTGCGACGCAGAAACAGAATCTGTACAGCATTTACGAACTTTCACCGAGCATTTGCAAAAGAGAGTGCACAATGTCGTGCCTCCTCGATGGGGAAAGCTATAATCCATTTGGCGAAAGCTTTTGAAGATGAGGATGTGGGGGAAGAAACTTTTTTCAAAAAGTTTCTTCCCCCACATATCCCCTCTACTGAATCTTCCGCACCGGCGATTCTCCGAACTGCTTGCGGTAGGCGCGGTAGAAGGTAGAGTAATCGCGGAAGCCGAGGCGGAGAGCGACGGCGGTAGCGAGCTCGCCGTCGGTGAGCATCTGACGGGCGAGCGCCATGCGCTTGGTGTTGAAGTAGGTAAAGATCGAAGCGCCCGTTTGTTGGTGGAAGATGCGGCAGAGATGGTATTTGCTGATGAAGAATTCGCGCGCAACGTTTTCAAGGGAGATCTCCTCGCACAGATGGCGATTGAGATATTCGATGATGCGGAGCACGACGCCGGGATCCTCGGGAACGGTACGCTCGGGCGTTTCCTGCGTCAGGAGCAGGATGATCTGCGTAACGGTGGCGCGCAGGAACGCCTCCGCCTCGGGGGTGGATTGCATGCCGTCCGAGGCAAGCGGAATGAGACTGTTTAAAAGGGTGTAGGCGGTGCGCACGGGATGGTTGATGCTTTTGAGCGAGAAATAGTTGCCGCCGCGCCCCTGCAGCATCGGGTGCGAGCGCAGCGCCTCGGGGAGTAGGTCGTTCTCAAAATTGATGACCACGCGCTCGTAGGTCTGGGTTTCCTTCGGGCAGACGTAGTGGTATTCGTAAGGGCGCATCAGAAGCAGCGCGTGCGGGTGCAGAGGGTATTCCACGCCCTCCACGATATACTTGCCCTCGCCTTGCAGAATGTAGATCAATTCGTAGTTGCTGTGGCAGTGACGCTCGAACTTTGCCTTTTGCGTTGCGTCAAAGACCGAGCAGGATGCCCGTATGCCGGGATAGTTTTGCAGATATTGATAAGCCATGTCGATCACCTCTTTGCTACTATTATACACCAAAAGAGCAATATTTGCAAGGTTTTTCGCAAAAAAAACGATAGACAAAAAAAGATAAAGTTGTTATAATAAAGGTATAGTAGGGAAGTGTCGAAAAAATAGCGTCGGAGCACTGTTTTTTTGGAGGCTTCGTACAAGGGGGATCCTTGCTCTTCGTTCAAAAACACACGTTCCCCCTTGTAGTACGGCGACACGCCGACAATAGAAAGGATTTTATTGTTATGAAGCTTGGAGCACAGTTGTATTCCTTGCGCACGTTCTGCCAGAACCCCGAGGATCTGAAGGCAACGATTTTGAAGTGCAAGGCAATGGGATATCAGAACGTACAGTTCTCGGGCGTTGCCGCTATGGGTGCCGAGACGTGGGCAAAGATCTCCGAGGAGACCGGCATGGAGATCGTTTGCACGCACAATCCCTTTGACCGCATCGTAAACGACACCGACGCGCTCATCGCAGAGCACAAGATCTTCGGCTGTCCCGTGGTCGGACTTGGTGGTATGCCTGTTGAATATCGCGGCTCGCGCGAGGCACTGGATAATTTCTTCGCGGTGATGGAAGAGCCCGTCAAGAAGATCGAGGCGGCAGGATTGCACTTTGCATATCACAACCATGCGTTCGAGTTCGATAAGTTCTCCGACGCAGAGGGATGTTCTATGGACGTAATGATCGAGGAAAAGCCCAATTGGTTCATGATCCTTGATACGGGCTGGGTCAACTACGCGGGCAAGAGTGCCGCAGAGTATATCGAACGGATCGGCGGTGCGAGATTGCAGTGCATCCATTTCAAGGAATTCAAGGCGGTTGACCGTTCAACCATCTGCCCCTGCGGCGAGGGCTTTTCTAACTTCCCCGAAATCATCGCGGCTTGCAAGAAGGTAGGCGTTGCGAACGTTCTCGTCGAGCAGGACAACGCACCCGAAAAGGAAGATCCGTTTGGCGAAATGGAGAGAAGCGTCAAGTATCTGCTCCCCATGTTTAACGCGTAATCAATTTTGAAAATACATAAACAACGAGGAAAAACGCCATGGCAAAGTTTATTGTTTCCGCATTTGCAGACGAGGCGGGCGAGAGCCTTGAGGCGCAGATCGCCGCGCTCAAGAGAAACGATCTTCATTGCATCGAGCCCCGTAACATGAACGGCGACCCCGTGCTCAGAAAGACCGACGCGGAGCTGGCTGAGATCCGCCGCCGCCTTGACGAGGAGGGCATCAGCGTTCCTTCCTTTGGCTCTCCCATCGGTAAGTACCAGATCGCAGACGATTTCGAGCCCCACCTGAAGGACTTCCGCCGCGCGCTGGAGGTTTGTAAGGCTCTGGGCACCAAGCGTATGCGTATGTTCAGCTTCTTCGTGCCGCAGGATCAGCTTGCGGAGAACCGTGACGAGGTCATGAGAAGATTGCGCATCATGCTGGACGAGGCAAAGGAAGCAGGTATCATGCTCTGCCACGAGAACGAGGGTAAGATCTACGGCGAATGCCCCGAGGGCGTTGAGGATCTGCTTAAGACGCTCCCCGACCTGCGCGGCATCTTCGATCCCGCAAACTTCGTGCACAGCCAGCACGACGCGGTCAAGGGTCTTGAGGTTACGCTTCCTTCCCTCGAGTATATGCACGTCAAGGACTGCCTGTACGAGGGCAGCGTGATCGTTCCCGCAGGCGCGGGCGAGGGTCGCGTCAAGGAGGCACTGCAGAAGATCGATGCAATGTTCGACGGCGAGATCGTGCTCACGGTTGAGCCTCACCTGTTTGTGTCCGACTCCTACAAGAAGTTCGACGGTAAGGAGCTCAAGCACAAGTTTGTGTTCCAAAACTCCGACGAGGCGTTCGACTACGCGGTCAACGCGCTCAAGAATATGCTTGCCGAGATCGGTCACCCGATCGTGGGCGGCAGAGGCTGATTTGTAAACAATATTCAACGCAATAAAGAGAGGTACATCAAAATGGAAAAGGTCAGATTTGGTATTATCGGTGTCGGTAACATGGGCTCCGGTCACTCCAAGAACCTGCTTGCGGGCAAGGTGGAAAACGGCGTTCTGGCGGCTGTATGCGATCTGAAACAGAGCAAGCTGGACGCGATCAAGGCTCTGGAGGGCGCTGAAAACGTAACAACCTTCACGGACTACAAGGAAATGCTGAACAGCGGACTGATCGACGTTGTCATCGTCGCGGTTCCTCACTACTATCATCCTCCGATGGTCATCGACGCGCTGAATGCAGGCGTCAATGCCATCAGCGAGAAGCCTGCGGGCGTTTACACCAAGCAGGTCAAGGAAATGAACGCGGTTGCCGAAAAGTCGGATAAGCTTTTCGGTATGATGTTCAACCAGAGAACCAACTGCGTGTATCGCAAGATGCGTGAGATGGTTGCAAACGGCGAGCTGGGCGACATCAAGCGCGTCAACTGGATCATCACCAACTGGTACCGCACGCAGGACTACTACGATTCGGGTGACTGGCGTGCAACCTGGAAGGGCGAAGGCGGCGGCGTTCTGTTCAATCAGTGCCCCCACCAGATCGACCTGCTGCAGTGGATCGTCGGCATGATGCCCGAGAAGGTCCATTCCTTCTGCCACTTCGGCAAATGGCATGACATCGAGGTTGAGGACGACGTGACCGCATACATGGAGTTCCCGAACGGAGCTACGGGTGTGTTCGTAACCACCACCGCAGATGCGCCCGGAACCAACCGCTTTGAGATTACGGGTACCAAGGGACGCCTGGTTTGCGAGGGTAACAAGCTGGTGTTTGATAAGCTTGAAGCAGATGAACGCGAGCATTGTATGACCGCAAAGGGCTTTGCTGCTCCCAAGTGCGAAACCATCGAGGTTGAAACCGACGGCAAGAACGACCAGCACGTTGGCATCATGAACAACTTTGCAAACGCAGTGCTGGGACTGGAACCTCTGTTCGTAAAGGGCGTTGAGGGCATCAACGGCGTGCAGATGATGGACGCAATGATGCTGTCCACGTGGCTGGGCAAGGAAGTGACCCTTCCCATCGACGACGAGCTGTATCTCTCCGAGCTGAACAAGAGAATCGCTACGGGTCGCACGAAGGACGACGTGGGTGACGTGGTTCTGGATACCGAGGGTACCTACGGCTCCAAATAATTCCGAGAAAAGGGAAACCGAGAAAGGAAAGGTTTAATACGATGAAAATTTTTCGCGTTGCGGTTATCGGTTGCGGAGCGATCTCCGGCAACCATATCAACGGAATCCTGTTGGCAGGGCAGACGGTCTGCGCGCTCTGCGACGTTGAAATCGACCGCGCAAAGGAGAAGGCAGCGCAATACGGTCTTGCCGATGTAAGCATTTACACCGATTACGTTGAGATGCTGGACAAAGAAAAGCCCGACTCCGTGCATATCTGCACGCCGCATTATCTCCACGCACCCATGTGCGTGGAGGCACTCGGGCGCAACATCAACGTCTTGTGCGAAAAGCCGCTTTCCATCAACATGGATCAGCTTCATGCGGTCCTTGCGGCAGAGAAGGAAAGTCGGGCGCAGCTGGGTGTTTGCCAGCAGAACCGCTTTGAGCCCCATATGATCTGGCTCATGGATTATATCAAGGAGCACGGTGTCAAGTCCGGTATGGGACTTGTCAGCTGGGAAAGAAACGAGCACTATTACCGCTCGGGCGCATGGCGCGGCACGATCCTTGAGGAGGGCGGCGGCGTTATGATCAACCAAGCACTCCACACGCTGGATCTGCTCCAGCATCTGTGCGGTATGCCCACCCACGTGACCGCTCACGTAGACAACGATTTCCACAAGGATTACACCGAGGTCGAGGATACCGCTACCGCGCACTTTGAACTGGAAAACGGCACACGCTATGCGTTTTTCGGGACCACCGCGGCAACGGGTAATCTTCCCGTGCAGCTGCAGTTCGTGACCGAGGATAAGCATCGCGTGATCGCTTCCAACGATTTCGTGGTCGTTGACGGTCGTCAGGTTGAGATCGAGGATAACCGCGAGGCGGCTCACATGGTCGGCAAGGCCGTGTGGGGTACGGGACACCCCGTGCTGATCAAGGATTTCTACCGCTGTGTGGCAACGGGCGAGGCGTTCCGTGTTCCCGGAACGGAGGGTGCAAAGGTCATTCAACTGATCCTCTCCATGTATCACTCGCACGGAAACCGCATTAAAACGATGGCAATGAAATAAAAAACAGAAAGGATATAACCACTATGAAAATGACATTCCGTTGGTACGGAGAAAAGGATAGCATTCCGCTTTCCTATATCCGTCAGATCCCGGGCATGAGCGGCGTGGTAACCGCCGTTTACGACGTTCCCGTCGGTGAGGTTTGGGAGCTTGACAAGATCATGCGCCTCAAATCCCTTTGCGATGAAAAGGGACTTGAGATGGAGGTGATCGAAAGTGTTCCCGTTCACGAGGACATCAAGCTGGGTCTTCCCACGCGTGACCGCTATATCGCCAACTACGCAACCACCATTCGCAACCTGGGCAAGGCAGGCGTCAAGTGCATCTGCTACAACTTTATGCCCGTGTTCGACTGGCTCCGCACGAATCTGCACACCGAGGCCGTGGACGGCTCCAACTCGCTCTCCTACAACCACGAGGAGCTGATGAGCCTGGATCCCCACAACCTGCACCTGCCCGGCTGGGACGAGAGCTATACCTCCGAGGAGCTCAACTCGCTGCTCGACGCTTACAGCGGCATGAGCCACGAGAAGCTGTTTGAAAATCTGGTCTACTTCCTCAACGGCATTATGCCCGCGTGCGACGAAACCGGTATCAACATGGCGATCCACCCCGACGACCCGCCGTGGGATATGTTCGGCCTGCCCAGAATCATCACGGGCATGGACAGCTACAACAAGCTCTTTACGGCAGTTCCCAACCTGCACAACGGCATCACGCTCTGCACGGGCTCCTTGGGCGCAGGACGTGAGAACAACCTCGTTGAAATGGCGAATCTGCTCGCCCCCCGCTCCTATTTCGTGCACCTGCGTCAGATCACCTTCTCGGGCGACCTTGACTTCTGCGAGAGCGGACACCTGACCGCAAACGGCAGCCTTGATATGTACGGCATCGTAAAGGCACTGGTTGAGGCAGGCTTTGACGGCTACGTTCGTCCCGACCACGGACGCAATATCTGGGGCGAGGACGGCACTCCCAGCTACGGACTTTATGACCGCGCGCTTGGCGCATGCTATCTCTACGGACTTTTCGAGGCTGTGGAGAAGGGCTTGAACAAATAATCAACTGATCATTGCGCGAGATGCGGACGGCAAGCCGTTTGCCCTTCGGGTTTCGACCGCGTCACGCAGGACGCCTCCTATGCCACGTGTCATTTTGAGCACAGTCGAAGGATCCCGTGGAATTGGGGGAAGGCGTGACGTCGCTCAAGATGACGCGCAAAAAAATGAAAATAACAAAGGAGATTTCAACATGAAATTACCGTATAAAATTGATCTGTCCGACAAGGTCGTCGTTGTAACCGGTGCGGGCGGCGTGCTTATGAGTGAGTTTGCACGTGCGCTGGCTGAGTGCGGCGCAAAGGTAGCTCTGCTTGATATCAACGAAAAGGCAGCGCAGGAGGTTGCGGCTTCCATTGGTGAAAATGCGATCGCGATCGCTACCAACTGCTTGGAAAAGGACAGCATTCTCAAGGCACGTGACATCGTTCACGAGAAGTTCGGCAAGGTCAACTTCCTGATCAACGGCGCGGGCGGAAACAACCCCCGTGCGTCCAGCGACAACGAGTATATGACCCCTGATCTTGAGGGCTGCAAGACCTTCTTCGATCTGGAGGAGAGCGGATTGAAGTTCGTGTTCGACCTCAACATCACCTCTGCATTCCTCGTCACGCAGGCGTTTGCAGAGGACATGGTCAAGACCGGCGGTAACATCATCAACATTTCGTCGATGAACGCGTTCCGTCCACTGACCAAGATCCCCGCATACAGCGCGGCAAAGGCAGGTATCTCCAACTTTACCCAGTGGCTGGCTGTTCACTTCGCTCCCTGCGGCATCCGCGTCAACGCGATCGCTCCCGGATTCTTTGTGACGCACCAGAACAGAGGTCTGCTGTTCAACGAGGACGGCACGCCCACCGCACGCACGGGTAAGATCCTTGGCGGTACGCCCCAGAAACGCTTTGGCGACGTCAGCGACCTGATCGGTACGCTCCTGTGGCTGGCAAGCGACGAGGCAAGCGGCTTCGTAACGGGCGTTATCATTCCCGTCGACGGCGGCTTCAGTGCTTACAGCGGTGTATAAGATTTGACAGGATAGAAATTGGGGAGAGGGGAGCTTCTTAAGGAGAAGCTCCCCTCTCCCCAAGCCCCTCTCCCTTCAAGACCTTCACAAAAGAGCACGCCCCGCGCGTTCACGTCTTAACAACGTGGACGCGCGGGGCGTGTGCGCTTCTCTGAAGCGCATTTGCGGTGAGGGCTGGCAATCTACCTTTGCCGATGGGGGAGCGAGCACTATTACGTGCAAAGGGGGCAATAGGAACAGATAGTTCCCCTGTGGTGTCAACCCTTCCGTCACGCCTGTGGTGTGCCACCTCCCCTTGCACAGGGGAGGCTCGTGGGAAGCACGTTCATAGCAATTCTGCTTTGAAAATGACAAGTCAATTGGCTGTATCCTTGTTCGCGCTCTCTTTTTTGCCTCCCCTGTGTAAGGGGAGGTGGCATTGCGAAGCAATGACGGAAAGGTTGGCATACTGCACGAACGAAACTTTCACACGCATATGCAAAAGAAGGACGCCCAATGCGCGTCCTTCTTTAGTGGGTAGGCAATACTCAGGCGGTGAAAGTTTTTGAAAGAGGGGTATGGGGAGAAAGCTTTTTTCAAAAAGTTTTCTCCCCGACACACGTCCCCCCAAAAAACTCATTCCGTAGCATCGGCGATGCCTTGTGCCGTACCGATCCAGAACATGGAGCCGCGGATGTCATATTGCAGATCGACCGCATTGTCGGATTTATAGGATTTGACCATTTCCTTGAAGAGCTTTTCGTAATTGCCGCGGTCAAATGCTTTTTCGGCGTCGCTGTCGGTTTCGAAATAGAAAATGACGATCGTATCCACGATGTCGTAGTTCGCGTTGGTCTTGGTTGCCATGAGCATGGCGTCAAGCCCGTCGGCAGAGAGCTCGATGCCATATTCGTTTCCGAACGCCTGTGCGTTTTCCTGCGTTTTGGTCAGTCCCACGCCGTAGCCCTTTTCTTCGAGGCTTTTTTTGAGGGCGTTGTAATCTTCTTGGGGCGTGTTGGCACATGACAAAAGCGTGCACGCGGCAAGTGCAAGTGCGAGTATGAGTGCGAACAGTTTTTTCATAGCGTTCTCCGATCCATTGGAATGTATTTGCATTGTACCACACGGCGGCGCGTTTGTCAAGGGGCGGCATTATATAAAATTGGTAGAAAAAAGAATTTGTGGCTTGCAAAAAGAAAAAACATATGCTACAATAGACATACATATATGGATAATAGGAGGAACGGTATGAAAAAAACACTATCCTGCCGGATGCTTGCGATGTTGATTTTGACGCTCCTTCCCGTGCTTCCCGCAACGGCGGAGAGTAGAGAGAGCACCCCGAAATGGGTCGACGCGTCAGAGGGCGCATACGTGGGTGAATACGCCTTTTCGCTGGCGGTTGTGGGAGACACGCAAACCATGTGCAATCAGGGGGCTAAGGGAAGCAGTGCCATGCCGGGTATGTATCGGTGGATCGTGGATAACGTAGAATCCAAAAAGATACAGTACGTTCTGGGCCTTGGCGACATCACCGAAAAGGGTGAGGACTGGGGGCACAAGAACAACGACACCGAGGCGGAGACCTTGGTCGGTGACAGAGAATGGGCGTACGCCAAGGAATGTATTTCCATTATGGACGGCGCGGTTCCGTACACCTTGGTGCGCGGTGCGGGGCACGACGGTCTTGCGCGCTTTAACGAGTGGTTTGCCGACTACACCCCCTATACCGACAACATTGGCGGCTACATGACCGAGGGGGATATCGGAAACGTCTATCACACCTTTGAGGCAAACGGCACGAAATACATGATCCTCTGCCTGGATTTCGGTACGAAGGATCCCGCCATCGAGTGGGCGACGGACGTGATCGAGGAGCATCCCGACTACAAGGTGATCGTGACCACGCATTCCTATCTGGAAAAGGACGGCTCGCTTCTGGAAACGGGCGAGGAATACTGCCCCTCACAGTCCTATTACGATCCCAACAACAACGACGGCGACGACTTGTGGGAGAAGCTTATTAAGAAGCATGAAAATATTTTCATGGTCATTTGCGGGCACATGAGCTGTGACGATGTGGTGATCTCGCAGGTGCAGGGCGATCACGGAAACACCGTAACGCAAATGCTGATCGATCCGCAGGACTTCGACAAAAACTTGACGGGTGGCTACGGCATGGTGGCAATGCTGTATTTCTCCGAGAATGGTACGGACGTGGCGGTTGAATACTATTCCACCGCAAAGGACAAATACCGCGAGTTGAAACAGATCGATCTCAACCACGTGCACGACTACACGTCGACGGTCATTGAACCGGGCTGTCGCACGTCGGGCGCGACGCTTTACTCCTGCGAGGGCTGCGGCAATTCCTACAAAAAGGGATTCGTGAGTCCCTTGGGACACGCCTACGACGATAAGTACGACGCGACCTGCAGCCGCTGCGATTACGAACGGCGCGTTCCCCAAAAGCCCGAAACGGAAACGCAAAAGCCTGCTCACGGATCAAACGAGGGCGGTGGCTGTACCTCGTCAAGCACGTCGGCAATGGCGTCGTCCTTGCTCTTTGGCGGCGGCGTAGCGGCTCTTGCCGTGAATGTGGGGCACAGAAGGCGAAAAAAATAACGCCCATCGTAAGAGGTGGGAGGCATCAAACCCTTCGGCAAGCCGCCACGAGATTGCCGGCTACATCAAGGGCGAGAACAAGACCGCCAACAACGTGACCAACGATTACGCACAAACGATCATCAACGCGTGCGCTTCGCGAGGTGAGCCATAAAAAAGAATATCTTGAGCCGCAGCTCTTCGTCCTCATTCTTGAGGATGAGGACGTGCTGACGGCTTCGGGCGACAACGATGCGCACTTCATGAGCGTCGGTGGCAACACGTGGATCGACGATGACCGGAGTAACTATTATTAAAATACTGCTGACGTGGGGGCTTTTTCCAAAAAGCCCCCACAAAAATATTGCAATCCGTGGGCAAATATGGTATACTGTAAGGGATCACAGCGAAAGGGAATGAATTATGAAGGATTATTTGACGCCAACGTATATGTTCGCGCATTACTACGACATCACCCCCGAATTTCTCTCCTCGATCGGCGTGCGCGCACTTCTGATCGATATTGACAACACGCTCGCGCCCTACGAGCAGCCCGAGCCCGACGACCGCATTCGCGCGTGGTTTGCATCCTTGCAGGAAAACGGCATTCAGGCGTCGCTCGTGTCCAACAATCACGCACCGCGTGTGGAAAAATTCAACGAGACGCTGGGACTGCCCGCATATCCCGACAGCCACAAGCCCGGTCGCAAAATGCTGGAGCAGGCGATGAAAAACATGGGAGTGGAGCACGCGGAATGTGCGATGCTCGGCGATCAGCTTTTGACCGATTCCTATGCGGGAAAGCATATAGGACTGCCGTCCATCATCGTCCCGCCCATCAAGGATAAAACCAACCTTTTCTTCCGCTTCAAACGCTTTTGCGAGCGTCCGTTTATCCGCAAATACGCAAAAGCACACGGCTATCAGCCCTACATGGCGTTCTGGAAGATCAAAGCATCCAAATAAAAGGAGAAGCACATGAATCCTACGTTCGGACCCGGCGGAAACGGTGAGTGGTTTTACGCCGAAGGATACAAAAGCACCCTGCAAGCCCCCGGTTGGCTTGAGCGGATTGGGCTTGATGCCTTTGAATACGAGGCAGGCAACGGCATCTCGGCAGGCGAGGGATCTCTGCGCGCGATTGGCGAGAAGGCACGCGAGCATGGGATACGCATGTCCCTGCACACGCCGTATTTTATCTCTCTTTCGGGCACGGAGGAGGAAAAACGGCTTAAAAGCATCGATTATATTCAAAAATCTCTCCGGGCGGCAGAGCTGCTCGGTGCTGACACCATCGTGATCCATTCGGGCAGCGCTGCGAAGATCTCGCGTGAGGAGGCGATGCGTCTCTCCTGCGACACGCTTGCTCGCGTGGCAGAGTCGGTGGGGAATACGGCGATCCGCTTGGGAATCGAGACCATGGGCAAGGTCAATCAGCTGGGGACACTTGACGAGGTCATCGAGCAGTGCCGCGTGGCACCCATTTACGCACCTGTGGTGGATTTCGGGCATCTCAACGCGCGCAACATCGGCGGCGCGTTCCCCGACGTTGACAGCTACCGCCGCGTGTTTGACACGGTCGGCACGCGCTTGGGCGACGCATTTGCCAAGACCCTGCACTGCCATTTTTCCAAGATCGAATACACGAAGGCGGGGGAGAAGAAGCACCTGACCTTTGCGGACACGGAATACGGCCCCGTGTTCGAGCCGCTTGCCGAGGCGATCGTGCGCGAGGGCGTCGCGCCGCGGATCATTTGTGAGTCTGCGGGCACGCAGGCGGAGGATGCCCTGTATATGAAAAACGCGTGGCTGCACGCGAAAGGAAGCTGACTTATGGAAAACATCAGAGAAGAATCACTCAAAAAGCACTACGAATGGCAAGGAAAGATCGAGGTCGTGGCGCGTTGCGAGGTCAACGACCGCCGTGATCTTTCCCTGGCGTACACTCCGGGCGTTGCCGAGCCCTGCCTTGTAATCGAAAAGAACCCCGAAAAGTCCTTTGAGCTGACGCGCCGCGGCAATCTCGTGGCGGTCATCACCGACGGCTCGGCGGTGCTGGGGCTTGGTGACATCGGCCCCGAGGCGGGTATGCCCGTTATGGAGGGCAAATGCGCGCTCTTTAAGACCTTTGCGGACGTGGACGCGTTTCCGCTCTGTATTCGCACGCAGGACGTGGACGAGCTGGTGCGCACGATCTACCTTTTGTCGGGCAGCTTCGGCGGCATCAACCTTGAGGACATTTCCGCGCCGCGCTGCTTTGAGGTGGAGAGAAAGCTCAAGGAGATCTGCGACATCCCTGTGTTCCACGACGATCAGCACGGCACGGCGATCGTGGTCGCCGCAGCACTTATCAACGCGCTCAAGGTCGTTGGCAAGGAGATGGACAAGGTCAAGGTCGTCATCAACGGCGCGGGAAGCGCGGGGTGCGCGATCGGAAAGCACCTGATCAATATCGGCGTAAAGGATCTGACCATGGTCGACCGCTTCGGCATCATCTGCCGCGGCATGGAGGGGCTCAATCCCGCGCATGCCGAGATCGCGGAGTTGACCAATCACCGCGGGATACGCGGCACGCTCGCCGACGCCATGCAGGGCGCGGACGTCTTTATCGGCGTGTCCGCACCCGGTGTTGTGAGCGAGGAGATGGTGCGCTCCATGGCAAAGGACGCCGTCGTGTTCCCGATGGCAAACCCCACGCCCGAGATTATGCCCGACGCTGCACGCCGCGCAGGTGCGCGCGTGGTCGGTACGGGACGCTCGGATTTCCCCAATCAGATCAACAACGTCCTGTCATTCCCGGGCATTTTCCGCGGCGCACTCGATTGCCGCGCGCGGTGCATCAATGAGGAGATGAAGGTTGCCACGTCCTACGCGCTGGCGTCCCTGATTTCCGACGAGGAGCTGAACGAGGAAAACATCATCGCCCCCGCCCTCGATAAGCGCGTGGCGCAGGTCGTTGCCACCGCCGTCATCAAGGCTGCCCACGAAACGGGAGTAGCGGGGATCGCGGAGTAGGACCTTTGGGAAAGGGAAACTTTTTGAAAAAAGCTCCCCTTTCTCCCCCCTATCCCTTCAAAAACTTTAACGCATAAAAGGGTATCGGTGCCGGGTGTCGGTGTGCTGATCCGAAGGGGAAGCATAAGAAATATGGGCAGACTATATCCCTTAAAGCTAAAGGGCGTGACCAAGTCTTCGCTCCGGGGCGGCACGTGCCTCTTGAAGAGCCGGAATAAAAGCGCCGCCGTCGACCTTTTGGAAAAGAGGCGTGAGCGGTTGATGCCGTTGAAAAAATTCGCAGAAACAACTTGACATTTCCCGAACCGTGTGATACAATGATGGTGAACTACATATTATGTAGCAAACAAAGAAAGGAGATTGTATACGATGGATTTCTTGAAGAAGATCTGGCCCACCGCGTTTGGTGTTAAGGCGAAGGACGTCGCTTCTTTGATTATTCAACTGTTGATTTTCGTCCTGGTTATTGTGGCAGGCGGTTTGCTGATCTGGTTGCTGGCACACATTCCCGTTGTCAACATTTTCACCGGTATTCTCGGCACGCTGCTCGATATTTACGGTATCGTAGGTATCGTTCTGTGCATTTTGAAATTCCTTGACGTTTTGAAATAAACGCCAAAAGGCTTCGGACGTTTGCTGTTTTCACAAAAGTCCGAGGCCTTTTTGTACCTTTTTTGAGGAAAAACAAAAAAAGCAAAAAAAATTAAAAAAATGCAAAAAAGGTATTGCAATTTTCCAAAATGTGTGATACAATATAGCGGTATATGGATGAAGCAGTGCGCACCCTCTCAGGCGCCGCTTTGAAATATCAGTTATCAGTGTTTCAAAATTCAAAGGGAGGTGAATGAACATGCCGAACATCAAATCCGCGAAGAAAAGAGTAAAGGTTATCCAGACCAAGACCCTGCAGAACAAAATGTACCGCAGCGCACTCAAAACCGAGATGAAGAAGTACGAGGCAGCTCTGGCATCCGGTGATATGGAAGCCGCACAGGCAGCTTACAAGGCAGCTGTGAAGAAGGTTGATCAGGCAGCAGCTTACGGTATCATCCATAAGAACGCAGCAGCTCACAAGAAGAGCCAGTTCACGAAGAAGCTCAACGCTCTGAACAAGTAATGAAAAAAGGAAAGACCTAACCCATCTTGCCTTTAGATTAAAACAGTATGAAAGCATTGTTTTCGTACTGTTTTTTTCTTTTCTTGAATAGAATGTTACGTGCTTTGTAAACTTTATGAAAGAGATGTTGGATTTGTGTATGAGTTTTTCGCACGCCGTTGACAAAAAAGTCGATTTGTGCTAAAATGAATGCAACAGAAAGATCTGTGAAAGAGGTGCTTGACGATGCTATATCATAATATTGCCGAATTGATCGGGCAGACGCCGCTGCTGCTCCCGAAAAAATACAACGAGGCGTTCTGCCGCGGCGGCGTGCTGCTATGCAAGCTGGAGTCCTTCAATCCGGCAGGAAGCGTGAAGGATCGCGTGGCGCGCTGTATGTTGGACGACGCCGAGGCAAAGGGTCTTTTGAAAAAGGGCTCGACCGTCATCGAGCCGACCAGCGGAAACACGGGGATCGGTCTTGCGGCGCTTGCGGCGGCGCGCGGCTACCGCATGATTTTGACCATGCCCGACACGATGAGTGAGGAGCGGCGGAAGCTGCTCGCCGCGTACGGAGCGGAGATCGTGCTCACCCCGGGGAAGGACGGTATGCAGGGCGCGGTGGCACGCGCCAAGGAGCTTGCCGCCGAGATTCCCGATAGCTTTATTCCGTCGCAGTTCGATAACCCCGCAAATCCCGAGGCGCATTTCCGCACGACGGGCCCCGAGATCTGGCGTGATGCCGAGGGACGGGTCGACATTTTCGTGGCGGGTGTCGGTACGGGCGGTACGCTGTCGGGCACGGGCGCGTATCTCAAATCACAAAATCCCGATTGCCGCGTGGTCGCGGTCGAGCCTGCCGACTCGCCGTTGCTCTCAACGGGGCGCGCAGGAGCGCACGGCTTGCAGGGGATCGGCGCGAATTTCGTCCCCGACAATTACGACGCGCGCGTCAGTGATGAGATCATCGAGGTGACGCAGAAGGAGGCGCACGCCGCAGCGCGCGCGTTTGCAAAAAATGAGGGCTTTTTGGTGGGCATTTCCTCGGGGGCGGCACTCCATGCGGCAACCGTGATCGCCAACCGACCCGAGAACGCGGGGCGGCGCATCGTCGTGCTCCTGCCCGATACGGGCGAGCGGTATCTTTCGACGGCACTCTTTGCGGAGGACTGACATGAAGCGTGAACGGGCGAAGCTCCAAGATCGCTTGAAGCACTTTTTTGCGGCGTTTGCCAAGAAGGTGCGCGCCAATAAGGTTTCTTTCTCGATCTACGTTCTCATGGGGCTGATCACGGTCGCTGTGATCGTTCTTTCGATCATGGACGGGAACTACGAGAGCGTCTTTACGGCGGTGTTGTCGCTGATCCTCTTTCTGATCCCCACCTTCGTGGAGGAAAGCTTCCGCATCAAGCTCCCGATGGTGCTGGAGATCATTGCGGTGCTTTTCGTTTTTTGCGCGAATATTCTTGGCGAGATCGCCGCGTTTTACACACGCTTTGCCTTTTGGGACGACATGCTGCACTACGTCAGCGGCTTTATCTTCGCGGCGTTTGGCTTCTCGCTCGTCGATATCCTCAACCGCAACCGCAACGTCGAGTTTCATCTTTCGCCCCTCTTTATGTCGCTGATGGCACTCTGCTTCTCGGTGACGGTGGGCGTGGTCTGGGAGTTTTTTGAGTTCTCCGCAGATTATTTGCTGCACATGGATATGCAAAAGGATACGGTCGTTACCAACATCTTCAGTGCCTGGCTCAACGAGCACGGACAGACGCCGATTTCGATCGAGGATGTGTCGCAAACCGTCATCACCACCGCCGACGGCGAGCTCCATACCGTGCAAGGGTATCTCGATATCGGGCTTTTTGATACCATGAAGGATCTGTTCATCGATTTTGCCGGCGCGTTCCTGTTTTGTACCTTCGGTTATTTCTACAGCTCCAACTCGCGCCGCGGACGCATCGCCAAGCAGTTCGTCCCGCGCGTGACGGGGGAGAGGGAGGAATGATTTTTTGTGATGGGGGGCTATAGCCTGTTTGGTGAAAGTTTTTGAGGGCAGCACGAGGGGGGACTTTTTGAAAAAAGTCCCCCCTCGTATCGCGTCTCCCTTACAACGTCGAATACAACCGATACAGCTCGGAGTAGATGCCGCCGCGGGCGATGAGCTCCTCGTGCGTGCCGGACTCCTCGATGCCGTTTTCGGTGAGCACGAGAATGCGGTCGGCGTTGCGGATGGTCGTCAGGCGGTGCGCGATGGTAAAGGTCGTGCGCCCTTTGGCGAGTTCCTCCAGAGATTGCTGCACCAAGCGCTCGCTTTCGTTGTCAAGCGCGCTGGTTGCCTCGTCAAGGATCAGGATCGGCGGATTCTTTAAGAAGAGGCGCGCGATCGAAATGCGCTGCTTCTGACCCCCCGAAAGCTTGACGCCGCGCTCGCCTACGTAGGTGTCGTAGCCGTTCGGCAGAGCCGAGATAAACTCGTGCGCACCCGCCATGCGTGCGGCAGCCTCGATCTCCTCGTCGGTCGCGTCGGTCTTGCCGTAAACGATGTTCTCGCGCACGCTGCCCGAAAACAGATACACGTCCTGCTGAACCACACCGATGCGGTCGCGCAGAGAATGGAGCGTAACGTCCTTGATGTCCACGCCGTCGATCCTGATCGCGCCCGAGGATACCTCATAGAAGCGCGGGATGAGCGAGCAGAGCGTGGTCTTGCCGCCGCCCGAGGGACCGACGAGCGCGATGTTCTCGCCGGGATGAACGACCAGATCCAGATGCGTCAGCACGTTTTTGGCTTCGGTCTCGTAATGGAAGGAAACGTCGCAAAATTCCACCTTGCCGCTGACCTCGCCAAGATCCTTGGCGTGCGGTGCGTCCTGAATTTCGGGCTCGGTTTCCATGACCTCAACAAATCGCTCGATGCCGGAGATGCCTTGCTGGAACTGCTCGGAGAACTCAACGATGCGGCGAATGGAGGTTAAAAGCGTGGTCACGAACATCAAATACGCCACGTAGTCGGCAGGGGTGATGGTGGGGAGGCTTCCGATGCCCATCATAAAGATCGCGCCCGCGATCACCACAACGATGTACATGAGTCCGTCAAAGAGCCGCGTGGAGGAATGGAACGCGCCCATGATGCGGTAGCGTTCGGTTTTCAGGCGCAGGTATTCGCGGTTGCCTCCTGCAAATTTTTCTTCCTCGACCGCCTCGCGCGCAAAGGATTTCGTCACGCGGATGCCGAGCAGACTGTCCTCGATCTGCGAGTTGAGCTCACCGATCTGCTTGCGCGACTCGCGGAAGTTGCGGCTCATCTTGCGGCGGAAGAAGACCGATGCAAAGAGGATCACGGGAATGACCGAGAACACGATCAGCGTCAGAATCGGGTTGATCGTGCAGAGCAAAATGAAGGAGCCGATGATCTTGACGCCCGCGATGAAAAATTCCTCGGGGCAATGGTGAGCAAACTCGGTCACGTCAAAGAGGTCCGTCGTGATGCGCGACATCAGCGTTCCCACCTTGGTGTTGTCGTAATAAGAGAAGGAAAGCTTTTGCAGGTGCGCGAAGAGATCGCGGCGCATGTCGGTTTCGATCATCGTTCCCATGATGTGACCGACCGAGGTCATGTAGTAGTTTGCAACGGTGTCGATCACGCGCATTGCGATATATCCGATGCCGACCGACAAAATCAGCGTCCAGGTCAGCTTTCTTGCCCCCTCGTCTGCCGCCGCATCGGTGAGCGCGCGCACGATCATGGGAAGGATCAGCTCGCACACCGTGGTCAGCGCGGCGCAGAACATATCGAACAGCATGATGTGGCGGTATTTTTTATAATACGGCAGAAATTTGCGGATCACACCGCCTTTTTTCTTTTCCGTTTGCTTTTTTGGTTCTTTCATGCTTCCAGCTCCTCATAGATTTCCAATAGACGTTCTTCAATCTCGCTCTTGCGTGCATCCAATTCTGCCACGCGCTGATAGTTCGCGGCGGCAGAGCCGAACAGTTCCGCGTCGATCTCCTCAAGCTCCGCTTCCAAGGCGGCACATTCCTTTTGCAAGCGCTCCAAGTGCGCCTTTTTCTTGCGGGCATCGGCGGCAGCCTGCTTGTTCTTCAGGTACTGCTCCTTGCCGCTTCCTGCGGGCGCGGTGTCTGCCGTCGGACGGTCGGAAACGCTTTCACGCCGCTCGGCAATGCGTGCGTCCTTGTAGCGGCGGAACTCGGTGTAGGACTCCCCGGGGCGGTCTACGCGATAGTCCAACAGGTCGCCCGAAAATTCCTTTCCGGGGTGCAGCTCGAGGATCCGCGTTGCCAGCTTGTCGATCAGATAGCGGTCGTGCGACACGGTGATGATCGTGCCGTCAAATTGCTCCAACGCACTCTCAAGCGCCTCGCGTGAATCAATGTCGAGGTGGTTGGTCGGCTCGTCGAGCACCAGAAGATTCATTTTTGAGAGCATGAGCTTGGCAAGCGTCAGACGTGCGCGCTCGCCGCCGCTCAGCACCCCGACCTCCTTGAATACGTCCTCACCCACGAAGCGGAAGAGTGCCAGCGTGTTGCGGATCACGGTTTCGGTCAGGGTCGGATAGGCATTCCAGAGCTCGTCCAGCACGGTGTTCCCGGGGGTGAGGTTCTGGTTTTCCTGATCGTAGTAGCCGATCTCGACGTGATACCCCTCCTCGATCACGCCCGAGAGGGGCGCGAGCTTTCGAAGGATGAGCTTGATGAGCGTGGATTTTCCGCAGCCGTTGGGACCGATGATCATCACGCGCTCCTGCCGCTTGATCAGAAAGGAAATGCCTTCAAACAGCGTCCGCCCGGGAAAGCTCATGGTCAGGTTGCGCACCTCAAGCACGTCGTTGCCCGAAGCCAACGCCTCGCCGAACCTCATGCGGATTGCACGCGGATCGTTTTGCGGACGCTCCACGCGCTCCATCTTGTCCAGCATCTTCTGTCGGCTCTCGGCGGCAATGATGTTGCGCTCGCGGTTCCACGCGCGCTGTTGGGCTATATACGCCTCCTGCCGCGCGATCTCGCGCTGTTGGTTTTTCCAATGCCGCTCTGCGATCTCGCGGTCAATGCGGCGTTGCTCCATGCTCTTGGTGTAGCCGCCGCTATAAAGCTTGGCGCGGTGATGCTCAATAGAGAGCGTTTTGTTCGTGACCTTGTCCAGAAAATAGCGGTCGTGCGAGATGATCATGACGCACTTGGAGTAGGCGCAAAGGAATCCCTCGAGCCATGCCAGCGTTTCGATGTCGAGATGGTTGGTCGGCTCGTCCAGCATCAGAATGTCGGGCTCGCGCGACAGCTCCACCGCAAGCGCCAATCGCGTGCGCTGTCCGCCCGAAAGCGTGGACACGGGCTGCTCCATGGCGAGCTTATCGAAGCCGAGCTTGGAAAGGATCGACGCGCATCTGCCGCGGAACTCCAAGCCGCCGTCACGCACGAATCTCTCGTGCAGGTCGGTGTATTCCCGAATGATCCGTTCGTCCCCGCTGCCAAGCGCGGCTTCCAATTCTGCCAGCCGTGCCTCGGCGGAAAGAAGTGCGGGGAAGGCTTGATACATACGATCAAGCACCGATTGTGACGGGTCGTCCGCCTCAAATGCGCCGTCCTGCGTCAGAATTCCTACCGTTTTTCCTTTTGAAAGATAGATTTCGCCCGACGTTGGCTCCAGTACGCCCGTGATCAGACGGAAGAGTGTGGATTTGCCGCTTCCGTTGACACCGATGATGCCGAGCTTGTCGGATTCGTCCAGCGCAAAGGACACCTTCTCCAGAATCGGCGTGGTGCCAAAGGAGAGGGAAAGCTCGTTGACACTGATTGCGATCATAGCGTTCCCCTTCCTTAAAATTTGGTTTTTGCCTCGATCGCAACGCCTAAGATGCGCGCGCGACCGATCTCAAAGTCCTCGGGAGAGAGGATAATGGGGGCATAGTCCTCGTTTTCGGGCGAGAGGACGATGCGGTGGTTCTGCTTGCTGAAGCGCTTGACGGTGGCACTGTCGCCGTCGACGAGACAGGCAACGATGTCGCCGTTCTCGGCGTATTGCTGCTTGTGGAAGAGCACGTAGGTGCCGTCAACGATGCCGCAGTTTTTCATGCTGTCGCCGCAGACCTCGAGATAAAAATATTCGTCAATGTCGTCCACGTCGGCAAATTCGCGTCCCAGAAGCGTTTCGTCCGTGACGATGGGAGTGCCCGCACGGATCACGCCGATCACGGGCACCATTTTCTTGGCGCGCATATTGCGATAGCTTGCCTCGCCCGTGCGCTGACCGCAGGACGTGCCCATCAGCTCGTCAAGGCTGATCGAAAAATAGTCGGCAATGCGTGCGAGCTTGTCGACCTTGGGCGTGGATCTCCCCATTTTCCAATCGGTAAAGGTGGATGCGGCGATCTTCGTAGCCTTTGCCACCTGATAAACGCTTTTGCCGTGCGTTTGCAGAAGCTGCTCGAATACAGAATAGTCCATAGTGGTCCTCCAACAATTGAATTGTTTGATTTTTACAAATCGGAGTCGCTTTGTTTGTTTAAAACGCCAAATAATAAGAAAAACCGAAATACTACTTGACAATAGTGCGGAAATCCGATATAATATTGGCGTCCGATAACAGTATAACGGATTTCCGAACGAATGTCAAGAGAAATCACAATATTTCTTCTGAAAAAACGAAAAAATAATACGGAATTGCGAAAGGAAGTGGCGGAATGGCAGAAATGACAAGGGAATCGATTGAAGCGGTACGAGATTTTTTATGCAGCTATCAGCTATGCCTGGATATGCTGGACTTGCGGAAATACGAACGAAAGCGCGCGAGTCGGTTCGACGATCCGTGCGTGTGCGAGGATATTCTGGCGGGGGACGAGGCATACTGGAGGGTGCGCTTGTATGAGGTCGGCGCGCTGCTGGGGCGCATGAAAAACGGTCGGGAGAAGCTGATCCTTTATTATCATTACGTGCGGGGAGAGAGCATTGAGCGTGCGGCGAACCTGCTCGGCGTATCCCGACGCACGGGATATCGCCTGCACGCGCACGGTCTTTGCATAGCGGCGCGGCTGCACGCCAAGCGTTGATATTATTGTGACTTTTGCTGTGCACCATTGACAAATCGCGCGAAATGTGGTATAATAAACAAGATTACGAAACCGATCGAAAGGAGGCGCAACTTGAAGTTTTTGATTCTTACCTTTCAAGCGGGAGAGGGACACAACTCTGCCGCAAGAGCCGTTCTGGAAGAGATGCAGGACGCAGGGCACGAGGGAGAGATTGTCGATTTTTTGGGGCTGCTCAGTGACAAGCTCAGCAAGGCGATCAACAACGGCTACGTAACGCTGGTCAAGCGCGCGCCGTTTTTGTATGGGTTCGGCTACCGCTTTTCAAGCGGAACGAGCGGCATATTCCGCAAAGGCTTCCGCTCACCTCTCTACCTTGACAGCGCGATCGTTTCCAAGCGTCTGCGCGAATATCTGGAGGCACACGGTCCGTATGACGGGATCGTGGCAACGCACCTGATGCCCTCGCAGGCATTGGCACATCTGAAAAAGCACGGGTATCGGCTTCCCGCCACCGTTTCCGTGGTGACCGACTACACGTGGTACCCTTACTGGCAGGAGATCGCCGCGTGCGACTATTGCGTCATTCCCAACGAGGCGCTGATCGACCTTTACGTCAAAAAGGGGATCCCGCGCGACATGCTGCGCCCCTGTGGGATTCCCGTCAGCAAACGCTTTTCGGCGCTTCCGACACGCAGCGAGGCGCGCGAACAGCTTGGCTTTTCCGACGATGAGAAGATCTTTCTCGTCATGGGCGGCAGTATGGGTGCGGGGAACATGAACCGATTCGTAAAGCGGCTGTATAAGTACATGGGGGACGCTCGCATGGTCGTGATCTGCGGCAAAAACGAGCACCTGAAAGCCTCGCTCGAAAAGAAATTCGCGGGAAAAAGCAAGATCTGCATCGTTGGGTTTACCACCGACGTGCCTGTTTATATGATGGCGTGTGACGTGCTTTACACAAAGCCCGGCGGACTTTCCACCAGCGAGGCGCTGATCTGCCGTATTCCCATGGTGCACACCGCGCCGATCCCGGGGCAGGAAACCGATAACATGAAATTCTTTGCCAAAAAGGGCTGCTCCTACGGCTCAAAGCGCATGAGCCTTCAGCTTTACTACGGCTTGCGCCTGATGGCATCTGAGGATCTGCGCACGCAAATGCGCCTCGAGCAAGCCAAATGCGCCAAGCCCCACGCCGCACGCGATATCGTGCAGCTGGTAGCAGGGGAGTACGGCGATATTGTGGGAGGATCTTTTTGAAAAAAGACCCTCCCACACCCTTCCCAAAAACCTTCACCGCGAAGGTATGAAAAAAGGACGCAGTATGTGCGTCCTTTTTTGAACGGGGTGGCAATACCCATTCGGTGAAAGTTTTTGAAGGGAGCGCGCGGGAAGCTTTTTCCAAAAAGCTTCCCGCGCAAAAAAACATATTTCTATTTAATCCCCCTCATCCTCGTCGTTGTCAAAGCGACCGATGCCGACGATCGAATCGACAGGGAGTGAGAAGAGGACGGCACCGCCGTCGGTTTTGAGCCCTGCACACTCGCGGATGGCTTCCATGATCTTCTGCTTGTATTCGTGAGAGGTCAGGAAAGCGATGGTGTCGGTTTCCTGCTTGAAGGACGTACCGAGGATCTGCTCCACCTGCTTGTTGTTGACGCTGCGGGTATGCAGGATCGTCGCGCCCGTCGCGCCTGCGGCGCGGCTGCAATCCAGCACGGCGTCGGTGAATTTCTGGTTGACAACGGCAACGATGAGTTCGTGCATCTTGCGGTTCTCCTTTTCTTTTGTTGCTTTTTGGGGGTCAGCCGATGCGTCGTCACGCATGGGAGTGGAAAGAATAGCGTTGCTGATGAGGTTGGAAATGCCCGAGAGCGGGATCGTAAACGCGATGCCGTTGCCCATCAGATAGAGCTTGAGCCGCTTGTTGACGGCGCGCAGGACGCGGGTCTCGCAGTAGTTGGGGATCAGGGAATAGACGATGCGTTTTTCGATCTCGTCAAGCCCCAGGTAGCTCATGTAATGCGATTTTGCCGTTCCAAAGCCCAGCCCCGAGAAGCTCAGCGCGGCACAGCATTCGTTGCACGCCTCGGTCAGGGCGATTTCGTCGCCCTTTTTAATGATGCAGACCAAGAGCTTTACGCGCTTGTCTACGGATGTACGTTTTGCCATTTACTGTTCCACCTCCGCATACTGTTCGGTGTAGTCGATGAAATACTCCTGCTCGGAGATAAAGCGGCTGACCGCCTTGCGGGATTTGAGGTTGTAGATCAGACCGCAGACCTGAATGGAGATGATCGGCGTCAGTGCCACGAAGGCGACACAGCCGAACGCCTGCGTCATAATATTCTCACTCAGCGCGACGCACGCACCCGTAGCCATGGGAAGGACGAACGCACTCATCATCGCACCGCTGGCAACGCCGCCCGAGTCGAATGCGATGCCAACGAAGAATTTCGGGACGAAGAAGGTCAGCCCCAGCGCAATGGCGTAGCCGGGAATGAGGATCCAAAGAATGTTGATGCCCGTCAGAATACGCAGCATGGAAAGCCCCAGCGCCGCAGACACACCGATGGAAAGGGAAATTCGCATCGTGCCTGCCGAGATCGCGCCCGCCGTGATCTGCTCGACCTGCTTGTTCAGCACGTAGACCGCAGGCTCGGCGTTGACGATGAAGTAGCCGAGCAGCATGCCGATGGGGATCAGAAGCCAACGCCACGTACCCAGGTCGGCAAGGCTCTGCCCGAGCAGCTGACCCGTGGGGAGGAACCCTTCGTTGGCGCCCGTGAGGAAGATCACAAGGCCGACGAAGGTGTAAACAATACCCATTCCGATACGCAAAAGCTTTGTCAGGCTAAAGGCACGCGTGAGAAGCTGGAAGAGCAGGGCAAAGACCACGATGGGCAGCAGCGCGACCGCAATGTCCTTTGCGTGCTCTGCCAGGCTGTGGAAGTAGATCTGCATCAGCGTGCGGGTTTCGGGAATGGCGGGGATCGCATTGGGCGTGTAGGTGCCGCCCTCGATCGTGAAGATGATACCAAGGATCATGACCGCAAGGATCGGACCCACGCTGCAAAGCGACACAAGACCGAATGCGTCGTTGTGCCCGTCCTTGCTCGAGCGCATCGTTGACACGCCCGCGCCGATCGCCATGATAAAGGGAACGGTCATGGGGCCCGTCGTGACGCCGCCCGAGTCAAACGCAAGTGCCCAGAAATCGGGGGACACGAAGACGATGCACAGCACAAAGGTGATGATGTAAAATCCTATGAGCAGGATCGAGAGATTGATCCGGAACAGGATGCGGAGCATTCCGATGACGAGAAAGAGCCCCACGCCGACGGAAATGGTCAGCGTCAGGATCAGATTCATGCCCGGAGCTCCCGACAGCTTTTCGACCTGACCCGCAAGGATCTGCAGGTCGGGCTCAGAGATGGTTACGAATACACCGATGAGAAAGCTGACTCCGGCGATCAGCCAGATCTTGCCCGATTTTCCGAGATAAGAGCCGATCTTGTTACCGATCGTTTGCATGGACATCTCGGCACCCATCGTGAACAGGGACAGCCCGAAGATCAGGCAGATGACACCGAACACGAAGAGCAGAAAGATACCCGGCTCCATAGGCGTGAGCGTGATGGCAAGCAGTGCCACGATCACGGCTATCGGAAGAATGGATTGGAAGGATTCCAAAAGCTTGGATTTGATGATGTTTCCCAAAGGATTTGTTTTCCTTTCTGTGTTTTTAGGTCGCAAAATTACCTATTATATATTATAACAGACCGTGCGAAGAAATGCAAGCCCGATTCTGCTTTTTTATGAATTTAATTTATTGTCGATTTTTGACATTCTTAACATTCTATTCATGATTTGGGAGCATTTTTAACAGATTGTTTATAGACAACAGAGGATTTTCGCGGTATAATGATGGGGTAATCACATATAACGAAAAGGAGAAAACAAATGGATTTTATTGAATTTCTCTATGAGAACATCGTGTATCTGTTTCGGGGCGACAACTGGAAGATGCCCGTGATGTGGCTCATCGGCGGCATTCTGATCTTCCTTGCCATCAAAAAGGAAATGGAGCCTACCTTGCTCCTGCCCTTGGGTTTTGGCGCGATTCTGGTCAACATTCCGTTTGCGGATGCGATCTCGGCGCACGGCCCTCTGACCACGCTTTACAACGCAGGTATTGCAAACGAGCTGTTCCCCCTGCTTCTGTTCATCGGTATCGGTGCAATGATCGACTTCGGTCCTCTGCTTTCCAACCCGAAGCTGATGATCTTCGGTGCGGCGGCACAGTTCGGCATTTTCATCACGCTGTGCCTGGCGTCGATCTTTTTCCCGCTCAACGATGCGGCATCCATCGCAGTCATCGGTGCGGCCGACGGTCCTACGGCAATCGCGGTTTCGCAAAAGCTCGGTTCCCAGTACACGGGCGCGATCATGGTGGCGGCATATTCCTACATGGCACTCGTCCCGATCATTCAGCCCCCGATCATCAAGCTTCTCACCACCAAGAAGGAGCGTATGATCCGTATGCCCTACGAGGCGAAGGAGGTTTCCCGCCTGACCCGTATCCTGTTCCCGATCATCATTACCCTGATCGCAGGTCTGGTCGCTCCCAGCGCAGTTTCTCTCGTTGGATTTTTGATGTTCGGTAACCTGATCCGCGAGTGCGGCGTGCTGGATTCTCTTTCCGAAACGGCACAAAAGGTTCTGGCAAACCTCGTTACCATCTTCCTCGGTATTTCCATTGCTTCTCAGATGACTGCGGACAAGTTCCTCAGCCCCTACACGCTCCTGATTCTGGACCTTGGCTTGTTTGCGTTCGTGTTTGATACCGCAGGCGGTGTTCTGTTTGCTAAGCTGATCAACCTCTTCTCCAAGAAGAAGATCAACCCCATGATCGGTGCAGCAGGTATCTCCGCATTCCCGATGTCTGGACGTATCGTACATAAGATGGGTCTTAAGGAGGATCCGCAGAACTTCCTTTTGATGCACTCCATCGGTGTCAACGTATCCGGACAGATCGCGTCGGTTATTGCCGGCGGTCTGATCCTGAACTTCTTCCTGTAAGAAACGGAGGTAATCGTATATGTTTGAACCTATGAATTTCGTGAGCAGCCTTGAATATCTTGCAAAGGGAATGGTGGGCATTCTCGTGGTGATGGGCGTCATTATTTTGACGACCGTGCTCCTCAATGCCGTTGCTTCCCGCAAAAAGAAGAGCAAGGATGAATAAATAACAAAGAAAGATCCGCCGAGGCGAGCCTTGGCGGATCTTTTCTTATAAATGCGGTATGTAGTTTTGTCAATGATGTGAGACTAAAAAAGTAAAAATAAAAGTAACGAGTTTCGTTAGATGCTTTTGCAGTCGGAAGGAGGGGCGGAGCCCCGAGTGGAGACTGCAAAAGCGGCGCGCGATCAAGCACAGATGTTTT
>JAZODU010000025.1:0-44458 GCA_045597145.1 Eubacteriales bacterium
GACCTTCCTTTCCTGATGCCCGTCGAGGACGTCTTCTCCATCTCCGGTCGTGGTACTGTTGCTACCGGTCGTGTTGAGCGTGGTACCGTTAAGGTATCCGACGTTGTTGAAATCGTCGGTCTGAAGGACGAGGCTTCCTCCACCACCGTTACCGGTGTCGAGATGTTCCACAAGCTCCTGCCTCAGGCAGAGGCTGGTGACAACATCGGTGCACTGCTCCGTGGTGTTGCTAAGGAAGACATCGAAAGAGGACAGGTTCTGGCTAAGCCCGGCTCCATTAAGCCTCACACCAAGTTCGTAGGTCAGGTTTACGTTCTGACTGAAAAAGAGGGTGGTCGTAAGAAGCCCTTCTTCTCCGGTTACAGACCTCAGTTCTATTTCAGAACCACCGACGTTACCGGTAACATCGAGCTGCCCGAGGGCGTTGAGATGTGCCGTCCCGGTGATAACGTTGATATGACCGTTGAGCTGATTAAGCCCGTCGCTTGCGAAAAGGGTCTGCGTTTCGCTATCCGTGAGGGTGGTAGAACCGTTGGTTCCGGCGTCGTTTCCGAGATCATCGCTTAATTAAAAGCACAAATCGCGGGTTGCCGTACTTCTGTATGGCAACCCGCTTGTAAAAATATTCTTGGGGATTGGTGAAATTCCAATACCGGCAGTGACCCTGCGGGGAAGTCTGCGAGCCTGCATGGCGGGTTGATCGGGTGAGATTCCCGAACCGACGGTACAGTCCGGATGGGAAAGGAGCATTCGTATGGCACACCGTACGTTCGATACCAATAAGCTGCGCCGCATTGTCATGATTGCATTGTTCGGCGCGATTTCTTATGTCCTGATGCTGGTGATCCATATCCCGGTTCAGTTTTTGACCATGGACATCAAGGACGTCATCATCACGCTGGCAGGGCTGTATTTTGGCCCCCTTGCCGCCGCAGTGCTGTCGGTGCTGGTTCCGCTGTTAGAAATGGTCACGGTCAGCACGACGGGCCCTTACGGCTTGGTGATGAACATTTTGAGCACGACAACGCTGTCGTTGACGGCGAGCGTGATCTATAAGTACAAAAAGAATCTTTTGGGCGCGATCGTGGGGCTTTTCAGCGGAGGCGTTTTCATGGTCGCCGCTATGATGGTGTTCAATTTGCTGGTTACGCCGCACTATCTCCACGTTCCCGCGGCAGAGGTGCGGGCACTCATTCCCGTTCTGCTCCTGCCCTTTAACCTTCTCAAGGCAACGTTGAATATCGGCTTGGTTCTGCTTTTGTATAAGCCAATCTCTGCCGTGATGCAGCGCGCAGGCGTTTTGCCGCGCTCAGAGCGCACATATCGCATGGATCTGCGCTCTATTTTGATTTTGATCGCATCATTGACCCTGATTGCAGCTTCGCTCGTCCTGATCTTTATGGTTCTCGGCGGTGGCTTCCAATGGGGGGTGAAGTGAGGATATATAGTTAGGGGAATTTTGTGGGGGAAACTTCTTTCAAATGAAGTCAGAACCGCAAGCGACTCCGGAGAATGCCTATACGGGCATTGTCCGACCACACCCCTTTTTAAGAGCTTTTACCACGCACTTGCAAAAAAAGGACGCACGGTGTGCGCCTTTTTGGCGAGGGTAGGCTATTCCTTGTTGGTGAAAGCTTTTGAAGAGGAAGTACGGGGGAGAAACTTTTTGAAAAAAAGTTTCTCCCCCGACGCATTTCCGCCTTTATCCACCGCTCCCATAAAACGTCTTTGACGCGGCTGTCAGGCTGTGGTTTTTAGAGCCGATCGAAATGCGCTCCCACTGGTCGGCACTGCCTACGTAATAGACGTGTGTCAGGTAAGTGCAATTGTAGAACGCCATGTCCATGATCTCGGTGGTCACGGCACTGATGGTCACGTGCGTGCCCGCGCGTTGGGGCGGATAGAGGAGTAGCGCGCGCCCGTCGCTGGTGTAAAGCACGCCGTCGATGTCGCAGTAGAACGGATTGGCAACGTCGACCGAAATATAGATCAGCGCAGGGCAGGCGGCAAACGAAAGAGCACCGATGCTGGACACGGTGGAGGGGATCTGGATCGCCGTGACGAACTCACAGCCGTAAAACGCGCGCGCGGCGATCGCCGTTACAACGTCCCCCGCGGGCGATGTCGTGGGAATGACGATATAAGCGTCGGTGCAGCTTCCGAGCCCCGTGAGCGTGCAGGTGCCGTTGCCGTTGGAGGCGTAGGCAAGACCGTTGTCAAGCGGTGCGGGCGGTAGGGGATCGTTTGGCGGATCGGTGTCCCCGTCAGGGAGCGTGCCCGCAGGATCGTCGGGAACGGGGAGCGGGTCAAGCGTGCCCGCAGGGAGGCTTTGCGTGCGATCGGTGTCAACGTAGGAGAGGCAAATCAGCGAAACCGTCAGGGCAAGTGCCATTGCAAACAAAATGGCAAGCGCGATCATAATCATGTGTGTCATGTTGGATCTCATTATAACTTCCTTTCTTTTTTATGTAGCATGCTATATCTTTCCTTTCTAACCCAATTATGCCATATAAAAAAGTCAAAGTCAAGAAAAACCGTGCCCCAAAAACGGACAAATGGCGAGGGCAGAATAGGACGAAAACGCACATACGTGCTGCATTTTAGCGGATTTTTGTGCCTTTTCTTGGCTTTTGACGAACAATTTTTCGCACGCGGTTGATTTTTGCCGCGTTTTTTGGTATAATCAATACAGAACGATCGCGGAGGCGCGCAGACATGAAAATCGGAAGCATTGAGATCAAAAACGGAATAGCACTGGCACCCATGGCGGGGGTGAGCGACCGCACCTTTCGGCGAATGTCGCGGCACTATGGCGCGGAGTACACCGTGAGCGAAATGGTGTCGGCAAAGGCACTTTGCTACGAACAGCTCTGCAAGCGGCCCGTCACCGAGGAGCGCACGCGAACCGCCCCCTTGGCGGCGGTCTTGCGCGAGGAGCTCCCCATGGCGGTTCAGCTTTTTGGTGCCGAGCCCGAATTTATGGCACGCGCGGCGCAACTGCTTGAGAGTAACGACTATCGCGGCGTGTGCGGCGAGGTGCCGCCGTCGGTCATTGACGTCAACATGGGCTGTCCCATGGCGAAGATCGTCGGCAACGGCGAGGGGAGTGCCCTGATGAAAAATCCCGCGCTCGCTGCCGAGATCGTGCGCGCGATGGTCAAAGCGGTAAAATTGCCGATCACGGTCAAGATCCGCGCGGGCTGGAACAGCGAGAGCATCAACGCTGTGGAAATGGCGAAGCGTCTGGAGGACGCGGGAGCAGCGATGATCTGCGTGCATGGCAGAACGCGCGAGCAGATGTATGCGGGCCATGCCGATTGGAGTGTGATCCGCGCCGTGAAGGAGGCGGTGCGCGTGCCCGTGATGGGAAACGGTGACATCTTCTCAGCCTCCGACGCGCTTCGTATGCGCGAGGAAACGGGATGCGACGGCGTGATGATCGCGCGGGGCGCGGAGGGGAATCCGTGGATCTTCTCCGAGGTGCTGGCGGCGTTTGAGGGGTGTGCATACACGCCACCCACGCTTTCCGAGCGGCTGAGCGTTGCCTTGGAGCACGCACGGGGGCTGGTCGCGGAAAAGGGCGAGCGCACGGGCATTGCCGAGTCGCGCAAAAACATGGCGTGGTATCTGCACGGCGTGCGCGGTGCGGCATCGGCGCGGAACGCGATCATGTCTGCGGTGACGCTTGCGGAGTTCGAGCATATTTTCAAGGCGATCGAAAATGATAATTTTTCATGAAATCCCAAATAAGCATTGACTTTTGGGCGAAAACATGGTAATATAATAAATGGTTAATCATTGATAGGGATAGGAGGCAATACAATGGCAAAGGAAACGAGAGCGCAGGTTGAAGGCAAGTATCTGGAGTATCTGGATAAGCCGCTGGTGCGCGAGGGAAATACGATATGCTACGGGGATATGAGCGAGCCCTGCATTCTGGTGCTTGAGATCATGTCGCAAAAGGAAGTGAACGGCAAGAAGCTGCCCAAGGACATTTTTATTCAGGTGATCGATTCCAAGGATCCTACCAAGATCATCAAGCAGGGCAAAAAAGAGGGCCTGCACGATGCGTTCAGTATGGGCTTGGTCTGGCTCGATCTGGCACTCAAGGCGGCACAGTAACCCCCAAAAAAGCCACACGGTGTGCGAAAAACGCACACCGTGTGGCTTTTATGAGTTTTTTCGTGCGCGCCGCCACGCGGTGGGGGACGCACCAAAGGCGGCTCTGAAATGGCGGAAGAGGTCGGAGGCACAGGTGTAGCCCACCGCTTCGGCAATGTCCTCGACCGTGCGAGCGGTGTTTTGGAGCATTTCGGCGGCAATGCGACAGTGCAGGCGGTTAAGGTAGGCGTGCGGCGGCTCGCCGTACACCGCGCGCGGATCTTCGTCAACCACACCGTGCATGAGGTGACGTGCCACTTGGACGGCAATGAAATTTGCGTGCCACCCATGAATGCCGCACTTCTGGTTCTTTAAGAAGGAAAAAGATAAAAAATAACAAAATTCGCCTAAAAATTTCGTATAACATCTTGATTTTTCGAAAAAAATATATTACAATATATGTTGATTGTAATTTTTGAGGAATCATTTCCTTTTTTCGCTTGTGAAAAGGAGAGAGGAGCGTTAACATGGCAAAATTCAGAAAGATCGGCGTTTTGACCTCGGGCGGCGATGCCCCCGGCATGAACGCCTGCATCAAGGCGGTCGTCAACCGCGCTTTGGATATGGGAATCGAGGTCGTCGGCGTGAAGGGCGGCTATGCGGGTCTGATCAACGGAGAACTGGTCAATCTTTCGCACCAGGACGTAGCGAATATCGTCGGTCTTGGCGGCACGTTCCTGCACACCAGCCGTTGCCCCGAGTTCATGACCGAGGCGGGCATGCAGACGGCTGTTGACACCTGTAAAAAGAATAACATCGATGCGCTGGTTTGCATCGGCGGCGACGGCACCTTCCGCGGTGCTACCGATATGACCCGTCGGGGCTTTCCGTCTATCGGACTTCCCGGCACGATCGACAACGACATCACCGCAACCGACTACACCATCGGTCTTGATACCTCTATCAATACAACGGTGCAGATGATCGACTGCCTGCGCGACACCTGCGAGTCTCACGCACGTCTGAACGTGGTTGAGGTCATGGGACGCCATTGCGGTCAGATCGCGCTCTACGCGGCGATCGCTTCGGGTGCTGTGGCGCTGGCGATCCCCGAGATCCCATTCGACGAGGCGGCGGCGATCGAGAAGATCAAGGCTCTGCGTGATGCGGGCAAGAGAAGCATGATCGTTTTGGTTTCCGAGGGCATGACCAATCCCGACGGCACACCGTATTCCGAAACGCTGGCGAAAAAGATCGGTGCAGAAACGGGCGTTGAAACCAAGTTTGCGCGCTTAGCTCACGTCGTGCGCGGCGGCAGACCCACCATGCGCGACCGTACCACGGCTACCGAAATGGCGGTCAGAGCGGTTGAAATGCTGGTGGATGGCAAGAGCAACATGGTTATGTGCGAGCTGGATGGCGAGGTGACACCCGTAGACATCAACTGGGCGCTGATTGCCGACCGTATGTATAAAAACAAGCTCAAACCGGGCGACCTCGATGCGTTCACACCCGAGCAGATCGAGGACATGAAGGCCCTGTGCGACAAGCGCGTCAAGGAGATCCGTAATCTCTACAGCGTGGCTGTTGACGTGGCATTCTGATATAAAAAACGGGGAGAAACCTTTTTTGAAAAAGATTTCTCCTCTTTTTTTAAAAAAATTGAAAAAACGAAAAAATCCCCTTGCGTGAGGGGTTGCTTGTGACGCTGCGTGATGTGCTATAATGGCAGCGTAAGGAGGTGAAGCTATGTCCAAATACACAACTGGAGAGCTTGCAAGACTTTGCGGCGTATCGGTTCGGACGGTGCAGTATTACGATGATCGTGGGATCCTGACACCGAGCGAACTCTCCGAGGGCGGCAGACGCCTGTATTCCGACAACGATCTGAAGAAAATGAAGATCGTGTGCTTTTTGCGGAGCATTGACCTGCCGATCCACGCGATCGGGCAGATCATGAAGGAAGAAAACTCCGACAAGGTCATCTCGGTTTTGCTGGATCAGCAAAAGGAGGTGCTGGAGGCGGAGGTGGCGGATCGGACGGAAAAGCTCGATCGGCTGCGCGAATTGCAGGGAACGCTGGAGAGTATGCGTGAGATCTCGGTTGAATCCATCGGGGATGTAGCGTATCTTATGGAAAACAAAAAGAAGCTCAGGCGTTTACGCGCCACCATACTCGCCGTCGGAATCTCAATGGAGATCGTGGAGATCGGAACGGCAATTCTTTGGTGGCAGACGGGCATCTGGTGGCCCTTTGCACTTGGCATGGCAGCGGTCGTTGCGGCAGGTGTATGGATCTCGGCGTACTATTTCCGCCGTACCAACTATATCTGCCCTGAATGTCACGAGGTGTTCCATCCGACCTTCAAGGCGACGTTCTGGGCAAATCACACGCCGCGCACGCGCAAGCTGAACTGCCCCAAATGCGGCAAAAAGAGCCGGTGCATCGAAACCTACCGCGAGGTTTAAAGGGATGCTTTTGCGGGGAAAACATTAAAAAAGAAGCACGAGGGGGACTTTTGAAAAAGTCCCCCTCGTGCTATAGTCTCAGCCTTAATTTGCGTGAACCGTTGCGTTCTGATTCCAGTTGTTGATCGTTGCCGCCCCCTCTAAGGAGCCGCCGATGTCAACGGGAAGAAGTGCTTCCTCAAGCTCGGGAATGGAATCGAGCTTGCCTGCGACGTAGTCGGCAAGGCGCTCGCGGCAGGAGCGCAGGCGAAGTGCCAAGCCGCCAAGGCGCAGCTCGTTCACGTCAAAGCCCTGCGGCTTGTTGTCGTGATACCAGAGTGCCGCAAATGCGCGATAGAAGACCTCAAGGCGCTCGAGCGACAGATCATAGTCTGCAAGCAGCAGAGCGAGAGCTGCCTTGTCGCCGCTTTGGTAAGCCTTGCGCGTCTTATCCCCCAGCGCGTATTTGACCGACATCAGGTCGCACAGAGCTGCCTGACTGCGGAAGAGATACGCGTGGTCGGGGCTGTTCTCGGCGTATGCGGACAGCTCTTTTGCCAGTGCCGCATACTCCTCGACGGCACCGTTAGTGACAAGGGGATCCAGATATCCGTTGAACGGGTCGCTGTAGAGCATGTGCTTTGAGGGATTGGCGGAGCGGTGGTAGGATTTATTGTCGTTTCCGCCAACGCAGTCGGGGGCGTCCAAACGCATCATCGCGTCAAAATCCTCGCCCGTGGCATCGCGGAACGCGCGCTTGATCTCGTCCATGTCCTCAATGCCGTCGTAGATCTTTCTGATGGCAAACAGAGCGGGAAGTATGGCATGGAAGGAGCATTCCTTGCCGTTGTCGCCCCACATCGTCATAAAGATGTTTTCCACGCCCTTTTCGCGGCAGGCACGCATTGCGGGGGTCATGCTGGTCAGCGTCCACTGATTGCGGGGGGTAAAGCCGCACCAGGTCCATGCGCCGCCCGCGAACCAGGTTTCTCCTTTGAATTTCGCGTGGGAGTTGAGCATATTGTCGTACATCTTTTTGTCATCGCTGTAGTAGTCCCAGTAGACCTGATCCACGCCATCGGGAACGGCGTTCGCGATTTCCTCGGTAATGACATCGTCGTAGGTGTGGTACTGATCGTGGTTGGCAAGGCGGAAGTACATATCCGACCACATCAGCGGCTTAAAGCCGTATTTTTGTGCGATCTCCAGCACGCGCGCCAGATGCGCGTTTAAGATCTCGAAGCGGTTCGTGTAGCCGTGCTTGTCAAGATACTTGCCCAAGCCCAGCATGTGCGCCTCGTCCATACCGATGTGAATGCGATCGGACGTGAAGCACTCACGCAGGGTGCGGAACATATTGTCGATCAGCGCGTAGGTGCGCTCCTCGCCCACCAGGAGAATGTTGGTGGTATCGCGAATGGGCTTGTAGACGCCCCAGCGGAAGATCTGACTCAGGTGTGCCAGTGCCTGCACGCAGGGAATGACCTCTACACCGATGGAGTTGCAGTAGGATACGATGTCACGCAGCTCCTCCTTGGTGTATCTGCCGCGCATGTAGCCGAAATAAGGCTCGCCGTCCACCTCGTAGGTGTCCTCGGTGTAGAGCTGGAGCATATTGTAGCCGAAGCCGTGGAGCAGGGTGATGAATTTTTTGACCTCATCAGGGCGCATAACCCCGTTTCTCGACATATCGAGCATTACTCCAAAACGTTTTGCCATGGAAAAATCCTCCTCGCATTATGGTAATTCTATTGTAACACGGTAGAGGAGAAAATGCAAGCCGCAATCTGGAAAAATATCCTTAAATTTCGTAAAAAAAATGTAAAAAATAGTTGCGGAATTCGCTTGACATACGCGCAAAAAAAGAGTATAATGGTGCATGTTTGGTATTTAACGACGTTTCATAAGGAGTAAACCATGTTTTACAAGGAGTTTTCGAGTATTTTTTCGGAGGGCGGCAGCTCACAGGTGCTGTTTAGCCTGGCGTTGGCTCTGTTTATGGGTCTGTTTCTCTCCCGTATCGTCAAGCCGCTCAAGCTTCCCGCCGTCACGGGATACCTGATCGCAGGCGTGCTGATCGGTCCTTATTGCCTTGGTAAGCTCGGCATCACGGGTATCTTTTCCAACGAGCACCTGATGATGGGCACGTCCGCCATCGTGCAGGACGTGGCGCTCGGCTTTATCGCGTTTGCGATCGGCACGGAGTTTAAGCTCTCCGCGCTGAAAAAGACGGGGAAGCAGGCAATGGTCATTGGTGTGGCACAGGCGATCATCACCATGCTCGTGGTGGATGCCGCACTCATCGGTCTGCACTTTATTCTGGGTGAGGACGTGCTGCCTCTCTCGGTTGCCGTTACGCTCGGAGCGATCGCGACCGCAACCGCTCCTGCCGCGACCTTGATGGTCGTCAAGCAGTATAAGGCGAAGGGGGCTTTGACGAGTCTTCTGCTGCCCGTGGTCGCTCTGGATGATGCCGTGGGTCTTGTATGCTTTGCGATCTCCATGGGTGTGGCGCAGGCACTTGAAGGCGGCTCTGCAGGTGTTGGCATCATTTCGTTGGTCGTCAACCCCTTGCTTGAGGTTCTGCTCTCGCTTGTTCTCGGTGCTATTATGGGCGCGATTCTGACCGTTGTGGAGGATCACTTCAAGTCCAACAGTAAGCGCCTTTGCTTGTCCATTACCTTCGTGCTTCTCACGGTGGCTCTGGCGCAGATGGAGTTCCATCTGCCCGGCGGCGTACATATCGCGTTCTCGAACCTGCTCGTTTGTATGATGCTGGGAACGCTCTTCTGCAACATCTGCGACAGCGCGGACGAATTGATGGAAAAGACCGACAAGTGGACCATGCCCGTGCTGATCTTGTTCTTCGTGTTCAGCGGCGCGGAGCTGGATCTGACTATTTTCAAGACCCCGATCGTGATTCTGATCGGCGCGGTCTACGTGCTCTCCCGTGCGCTCGGTAAATATATCGGTGCGGGTATCAGCGCAAGAATGACCAAGTGTGCGCCCTCGATCGTCAAGTGGCTCGGCGTCACGCTCTTCCCGCAGGCAGGCGTGGCACTCGGTATGTCCGCGATCGCGGCAGTGCTTCTGACCGACGGCGGCTCGACGGTGCGTAACATCGTGCTCTTCAGCGTCCTGATCTACGAGCTGGTAGGTCCTATGCTGACCAAGATCGCTCTGACGCACGCAGGCGACATCACGCCCAAAAAAGAGGAGGGCGAGCATCACCACCACACTCTGGCAGAGGTCTTTGCAGACGAGCCCGACGAGGAGGACGTCGTTGACGACGACATCCAGGTTCCGTAATGATTTCCAAAACGGCAGTTTACAGTGAACTGCCGTTTTTTTATAAATCCGTCAAAAATCATCAAAAAAACAGACAAATTTTTAAAACCGCCTTGTTTTTGGGGAAATAGTATATTATAATAGTGAGTGACCACAGTGCTACGGCACACAAAAAAGGAGGTTTATATGAAAAAATTCGCAAAGCTGCTGGGCTTTGACCCCGTAGCAAAACAGACGAACGTCAGAACCGAGCTCACCGCAGGTCTGGTCACCTTCCTTGCAATGGCTTACATTCTGACGGTCAACCCCAACCAGATCTTTGGTAGTGCGGCAAGTCCTTACTGGTCCAGCGCGTTCATCGCAACTGCTCTGGGTGCCGTCATCGGTACGCTTCTGATGGCGTTCTTGGCAAAAATGCCCCTGGCGCAGGCGTCCGGTATGGGACTGAACTCCATGCTCGGCGGACTCATCGGCGGCTGGGCAGGCTATGCGGCTGCATTTACCCCCGGACAGGCGTTCTTCCTCGTCCTCGTTTCGGGTCTGCTGTTCCTCCTGCTTTCCGTGATCACGATCAACGGCAAGACCTTTCGTGAGCTGGTGTTCGACGGCATGCCCGTCTCTGTCAGAGGTGCGATCTCTGTCGGTATCGGTCTGTTCATCGCTTACATTGGCTTCCAGAACGCAGGTATTATCGTTTCCAATCCCCACACGCAGATCGCACTCGTTGAGTTTACGAGTTGGGATGCTTGCAAGACGGCTATCGTTGCATTTATCGGTCTGTTCCTGATCGCGATCCTTGACAAGATGAACGTCAAGGGCTCGGTGATCCTCGGTATCCTCGGCGCGACCGTGATCGGTATCCCCTTCGGTGTGACCGATCTCTCTGTTCTCGCTGGCGACGTTCCCGGCATCTCCTGGAAGTTCTGGGAGAACTTCCGGAATTTCTTCACCGGTGAGTATACCGTATTCGGCTCCTTCGTCGACGTATTCACGGGTGACGGTCTCAAGCCCGAGGGCGTTTCCATCTTCTCCGTAATCATGATCGTCATCACCATGTGCATGATCGATATGTTCGACACCATGGGCACGATCGTTGGCTGCTGCGGCGGTAACAGAGTGCTCTCCGATGAGAACAACAAGCCCCACAACTACGGCAAGATCATGATCTGTGACTCTATCGCAACCTGCACCGGCGCTATGCTCGGTACCTCCACCGTTACCACCTTCGTTGAATCGGGTGCGGGCGTGTCGGCAGGCGGCAGAACCGGTCTTACCGCGCTGACCACCGCAGGTTTCTTCGCTGCTGCAATGTTCGCAATGCCCGTTTTCGCGGTCATTCCCTCTGCGGCAACCGCTGCGGCTTTGATCTACGTCGGCGTTCTCATGATGAAGAACAACGTCAAGAGCATCGACTTTGGCAACGCGATCGGCGCAACCGCCGCGTTCCTGACCATCGTCGTTATGGTTCTGTCCTACTCCATCACCAAGGGTATTGGTATCGGTCTTGTTTCCTACACGCTGATGTCCATAGTTGCATACCTGATCGAGGCGATCAAGTACGGCATCACGAAGAAGGAAAAGCCCACATGGAACGTATCGGTCGTTGCGATCATCGTCACGCTCCTGTTCTGCGTCTACTTCTTCGTTCCCACTACGCTGTTCTGATTCCGCGCAGCAGAAAAATAACAGACCCCCTTGGCGCGAACGCGCCAAGGGGATCGCTTTTTGCGCGGACGCGTGAAAAAACGGTGAAAAATTTCACAAAACCTATTGATAATTTTCCCAAGATGTGGTATTATATATTCGTGTGGAAATTTTCAAATAAATTTGAAAGGATCAAAAAATCATGACTTACAACAAGAAATCGATTGAAGATGTTGAGATCAAGGCGGGTCAGTATGTGTTCGCACGTTGCGATTTCAACGTTCCTATGAAGGATGGTGTGATCACCTCCGACAAGAGAATCATCGGCGCACTCCCCACCATCAAGTATCTGATGGATAAGGGCGCACGTGTCATCCTTTCCTCTCACATGGGCAAGCCCCACGCGATCTTCACCGAGGGCTTCAAGCTCGACAAGAAGGAGCAGAAGAAGGTTGACGCACTCCCCGAGGAGGAGAGAGCGGCTGTAACCGCCGAGCTCAAGGCTAAGGCGCTGGCAAACGACCCCAAGAAGTTCACCCTCAAGCCCGTGGCTGATCGCCTCAACGAGGAGCTGGGCGGCAAGGTTGCATTCGCAACCGATATCATCGGCGACGACGCAAAGGCAAAGATCGCCGCTATGGAAAACGGCACCTGCGTGCTGATCGAAAACGTTCGCTTCGACGCGCGCGAAACCAAGAACAACCCCGAGTTCGCAAAGGCTCTGGCTGATCTTGCGGGCAAGGACGGTCTGTTTGTAAACGACGCATTCGGTACCGCTCACCGTGCACACGCTTCCACCGCAGGCGTGGCAGATTATCTGCCCGCAGTTTGCGGCTACCTGATCCAGAAGGAGATCGGCGTGATGGGTAAGGCTCTGGCTGATCCCGCTCGTCCCTTCGTTGCGATCCTTGGCGGTGCTAAGGTTTCCGACAAGATCGGTGTTATCAAGAACCTGATCGAAAAGTGCGACACCCTCATCATCGGCGGCGGTATGGCTTACACCTTCTTCGCGGCTAAGGGCTATTCCGTTGGTACGTCTCTGTGCGAGACCGACAAGATCGATCTTGCAAAGGAAATGATGGAAAAGGCTGCCGCTAAGGGCGTGAAGTTCCTGCTTCCCATTGACAACAAGCTGGGCAAGGAATACGACGAGAACACCGAGAGCCGGTTCGTGGATTCCGATAAGATCCCGGACGGCTGGATGGGTCTGGACATCGGCCCCAAGACCTGCGAGCTGTTTGCAAACGCAATCAAGGGCGCGGGCACGGTCGTTTGGAACGGTCCTATGGGCGTTTCCGAGTGGAAGAACTTTGCAACCGGTACCGAAACCGTTGCGGCGGCCGTTGCTGAATCCGGTGCGGTTTCCATCATCGGCGGCGGTGACTCCGCAGAGGCTGTTGAGCGTCTTGGCTTCGGCCCCAAGATGACGCACATCTCCACGGGTGGCGGCGCATCCCTCGAGTTCCTCGAAGGTCTGGAGCTTCCCGGCATTGCATGCCTGCTCGACAAATAATTCATTACAAATCAACGGGGAACGGCGAGCCGCCGTTCCCCGAATTACTGAAAGGAAAAGAACTATGAATCCCTCTAAAAGAAGAACCGTGATCGCGGGCAACTGGAAAATGAACTTCACGCCCGCAGAAGCAACCGCTTTCATCAACGAGGTCAAGCCCCTCGTTGCAGGCAAGGACAACTGTGACGTGATCTTTTGTGCGCCTTATGTAACCATCGCGGCGGCACAGGAGGCTGCAAAGGGCTCCAATATCAAAATCGGCGCCGAGAACGTGCATTTCGCCGAAAAGGGCGCATACACGGGCGAGGTTTCCGCACAGATGCTCACCGCTTGCGGCGTTGAGTACGTTATCATCGGTCACTCCGAGAGACGTCAGTATTTCGGCGAGACCGACGAGACCGTAAATCTGCGCACCAAGGCGGCTCTGGCTGCGGGCATGAAGGTCATTCTGTGCCTGGGCGAGGTCAAAGACGAGCGTCTCAACGGCATCACCGACGAGGTCGTTTCCATGCAGACCAAGCTTGACCTGAAGGACATCACCGCCGAGCAGATGAAGAACGTCATCATCGCATACGAGCCCGTTTGGGCGATCGGTACGGGTCTTACCGCAACGCCCGAGCAGGCAGAAGAAACCTGCGGCGTGATCCGCAAGGTGCTCGCTTCCATGTACGGCGAGGACGTTGCCGAGACCGTAACCATTCAGTACGGCGGCTCGATGAACGAGAAGAACGCGGCTGAGCTGCTCGCAAAGCCCAACGTGGACGGTGGCCTTATCGGCGGCGCGTCCCTCGTTGCTGAAAAGTTCAAGGCAATCGTTGACGCTGCACAGTGATTGAAGGATAGGTTTTGTGGGGAGAGGACTTTTTTCAAAAAGTCCTCTCCCCACGCCCCTCTCGCAAAAACTTTCACCGCATGGGTTATATGTTTCCCGATAGAGGGTATGCAAACACAACATACCCTCTTTTGTTTGTGCGTCGGTGAAAGTTCTTGAAAGGGGTGTGGGGAAAACTTCTTCCAAGAAGTTTTCCCCACAAACATTTAAAACTTATAAATCTCACCTGTCTTAGCCGACGTGTAAATGCCCTCGAGAATGCGGGTGACGCAGAACGCCTGTTCGGGCGAGGTGAGGGGCTCTGTGTCGTTGCGGACGGCTTCGATCCAGAGGCGCTCTTCGCGGTCGGCGGCGGACTCGCCCTTGGCACCGTCAAAGAATGCCGCACCGCCTGCGTTGAAGTCGGGCTTGAGGACGTACTGGCGGCCGTTGCGGATACCGTTGATGCGGAGTCCGTCCATCATGTCGCCGCCTGCGAGCGTGCCGCAGACAGAGGTCACAGCCTCGCGATAGTCGAGCGTGTTGAGTGCCCAAGCGGATTCCAGCACGATGGTTGCGCCGTTTTCCATCACGATAAAGCCGAACGCGGAGTCCTCGACCGTGAATTTCTCGGGATCCCAGTTGCCCCAGGCGTTGCCCTGGTTGGTGTCCTTGTTGAGCTTGTGGTAGGCCGTGCCCACGCAATACTTCGGCTTGTAGTTGTTCATCGTCCAAAGCGTCAGATCCAGCGCGTGCGTGCCGATGTCGATCAAAGGACCGCCGCCCTGCTCGTATTCGTTGAGGAACACGCCCCAGGTGGGAACGGCGCGGCGACGGAGTGCGGTCGCCTTTGCGTAGTAGATGTCACCGAAGGTGCCGTCCTCGGCTTCTTTTTTCATAAACTGTGCGTCGTCGCGGAAGCGGGACTGGTAGCCGATGGTCAGCTTTTTGCCCGTGCGCTTTGCGGCGTCGAGCATCTTTTTTGCTTCCTCGGAGTTGATCGCCATGGGCTTTTCGCACATAACGTGCTTGCCCGATTCCAGCGCGTCAACCGTGATAAAGCTGTGCGATCGGTTGGGCGTGCAGACGTGTACGACATCGATCTCCGCATCCTTAAGCAGCTCCTTGTAATCGGTGTAGATCTTTGCGTCGGGCGTGCCGAAGTCCCGTGCCGCCTTTTCGGCTCTTTCGGGTACGATGTCGCAGAACGCGACCATTTCGCAGTCCGCCACCTTTTTGAGAGAGGGCATATGCTTGCCGTTTGCAATGCCGCCGCAGCCGATGATGCCGACCTTGATCACTCTTGCCATAATAGAATCCTCGCTTTTTTCATGTATGCACGTGTGTGCCTGTGTTCATGATAGCATATTTTGTTGCACTTTGCAAGAGTTTTTTGCTTGGAGTGTTAAATTTTCCCCGCAAGCTGGTCGCGCAGGTTGGAGAGGATCCGCTTTTCAAGACGCGAGATGTAGGATTGGGATATGCCGAGCAGGTCCGCCACCTCCTTTTGCGTCATTTCGTCGCCCGAGCGCATGCCGTAGCGCAATTCGATCAACTCGCGCTCGCGCGGATCGAGCGATGCCACGGCGGCACGCACCAGAGCGCGCTCCTCGCGCATCTCCAATTCGTAGGACACGCTGTCCTCGTCGCTGCCGAGAATGTCCGAGAGCAAGAGCTCGTTGCCGTCCCAATCGACGTTGAGCGGCTCGTCGATCGAAACCTCGCGTGACGTACTGCCGGTTTTGCGAATGTGCATGAGAATCTCGTTTTCGATACAGCGCGAGGCGTAGGTCGCAAGCTTGATGCTTTTGTCGGCGCGAAAGGTGTTGATCGCCTTGATGAGCCCCACCGTGCCGATCGAGATGAGATCCTCCAGCCCCGTGCCCGTGTTTTCAAAGCGCTTGGCAATGTAGACCACAAGGCGCAGATTGTGCTCGACCAGCGTGGAGCGGTAGCTCTCTTCGTCGATGTGTGCGATGCAGTCCGCCTCCTCCTCGGGGGAGAGCGGGGTGGGGAGAACGTCGGGGCCGTTGATGTAAAACAAGCCCCTTTTGGGGGTGAAGAATGCCGCGAGGCAAAGCCGCAGGCGGGTAAAGAGATTCATGGTGTGCCTCCTTGCAATATGTAGTTTGTTTTAGTCGAGTGGAATGATCGCGTCAAAGCCGCAGGCACTCTCGCCAAGGTCGGCGGGCGCGATGAGATAGTCGGCAGGGTAGGTGCTTTTGCCGTCAGAGAGGCGGAGCGCGTGGGGCGTCAGCGCGGGGAGTAAACGCTCACCCGTGGCGGTTTTTGTGGGGATCAGGCGGATCATGCGCGTGTATCGCGCGTCCCGCAGCCACTCGTCGGGAGCCTCCTTTTCCAGCGCGGCACGCAAAGAGGGGGGAAGTGCCGACAGCAGCTTTTGGCGGTCGACAACGATCACGCTCCTGCCGCTGATCGGATCGCGCAAGAGGTTTCCCGAATCTACAAGTGCCGAGAGCGTCAGCTCGTTTTCAAAGAATTTTGCGTGCACGGTCACGCTTTTGGTGGCACCGGAAAGCCGCAAAAAGCGTCCGCCGCGCGCGGTTATGATCCCTGCCACCGCGCTCAGTGCCACGAAGAGCCAGACCGAAATGCCGTCCCCCTGCAATGCGTTCAAGGGGAGATCGAGGCGATTGAGGAGCGAATAGAGGGCGGTCATGATGCCGCCCAAGAGCACCGAGGTCAGAAATTGCACGGCGGTGCATTTGAGCAGGCGCGAAAAGCGACCGTTCCGCGCGGCAAAGGTGATGGCACACATGACGAAGGCGAGCGCGAGGTCGGCAAGAAAGCCGAGAATCCCGCCCGCACCGAACAGAAGTGCCAGAACGGCGTAGAGCCCCCCGACGGCGGCTGCTGCGATCGCGCGCCATCGCTTGACGCGCAGGTGCAAAAGCGCGGCGGCGAGCATCAGGGAAAGTAAATTCATGCTGGTGTTGATGAGAAAATACAGATCGGCGTAAACCTCTGCTTGCATAGCGTCCTCCCGTGTCGTAGTGGTTCTATTATAGCGCGGTGCGATTGATAAATTTGTCGTAATAATGAACTGCGAAAATTTTTTTTGTAACCTCTATACTTTTGCGGGCAAATATGGTATAATGTTAGGAGATAACAGTAAAAGGAGTTGCCTATGTCGCACTTGACCAATTTTAAAGCCGCGCTCAAGCAGGGTGGCTATGACGCCGCGATCGTTTCAAGTCGGGAAAATCAACGCTATCTGTCGGGGTTCGATTTTGAGGACGGACTGATCCTTGTCACACGGGAAAAGTCCTATCTGCTCACCGATTCGCGCTACATCGAAGCGGCGCGTGAGCAGGCGTCGCGCGAGCTGGAGGTGCTGATGCCGAGCGAGGGACAACTGACCGCGATCGCGTGCCTTTTGTCGGAGAACGGCTGCCGCACGGTGGCAACCGAGGATCGCGCGCTTTCCTGCGCGGAGTACGCACGCTATTGCAAAACGCTGGATGCCTACACGCTCTCCGGCGGTGCGTCCGAGATCCTTGACGGACTGCGCCTTTATAAGGATGACGGGGAGCTTGCTGCCATCGCGCGTGCGCAAAAGATCACCGACGATGCCTTTGCGCACATCGTGAAGTGGATCAAGCCCGAAATGAGCGAGATCGAGGTCGCGCTGGAGCTGGAATACTTTATGCGTAAGAACGGAGCGGAGGGCTTGGCGTTCGATACCATTGCGGTGTCGGGAACGAACTCCTCGCGTCCGCACGGCGTGCCGCGCCACGTGCGCCTTGAAAAGGGCTTTCTGACCATGGACTACGGTGCGCGCGTGGACGGTTACTGCTCGGATATGACGCGCACGGTCTGCATTGGCAAGGCTGACGCGGAGATGAAAAAGCTGTATCAGACCGTCCTGACGGCACAGACCGCCGCGCTTGCCGCGGCCGCTGAGGGCGTATCCTGCCGTGATCTCGACCGCATCGCGCGCGACATCATCAACGGCGCGGGATATGAAGGGTGCTTCGGGCATTCCTTGGGACACGGTGTGGGGCTTTTCGTGCACGAGCAGCCGCGTCTGGCACCGGGGGCTGCCCCCGAGAGCACGCTCAAGCGCGGACACGTGGTGACCTTTGAGCCGGGCATTTATATCGCAGGCAAGTACGGTTGCCGCATTGAGGATATGGTTGCCGTTGCCAACGACGGAACGGTTCGGAATTTCACACACAGCCCGAAGGATTTGATCGAGCTGTTTTAAGGAGGACTTATGATTTACGCACTTGCGGCGAGCGGAACGGGTGAGGGAACGGTTCGCGTGTTTCGGTCGCTGTCGGTTTTTTTGACGGAAGCGTTCGGCAAGAATGAAACGGCGATCGCAATCGTCAATCTGGTGGCGGCGTTGCTTTGCATGATCCTGCCGTACCTCTTGGGAAGCATCAATCCCGCGATCCTGATCACGCGGCACGTGTATCGCGTGGACATTCGCACGCACGGAAACGGGAACGCGGATGCGGCGAACATGCTAATGGCGCACGGACGCCGGATGGGGCTTTTGGTTCTTGTCTGCGACCTTTTTAAGGCAGTGCTGGCGATCCTTCTGGGGCTGCTGCTCTGGGGCTTTAACGGGCGCGCGCTGGCAGGCTTTTTCGTGCTCTTCGGACATATGTTTCCCGTGTTCCATCGCTTCATCGGCGGCAAGGGCATTGCCGTGTGGAGCATGGTCGTGCTCCTTTTGGAGCCTATCACCTTTTTGCTGATGATGGTCATTTTAGCGGTCGGCGCGATCGGCACGCGTATGTTCTCCTTCGGTGCGCTCCTGGCGGCGATCATGTATCCCTTGATCCTGCAGGCGTTCTACACCAACGCGGATCTCAGCGTTGCCATGGCGGTGCTTACAACGGTGTTCTTCTTTTTCGCGTATCGCGCCAGCATCAAGCGGATCCTTGGGGCGCAGGAGGAAAAAATCAAGCTGTCCGAGGTATGGGACAAGATAAGAGGGCGGTAATATGGCAGACAATCAAATTTCGGGCGCATACGCCCGTATGGGTGAATTGATCGCGTGCGCGGCAGAGCGGGGTGTTTTGAAAAAGACGGTGCTTTCCAAGCCCGACGATCGCGCAAGCGTCAAAACCACCCTGACACTGCGCCGTGTGGGAAAGAACACGGTTGTGCAGGCAGAAGCCCTGCGCGCCGACAACAAGGCGTTGCATGAAAACATCGAATTGACCAACGCCGCGCGCTTTGCCGCGCTTGCCGCGGGGTACGCGCAGGTCAACCTGATCACAACGGTCGGGGCGTGCGAGCTGCGCCGCTCCAAGGGCGGCAAGGTCACTCTGATCGGCGGCGACAAGCTTTTGCGTGCGTTGGATGCGTCGGACGCGCCGCAGGCGCAGGTGGCGGGGAACAACCGCGAAAAGGCATATATCCTGCGCGGTGACGAGCCCTTTTTGAAGCTGCTCGACGTCAGCGACGAGAACGGTCGCGTGCGCGACAAAAAGCAATCCAAGTTCCGCCAGATCAATCGCTTTCTGGAATTGATCTGCGACTGTCTGGAGCATCTGCCGCGCGAGGGCGCGCTCCGAATTTGCGACCTGTGTTGCGGAAAGAGCTATCTTTCCTTTGCGGCGTATCATTATTTCGCAAACGTGCTCGGGCGCGAGGTGCGCATGACGGGCGTGGATCTGAAGCCCGACGTGATCGCGTATTGCAACGACGTGGCGCGCGCATTGCATTTTGACGGCTTGGAGTTTCTTTGCGGCGACGTGAAACAGTATCACACCGAGGAGCACGTCAACCTCGTCATTTCGCTCCACGCATGCGACGTGGCGACCGATTTCGTGCTGGACAAGGCACTCGAGTGGTGCGCGGACGTGATCTTGTCCACGCCCTGCTGTCATCATGAAATGAACCACACGATCAAGTGCGAGGCACTCTCCTTTATCACCGAGCACTCGATGCTTCGCCAAAAGCTTTGCGACGCGGCAACCGATGCCCTGCGTCTCAAGCGCTTGGAGGCGCATGGCTACGCCGTGTGCGCGCTGGAGCTGATCGATCCCGAGGAAACGCCGAAGAACATCATGCTGCGTGCTCTTCGGCGCGAGCATTTTGATCCCGATGCACCCGCGGCGCGGGCGGCAGAGCGCGCGTACCGAGAGGCAAAGGCGTTTTTGGTCGGGGACACCGACGTATCCTTCTGAAGCAAAGGAGTGGCTGTATGTTTGGACTGTTTTCAAGAAAAAAAGACCCCAACAGCAAAAAATACCGTTGGGAAATGGCAAAGCAGATGAGCAATCATCATATTCGCTACGTCACCGAAAAGCGGGGCGACGTTGACGAGGTGATCGGGCGCAACGGTGGACTTAACATCCGCGACGACGAGTTGCTCGTGTTTGCCTCGTCCGACGTTATCATGCGCTGCAAGATCGAGCAGATGCAGGCGTGGGAGCTCCTCTCCAAGGACGGCGTCGTCATCACCGCGCCCGACCTCGAGCACGGCGGCGTCGAACGCACGATCATCGTTTATTACGTGTATTATAGATAAAGATTTGTGGGGAAGAACCTTTTTCAAAAAGGTTCTTCCCCACATCCTATCTCCAAAAGCTTTCACCGCAGGACGCACAGCACAGTGCGCCCTTTTTTATGCTCTGCGCGGTGAATGTCCGTTCGTGCAGCGCAGAGTCGGTTTCTGCGTTGCCCGCCCTCTCCCGGCAAAAAACACATTACTCGTCATCCGGCGTGCTTCGCAGGAAGTGGATCATAAAGGGAACGGAGCAAAGACCTGTGAGGACATCGGCGATGGGCTGAGCCATCCGGATCCCTTGCAGGTGCAGGAAATGGTGGGCAACAAGGAGCGTTGGGATAAAGATCGCGCCCGAGCGCATGAGGGATAGGAAGGATGCGATGCCCGCGCGGCGAATGCTTTGGTAGAGCATATTAACGGGCACGGAGAGAGACATGAAGAGGAGCCCTGCGGCGGCGTAGCGGAGCGCGGGTACGGCAACGGTCCGCACGCTTTCGCGTTCCTGGAACATACGCACGATGGGCTCGGCAAAGAGTGCGCCGAGCGAGGCGAGGATTGTGACAAGGATCAAGCCGAACACCGTTGTAAAGATCAAGCCCTTTTTCACGCGCTTGTATTTTTTCGCCTGATAGTTAAAGGCGGCAACGGGCTGAAAGCCTTGCCCGATGCCAAGACCCACGAACATGACGAGCGAGGAGAAGCGGTTGACCACGCTCATCGCGGCGATCGCAGGGTCGCCGTAGGGCTTGGTGAGGTTGTTGAGCAGTCCCCCCGAGATCGAGTTGAGCCCCTGACGGATCAGGGAGGGGAAGCCGACCTTCATGATCGCAAGATATTCCTTGACGTCACGGCTGATCGCGCGCACGGACACGCGGCTTTGCGCCATTTTGCGGTACAGACACCAAAGGATCGTAAAGCTGACCATTTGCGAGAGTGCTGTCGCCATGCCCGCGCCGAACACGCCCATGCCGCACAGCACGACGAATATGTAGTCAAGGAAAATATTGAGCACACCGCCCGTGGTTAGTCCGATCATCGAATAAAACGCCTTGCCCTCGTAGCGCAGGTTGTTGTTGAGTATCAGCGAGCAGATCATGAACGGGCAGGCGATCAGCACCCACATGCCGTAATCGCGCGCGTAGGGGAGAATGGTTTCCGTGCTGCCCAGAAGACGCATGAATGGGGTGAGAAAGACCAGCCCCAGCGTCATCATGACGATTCCGAACGCGCCGCCGATGAAGAACGCGGAGGAAACGTAGTGCGTGGCACTGTCGGTGTCGCGGTCGGCGAGTGTCTTGGACACAAAGGTGCCCGAGCCGTGCCCCCACATAAAGGCAATCGCTTGAATGATGGATTGCAGGGTAAAGAGAATACCCGTTGCCGCTTGCTGGCTCGCACCAAGCGTCCCGACGAAGTAGGTGTCAGCCAGATTGTAAATGCCCGTGATGAGCATGGAGATCGTCGTGGGGATCCCCAAACGCACGATCAGCGTCGATACGGGCGTTTCGGTCATTTTTTTGTAATGCGCCTCGGCTTGGGTCATCATATCCCTCCTCTCATTGCTTCGGTTTTTATTATACACCCGTTTTTTGGCGAATTCTCCTGTATTTTGTAAACAAACGCGCACGGGAGAAATCTTGTGCAACTACTTGACAAGAATGGGGGCGATATTGTATAATAAACGTACGGAATCCCTTGGAAAGGAGTCATTTTTATGATCGAAAAGCTGTTTTCGGAGCTGCCGAGCAGAGATATATTTTCTCTTTTAAATTCGCTTGGCGCGTGGATCGAGCGGGGCGCGGAGAGCATCCGTATTCCGCCGGCGATCCTTTACGCGGTCGGCATCGTGCTGGCGATCGGGATCGGGCTTTCCTGCTATAAGCTGATGAAGATCTGGCTGGGACTGCTCGGTGCTGTGGCGGGCTATTACCTGACGGGAAACGGGCTGATGCTCTTCAACGCGGGGAGTGCGCGCGACGTGCCGATGCTTTTGGTGTACGTGCTGGCAATCGTGATGGCGGTAGGGCTGTTTTTCCTGGCGTTTAAAAATCCGACCTACGTGTTTTTTGCGGTCATGGCGGTCGCGGGCTTTGGAATGACCTATTTTTACACGCAAAACGAGCTGTTTTCGCTGATCGGTGCGCTTTTGCTTGCCTTGATCTGCGTGTTCCTCGTTCGCGTGGCGTTTGTCATCGTCAGCTCGCTCGTGGGCGGCACGGTCGCGGTCAGCTTGCTCGGGGCATTGCTCCCGTCGATGGAGATCTTGCAGCTCAAAGCAGGGAACTGGGTCGCAATGGGAATCGTTGTGGGACTTTCCGCGGTGTTCGCCGCATTTCAGCTGCTCACCGTGGGTCTTGGCAAGCCGCGCGAGGGCAAGAAGCCAAAGCCTGCGAAGGAAAAGACCGCGGAAGCGTCGCTGTTTCCGTTTCGATGATACAAAAGCCGGGGGTGTTCCATGAGAATGCCCCTTGCTTTAATACCTTTGGCAGTTGAGCACGAAGTGCGAAACAGATAACCACCCGCTATTTTGAAGTTGTCAATAGAAAGTAGGCGCAAAAAACCACAAATTATCGAACCCCTTGTTCCTGCGGCATACTTCTCGCGGCGCGCGTTGCGCGCACACGGTTTCTTTTGGAGCTCCTGCCCCTGCCAAACAGAAAGCACCAAGCCGATTGGCTTGGTGCTTTCTGCTTGTGAAGGGCGGACAAAAAAGATATTTTCAAGAGTTTTAGTATTGACTCGAACCTGTGTTTGACTTTTAATTTTATTAACAATCAATATTTTCGAATAAAAATCAAGAAACTATTTCAAAGCTCTTGACAACTACGACGAATTGTCGTATAATAAATGACAGAAGGTCGCTTTTGCTTTATGGGAGATTATTATGGAAAATTTTTTGCTTGAATATGGGTATTCGCTTGAATTGATAAAACATGACACTTTATGTTTGGAGAATATCAGAAAAATTAGACTCTATTCTGCGAAGGGGGCAATTTTCCTCTTGGCATACGAAACTGACAACGAAGATGTTAACGATATCTCATCGATATATGAAAAAGCAAAGCAGGAAGGAGACGATTTTTGTTCCTTATTTTTGGTTTGGAATAAAAATAATTTTAAATGCTATTCTAAAAACCTAAAAAACAAGCAATACGTACTTCTCAAAGATATGATTGCTTATTCTAACAAAGCTACCGCAATAACATCAACTATTTCAAAAATAGAAAGTAATCGTTTTGAAAATGTATTTTTTGAAGCACATTCTTTTCTGCGTGATTTAGATGGATTACATCCCGATGAAGCATTAGATGAACTTTGCAAATTAATTTATGCTAAAATGTATGATGAAGAAACGGGGGACAACATTTTTTCTTTAAATGCCGGCAATGGCGAGGAATATGCAGCGAATATTAGATTTTTGTATAGCAAAGCTAACAAATACGACATGCGTGTATATTCTTTAAAAATACCAGGATATAAGCGTTCACGCGGGGTCTTTGAAGAAGCTCTCTTCATTTCCTCAAATGCAATTGTGAAAGCAGGTCGATTGTTTGCTAAATATAATTTTTCGAATGTAGACATTGATTTTAAAGCTAGAGCCTTTCAAAATGTATATAATCCAGCTACTCGCTCAGGCATGGGACAATACTTTACCCCTATCCAAGTAATACGTTTTATCGTTTCTTGTATATCCCCAAGTCTATCTGATTTGATTATCGATCCATTTGCTGGCTCTGCCCACTTTTTAACAGAGTCGTTAACGTATGTTCTTCCTTCTGCTGAAAATGAAAAATCAAAGAATGAGTTTATATTTTACAAATTACACGGGATTGAAAAAAGCGAAAGAATGGTTCGTATTGCGATGACGGATATGAGGCTTCATGGAGATGGTCATTCTAATATTCGTTGTACAGATGCTTTGCTCCCTTTTGATTCGTATACAGATTTGGCTAGCAATTCGTTCGATATAGTAATGACCAATCCCCCATTTGGATCTGTTTTACAAAAGGAATCATATTCATACTTGGGCGATTTTGAATTGCTTAAAGAAAAAAACAAAGTACCTCTTGAAATATTGGGTTTGGAGCGTTCTATTCAATTGTTGAGGGATGGTGGGAGAATAGCTATTGTTTTGCCTGAAAGTGTGTTTGTTAATAAATCTTATGCATATGTTCGGACTTGGTTGAAAAATAACGTTAAAATACGTGGAATTATAAGTCTACCTCTGTCAACATTTACGCCCTTTGGCGCAAACATTAAGACAAGTATATTGATAGCTACAAAAACAAAAATTTCTGATAATTATGGTGTCTTTACTGGTGTTATTGAGGATATTGGATTTGATAGCAAAGGAAATGACACCAAAACTCCTGATTGGTCTGGTGTAGCAAATGCATTTAAATCTTTTATTGATAAGGAGGGATGGTAATGATTACGAACATTATTTCTAGCAATGATTTGTTTCTGAAAAATGTTTGGAGTGTACAGTTTTTTCTTCCAAAAGAAGAATTACAAGCAAATGACGAATTTATACTTACAAAACTTGAAAAGTTAGTCTACGAACGTCGAGAGAATATTACTTTAAGCAGTTCAGATCAAAATGTAAATTACATTGGTTTGGAAAACATTGAAGCAAAAACAGGGCGAATTTCTCTATTTTCACCGAAGCGAGGCGAAGAAATCAAATCCACATGTAAAAGATTTTACAAAGGGGATATTCTTTATGGCAGATTGCGTCCAACGCTCAACAAAGTCTATTACAACGACTATTTTGAAGAAGGTGTATGTACAACAGAGATTATTGTTTTATCTCCTATGTTAGATAAAGTTAATCCCGTCTATCTCGCAGAGCTACTAAGAACCGAGATAATTAATCGTCATATTGTTGGATTAATTAAAGGCGCCGCCTTGCCACGGATTGCTATGGCTGATCTTAAACAAGTAGTATTACCTATTCCTTCGCTAAAAAGACAGAATGAGATAGCTGAAGAAATATTAAAGAAACGAAGAGAATTAGAAGAACATATTAGACTTGCACAAGAGATTCCAATAGAAATAGATAAATATATTACCAAAGCTTATAAATAAGCTCATAAATGAAGCATAGCCAGCAACTAATGACATTGGGCCTGGCTATACTTTGTTATATGTTTTTTAAAGCAGATTGATAATTTTCGATAGAACGAATTGCATTATATAAGGCATCTTTGCTCATACCGACACTATTAATTCCTAACATTATAGCCACTTTTCTCAACTCACCAATGGTATATTGGTTTTTCTCTTCGTTTGGAAAGTTTTTGTGAATAAAAGAAATATAATGATCGGCTACTGGATTTTGTCTACGATTGTCTCTTAAAACGTTTCGAGCGTTTTCATTATCAGTTTTAAGCATTCTTACTAAGCCACCAAAGTTTGCAGCATATGAAACGTTAAGCGAAGGACGAGTTGTTTCTGGTCCGCTTAAGCGTTCTCTTTTCCCTTCTGCGTTTAGCGGCTCACCTTTATGGGGACAGTAGTCTGATTGACATCCATCGGGACAGTATTCAGAATCAACAAAAGATCCACCACGAGCAACATGAAGAGCATCTCTCAATATCGCAACACCTTTTGCCCTGTCAAAAAAACTATCAATAACTATAGGGGAAAAGTGAAAATCATCAATGCTTCTCCACTCCCAAACCAAAATTAATAGTGCATCATTTGTCTCAATTTCACTATCTAGTGCTGCAAAATGTGCTTTAGACTCATCTGCGCCAATATTCATGCTTTTTGCTTCAATTCGAAAGTATTCTCCAGCACGTGTTGTTGCATCCCATACAGTGTGTCTCTTAATACATGAAAAATCATTATATTGATTATCTGGAAACCATGCTATTTCACAATCCAATTCATTTTCTTCTAGAATAATTTGGTTCATCATATATCCCCAAAGAGCTTCAAGTAATGCGCCCATGCCGCTTCCTATGCGTCCGCCACGGGTTTTAAGTATTTGTGAAGAAAACTCATTCATGCGTTGACATGCGGTATTGGAAAGCCTTGAAACTTGTTCGTATACATAAATTTCATCCATAAAAATTCCTCCTAAATATGATTACTTTATAATTATATCATTATTCGACAATTTTTTCAAGTAATATAGTTTAATACCTACTAAAAAACATTTAAGTGTTTTATCATTTCTAACGTGCAAATGAAAAAGCACAGAGCTTTTCTTTCTCTGCGCTGTGTGCTTGGGGCGATTTTTGTGCTCACGTGAGTTCAAATCTATTCAGTATCGGAAAATATCCGTTTTTCATCTACGAAATTGAACATAAAAATTTTGCCCTAAAAAAGCGAAAAAGCCTTGAAAAATCAAGGCTTTTTGTGGCGATATCTTTTTTATCGCCCTTTTATGGCAGGGGCAGGAGGATTCGAACCCGCGACCCACGGTTTTGGAGACCGGTACTCTACCAGCTGAGCTATACCCCTGTGTGCAGTCTTTTCTGCAACGCTCAATATTATATCACACTTTTCTTCTGTTTGCAAGTCTTTTTTTGAAAAAACTCAAACTTTTTTCTGCGAAAAAAGGCTACTGCGCGTGCGCAGTAGCCTTTTTCGGTTATCTTTGACAATTATGTGTGAAATTAAGGTTAAATTACTTAATCTCAACAGTTGCGCCTGCTTCGGTAAGAGCTGCCTTAACCTTCTCAGCCTCGTCCTTGGAAACGCCTTCCTTAACTGCCTTGGGTGCGCCCTCAACGAGATCCTTCGCGTCCTTCAGACCCAGACCGGTCAGCTCGCGAACAACCTTGATAACGTCGAGCTTCTTAGCACCGAAGCTTGCAAGGATAACGTCGAACTCGGTCTTCTCCTCAGCTGCGGGTGCTGCTGCGCCTGCTGCTGCAACTACGCCTACGGGAGCTGCTGCGGATACGCCGAACTCTTCCTCAACTGCCTTTACCAGGTCGTTGAGCTCCAGAATGGTCAGAGACTTGATCTCTTCAAGAATGTTAGTAATCTTTTCGGATGCCATTGTTATTTACCTCCAAAATGTGAGTTTTTTTAATTTTTTAATGATGTTCCGATGCTTTGCGGGGATCGGAACCCGATGGGGAAGAGGATTATGCTGCAAGCAAAATTATGCTTCTGCGGGAGCCTCTTCTGCTGCCTCTCCGTCCTTGTCGCAAATTGCCTTGATCGCATAAGCGAACTTGTACAGAGGAGACTGGATAGAACCGAGCAGCTTTGCGATGAGAGTTTCCTTGTTGGGAATATCTGCAAGTGCGTTTACGGTGTTGGCGTCGATCACTGCGCCGTCGACGTATCCTGCGAGGATGCTGAAGGATTCAATCTTTTCTGCATACTCCTTGAGGATCTTTGCTGCGATGACGGGATCGTTTTCGCTGATGGCGATAGCGGTCATACCGCTCAGGTACTGCTTCATATCGCCGTATCCAACCATTTCGCACGCTCTGCCGGTCATGGTGTTCTTCATAACGACGTACTTGACGCCTGCTTCACGAAGAGCCTTACGCATTGCGGTGTCCTTATCTACCGTGATACCCTGGTAGTTCACGACAACACCTGCGGTGGAGTTCTTGATCTGTTCTGCAAGGTCAGCTACGAGCTGCTGCTTCTGAACGAGAATGGAATTGCTGGGCATTTCTGTTTCACCTCCCGAATTAAATTTGGCGAATAAAAAAATCTTCCTTCCGGCACACACAGGACGCCTTGAAGAAAGATTGAACGCACAAAAAAGGATTCAATTTTCTCCTCGGCAGGAAAGCTGTATGCTTTTACCGGAACCTGCTGTCTTCGGATAACGCAAAAATTATACCACACGGTCGCTTCTTTGTCAAGCCCTTTTTTGAAAAAACTTGAAATTATTTTTTTCTTTTCCCCGTGTCCGAAAAAAATCGAAAAAATTTTTCTCTCCCCCTTGCAAGGAAAAGCACAAAGTGATATAATAATGCCGTGATTTTTGCGAATGCACGGCATTCGATTCGGTCGCAAGGAAAGCGAGGTCAGATATATGTCGATCAAGGTTGGTATTTTCGGTTACGGAAATCTCGGGCGTGGCGTGGAGAACGCACTGCGCCAGAATCCCGATATGGAGCTTGTGGCGATCTTTACGCGCCGCGATCCCGTTACACTCACACCCGCAACGAAGGGGGCACTTGTGGCGTCCGCCTCGTCGGTGGAGGATTATATAGGAAAGATCGACGTGATGATCAACTGCGGCGGAAGCGCCAAGGATCTGCCCGAGCAGACGCCGATGCTCTCCCGCATGTTCAACGTTGTGGACAGCTTTGACACGCACGCGAAGATCCCCGTGCATTTTGCGAACGTGGACGCCGCCGCGCGCGAGGGCGGCAAAATTTCCGTGATCTCGGTAGGCTGGGATCCCGGTATGTTTTCGCTGAGTCGCCTGCTTGGCGAGGTGATCCTGCCCGACGGTAAGGACTATACCTTCTGGGGCAAGGGGGTCAGCCAGGGACATTCCGACGCGGTGCGCCGCATTGAGGGCGTGCGCGACGCCAGACAGTACACCATTCCCGTGGACGAGGCGGTAGAAGCCGTGCGCCGCGGTGAAACGCCGGAGCTGACCACGCGTGAGAAGCACAGACGCGAGTGCTACGTCGTGCCTCAGGACGGCGCGGATCTCTCCCGCATCGAGCGCGAGATCAAGGAGATGCCCAACTATTTTGCCGATTACGACACCGCGGTGCATTTTATCACCATGGAGGAGATGAAGCGCGACCATGCGGCTCTTCCGCACGGCGGCTGTGTGATCCGCAGCGGCAAAACGGGGCTTGACGGTGAGAACACACACGTGATCGAATACCGTCTGGAGCTGGATTCCAACCCCGAGTTTACCGCGTCGGTGATCGTGGCATACGCGCGCGCGGCGTTCCGTATGCAGCGCGAGGGCTTTGCGGGCTGCAAAACGGTGCTTGACGTGCCGCCGTCCTATCTCTCTCCCCGCAGCCGCGAGGATTTGATCGGCATGTTGCTTTAATAGGTGATTGAAAGGATCGGGAACGAGCATGCTCCCGATCCGTTTTTGAACCATACAGAAATATTATACATTTTTGCCGGGCGTTTTTGTTACAAAATACCTATTGACATACAGAGACGAGTGTGGTATAATGTATAGGATAAAAACGGAGCCGCGCGGAGCCGTTCGGGCAGAATGGCGAACGGAAGTGTGCCGTGCGGTGGCGGATATCAATTTCATAGGGTTAGGTGAAGGAGATGCAGATGATCTTTCGGAACGCAACGGTATGGAAACAGAATCAAATGATGCAGAAGGATGCCATCGTGATTGATGGAATGCTTCATTTTTTGGATTCCGATACCGCCCCTGTTTCTGCTGATACCACCGCTATTTCCAACTGTCTTATTTTACCCGGCTTTTGCGATGTGCACGTGCACCTTCGTGAGCCGGGCTTTTGTTATAAAGAGACGGTTGCAAGCGGAACGGCGTCGGCGGCGCGCGGCGGCTATACGGCTGTTTGCTCCATGCCAAATCTGAATCCCGTACCGGATTCAAGGGAACATTTACAGGTACAGCTTGACGCGATCGGGCGTGACGCACGGATCGCCGTCTATCCCTACGGGGCATTGACCGTAGGCGAGGCGGGTGAGGTCGGCGCAGCGCTTGAGGAGCTCGCACCCCTCGTCGTGGGCTTTTCGGACGACGGACGCGGCGTGCAGAGCGAGGAGATGATGCGCTCGCTGATGGTGCGCGCAAAGGCACTCGGCAAACCGGTGGTGGCGCACTGCGAGGACAATTCGCTCCTGCGCGGCGGCTACATTCACGACGGCGTGTACGCGCGCGAGCACGGACACCGCGGCATCTGCTCGGAGAGCGAGTGGGGACCGATCGCACGGGATTTGCGGTTGGTTGAGGAGAGCGGTTGTGCGTATCACGTCTGCCATGTGTCAACAAAGGAGAGCGTACAGCTCATCCGCGAGGCAAAGGCGAGAGGACTGGACGTGACCTGCGAGACCGCACCGCATTATCTGGTGATGAGCGACGCAGAGCTTGGCGAGGACGGACGCTTCAAGATGAATCCGCCCATCCGCGACGAGAGCGACAGGGTGGCACTGCTGGAGGGGATACTGGACGGCACGATCGATATGATCGCCACCGACCACGCACCGCACTCTGCCGAGGAAAAGTCGCGCGGACTGGAGAAGAGCACGATGGGCGTCGTGGGGCTGGAAACCGCGTTCCCCGTGATGTATACGGAGCTGGTCAAAACGGGAATCCTTTCCCCGGATCGGCTGGTCGAGCTGATGTGCACGCGTCCGCGCGAGCGATTCGGCATCACCTCGGATCCCGGCTTTTGCATCTGGGACGTAGAAAAGGAATATACGGTTGATCCCGCAAGCTTTCTGAGCATGGGGCACGCTACCCCCTTCGCGGGCAGACGCGTGTGCGGCGAAAACGTAATGACCGTTTACAATAACAAAATCGTATATCAAAACAATACAGAGAAATGAGGAGAGAAGATCATGGCAAAAAGAACAGACATCAAGAAAATTTTGATTATCGGATCGGGTCCGATCGTGATCGGTCAGGCGGCAGAATTTGACTATGCAGGCACGCAGGCGTGCTTGGCTCTGCGCGAGGAGGGCTATGAGGTTATTCTCGTCAACTCCAACCCCGCAACGATCATGACCGATACCACCATCGCCGATAAGGTCTACATGGAGCCTTTGACTCTGGAATACGTGGCAAAGATCCTGCGCTACGAGCGTCCCGACGCGATCGTTCCCGGTATCGGCGGACAGACGGGTCTGAACCTTGCAATGCAGCTGGAGAAGAAGGGCGTGCTCCGCGAGTGCGGCGTTGAGCTGCTCGGTACAAGCAGTGAGAGTATCGCGCGCGCCGAGGACCGCGAACTCTTCAAGGAACTTTGCCGGTCGATCGGCGAGCCCACCATTCCGTCCGAGATCACCTATTCTTTGGACGAGGCGAAGGTGGCGGCACAGCACATCGGTTACCCCGTGGTTCTGCGTCCCGCGTTCACGCTCGGCGGCACGGGCGGCGGCTTTGCCAACAACGAGGAGGAGCTGATCGAGATCGGTACGAACGCATTCCGCCTCTCTCCCGTTCATCAGGTGCTCATCGAGAAGAGCGTCAAGGGATATAAGGAGATCGAGTTCGAGGTCATGCGTGACTCGGACGACAACGCGATCACCATCTGCGGCATGGAGAACGTAGACCCCGTCGGCGTTCACACGGGCGACTCCGTGGTCGTAGCCCCCATCCTCTCCCTGAACGATCACGACCTGAAGATGCTCAACGACAGCGCGATCAAGATCATTCGCGAGCTCAAGATCGAGGGCGGCTGTAACGTGCAGTTCGCGCTGGATCCCAACTCCAGCCAGTACTATCTCATCGAGGTCAACCCCCGCGTGTCGCGTTCGTCCGCACTCGCGTCCAAGGCGAGCGGATACCCGATCGCGCGCGTGACCGCAAAGATTGCGGTGGGCATGAGCCTTGAGGAGATCCCCGTTGCGGGCGGCACGGCGGCAATCGAGCCCAAGCTTGACTATATCGTTGCCAAGTTCCCGCGTTTCCCGTTCGATAAGTTTACCACCGCATCCAACCTGCTCGGTACGCAGATGAAGGCAACGGGCGAGGTCATGGGCATCGGCTCGACGCTTGAGGAGTGCTTCCTCAAGTCGGTGCGCTCCTTGGAGATCGGCGTTTGCCACTTCCATCTGGCGAAGTTTGACGACATGAGCGTGGAGGAGCTGCTTGATTACGTCAAGGACTTCCGCGACGACAACATCTACGCAGTTTGCCAGCTGATGCGCCTGGGCGTGTCCATCGAAAAGATCCACGAGGTCACCAAGATCACCGAGCTGTTCCTTGAGAGCTTCAAGAGAATTGTCGATATGGAGGCAACGCTCAAGGCAAACAAGGGCGACGTGAAGGCGATGCAGACGGCAAAGACCATGGGCTTTTCGGATAAGTTCATCGCAAAGCTCTGGGAGACCGACGAGCTGTCTGTTTACCATCAGCGCAAGGGCGCGGGCATCATTCCGCAGTTCCGCATGGTGGATACGCTCCACACGGGCAAATATATCGCATACCTCTATTCCTCCTACACGGGCGAGAATCAGTCCCGACTCACCGACAAGAAAAAGATCGTCGTGCTGGGCGCGGGCCCGATCCGTATCGGACAGGGTGTTGAGTTCGACTACTCCACCGTGCACGCCGTGCAGACCATCAAGCGTGCGGGATACGAGGCGATCATCATCAACAACAACCCCGAAACCGTTTCGACCGACTACACCACGGCGGACAAGCTTTACTTCGAGCCGCTGACCCCCGAGGACGTTATGGCGATCATCGATTTCGAGCAGCCCGAGGGCGTTATCGCGTCGCTGGGCGGACAGACGGCGATCAATCTGGCACAGCCCCTGATGGATCGCGGCGTCAAGATCATCGGCACCGATTGCGAGGCGATCGACCGCGCGGAGAATCGCGACAGCTTCGAGCGCATTCTTGAGGAGCTCAACATTCCTCAGCCGCAGGGACAGGGCGTGACCACCATCGAGGACGGCGTCAAGACCGCGGAGCGCATCGGTTATCCCGTGCTGGTGCGTCCGAGCTTCGTGCTGGGCGGGCGTGCTATGCAGATCGTTGCAAACGAGGAGCAGCTGCGCAAGTATCTCAAGACCGCATTTGCGATCGACGCGGACAAGCCTGTTCTCGTTGACCACTACATTCAGGGTAAGGAGGTCGAGGTCGACGCGATCTGCGACGGACGCGACGTATTCGTTCCCGGTATCATGGAGCTGGTTGAGCGCACGGGTATCCACTCGGGCGACTCCATCAGCGTATACCCGACCTTCAGCATCTCCGACAAGGTCAAGGGCATCATTTTGCAGTACGCAAAGAAGCTGGGTCTGGGCATCGGCATCATCGGTCTTTACAACATCCAGTTCATCGTTGATAAAAACGACAACGTGTTCATCATCGAGGTCAACCCCCGTTCCTCCCGTACCGTTCCGTTCCTGTCCAAGGCAACGGGCTATAGCCTTGCAGACATCGCAACCGAGGTCATTCTCGGCAAGAGCCTGAAGGAGCAGGGCATCTTCGACATTTACCCCGCAGAAAAGAAGCGTTGGTACGTCAAGGCACCCGTGTTCTCCTTCAACAAGCTGCGCGGGCTTGACGCATATCTCTCGCCCGAAATGAAGTCCACGGGTGAGGCGATCGGCTACGACGATAAGCTCAACCGTGCCTTCTACAAGGCACTGCAGGCATCCGGCATGAAGCTGCAGAACTACGGAACCGTCCTTGCAACCATCGCGGACAAGGACAAGGAGGAGGCTCTGCCTCTCATCCGCCGCTTCTACAACCTCGGCTTCAACATTCAGGCAACTGCGGGAACGGCGGCGTTCCTCAAGGCAAACGGCGTTCGCACGCACGCGCTGGGCAAGATCAGCGACGGCAGCGACGAGATCCCCGAGGCACTGCGTCAGGGCTATATCGAATACGTGATCAACACGCGCGACATCGGAAGCGTGGAGCAGATGCAGGACGGACAGGAGATCCGCCGCTGCGCAACCGAGAACAACGTCAACCTCTTCACGGCACTGGATACCATTCGCGTGCTGCTTGACGTGCTAGAGGAAACCACGCAGACCATTTCCACCATCGACGCGTGACGCGTGAAAGGACGACACTATGAAGCAAGGATTGTTTCAGATCATTGAAAACACACCTCTGACCGAAACGGTCATGAAGATGCGGCTCGCGGGGGACACCTCCGCGATCACCGCGTCGGGGCAGTTCGTCAATATCCTTCTTGAGGGCAAGTTTTTGCGCAGACCCATCTCGGTTTGCGACAGCACCGACGGGGAATTGACCCTGCTTTATAAGATCGTGGGCGGCGGCACCGAGCAGATGAGCCGCATGCAGGCGGGGGAGAGCTTGGATATTCTTTCGGGTCTTGGCAACGGGTACGATCTCTCCCTTTCGGGCGATCGTCCCGTGCTCATCGGCGGCGGCGTGGGAGTCCCTCCCATGTATATGCTGGCAAAGCAGCTCCTCGCGCAGGGGAAGCAGGTGTCGGTCATTCTCGGCTTTAACACCGCCAAGGAGGTGTTCTACCGCGACGAGTTCAAGGTGCTGGGGTGTGAGGTCTACGTGGCGACCGCCGACGGCTCACAGGGCACGAAGGGCTTCGTGACCGACGTGCTCAAGGAGCTCGATTATACGTATTTTTATACCTGCGGTCCCGAGCCCATGTTCAAGGCGATCTACGCGGCGGCAAAAACGTCGGGTCAGTTCAGCTTTGAGGAGAGAATGGGATGCGGCTTCGGCGCATGTATGGGCTGCTCCTGCAAGACGATCACGGGATATAAGCGCATCTGCAAGGAAGGCCCCGTGATGAAGAAGGAGGAGATCTTATGGCAGAAATGAAGGTAAATCTGTGCGGGATCGAGATGGATAACCCCATCATTCCCGCAAGCGGCTGCTTTGGCTACGGCTATGAGTTTGCCGAGCTGTACGATATCAATTGCCTCGGTACGTTTTCCTTTAAGGGCACGACGCGCGACGAGCGCTTCGGCAACCCCACGCCGCGTATCGCGGAGTGCACCGCAGGCATGATTAACGCCGTGGGATTGCAGAATCCCGGCGTGGATAAGGTGATCTCCGAGGAGCTTCCCAAGCTCAAAAAATGCTTCCACAAGCCCGTGATGGCAAACGTCAGCGGCTTTTCGGTGGAGGATTACGCATACACGTGCGAGCGCTTGGATCAAGAGGAGCAGGTGGGCTGGCTTGAGGTCAACGTCAGCTGTCCCAACGTCCACGGAGGCGGCATGAGCTTCGGCACGTCTCCCGAGGCGGCGGCAGAGGTGACGAGAGCCGTCAAGGCGGTCACCAAAAAGCCGATCATTATCAAGCTCTCGCCCAACGTCACCGATATCGTGTCCATTGCAAAGGCGTGCGAGGAGGCGGGTGCGGACGGCATCAGCCTGATCAACACCCTCCTGGGCATGCGAATTGATTTGAAGAAGAAAGCCCCCGTGATCGCCAACAAGATGGGCGGATTTTCGGGCAGTGCCATTTTCCCCGTGGCGGTGAGAATGGTGTATCAGGTGTCGCACGCGGTCAAAATTCCCGTTGTGGGTATGGGCGGCGTGACAACTGCCGAGGACGTTCTGGAGATCATGATGGCGGGTGCGACCGCCGTTGAGGTGGGTGCGGCGAACCTCGTCAACCCCTATGCGTCGCGCGACATCGTGGCGGATCTCCCGCGCGTGATGGCAAAATACGGCATCAAGAGCCTGCGTGAGATCATCGGCATTGCATAAAACAAACAGATAGGAGATAAAAAAGATGGGAAAAGACGTTATCATCGCGTGTGACTTTGACAGCGCGGAAAAAACATTTGCATTTCTGGATCAGTTTACGGGCAGAAAGCCCTTCGTGAAGATCGGCATGGAGCTTTACTACGCAGAGGGACCCTCGATCGTGCGTGAGATCAAAAAGCGCGGACACAAGATCTTCCTCGACCTGAAGCTCCACGACATTCCCAACACGGTCAAAAAGTCCATGGCGGTGCTCTCGCGCCTTGACGTGGATATGACCAACCTGCACGCGGCGGGAACCTGCCGCATGATGGAGGCGGCGATCGAGGGACTGACCCGTCCCGACGGCACGCGTCCGATGCTCATCGCGGTCACGCAGCTGACCTCGACCGATCAGGAGAGCATGGAGAAGGATCTGTGGATCGAAAAGCCGATCGCAGACGTGGTCATGCACTACGCGTCCAACGCGAAGGCAGCAGGTCTTGACGGCGTCGTTTGCTCACCCCTTGAGGCAGGCAAGGTGCACGACACCTGCGGCAAGGGCTTTGTAACCGTGACCCCCGGTGTGCGTTTTGCAGACGGTGACATCGGTGACCAGAAGCGCGTGATGACGCCCGCAGAGGCGAAGAAGATCGGCTCCGACTACATCGTTGTGGGCAGACCCATCACCGCCGCTGTCGATCCCGTTGCGGCATACGAGAGATGTGTTGCGGAATTTGTTGACTGATATTGAAAAGGAGAACAGACATGGAAGGCTATAAAAGAGAGTTTATTGCATTTTTGGAGAGAGCAGGCGTGCTCAAGTTTGGCGATTTTACCGCAAAGAGCGGTCGAAAGATACCGTATTTCATCAATGCGGGTATGATCAAAACCGGCGACGACATTGCAACGCTCGGTGAATTTTACGCAAAGGCATATTTTGAAAAGCTGGGCAAGAAGCCCGCAGTACTCTACGGACCTGCCTACAAGGGCATCTCTCTGTCGGTGTCTGCGGCTGTCGCGCTTTCCAAGAACGGACTCAACGTCCCCTTCTTCTTCAACCGTAAGGAGGTCAAGGATCACGGCGAGGGCGGTGTGTTCGTCGGCTACGTTCCCACGGCGGGCGAGGAGGTCGTCATCATCGAGGACGTGATCACCGCAGGAACGGCGATCCGCGAGAGCATGGAGATCCTTTCTCACCTTGAAAACGTCAAGGTTGCGGCAACCTTTATCATGGTAGACCACAAGGAAAAGGGGCAGAGCGAAAAGGGCGCGATGCAGGAGATCGAGGAGCAGTTCGGCTTCCCCGTGTACTCCATCGTCGACGTTTACGACATTATCGAGTACCTTGAGGCGGACGAAAAGAACACCGAAAACGTAGCACGTATTAAAAAATATCTGGAAGTCAACGGCGCAAAGGTATAATCGCGCCCGTGAACGGAGGCAACTATGCGACATCTGATCGATATCAATGATCTTTCTCCCGCGGAGATCGACGAGCTGATCGCCACGGCGAACGATATTATCGCAAATCCGAAAAAATACGCCGAGGTCTGCCACGGCAAAAAGCTGGCAACGCTGTTCTTCGAGCCCTCCACGCGCACGCGCCTGATCTTTGAGGCGGCAATGTACGAGCTTGGCGGTAACGTCATGTCGGTATCCTCGGGGTCTTCCTCGTCGGCGGCGAAGGGTGAGAGCGTTGCGGACACGGCAAAAACCGTTTCCTGCTACGCGGACATCATCGCCATGCGCCACCCCAAGGAGGGCGCGCCTCTGGTGGCATCGATGAACGCATCGATCCCCGTTATCAACGCGGGCGACGGCGGACACAACCACCCCACGCAGACTTTGACCGACCTGCTCACCATCTCGCGCGAGAAGGGAAGACTGAATGACCTGACCATCGGCTTTTGCGGCGACCTGAAGTTTGGGCGCACCGTCCATTCGCTCATCTCCGCAATGGCGCGCTACACGGGCATCAAGATCGTGCTGATCTCGCCCAGAGAGCTGCAGATTCCGAGCTATATCACCACCGACGTACTGGACAAAAACGGCATCGCATACGAAACCACCACCGATCTGATGGGGGCTCTGCCCAAGCTGGATATCCTCTACATGACGCGCGTACAAAAGGAGCGCTTTTTCAACGAGGAGGATTATCTGCGACTCAAGGACAGCTATATCCTCACGCCCGACAAGCTTAGGGGTGCGAAGGACGACCTTTGCATCATGCACCCCTTGCCGCGCGTCAACGAGATCGCGGTTGCGATCGACGACGATCCCCGCGCCTGCTATTTCAAGCAGGTGTATAACGGCAAGATCGTGCGCATGGCACTCATTCTTAAGCTTTTGGAGGTGACGGTATGAATATAGATGCGATCAAAAACGGCATCGTGATCGATCACATCACGCCCGGTCGCGGCATGGAGCTGTATCATCTGCTCTCGCTTGAGGAGCTGGATTGCACCGTGGCACTCATCAAAAACGTGGGCAGCCGCAAGATGGGCAAAAAGGACATCATCAAGATTGATGAGGACATCGACCTGAACATGGACATTCTGGGCTACGTGGATCAGGACGTAACCGTCAACATCATCCGCGACGGTAAGATCGTGGAGAAAAAGCAGATCGCGCTCCCCGAGCGCCTGTGCAACGTGATCTACTGCAAAAATCCGCGTTGCATCACGTCCACCGAGCAGGAGCTGCCGCACGTGTTCCGCCTGACCGACCCCGAGCGCCGCGTTTACCGCTGCCTCTACTGCGAAGTGCAGGCGAAGAAATAAGGGGGATGCGTTTGTGGGGAGGACCTTTTTTAAAAAAACCTCCCCACACCCCTCTCCAAAAACTTTCACCGCATGGGTTATAGCTTTCCCGATAGAGGACGCGCGATTGAGTGCGCCCTCTTTTGCGTGTGCGCGATGAAAGTCCGTTGGTGCAGTACATTAGCCTCTCCCTCTGGGAAAGGTGGCATTTTTGCTTGCAAAATGACGGAGAGGGCTGCTTCGGCGAGGGTAGATTGTTTATTCTTAACTCGTAGAGCGGGTCTTGCTCGGCGGCAACCGTGATTCATCAAGAAGTGCAAACCGATTTTGCGCGAGGTGTTGACTTTTTTTCTGCTATCTTGTATAATAGAGATAGCAATTTTCAGAAAAGTGAGGGCTTTTTATGGAATACGGATTACAGATGTACAGCGTGCGCGATATCACCGAAACGGATCTTGCGGGGGCGTTGTGTCAGGTGGCGGCACTCGGCTACAAATTCGTGGAATTTGCGGGCTTTTTCGGTCACAGTGCCGCCGACGTGCGCCGCATGCTTGACGAAAACGGTCTTGCGGTTAGCGGTACGCATACGGGAATTGGCGAGCTTGCGCCCGATACGATCGACGAAACGATCGCATACCACAAGGCGATCGGCAACAAAAACATCATTATCCCCGCTGCCGATTATTCCACGCCCGAAAAGCTGGATCTTCTGATCGATCGTCTCAATGCGGTGCAGCCCAAGCTTGCCGCGGCGGGCATTACGCTCGGGTACCACAACCACGCGGGTGAATTTAAGCCAACCGAATACGGTGCGCTTGTTCACAAGGAATTGGAAACGCGCACGCACGTGGAGTTTGAGATCGACACCTACTGGGTATACGCCGCAGGGCTGGATCCCATCGAGGTCTTGGAAAGCTTGAAGAACCGCGTGCGCGTGATCCACGTCAAGGACGGTCTTGCGGATCATACGGGCAAGGCTCTGGGCGAGGGCACCGCACCCGTCGAGCAGGTCTTGGCATACGCCAAGGCAAATGGGCTTTGCATGGTGGTTGAGAGCGAAGGGCTTGATCCTACGGGCATTGAGGAGGTCGGACGCTGCATGACCTATCTCAAGGGGCTTGACGCGTGAGACGGCTTTGTGTGATCCTTTCGCTGTTGGCTGTTTTGCTGACGCTGTCTTCCTGCTTTCATTACGTAGGGCGCAGCGAGGACACGGCCGCCGCGACCTCGCGCGACGCCGCGACCACGCAAAAGCCGCCTGCGGGGGAGCCGCCCTCAGAGGAACCGACGGAGGAGGGCTTCCCGAACGAGCCCGAGCCCGACGGCACGAAACGATATTGATAAAAAGAAGGTACTATGATTTCAAAGGTCATTCACCCGCATGAGCGGATCACGGTTCGTGCATGCCATACCGAGCAATTCAAGGCAGGAAGGCTGTCGCTTTCCATTGTCCTACCGATCCAAAAAACGGCGTACATGACGGCGTTGCTCTTCTCGGTGCTCCTGAGAGGAACCGAGGACTATCCCAGCGTGTCCGCGCTCAACCGCCGTTTGGATTATCTTTACGGCGCGGAGCTTTCCATGCGCAACAGCTACCGCGGCGATTGCCACGTCGTTGGCTTTTCCGTAGATTTTTTGAGTGATGAATATATCAAGGACGGAGCGGAAGCGTTGCTTCCCGCGCTGTGCGAGCTGATGGCGCAGATCCTTTACCGTCCCGTTCTGGATGCGGACGGGCTTTTGGGCGCGCGCTACGTGGAGAGCGAAAAGCTATTGCAATGCGATGCGATCCGCGCGCAAAAAAACAGTCCGTCCTCCTATTCGGTGCAACGGCTGAACGCGATGCTGTACGAAAACGAACCGTTCGGTATTGCCCGCCTTGGCACGGTCGAACAGGTTCTGGCGGTGACGCCCGAGGAGCTGACTGCGCATTGGCGTGCGCTGTCGGAGTCGCTTTCCTTGGAGCTTTTCTACGTGGGAAGTGCCGATGCCGGGAAGCTGGCGCGCACGGTCACGGACGCGTTTGAAAAGTACCTGCCGACGCATGGCAGACCTGCGTTGCCGTCCCCCTTTGGCGGTGATTATACGGCGCGCATCTGTCGGGAGGGCGAGGAAATCCTCCCGATCAAGCAGGGGCATCTGGCGATCGGCTTGCGCGCGCCGCGCGCGACGATCCGCGATGACGCCTTTTATGCGTGCGTGCTTTTCAACGAGCTGTTGGGGGCGTCACCCGTTTCCAAGCTGTTTATGAACGTGCGCGAAAAATTGAGCCTGTGCTATTCCTGCTCGTCAGCCTACAACGCCTACAAGGGCACGGTCGTGATCGGCTGCGGCTTGGAAAACGAGAACCGCGACGTGGCGCAAAGGGAAATCCTGCGCCAGATCCGCGACGTTGCCAACGGGGACTTTACCGACGAGGAGTGGCTGGCGGCGCAAAAATCCTTGGAGAACGCCTACAGGCAGATGAGTGACAGCCCGCGCGCGCTGGAGAACTTTTACTACGGACGCATGCTGGCGGGCGTTGACGCGGATCTTGACGAGAGCCTTGCGCGCTTTTCGCGCGTGAGCCGTGAGGACGTCATGGCGGTTGCGGCTCTGTTCTCGGTCGATTCGGTGTTCTTTTTGCGCGCAGATCCGTCGCGCCTGAATGACGGGGAGGAGGGATACGATGAAGAGGACTGAATTTTTCTCCCCGCTTTTAAAAGAGACATACTGCCGCGTTGAGCATGACAGCGGCTTGCAGATCTATGTCTTCCCCAAAAAGATGAGCACGAGCTACGCGCTGTTTGCCACGCGCTACGGCTCGCTTGACCGCGCCTTTTCGGTCGACGGGGGCACTTTAGAGGAGCTGCCAGACGGCGTGGCGCATTTTTTGGAGCATAAGCTCTTTGACAACGCCGACGGCAGCGACGCCTTTGCGCGCTTTTCCGCGCTGGGGGCTGACGCCAACGCCTATACGACCTATAACCGCACGGCGTATCTGTTCAGCTGTACCGAGCGTTTTGACGACTCTCTGGCGGAGCTGTTGTCCTTCGTGACCCACCCCTATTTTACGCGCGCAAGCGTGAAAAAGGAGCAGGGGATTATTGCCGAGGAGATCCGTATGTACGACGATATGCCGTGGGAGCGCGTGTTTCAGAACCTGCTTTTGGCGATGTACCGCGCGCATCCCGTGCGCCGAAACGTCTGCGGTACGGTGGCGTCCATCAAAAAAATCACGCCCGAGCTGCTCTACCGCGCACACGCACTCTTTTACGCGCCCGAGAACATGGTGCTGGTGGTTTGCGGTGACGTGGACACCGAGGCGGTCTGCGCGGTGGCGGATCGCGTTCTGCCTGCCCAAAGTCCGGAGGCGGTGCGCGTCGAGCGTCACCTGCCCGCCGAGATAGCGGAGGTAGAGAAGCCTTTTGTGGAAGCACGTATGTCGGTTTCCAAGCCGATCTTCAGCATCGGTGTCAAGGACGACCCACCCGTGCCCGACCCTGCGGTACGCGCGCGCCGCGAGTTTGCGATGACCCTGCTCAACGAGGTGCTGTTCTCGCAATCGGGCTCATTTTATCACGAGCTGTTTGAGGAGGGGCTGATCACTCCGTCCTTTGCGCACGGATATTCCGCGTGTGACAGCTTCGCGTTCAACTGCATCACGGGCGAGTCCGACCGCCCCGAGGAGGTTCTCGCACGCTTTTGGGGGTACGTGGAGCGCGTGATGGAGGCGGGGCTTGCCGACGAGGACGTGGAGCGCGCCCGTCGCGTGCTGTACGCCGACGAGATTCGCGCGTACGACTCCACCGAGGAGATCGCAAACCGCTTGCTTTCCTTCGTGCTTGACGGCACGAATATGTTTGACGTGCCCGAATGGATCCGTGCGGTGACGCGCGAGGAGCTTGAGGGGCTGATGCGCGCGCTTTACAAGCGTGAGCGCGTGGCACTTTCGGTGATCCGTCCGTTGGACGGCGAGGTGGCGGAATGAACACGGTCGTTTCCTTCCCGGGGCTTGGCATCGGCACGTATATGCTCAATCGGGTAGCGTTTACGCTCTTTGGCGTGATCGAGGTGCGCCGGGCGGGGCTGTTGACGGCTCTTGCGATCCTGCTTGCCATTCTGTACGCCGCGTGGCGCGGAAAACGGCATGAGCACCTCGGTGGCACTGACGTGGCGGACGTTGGCTTGATCGCGGTTTTGTGCGGCGTTGTCGGTGCGCGGGCGTTTTACGTGCTGTTCACGCTTGGCAAGGGGTACTACGAGCACTTTGGAGACGTGATCGACGTCTGGAACGGCGGCATGGAGTTCTACGGCGCGCTCATCGGCGGCTGCATCGGCATTATGCTGACCTGCCCGGTCAAGCACCTTTCATGGAAACGCTTGCTCGATGCGGCAGCCCCCGGTGTGCTTTTGGCGCAGGCGGTTGGCGTATGGGGCAATTTCTTGGACGGTAAGGCGCACGGCTCGGTCATAGAGGGCTACACCGTATTTGATCTGTTCGGCATGGAGTTGACACTCCCGTCGGGGCAGGGCACGCTCTTTCACGCGCTTCGCATGGGGCTTGAAAAATACGGCACGTTTGCGTATTATCACCCCACGGTCCTTTATGAATGTGTGTGGAGCGTGATCGGGCTTGTCATTCTCAATATTTTTTACAAGCGAAAAAAATTCCACGGGCAGATCGCGCTGATGTATTTTTCCTGGTACGGTCTTGGAAGCGTTCTGATCGGGGGCTTCCGTGCGGACAGTTTGCTGATACCCGGTACGCCATTGCGGATCGCGCAATGCCTGGGCGCGCTTTGCGTCGCTGTCGCAACGGTATTGCCGGTGCGTTTGTGCCGCAAATATGCCGATAACGATCCGTTTGCTTGCCCCGCGCCGCCGCGCCCCGACGACGTGCAGTGGAAAAACAAAGAAGATAACCCGCTCAGCCGCGCCCTGGAGCGCGTGCTGGTCAAGCGGAAAACAAAGAATGAGGAGAACAAAAAAGATGGCAACAAAAATTGACGGTAAGGCGATCTCGGCGCAGATCCGCGAGGAAATCAAGGCAGAATGTGCGACGTTTGCGCAGAAAACAGGCGTTTTGCCCGGACTTGCGGTGATCATTGTGGGCGAAAATCCCGCGTCGCAGGTCTACGTGCGTAACAAGAAGAAAGCGTGCGAGGAGGTCGGCTTTTATTCGGTGGTGTACGAGCTGCCCGAGGCGACAGCGCAGGGTGAATTGAACGCGCTGGTGGATTCGCTCAACGCCGATGAAAAGATTCACGGCATTCTCGTTCAGCTTCCGCTTCCGAAGCATCTGGACGAGACCGAGGTGCTCCTGCGCATTGATCCCGCGAAGGACGTGGACGCGTTCCACCCCTACAACGTGGGCAAGATCATGATCGGTGACTACAGCTTTCTGCCCTGCACGCCTGCGGGCGTGATGGCGCTGCTTGCGCGCATGGGTGTGGAGATTGGCGGCAAGAAGTGCGTGGTGATCGGGCGCTCCAACATCGTGGGCAAGCCCATGGCGATGCTGCTGCTTCACGCGAACGGCACGGTGACGGTCTGCCACAGCCGCACCAAGGATCTGGCGGCGGAGACGCGCGAGGCGGACATTCTCGTAGTGGCGATCGGCAAGGCGGATTTCGTGACCGCCGACATGGTTAAGCCCGGTGCTGTCGTGATTGACGTAGGCATGAACCGCCGCGCGGACGGGAAGCTGACGGGCGACGTGGATTTCGCGTCGGTCGAGCCCGTGGCGTCCGCGATCACGCCCGTCCCGGGCGGCGTGGGACCTATGACCATTACAATGCTTTTGCAAAACACCTTGACAGCTGCGAAGCAAGCGGTGGGGAAATAATACAGTAAATTGTTCGTTGGAGTAAAAAATGGCAACAAACAGCAATTTAAACAAGGCTAATAAAGCCAAGAACGATGAGTTTTACACGCAGCTTTCGGATATTGAAAACGAATTAAAGCACTATCGCAAGCATTTTCGCGGGAAAACCGTGCTTTGCAACTGCGACGATCCGTATGAAAGCAACTTTTTCAAATATTTTGCAATGAATTTCAACTTTTTGGGGTTGAAAAAGCTGATTTGCACCTGCTATGATTCTTCTCCCGTGGCG
>JAZODU010000026.1:0-14942 GCA_045597145.1 Eubacteriales bacterium
CTCACTGCCGCCGTGCAGAACTTGAAGAAGATTGCCAACCTATGTTGGAGGGATTCCTCCAATGTCCTCACATTTTTACTATTTCTTTGCAAAAAACAAAGCCTATCTCGTGCTTGAAATAGGCTTTGTCAGTGATCTGAATCCGACAGATTACTGTCGGATTCTTTTTTATGCTTGGTAGGGGTGCTCGTCGGCGGTTGCGCGCATGGCGTCAATCACTTGGCGCGGCGATTTTGTGCCGAAGATTGCCGAGCCTGCCACGATAATATTCGCACCCGCCTCGGTGGCAAGTGCCACATTGTCGGGCTTGAGCCCGCCGTCCACCTGAATATCCAGCTTCAGTTCCTGTGTGTCGGCATAGCGGCGCACGGCGCGCACCTTCTCCAGCGTTTCGGGGATCAGGGATTGTCCGCCAAAGCCGGGGACGACCGTCATGATCAGTGCCATATCGATCTTGGAAAGGTAGGGGATGATCTGTTCCACGGGTGTGGCGGGAGAGATCGCCAGCCCGCAACGCACCTCGCGTGCGCGGATCGCCGCAATTGTTTTATCAACGTCCTGACAGCTTTCCAGATGGATCGTGATCAGGTCTGCGCCCGCCTTTACAAAATCGTCGATGTAGCGGATCGGCTCGTTGATCATCAGATGCACGTCAAAGATGAGCTTGGTATGGTGGCGGAGTGCCGTGATCACGGGTGCACCGAAGCTGATGTTCGGCACGAATGCACCGTCCATAACGTCCAGATGCAGGTAGTTTGCACCGGCATTGGCAATGCGCTTTACGTCATCTGCGAGATTGGAAAAATCTGCTGCTAACAGGGAGGGGGCAATGTAGATCATAAAAATCGGATCCTTTCGTGTTTTTGTAGAAGAAGCGTGAACGCTGTCAAATTCAGTCGTTTGGCATATACTGTTATCAAAGCATGCACGGGCGGGAGCGGATAGGATGGTAAAAAACAGGACGTAAGGGTTAAATGCCGCTTTCAAGCGTGCTTATTGAAAGAGGAGGCAGACCGCGTGTGCGGCAATGCCCAGCTTTTCGCCGGTAAAGCCCAGCTTTTCCTCGGTCGTTGCCTTGACGCTGACGCGATCGGTGGCAATGCCGAGCGTGACGGCAATATTCTCTCGCATCACGGGGATATGCGGCGCGAGCTTGGGGGCTTGTGCCAGCACCGTTGCATCTACGTTGCCGATCTGCCATCCTCTTTCGCGGATCATAGCGGAAACGGCGGCAAGCAGCACGCGGCTGTCAGCACCCTTGAATTGCGCATCGGTATCGGGAAAGTGCTTTCCAATGTCACCGAGTGCCAACGCTCCCAAAAGGGAATCCGAGATGGCGTGAAGGAGCACGTCTGCGTCCGAGTGCCCGAGCAGTCCCGTTTCATGCGGGATCTCAACGCCGCCCAGTATCAGCTTTCTGTCCGCAACCAAGCGGTGTACGTCATAGCCGTGTCCGATTCGAATATCCTTCATCATTTCTCTTTACCTGCTCTGTAATCCAGAATTGCCTTGGCAAGGGGGAGATCGTCGGGCGTTGTGATCTTGATGTTGGCACGTCCGCATTCGACAAGACGCACGCGGTAGCCAAGGTGCTCGATCAGCGTGGCATCGTCTGTTACCTTAAAGCTGTCGGTTTCAGCCTTTACCAGAGCCGCTTGATAGAGAGCCGTGTGGAACACCTGCGGCGTTTGCACCTGCCAGAGCCCCGTGCGGTCGATGGTTTCGGTCACGTTTCCAAGCGCAGTTGCGCGCTTGACCGTGTCGCTGACCAGATGTGCCGCGCACGCTGCATTGGTGCGGTAGGCCGTCAGGCAGACCTTGTTGATCAGCGCGGGCGTCGTCAAGCAACGCGCGCCGTCTGCGATCGCAACGTATTTGATCTCCTCGCCGAGAACAGCCACGCCTTTTTGCGCGGATTCCTGGCGCGTAGCACCTCCGCTGACCAAGCGGACAAGCTTTGTGATCCCGTATTGCTTGCGCATCTGATAAATGGCTTCAAAATCCTCGGGTCTTGTGACCACCACGATCTCGCGGATCAGAGGAGATTTTTGGTATGCAATCAGAGTGTGTGCCAAAACGGGCTTGCCGTTTAGGGAGTAAAGCTGCTTGTTCAGCTTTCCCATGCGAGTAGAGGAGCCCGCCGCGAGAATGACTGCCGCGGTCCGGCTTTGGGGCGCGTTCTTTTGAACGAATGCAATGAGCTTTTGCAATTTATTCATAACAGACCCTCTTTCGGTTTCAAAATCAAATCAATCGGCGTTATATTCGCTGTTTTCGATCGCGGTGATCAGATCAACGCGGCGTTGATGCTTGCCGCCCTCAAATTCGGCGTCGATAAAGTTGTCAACGAGATCGCAGGCAAGACCGATGCCCACAACGCGCTCACCGAAGCAGAGCACGTTTGCATCGTTGTGTATGCGCGTCAGGCGCGCGCTGAAGGTATCGGAGCAAGCAGCCGCACGAATGCCGCGATGCTTGTTTGCTGCCATGGACATACCGATGCCCGTGCCGCAAATCAGAATTCCGAGTTCCGTGATGCCGTCCTGCACGTTTTTGCAGACCGCGTGCGCAAAGTTGGGGTAGTCGCAGCTGTCCGAGGAATAGGTGCCGACGTCGATGACCTCAATGCCGCGCTCCTCAAGGTGTGCGATGACCTTTTGCTTCAGTTCAAATGCCGCGTGATCGCAGCCGACCGTGATCTTATTGGTTTTCATAGTATTTTTCCTCTCAGTATCAGTTTATATTCCCGTATCCACGCCTTGGCGTTCAGCGCGTTCGCGCTCTGCCTGAGAAAGCCGCAGATAGGTGGGGGCAAGCTCAATATCGGTGGTGCGGATGCCGCTCTCATACGCCGCGCGTGCGATCTGCGCGACCGAATACGCGCTTTGCTGACGCAGCTCCTCGGGAACGGGAAGGATCGCGTGGGTCAGAAGTGCCTCCGTGATCTCATATCCGTCGCCGCAGAGCCGCACGGGCTCGTTATAGGTGTCGAGGATTCGATCCAATTCTTCAATTGCGATCGCGCTGTCGGGCATCAGACGTTCAAGCCTGCCGTCGACCGCACGAAAGAGTGCGGTGTAGACCTGCTTGCGCCGCGCGTTCATCACGGGGCAGATCAAGCCGCCCATGGATCGCAGATTATAAGCCAAAGCATCAAGCGTTGATACACCGATGCAGGGCTTTCCGGTAGAGAACGCCAAGCCCTTGACCGTTGCCGCACCGATCCGCACGCCTGTAAAGGAGCCGGGACCTGCCGACGCGGCAAACAGATCCACGTCGTCGGGGGTCATTTCAAAGCGTTTGAGCAAAAACTCGACCATGGGGAGCAGAGTTTCGCTGTGCGTGTTGCCGTTGTTGAGTGTGATCTCGCCAAGGCGAGCCGCATCGTCACAAAGTGCCACGGAGCCAACCAAGGCGGTGCTGTCAAGTGCCAATATCTTCATGCCGGTTCCTCCGTTATGATGCAGGTGGTGATTTTCCTTGCGTCGGGCTTGTTGGGGTCGCATTTTTCGATCGTCACCCGCACGTGCTCCTCGGGGATCGCGTAGGGGATCTTTTCGCTCCATTCAACAAGGCAAACCCCGGGGCGCGTCAGATAATCGTCATATCCGATCGAGATCAGGTCGTCCTCGCTGTCGATCCGATACATATCGAAATGAAAGAGCGAGAGCGGACGCGCGCAGTATTCGTTGACCAAGGCAAAGGTGGGGGAGCGCACGATGGAATTGGGGGCAATGACCGATGCAAAGCCGCGCACGAACGCTGTTTTTCCAACGCCGAGGTCGCCGTAAAGTGCAACGAAGCGCGGAAGCGTCGCATCCTGCAAAAAGGTACGCGCCAGTGTAGCACCGTATTGCTCGGTTTCCTCCACGCTATGCGTGTAAAGCGATTGATTGCTTTCCATACGCCCTCCTTTCTTGACCGTTTTGTTGATATTAGTATAGCATATTTTCAATGCTTTGTAAAGAGAGAAATTACTTTTTCTCCTGCTTTTTGGTGTCTCTGTAATCGGGAAGTGACTGCTTTGAGCCGTCGGGATATTGAATGACGGTATTATCAAGAATCCCGCGGAAGGAAGCGCGGAACTCCGCAATATAGGCGTCACGCAACGTCTTTTGTTCCGCTTTTTCTTCCTCGGTCAGTCCCGTTTCCTTGGACTTTTTTGCCAATTCGTTGATGCGTGCAAGCTTTTCCTTTTCCATGTTTTAAACTCCTTTACGTTTATCAAATCAAAAAGACCGTTCCGACGTCGATCGGTGACAGCTCTGTGCAGGCGCGCAGCGAAAATCCGTGCGCGCGGCAAAATCGGCGCATTTCCTCGCCGCTCGGATAGCGGGAAAGAGGACCGCAAAACAGGATCTCGTCCGTGCCGCCGTACGGCGCGTATGAGGCGGCACCACCCGGAAAGCCGTAATCATAGCCCGATAGTGCTATATGCCCCGTGCAGAGCATTAAAACGTCCATGTCGACAGCCCGCGCGGTTCTCTCGATCGATGCGTCGGCAGTCATCAGCGCATGCGCGCCTACGGGAATGACCGAGCATTTTGCATACCCTTGCTTGACGGGACAGACCGAGAAGCGGGAATCCTCACGTATTGCCGCGGTGGTTGCTTGCGGCAGGCAAAAGACCGTTTCTCCCACGCACGCGGCGTTGAGCAGTACGTCACGAGGGTATTGTGCGCCGTATTCCTCGGGGATCGATCGAATAGGGCACTCCGCGGCACTTGAGATCGCTTCTAATTCACGCTGTGCGATTTTTGCATAGCTTTGCGTGCAAAGGATTGCGCCGGGCGAGAAAAAGAGGAGCATATCGGGGTGGGATGAGATCGGCGCGGGAAGCGCGGGGTGAGGGGGCAGGCGGAGCGGTGTGTGCCCGAGAGATGCGAGCCACACCTCCAATTCACGCGGGGCACCGCCGTCTATTACAGCGATCATAGAACCTCCTTATAGAAATAAAGGGCAGACACAATGTGTCTGCCTTACTTTATTTGCACAGGGCTCAAGCCTTTTTCATGGTGCGCAGGCAACGAGAACAAACGTAGATCGCTTTGTCGCCTTCCACTTTTACTTTGCGAATATTGGGCTTCCAGGTTCTGTTGGTCTTGCGGTGAGAGTGAGAAACGTTCTGACCGAAAACAACGCCCTTGTTACAGATACAACATTTTGCCATTTTTGACACCTCCTAATACATGCTCGTTAGCCGATTTTTGCATACAACGGCTATTCTTTACTTCACAACGTCCATTATTATATCATATGTTTTTGGAAATTGCAAGCCTTTTTTTATTTTTTTTTACATTTTTTAAAATTTTCTTTTCATTTGAACAGATTTTCTCCAAAATCGCCTCCGGAATACCGTTGGGGAACGAAAGGAATGCGGCAGAATCGGCGAAAGGCGCACCGAGAGAGAGGCACACACCGCCCGCCGCACGCATCGTTTCGAACGCAAAACGCACTCTTTCGTCATGCGGCAAGGCGGCACTGCACAAAATCAAGGTCTGTGCGCCGAGCAGCGCGCGTGAGAGCGGCTCTGTGTCAGCCACGTTGCCGTTGAACAGGTGTACGTGTGTGCCGCGCTCGGTCAGGACATTGGCAAGAATCCGGGCATCGCCGTCGTTTTTCTTTGCAAGGATCACAACCTCGGGCATATCCGACCAGATCAGGGATTGGTTGATCTCTGCGGTGGCTTCGTCTATGATCGGGTCGCTCCCTTCGCGTTCCTCCGTCATGCCGACCTGGCGGTAGGAAAGCGGCTTGTTGGATTCGATCAGTACGCCGATCGGAAGCGCACCCTCCGCAGCAACGCGCAGATCAGTCAAGCGACAGGTAACGGAGCCACTCATGTGGCGCAGTCCGTCCGTGATGCTTTCGTTCACAAGCACGTGCGCGCTGACGACCGTATCCGTTTGTGTAACGGCAACCAGACGCTCCAGCATGGTACGAAGCGTGCGGAAGTCGGGAAGACCGTTTTCGCGGAACGTAGGTGCAAGGCAATACACGTAATGACCGCCTTCAACAAACTCGCTCATCATCGGCTTGCCGCTACAGAGCGCAAACGCCGTGACGCTTGGGTGGGCTACGGCAGGATCGGTATGAATCGAAAGTCCTTGCGCCACGAGTGCCAGCTCAGTCTGTGCACGGTAAACGCCGAGAACGGTTGAGAGCACCTCACCTGCGACAGTTGCCTCCTTGCAATCCGCAGGGAATTCCATGCCGACGGAAAAGGCTTGCTTGGTGTAATCCGCACCGCTTGCAGCCAAGGTTACGACGGGGGCAAGTGCGGTGTAAAGCGCGGTCTTGAAATACGCAGACGAGGGAGCGGCGGATGCGGCGGCGCACAAAATATCTCCCACGAGGGATGCGTCCGTGCCGACGTGCGGCTGCTCCAGATAACGGCAGCTCAGGTCACGTACCACGCGAGGGTCGATTCTGTCGGGCGCTTGCACGTGCTCGTCGGCAAGCTGCACCTCCAGTGCCTTGTAGTGGAAGAGCAGGCGCATAAACTGCGCGTTGAGCGTAACGGATTTTTCGCCGCTTGTGCGAAGGAACGCGAAATTGCCGTCGTTTGTAACCTCGGCAAATACAACTGCTTTCATGCCGCACCCGCGCAGGACAGGCAGTACCGCGGCAAGATCCTCTTTGGTGATGCGTACAATACGGGAAGCTCCGTACTGATGCGTCAGAACGGTCATGGGAACCGTTTCGTCCCAGGCGGACAGCGCGCCGAGATTGATGCGCACACCGCTGAAGTGCTCTAACAGCTCATACAAAAGTCCGCTGTCCTTGACCGTGTATACCCCTTTGAGGTGCTTTTTCAAATCGCCGTTCTCAAAGATCTCCTCGATCGCTTTTCCAAAGCGCAGGCGAGACTTCTCGGATGCCTGACTGAGCAGGAGCAGCAGATCTCCCGCTTGCGGTGCTGAGCTTGCGTGGGGAAGCAGGCGCAGACGAAAGGCGGCATTGCCTGCCGTAATGCAGGATGCGCCGGGATAGGTTGCGGTTTCATCGATTGCCTCGGGAATGCAGGATGCCGCGAGCGCGTGCACGGGCTTTCCGACACGGAGCAGGTAGGCATTGGCGATCTTTGCCGCCTCCGTTACGGTGCAGGGGTAATTGGCATAAGGGTTGACCTCCTTGCGCTTTTTCTGCAGATCGGCATAGGTTTCGGCTGCGAACTCATCGTTGGTGAAGAGATCGGTCGGTGCCAGCGCACCGATGGCACCCTCCTGAATGACGGAGAGCTGATCCAGCATATGCAGCTCGTCAACTGAGGGATCGCGCTTTTCCTGTGTTTTATAATGGTTGATGCAAAACAGAAGCATATCGACAGACATAGAGAGCTTCCACACCCCCTTGAGGCGCTCTGCCTGCTCCTTTGTATAGCTTCTGAAGCCTTGAATGACGTCTTGATAGTTCATGCGAATAGTACCTTTCTCCGATTTTATTCAGCGGGGCAAAGAATGCCGCAACAGCGGGTTCCGTCATTTCCGCAGATACGAACGGGAAGCGTTTGATGATCCAATGGAACGTCGGATGCACACGCTACCTCGATAAAGCTTGGTGTGTGACCGATCGCCATACCGTCGTGATAGCTTTCGAAAAGAACGCTGATGGTTTTTTCGCTTTGCGCGTCAAGGATCTCCTTGCGGATCTGTGCCTGCAGATCCGACAGGATCTTTACACGCGCATGCTTGGTCTCCTCGGGGATCTGGTCGGGCATTTCGGCGGCGGGCGTGCCTTGTCGCTTGGAATAGGGGAAGACGTGGATCATTAAAAAGCGCGCCTCGCGTGCAAACGCCACGGTCTGTGCAAAATCCTCCTCGGTCTCTCCCGGAAAGCCTACGATCATGTCGGTTGTGAATTGTACGTCGGGCATGGCGTTCCGCAAGCGCTCGATCGCGTCCAACGCCATACGGCGATTGTATTTACGCTTCATCAATGCCAGAATTTTATCCGATCCGCTTTGCATGGAAAGATGAAAATGCGGCATCAGACAGGAAAGATTTGCAATGCGGTCCACGAATGTCGGCTTGATGAGGGAGGGATCGAGAGAGCCCAAGCGAATGCGCCCGATGCCCGGAATATCATTGACGCGACAGAGAATATCCGCAAGGCTACAGTTCTCAAGATCGCGCCCGTAGGATGCGGTTTCGATGCCCGTGAGAACGATCTCGCGGCAGCCGTTTTCGGTCAGCTCCGTGACCTCGCGAATGACGTCGTTGGGGGCTTTGGAGCGAACCTTTCCGCGCGCCGTCGGAATGATGCAATAGGTGCAACGGTTTTCACAGCCGTCCTCGATCTTAACGTATGCGCGCGTGCGATCGAAGCGTGCGATCTGCATACATTCAAAGCCATGTGCGTCGGGAGGGGGACAGTTGATGTGAGGCGCATCGTTCTTTTTGCCGCTCTCGCAAAGCGCGCAAGCCGCCTCGATAATCGACAGCTTTTCGGCATTGCCGCAGATGTAATCCACACCCGCTATACGCGCGATCGTTTCGGGCTGGGTTTGCGAAAGACAGCCCGTGACAAGCACGTAAGCCGCGGGATTGTGCTTGATGGCACGGCGGATGAACTGACGTGCCTTGCGGTCGGATTCCGCCGTTACCGTGCAGGTATTGATGACGTAAACGTCGCACGGCTCATTCGGGGATTGAACACAAAAGCCGAGCGCGGAAAAGCACTCCGCGATCGCCTCGGATTCATATTGATTGACCTTGCAGCCAAGGGTATAAATGCCAACAGTACAGGTGTTTGCGCGCATTCGTTTCTCCTTGAAATCGTAGTACCTTTATTTTATCATGTTTTTGGACGATTGTAAAGAAATTTTCGCAAAAAATCCCGCGAAAATAAAAATTACACTTGCAAAGAAGGGAAAATAATTGTATAATATAGATGAATACGAACCCATCAAAGGAAGGGAGCGGCTTATGGCAAACGTTCACGTTATGGATCATCCCTTGATCACACACAAGCTTTCCATTATGCGCAATAAAAAAACCGGCTCAAAGGACTTCCGTGAGCTGCTTGAGGAGATCGCCATGCTGATGGGATACGAGCTGACGCGCGATCTGCCCTTGGAGGAGGTCGGCATTGAAACTCCTTTGACCAAGATGAAGGCAAAGATGATCTCGGGCAAGAAGCTTGCGATCGTGCCGATTTTGCGCGCTGGACTTGGTATGGTGGACGGACTTCAGAGCCTGATCCCCGTGGCAAAGGTGGGGCACATCGGTCTTTACCGCGACCCCGCAACGCACGAACCCGTCGAATATTACTGCAAGCTTCCGCCCGACATCAACGAGCGGATCGTGATTCTGGTTGACCCCATGCTGGCAACGGGCGGCTCTGCCGTAGATGCGCTGGATATCTTAAAGAAGCGCGGATGCCGACACATTCGCTTTATGTGTCTTGTTGCGGCTCCCGAGGGGGTGCGCCGCATGCAGGAGATGCACCCCGACGTGGATATTTATACCGCCGCGCTCGACGATCACCTCAACGAGCATGCGTATATCGTGCCGGGACTGGGAGACGCGGGCGACCGTATTTTCGGCACGCTGTAATTTAAATTGAAAAAGGAGCGTGGGGAAGCTATGTTTCACAGGTTTCCCCACCGTCATATTCATGCAGATCATAACCGTAAAACGCAATGATGCGGGGCAACGTCTGGATAAGTTTTTGTCCAAGGCGGTCAAGGGCTTGCCTCTGTCCCTGATGTATAAATATATCCGCACGAAAAAGATCAAGGTCAACCGCGCACGCACACAGCAGAATTATATGCTGTGCGAGGGCGATGAGATCCAGCTCTTTATCCGTGAGGAGTTTTTTGCGTCTCCCGAAAAGGATACGGGGGCACTTTCGCGGATTCAACCCAAGCTTGATATCGTTTATGAGGACGCGCAGATTATGCTGCTCAACAAGCGCCCGGGAGTGCTTGTGCATGAGGACACTGCCGCCGCAGAGAACACCCTGATCATGCACATCAAGGCGTATCTGGCGCAAAAGGGAGAGTATGATCCCGATGAGGAGCAATCCTTTTCTCCCGCACTTTGCAATCGCATCGACCGCAATACGGGCGGCATCGTGATTGCCGCCAAAACCGCCGAGGCTTTGCGCGAGATGAACGAAAGGATCCGCAACGACGAGCTGCGCAAATGCTATCTGTGCGCTGTGCACGGCATTTTGCTGCGCAAGAGCGCAACGCTGACGGCATATTTGCGCAAAAACAGCGCGGATAACATGGTGGAGATCTCGGATACCCGCCGTCAGGGCTTTAAGGAGATCATCACAAAATATCGCGTGCTCAAGGAGAAAAATGACAGCTCCTTGCTTGAGGTGGAGCTGGTCACGGGCAGAACGCATCAGATCCGCGCGCATCTGTCACACATCGGACATCCGCTCCTGGGGGACGGCAAGTACGGCGTCAACCGTACCGACCGCCAAAAGGGCTATAAATTTCAAGCACTGTATGCCTTCCGTCTGCGCTTTAAGGAAACCGAGCGCGAGGATGCCTTGAAATATCTGGAGGGCAAGCAATTCGAGATCAAACGGGAGAACGTTTGGTTTTTGAAGGATTTTGAGTAAAGGAGAGCGCATGGAAAGAGAACGCAACTACATTCTGCCGTATATGCTGGTGGGTGCGGTGTTGACGGGCTTGACGCTCGTCCTGCCGCAGATCGGCTTTTTGGAATGGCTGACGATGATCCCGCTCTTTATCGGTGTATATCGGCTGGGCGTTTCAAGCCGCCACGGGCTTTGGCGTACCTATTGGTACGGCTTTTTGACGATTCTGTGCTTTTATCTGGTAAACTATCACTGGTTCGTTTATCTGTATCCGCTGGATTTCGTGGGGCTGGGGCATACGGCGTCTGCCGTGGTCGTCGTGGCGGGGAGCATCGGACTCTCGCTTTTGCAAGCAATACCGGGCGGCTTGATCTTCCTGCTCTACAAGCTTCTCAATCGCAGCGAGGTGTTCGCCCGCGCGCCGTTATTGCGCCCGTTTGCCTTTTCGGCTCTTTGGATCATTTTTGAGTGGTCAAGCACGCTGACCTGGACGGGTGTACCGTGGGGACGGCTTTGCTTGGGGCAGAGCGAATACCTGCCCGTGCTGCAATCGGTCTCGCTTTTTGGCTCTTATTTCGTCAGCTTTCTGATCCTTTTGGTCAACGGACTTTTGGCTTACGCGCTTTTGTTCCGTCAATATACGCGCTGCGCTCTGATCTGCGCGTCCGTTGCGTTGTCGCTCGTGATCTCCAACCTGTTGTTGGGCGTTTTTCTGTTGAATGTACGCCGCGAGCCTCTGGAAACGATGCAGGTGGCGGTTGCGCAGGGAAATGTCAGCTCGCACGACAAATGGAGTATGCAAAGCTACAGCATCTCACGCAAGATCTACGGTAAAATGACACGCGAAGCCGCAGCAAAAGGAGCGGACGTTGTTGTCTGGCCCGAAACCGCTTTCCCGTATGCGATCAATCAGTACAGCGATCTGGAGGAATTCGTGTCCGAGCTTGCCGTTGAGTGTGACGTTACCTTGATCGTGGGCACGATCTGGGAGGACGATGAGGGCAACTCCTATAACGCACTTTGTCTCGTGATGCCCGACGGCGTGATCCACGAGGATTATTACGCCAAACGGCATCTCGTTCCGTTTGGAGAATACGTTCCCATGGCTGATTTTATCGAGATCGTTCTGCCGCCTCTGGCAGAGCTCTCGGCACTTGGAAACGATCTGACGCCCGGGGGCGATCCGGCACTTTTTGATACCGCTTGGGGGCGTATCGGCGGCTTGATCTGCTTCGATTCGATCTACGAGCAGCTGGCGCTTGACAGCGTCCGCGACGGTGCGGAGCTGTTGGTGCTTTCGAGCAACGATTCCTGGTTCAAGGATTCCGCCGCGATCCATCAGCATGAGGCGCAGGCGAAATTGCGCGCGATCGAAACGGGAAGATTTCTTGTGCGTGCAGGAAATACGGGGATCTCAACGGTCATCACCGATAAGGGCGAGCATTTGGAGTGGATCAATCCCTTGGTAGAGGGAAGCTTTGTGTGCGAGGTGGAGCTGCACGGCTATCGCACGCTCTATTCTCTGATCGGTAACACCTTCGTGTATCTTTGTATTGCTTTTTCTGCGTCGCTCTTCGGCTGGGGCATTTATTGGCGAAAAAAGAAAAATGCCCTTGGCACGCCTTGACTTTTGCACTGTTATATGGTAAAATAAATCTGTATTATCAGCGAACACCATTCGCGGAAGGGAGTATTTATGTCAAAAGAAACAGTTAAGCGGATCCATTTGATCTACGGCATCGTTTTGTCTGTGCTGATCGTTGCCGTGGGCATTTGCTTTATCACTTCTTGCATTGACATTTACAACAGCGGCGAGCAAGCCTTCTCACGCGAGAGCGTTGCCGCGCATTTCCAAAAGATCGCCATTCCCGTATACGTCTGTATCGGTGCTTTGGTGGCGGGGATCATTCTTGCCATCGCGTTGCCCTTGGAAAAGACCGCTCCGAAGGGAAAGATCGATCCCAAATTGACCTTGGCGCGCCTCTCGCGTCGTTTGGATACCGAGGCGTGCGGCGAAAAGGTACTTGCCATGATTGCAAAGCAGCATAAATTCCGCGCAATCGTCAAGACCGTGGCGGCGGTGCTTTGTGTGGCGTGTGCCGTTCCCGTGGTTCTGTATCTCTTTGATCCTTACAATATCGGCACGGAAAACATCAACCACGATATTTTCTCCGCCATGCTGTTCACAGTTTGCTTCTTTTTGGATGCTGTGATCGTCTGCTTTGCGGCGGGAAAGCTGTTGGATCTGAGCGTGGACACCGAAACGCAGATCGTCAAGGCGGCGATCGCCAAGGGTTATGCATGCCGCTTGCCGCGCGAGGATTCGGAGGAAGAAAAGTGCTGGAAGTCTTGGGGCTCGAATCTTACAAAGCTTTTTTCCATTGCGGCTTCGATGCTGGGCGCGGCACTTTTTATCGGCACGGTAATGTACGTCAATGGCTTCAGTACGGCAGAAAAGATGACCGCATTTACCTTTATTGCCGTGTCTGCGGTCATCCTGATCGGACTTATATTGGCTCTGTATTTCGGCGTTTGGCGAGATAAACGTGGCGTTGATTGGGAGAAGCGCGCTATTTTTGCAACACGCATTGCACTTCTTGCGGTTGCGATCGTGTTTATCGTTCTGGGGGTGCGCAACGGTGGCATGCGCGACGTGCTTCAAAAGGCGATCCGCATTTGCACCGAGTGCATCGGCCTTGGTTAAAGGTAGGTGAGTGTGATGAAAATTGTTCAATGGTTTAAGGCACACAAGCCCACGAAGCGTCGCTTGATCCAGCTCTATTCCGCATTGCTCTTCAATGCAAATCTGAAGGGCTTTGGAAACGGGCAGATCTATAAGGGCCCCTCGAAAAACTTCTGCACCCCGGGACTCAATTGCTATTCCTGCCCGGGTGCGTCCGGATCCTGTCCCTTGGGCGCGCTTCAAAACGCGGTTGCCAGCAGCAACAGAACCGTTCCGTATTACATCTTCGGTATCATTCTTCTGTTCGGCTTTTTGTTCGGACGCTGGATCTGCGGATTCCTCTGTCCCTTTGGTCTGATCCAGGATCTCTTACATAAGATTCCCACGCCCAAGATCAAAAAGGGAAGATTGACGCATATTCTCTCCTATTTCAAATACGTCGTGCTGGTCGTTTTTGTGTTTATTATTCCGTTCCTCTACGTGTTCCGCGATTTCCCGCTTCCGGGATTCTGCAAGTATTTTTGCCCCGCGGGAACGCTGGAGGGCGCGATCGGTCTGCTTTCCAACAAGGTCAACGAAAGCAGCTTCCGTATGCTGGGCCCCCTGTTCACATGGAAGTTCCTTTTGATGGTCAGCTGTATTGTCGGCGCGATCTTCATTTACCGCATCTTCTGCCGCTTTCTCTGTCCGCTGGGCGCACTTTACGGTCTGTTCAATAAGATCTCCTTGTTGGGTGTCAAAATGGAACGCTCCAAGTGCATCGATTGCGGCAAGTGTATCACCACCTGCCAGATGGATATCAAGAAGGTCGGGGACCACGAGTGTATCTCCTGTGGCGCGTGTATCAACGTCTGTCCCACGAATGCGATCACATACAAGGGCGGTAGGGTCAAGCTCGCTCCCAACGAGATCGGGGAGGTGAAGCGCGATGAAAAATAAGCTTCTTGAAATCCTGACGGCTTGCCTGATGATCGTCGTTCTTGCCACCGCGCTGATCTATTACAATTTTATCGACAAGGCTCCCGTGGTGGAAACCTCTGCCGAATACGGCTATACGGTCGGCAAGATCTGCTATGACATGGATCGTCCGCTTTTGAACAAGCTGGGAACGGCGTTCAGCGATTCCTTTAACATCAATGATACAAAAGGGAAGATCACGGTGATCAATTTCTGGTTCACCTCCTGCACGCCCTGTGTTCAGGAAATGCCGTATTTTGCACAGCTGGCGGACAAATACGCCGACGAGCTCGTTGTGGTTGCCTACCACGCAGACCTCGGTGACGAGCAGGGCGCAATCGATTACGTCAAAAACAACTGGTCGGATTATAACATTCTTTTCGCCTACGATACGGCAGATTACAACGCCGATATCCCCGACTATTACACCAAGCTCGGCGGCAACGGAATGTATCCGCGCACGCTGGTTCTTGACGAGAATAACGTGGTGGTAGCGGAGTACCAAGGCTCTGTGACCTACGCAATGCTCGACGCGGACGTCAAGTCCATATTGAACCGAAACTAAAAAAGAAACGCTTCGCTATGCGAAGCGTTTCAGATCACCGACAAAGCCTATTTCAAGCACGAGATAGGCTTTGTTTTTTGCAAAGAAATAGTAAAAATGTGAGGACATTGGAGGAATCCCTCCAACATAGGTTGGCAATCTTCTTCAAGTTCTGCACGGCGGCAGTGAGCAGGCACTGCT
>JAZODU010000027.1:0-50658 GCA_045597145.1 Eubacteriales bacterium
TATTCCTCCTTAGCTCAGTCGGTAGAGCACCTGACTGTTAATCAGGGTGTCGCTGGTTCGAGTCCAGCAGGGGGAGCCAAGACTTAATAGCTTGAACTTCTTTTCAGTGAAAAGATTGTTCGGGCTATTTTGTTTTTTTGAGGAATTTGAGAACTTCAATATATGATTTATAGGCAGATAGAGAGTAAAATCTCTGTCTGCCTTTTTTGCGTTTGGGTTGCTCGAACACAAACTTTCTTTTTTTGACTTTTTTGCTTCTATAATATCGTTGCAAATTTATTTCACAAGGAGATTTTGTAATGAACAAGAAGAAAACTGTATTTGAAAATGATTTCAATATTACCGAGGAGCAAATGGATTCTTTGGCGAGAGTGCTTTTTCCGTTGGTCTATGACTATTGGGCTTCCGAGAAAGGAGCAGAAAATGACATAGACAATGTTGAAGATACGCCAAAATGTGCGTAACGCCGTTTTGTCGAACAAATTTTTTGAATAATTGAAAAACGCCTTCTTTATAATTAGTCAAGGAGAAATAGTACAGAAAGCGTGCTTTCTGGCGACAACTCTTCAAGAGAGTTGTCTATCACGCCAGTATGGAAAGATTGCACGCCGTTGTAAGAGTACGGATTTCATCCTCGCAGGGATATAGTCTATTCCCAAAGTTATATGCTTTTCCAGTATGGAAATATCGTTAAAAATAATTTTTATAAGGAGAATATCAAAATGTCAGATATTAAAAATACAATTAAAGTGGAAGTTCCTCTAATTGAAAAGCGTTATAATGGTGTAAATCCTAATAACACATTCAAAGCGAGGTTGTTGAAAAATCAATTCCCTAAACCGCATTACTCACCAAGAGATATAGAGCAATTAAAAGCGGTAGATAACATACACGCTCTTGTGTGGTATGATGAAAACGCACTTTCCTATGAGGAAGATCGTTTAGTCTTTAAGGATCATAAATATTGTATCATTTATTCCGAGGGTGTATATGATACCCAAACCAATAAAGTCTATGATATTATTGAAGCATTAAAAACATTCTTGGGTTTAACATTCCCTCAAGCTTGTTACGTTGCTAAAACATTTTTGGAAACTGTAAATCATCAGTCTATTAGAGAGTATTGTGAGCTGAAATATCCAAACGCTAAAAAATCCAGTTTGTCAAGCGACCATAACTTAAACGCCATTAAGACGGAAAATCTATTCCTTAAGGAAAATAACAACTCCTATAAAACTGGATATGCTATATTACATAATCGTTTTGGAATTGACAGAAACATTGTGTCTAATTTCATTCATAGAGAGTATTTGATTATGGATAAGCAATACAACCTTTGTTTTTTGACATACGATAAAGATAATGTCATATCTATTGTAAAGTATTCGAATGATAAGGACTCTGTTGCTACGGAAACGCAAGCCAAACATAGAAACGCTGGCTTTCGTTATGCGATCAAAGAGGAAGCAGATTATAATATGTTCCGTAATGTGTATGTCTTTGAAAACGTGGTTGACCCTATGTCCTATCTTACGTTAGTAAAAATGGGGTTAGTTCCAGAACTCGAAAAAGCAAGTTGTTTGCTCACTATCAATGGGATAAGCAACGGTGTATTGTATAACTTTCTTTCGGAGCAGCCCGAAGTGCTGACAATATACGCTTGTTTGCAGAATGACTCTGCAGGGTTAAAGGCAACGCAGAATATCAGCCAAAGAGTTATGGTAAATATGCAATCTATCTTGCGTGACTATTCGTTAAAAAATAGCTATGTGAAAACGTGGAATGCTATGTTACAATACGAATTACATAAATAATTGTAAAAAGTTTCATTTTTCGACATTCTTGAGTTATAATTGCAATGGCTTACATAATAGAATATATCAATGGTGCAACGCCATTGTATTGCAAGGCTTAGAAAACGGAAAGTCGTTCAAAGAGCAGAAAGGTGGTACGCTATGTTGTTTTTGTGGTTGTTATCCTTTTTTTCTTTCTTTTTTAACATACATAGATAGTCTTTTCAGCGTAGCGTACCGATTTCGCCCGCGAGGGCGAGCAGACCTGCAGAGGTCGAATGTTGTAAGGCTTCCTAACAAAATAGGGCGGTTTGAGTGAAAGTTCAAACCGTCCTATTTACTTTTATAGATTTTTATGCTATAATGTAATTGTTAGATAAACTTGAATTTATGGGAGCGATATTATATGAAAAAATATATTGTAACAATATTAGTATTTTTGTTGTTGTTAGCGTTAGCATCCTGTGCCAATGAAAATGTCGTTTTGGGTGATTCCCAAACATATGAAATAACATCCGATATTCACTCTTTGGATATTCAAATAAATGCCGCTGATTTCAAAATTGAACATGGAGATGAGTTTTCGGTAGAAAGCAATTTGAAATACTTGTCTGTATCCGAAAAAGACGGTGTTTTGACAATCACCGATGAAGCCAAAAGCAGTAGTAACTATTCAAATGCGGTTTTAACACTTTATGTACCCAACGGTATCGTATTCGATGATGTGGACATTACAATCGGGGCGGCGAAATTGACGGTGGATGCCTTGTCCACAAGCTCGCTGGAATTAAAGCTCGGTGCAGGTGATGTGCGATTTGAGAGCCTTCATGCTTCTTCAGCTACCGATATTAAAGGCGGTTCGGGACAAATTACTATTGTGAGCGGTACGCTCAATGACCTGACGCTTGCCATGGGAGTAGGTGAACTGAATTTCAGCGGTGCTTTGCTTGGAAATAGCGATTTGAAGTTTGGTGTTGGAGAATCTAATTTAACGCTGATTGGCAGCAAAGATGACTACAAAGTAGATATTAAAAAAGGTCTCGGAAGCATTTCTGTTGATGGAAAGAATGTATCCGGTTTCGGCAGTAGCGGAAATGGCCAAAGTCATATTCATATTGAAGGTGGCGTTGGGGCTGTCCATATTGTATTCCAAGAAGACTAACAAATTCCAATTTGTCGAACAGATAATATAATAGCAGATAGCCACGGCTTACAGCGAGCCGTGGTTTTTCTGTTTCCATACTGGCGAAAAAGTAGCATCTTGAGTTATAAGATGCTACTTTTTTGTCCAACGAAAACCACCGGCAGCGTGAAATGGTAAAATAAAGGTAGACACATAGAAAACCACTATGTATCTACCTTTTTGTTATGGTATAATAAAAGAAAAAGGAGGAATGAAATGAAAAAGGGACAGAAGAAACGGATATGGACAAAAGAAGATAAGTTGAAAATAATCAAGAGATATTCAGAAGAACATTTATCCGCAAGAGAACTCGGTAGGATATATAATGCGGATCACAGCATGATCTGTCGATGGATCCGAGAGTTCACAGTTAAGGGCGAAGCAGCTTTTGAGGAAGTAAAAAGAAGCGGAAACAAATATGCGGCATTACATACAAGTAAAAACATGTCCGAAACAGAACGATTAAAGTTGGAAATAGCAAAATTGAGAGTTGAAAACGAAAGATTAAAAAAGGGTACGTAGTGAAAGGAGTTGGTGCAAGCAAGGAGTTCGTTACTATAAAAGATGTGAATATGAAATAATTTATCTGTTGAAAGATAAATATAGCATCAAATATCTTTGCAAGCTTATGTCTGTTAACAGATCGGGATATTATAAATGGTTAGCTCGCAAGGATAGGCTGAACCGCTATGAACAGAATAGAATATTGCTGACAAAATTGTTAATGGAACAACATAAAAGCATAAATCCAAAGGATATCACTATCTTGCAAATGTGGTGAGAAAAAATACCGGTTGGCTGTTTTCAGATAATCTTGCCCACAAATGTTGTAAATTTACCGGAATACGCTCAAAAACCAAACGAGGATATAGGGCAAGTAAAGGAGAAGAAAGTGTAAAATTTCCTAACAAGATAAAAGGTAAATGGACAGCAACAAGACCTCTTGAAATTGTTGTATCGGATATGACGTGTATATTTCATCGAGGTATTCGGTGGGAATGGACTTACATATTAGATACGTATAACAATGAAATTATAGCAAGTTCAGTAACAAGAACACAAAACAGCAATATTTCATACTACAAATGTCTTAAACAACTTGTAGAAAGAGTAAAGGAGCAACCGTACCCAGTCATTTTGCACACCGACCAAGGTAGCGTTTACTCCTCAACAGGCTTCTACTTAGCCCATAAAGATTATACCACAATCGAGCGTTCTATGTCAAGAGTAGGAACGCCAACAGATAATCCAATTATTGAATCTATTAATGGTTGGATAAAAGAAGAATTAAAACACGACTTTGATTTAAAAAATGTTAAGTCTTTTCCAGAGTTCATTGAAAATTACGTATATTATTTTAACAACGAACGGCTTTCTTGTAAATTGAACTACAAAACCCCTGTTCAATTTAGAATCGAACAAGGGTTTGGATAATTTGTGGTTTTTTGTGCCTACTTTCTATTGACAACTTCACTTTGAGGGATGGTGTCATATGCCGCAAGCGGCAAGCAACGGAGAGGACTGTTTGACAGAGGCGGATTGTTTCATTCAGCCCTGTGAGCGTCGTCTTGACTTCTTCCGGTATGCACCGACAAAAGAAGCTTGCTGGTGGATATTTGTTTTGAAGATGTGGAAAAAGAGACTTCTTTTAAAAAGTTTCGTTCTTCCGACCCTCGCCCTTGACAACCCACGCAAGATGTGGTATACTTTTAGCAGAATAGGAACGGAGGACGGAAGCATGCTGAAAACGGAACGCACGTCGGTGATGAATCTTGAGAACGCGATACGCGGGGCACGAAACCCGATGAACAGCTGGGCGCGCATGGACAGCGCGTACGACAGCGAGGGGAACTATGTGCTTGGCGAGAATGATCTCGACCTTGCAAAGCGTCTTGCCCGCGCGGGGAGCGACCACCGCAAGTATCTGCGGCAGATCTTCGTGTCGGTTGACATCACGGCACCTCTGTATTGGTGGAAGGAGTTTGACACGTACAAGGTTGGCACGGTTGCAAACTCGACGTCAACGATGCACAAGATCCACGCCAAGGAATTTGAGCGCGATGATTTTTCGCACGACAGGCTTGACGAGGGGGGACTGGCGGCACTTGACGCGGTGATCGCGTATCTTGAGAGTGAGCGGCAGAGCTTTGTTGCCAACAAGGAGAATCGCCAAAGTTGGCACAACATTATCCAGATGCTCCCGTCGTCCTACAACCAGATGCGAACGGTGACGCTGAACTACGAAAACCTCATCAACATTTACTACGCACGCCGCACGCACAAGCTTGCCGAGTGGCATACGTTGTGCGATTGGATTCTCGCACTGCCTTATGCGCGTGAGCTGATCTGCATTAAGGATTGATCAAAAAACGAGGCATTGCCATGAAGATCTACCGCGTTTTTCAGTGCTTCACGGGCAAGACCTTTGCACAGTATAAGAAAGAAAAAGGAAAATAAGCGACAGAAAAGGACGCCATGTGGCGTCCTTTTCTGTCGTGAGGTGTAGCCGATTCAGATGCACGGCTTTTCTTATGAGGACAGGCTACTCCCTTGGCGATGAGGAGGGTTAAAAGTATCCCCGTTCTACCGGGCTTTTAACGCCATGCTTGCAACGAGTCCTATGTAATATTACGGATCCAAACCAAAGAATGTTATTATAGAAATTATCAATATTAGTTTCTTTTTCGGTTTGCACTCTCCTTTGCAGTGTTAATGGAAGCAATCAAAATTCTTTTGACCTCAACACATCTATTCAAAATCGATTTATCGTGATAATATCCGCTCTCAATCAAAAGCTCAAGCCAATATTCCGTTTCCGAACATTCTTTTAAGGCAATATGTAACTTTGCTACAAAGTCCGCCTTGCCGTGAGCATAAAACGCTTCGCGAATGTTCGCACCGATGCTTGTTCCGGAACGCAAAAATTGATTGATGAGCGCACTTTCGCATCTAGCTTCTCGTAATACTTTGCACGCTCGTATTACCTCTAAAGCAAACGCTTTTGATTTTATCATCAAAGGACTTTCGGACATATTACCTACCTCCTTGTTTCGATTTATTCCATTATACCATAAAACCTATTATTTTTCAACTTTTATAATAAAAAATGATTTTCGCCTCGGCGAAAAGCTACCTTACTTCTTCACTATTTACTATTACTTCTAACCTTGCCAAAAATCTCCTCGGACGGATTTAGTGAAAAGTGAAGAGTGAAAAGGTAAAAATCTCCCCGAACTTCGTCCGAGGAGATTTTTGGCTGGGGTGGCCGGATTCGGACCGACGAATGCCAGAGTCAAAGTCTGGTGCCTTACCGCTTGGCTACACCCCAATCATCAGTTATCTATTATACCATACTCACTTCACCGTGTCAAGTTTTTTTTCGCTTTTTCCAATCAAGTTTTTGAATACGCCGAAAAAGCTTGACAAGTGATGCGCGATTTGATAATATATTGATATACCCATGGCAAATTTATGTATTGCAAAAAGTGCGGAAATGAGCTTGCGGAAAACGTAAAATTCTGCAACAAGTGCGGCGAGGCGGTTGAGGCTGCCGACGGCGCGGCGGTAGAGAATCCGTCTGCCGACGAGGTGATCGCGGAGGCGGTTGCACCCGAGGAAAATATCAAAAAACCACTCATGTATCGCTTTAATTGCTTCCTTTCCCGACTGACGGGCGGAAGCATCGACGTGAAAAAGCGCATCGGCGCGCCCGTTACGGGCGAGATCGAGCGGCAGAGCATCTCTCTTGCGTGGAAATACGTGATCCTCTTTGGCTTGACGGTGCTGATCCTGCTCTTCCGGTTCCTTCCCACCGTCAATTTTGACGTGAACGCCAAAGGTTGGTATGTGATCGATGAATACGAGAACATCTCGATAGGCGGTATGGGGCTTTGGATGGCGGATGTCGGGGAGGACGAGGAAAACTCCGTAATGGTCGGCACGGTTCTGTTCGTTTTGACCGTGATCTTTCACGCGATTCCGCTGGGGATCTGCGCGCTTTTGAACATCCTGCCGCTTCTTCGCAGGAGAGTAACCAAGCGCCGCCGTTTGGTGTATCCCATCATGACTGCGTTTTTCTGTATTGTCAGCGCCTTTATCTGGTGGCTGTTTATGAGCTACATTGTAAACGAAGCAGCCCCCGAGGCTGATCCGACGATCAAACTTACCTTTGGCGGCGTGATGCTGCTCCTTCTGCTTTTCGCATGGCTGATCCTCAGCTTTGGCGCAGCGGCGCAAAATAAGCGCATCAACCGCGCCATCAAGGCAGCCGCCCGACCTCCCATCACCCCCGAATCGCCCGAAGCCTCCATGCAGGCTTGGCGTGAATAAAGAGCAAAGCAAACCGCGTGTACGCAATTCGTATGCGCGGTTTGCTTTGTTCATGTTTTTTATAATTTGTAACATATTTGCTTGACAACAGTTTTTGTTTGTGCTATAATAAAAAATGAATATTCTGTCAAAAAAAGAATTTTCATGCATACGGTTATACTTGTATGCAAAAGCAAGTGCACTTTGCTTTGACAGATAAACTTCTTTAGAAAAAGGAGCGTTTTATGAGCTTTAACATTTCCTTTGACAAGTACTTGGAAACATTGGATAGGATCCCGCAGATTCAAAGGGACTATGTGCGCTATAAGCGGTATGCCGATGAAAAGCGTGAGATCCTGGCGGCAGAGTTGCAGTGGCTTCAGGAGGCGCGCCGGGCAGACGTCAAGCTCAAGGAGCTGCAGCACCAGTGCGACGATTGCTACAACAGGATCGCAAAGCTGCTCGGAAAGTCGATGAATAACTATTCCGTGCCTCAAGCACCCACCATGACGGACGTAAAGCAGATCGAGGACACGCTGCGCCTGTTTAACGATCTGGCACAGAAGATCGAAAACGGCGGCGGCACCGAGGAAGAACCGATCCGCTCCTTCCATATTGCGTATAAAACACTCTGCGCGTTTTTTGAGCAGTGCGGAAAGAATCTTTTCTCCTACAACGGTTTGGAGCAGACTGTTACGAAGGGACGCGAGCGCGCGCTTGACAATATTGAAACCGGCATCGTGGAATCGCGCGACGAGCTTCGCATGCTTCTCGGCATGAGCAGGGAAGACCTGCGTGCGCATCAAAAGCTGCTGGACGAGGCAGGCTCCCTGTTCCAAAAGGGCTTCCGTTTCCCCACGCAGCTCTCCAGCGGTATCAAGCTTGGTACGGCAGGCATTTCGATTGATGAGCACGAGGCAGAGGTTCTCTCCGAGATCTACCCCGAATTGGGAAATCAGCGCACCAGCCTTTCGGTGCCCTACATTTTCCCGATCAACAGCCGTGAGCTCTCGCGCAAATCGAATATCTACATTGAGTATGATGATGTAAGTGCGGATCGTGCGACCCGAAACGCCGCGCTGCAGCAGATTTCGATCGCGGTTCACCAGATGATCCTGAAGATTATTTCCGAGTGCCCCTTGGGAGCGCTTTCATTCCACTGCGCCGATCTGACGCAGACGACGGCAGGCGATTTCGTTTATATCAACGCCAAGCTGAGCGCTGCGATCAAAAACATTAAGGATCGCGATATTGCAACGAAGCTGCGCGAAAACCTTTGTGCGGCTGAGGTCTCTTCTCATCAGGAGATCACCGGCATGGTGCAAAAGGAGTTTGCCGTGGCAAAGGCCAATCAGTTCCGAATGATCGAGGGGGATGAGCTGGATCATCACCTGTATACGTATTTCGGCTTTTCAAGCGAGGCAGGCGTTGCGGCGTTTGAACTGATGAATAAGCTGTTTGAATTCGACCGCGGATGCGGTACGTTCGGCGTGCACAACATCATCGTGGTCGCGAAGAGTGATCTGGAGCATGCGAAGGCGCTGACGCGCAACGAGCCGCACACGGGGCGTGAGGCAGAAACCGCAGCGGCTTGGCTGGAAACGATTGAGATTGCCAAAAATAATTCGGATTGCTTTACGTATTCCGGCGACGGCTTTTTCACCTTGGAGAACGTGGGAGGGAAACGTACGATTGGCGTACGTCTGGGCGAAACCTACTTCCCGTCCGCAGATCGCTACGACGAGGCGGAATCCAAGGTTATCAAGACAATCGAGCACTGCAATGTGGAGATGGGCTCGCCCTTTATTGATCTGGCGGGTGACGATGCGTTTGAACGCGACGGCGACTTCATCTTTGGTGAATATGCGGATGGCAGCGGCACGCTGACGCTGCGCGGCGATGAAAACGTCGCTGTGATTTTCAGCGACGATTCCTTCTCCTCGGATGAGAAGAGCCGTATCATGTCCTCCGTGACCCTGAGTCTTTTGACGGCGAATAAGCCCGGTATGGCACGCCTGTCGCTGGCATCCGAGCAGAGAAATTCGCACGTGATGAACGTGATGAACGGCTTGGAGGGAAGCAGCGACGGTATTAAATATTCGCTGGTGGAGAACGACCCGGCGCTGGCAACGCAGCAACGACTCAAGCTGTGGTTTGAGGCGATTCAGGACACCTCCAAGCTGCTTGTTGAGAAGAAGCGAGTACGCGGCAACAAGGATTATAATATTTACGACCTGATCCGCGAGGATTCGACCAAGTATCTGCGCGTGGTATACGACGAGCATGATGACAGAACCCAGAATTACGATAATACGCTCCGTCAAGAGCTGATCCCCACCATTCAGCGCGCAAAGGAAAACAGATGCGGTATGCAGTGCGTGCTTGAGATTGACACGGCGGCACCGCACGATTGGGAAAAGATATTTGCCAATTCCGGTGTGTTTGATTACGTGATCGTTGCCAAGAACCACAGCTTTGTAGACGGTCAGAACCGCCGTTTGAAGCTGTCGGCCCTGCTCGACAAGGACGATGCGCAGGCGATCGCACACAATATGCTGAAGAATTACATCAAGGCATCCGTTACCAGCCCCCGTTACGAGGAGGTCGGCTTTGGTACACAGTTTACCGCCAACAGCGAGATCGGATCGACGATCAAGATTCCTGTGGGACGCAAGGACGGTCTGCCGTTCTCCATGGACTTCGATTGCGACGGCAAGGGTCTGATCGGTTACATGGTACAGGGTACGACCGGCTCGGGTAAGAGCTCGCTACTCTTCTCGATGATCTACAACGGTGCGATGAAATATGCGCCCGATGCCCTGCAGTTCTATCTGCTTGACTTTAAGGACGGTACGTCCTTTGACGTATTCCGCAACAACAAGACCCCGATCCCGCATGTGGCACAGCTCTCTGTCAAAAACGACATGGAGGATGCCGATGCGATCTTCCGCAATCTTGAGGATGAGGTTGCTGCCAGAAGTGTGCTCTTTAAAAAGCACAGCGTAAAGGCGATCAATGCGTATAACCGCGGCGTTCTGAACGGCTCGATCCGCGAGGCGCACATGCCCCGTATCATCGTTATTATCGACGAGTGCCAGAACGCATTCTACTCCATGGATTCTTCGGGAACCAGAGGGCTCAATGACCTTTTGGTCAACCGCTTTGAGGCGCTGACGCGCGTGGGACGTTCTTACGGTATCCATTTCGTGGTGGCAACGCAACGCATGGAGGCGCGCTTGTCCGAAAAGATCGGCGCGCAGCTCAGCGGTCGATGCAGCTTTAAGATGAACAACGTCGAGGATGCTTGCGCGCTGCTGGATCGCGCCTTGGCGTCGCAGGTCAATAACCTGCCGCGCTACGGATCGATGCTCTTCTCCAACGACGGCGGTAAAAAGGGTATGCAGGTGCAAGTGGCATACGATTACAGCGAATTCCGCAAGTATTCCGACGCGATCCGCTCGCATTACGATACGGACACCGGCACCTTTGAGATCGGTAATGAGGATGCCCTGCGCGTTTCTGCCGCAGAACTGCCGCAGAGCTATGCCGTGCATACCCAAGCGATCGATGGCGTTCATCTGCCGCTGGCGCAGAACTGCATGAAGGATGCGGGTGTGGCGATTGCATTGTCGCAACAGCAGAATCAAGCACTCTTGCTGCTCGGCGAAAACGCGGGCTTGGCATCCAACATCATGGTGTCGCTCCTGCACAGCATGAGCCGCTTGGAGGGACAAAACGCCAAAACCGTTCTTTACTCCTATACGATGAACACGCCGACGGTGGAGCTGGCGCGCTCTGTTATGGGATCGCGTGTGCAGATCACCAACGATGCCGGATCGGTGCTTGAGGATGTCTATTTTGAGATCGAGAAGCGCGATGAGGCGCGCAAGAATGCGGCAGAGGGCAAGCAGATCCACTTTGAACCGTGGCTTGTCGTATTTGATAACATTCGCAAGGAGATCTTTGAAAATGCACCCGCTGCACCTCGTATGACGGCACCCGCGAACGCACAGCCGCTCAAGCTGAGCTTGAATATGGCTGCAAAGGCACCCGGAGCTACACCCGCCCCGGCTCGCGAGGTTCCTGAGCGTGCAAAGCTCTGGCAGGAGATCGTAGAAAAGGCGAGCGAGGTTGGAATTTACCTTTGCGTCTATCTGGCAGATCCCCGCTCGATGGATCACAAGTACGATTATTTCAAGAACTTCAAGCACATGATCACCTTCCCGTGCCAGGCAATCAGGGATTGCGTCAGCACGCGAACCGGTATCTCCGTGCCGATGGTATCCGCATTGGGCAACAGACACGTGGCACTGGCTTCCAAGCAGTCGGTGAATGCGTCGGTTTGCTACTACGTTACCGACTCTATTCCGATCGATGCAGATTCCGATGATGATCTGCAGGGCGGCGCGAGAGTCTATAAGATCAAGCCCTACATTTTGAACTGAAAAGGGGAGAGAAGACATGGCAAGATTAACACTGGATATCCGTAATGACGTATCCATCGATTTTCCCCACGTGATCGCGTCGGTCGAGCGGATCGAAACCAGCAGCCGCAGGCTGTTGGTCATGTGCGACAAGGTGCTTGACAAGGCGCACGCACTGGGCACGAAGATGCAGACCGAGGCAAACGATACGACCCAGTTTTCGCTGTCGCAAACAACGGATGATTTGGATATTCTTTCACGTGAATTGAAGGATCTGCAGGATTCCGCAAACGATCTGGTAGCAAAGCTTAAGCGCTTGGAGCGCATGGCAGGCGGCTGAGGAGGTAAACAATGGCATATAATAATATTTTTTACACGATCAAGGATCTGGAGCTACTCAGCCGTGAGCTGCGCGATTTCATCCAGGAGGTGGATCGCGAAAACATCAGAATGCTTCAGGAAACCGAAAACGTCAGTTATTATTGGAATGACGATCAGTACAGAAAATTTTCGCAGTACATGAGAGAACTGTCCGTGGAAATTGAAAAGTGTGAGAAGCGACTTTCCAAGAGCAACGACAAGCTTGACAACTTTATTTTCGAGCTTTTGCGCGACGCGTAAGGCTTTGATGGGGAGTATCTACGATGGAATATGCAAAACAACTGATTTTGGCTGTTGACGGAATCGCAAAGGCGTGCGAGGAGGTCCGCGCGGTGTGGGAGGGAGTGATTGCTCCCGAAGCGGCGCGTGAGCTGGACCCCGATGGCGCGTTTGCGGGACTGCTTCAATCGATCGCTCGGCAGAGCGAAAGCGCGAGAACGGCGTGGACGCAGGCATGCGGATTGGCACTTGACGCTCCTGCTGCCGCAGAACCGCTGAACCTGCGAGAATACCACATTCAGGAGTTCTTTGAAAACCTTGTGTATGACGAAAACGGTGTGATCGTCGATCAGAACGCCTATTATTGCGACCAGTACAAAATGAACAAGCTGCTCGGCAAAGTGTTCGGTCAAAGTGAGCTGGCATCCGTGGAGCACGCGCAGGAAGCAATCGCAGCTTTCCAGAACGGATCTGCGTGCTGGCAAGAGGCGCTGACAGCACTGGCACTGGAATTGGTACAGCCGATCTTGAACGATGTCTCCTCCCTCTCTCCCATGCTCAAGGATCTGGTGACGTGGCACGATGCGTTGGCACGCAAAAATTTTGATGCGTTCATTTCCGCTTAAGGGGAGCGACCATGCAGGTTCATATTGATGTGCAGCAAGCCCAAGAGGCTGTAAACAATATTCAGCATATGGCGCGCGGCGTGGCGGATGAGTGCAGAAGAATGCTTAAAAACGTCAAGCACGTCTGCGGCGATATGCAAACCGAAATGGGAGATTCCGTTCGCAAGGTGACTGTCAAGGTGGAGCGTGATATTTCTCATTTGCGGGAAGAAATGCAAAAATTGGACAACTACATGCGAGAGTTGGCGGGATACATTGAGCAGTACAGTAGGTGTGCGTACGACGGATTCGGAGATCGCACGTATGCAAACGTTGACACCGACGAGCTGGTGCAATATAACCGCAGTGTGGGGTCGTTTTTGGAGAGCGTGGACAGCTTTCGGTATAATGCCGAGGAAACGGCATCACGCAATGCAGAACTTCTTGAAAAGGGCGCGAACCGATTGGTAAGCATGACGAGCGAGTGCCGCACAACGCTGCGGTATTTGAGAGATAAGATCCAACGTGCGCAAGCAAGGGTCAATGAATTGGAAAGCAAGCTTCGTCAGCTGAACAAACGCTTCAACGAACTGCAGGAGCAGATCAAACACTATCAATCCTTGGCGCAGCAAGCGCGTGCAAGAGCGGCGGCGGTTGTGATCCCGCCTTACAGAAGCCGCACCGTTACCAACTCGGACGGTAGCACGCATACGGAGGACAACCAAGCGGAGATCGATGCTGCACTGGCAAGAAAGACACAGTATCTGAACGAGGCGGCAAAGCACGAGCAAATGGCGGCACGGCTGATGCAGGAGGCAGAGCAGGTCAGGCGGGAGATCGAAGCGGTCGAGCGCGAGCTGGCAAGAGTCAAAGATCTGCTGGCGAACATGCAGGAGACCCGTGAGGCACTTGAAGACCAGGTCGCCGAGATGGACAATGCTCGCGAAACACTCAAAGAATCTCGAAGCGATATACAAAGCGCGAGAGAGCATTACAGAGAAAATTGCTACCGTATGCAGGAAAAGGGCAAGTATGCAAGCACGAATTTGCAGGATGCCGAGCGTGCTTTGGGTGGATATGAGGCAGAAGGATTGCCACTACCGCAGCTTGAGTCGATATGGGATGCCGTGTTCGGCGGCTTTACGTGAGTGTTTCTTTGGAGGCTGATATGGAGTTATCTAACGAACAAACGAAAAGCAAATACGCCGCTATGGTGTCCTCGGTTGAGCCGCTACGCGGCGGCTTTGGTGGATCCGACGATTCCGTCGGCTCGTCCTACCATTATTTTTACAGCGATGAATATCAATGGATGGATGATCTTGGCTCGAGTGTCAAGCGCGAAAGCGCGGCATGCGAGCGTGTGCGAAAAATCAATGTCGATTCCTTATGCCAAAAGGCATCGGATCTGGTCGCTCGCGCCAAAAGCTATCCGATGCTGTGATAACAGAGAGATCAAATTTACAAAAAAACAGAGGGGGTTGCAAATGTCAATTCCGAAATTAGGACTTAACGAGCAACAATTATCTTATTTGGCGTTTTTCAAGGAAGGTCGCGGCCAGGCACATAAGCCGCGTCCTGACGTCTACACGCGCCAGAATCAGTATTTGGTTGAGTGTGACACACTGATCAAGCGGCTGAAGCAGGGATGGGCGGCGCTGGAAAAGGACAGCGAGCGTTTCCTGACGAATTTTCCTTATTTTAAGGAGGAGCCGCTGCGTCGCATCACCGTGGACGGCGACAACTGGTGCGCTAACAAGCGTTCGCTTGATAAGGCGGCAGATAACGCCGCGCGCACGTATCTTCCCGCAGTAATTGCGGAGGAGCGCCGTTTGCTGGATAGATCGCAACGCGCCCTGGAGGAATATCTGGTTTCCGCCAAGCACTATCTGGATCTGTGCGCAATAGAGAAGGAGATCGTGGCGGCGTACAAGGCGAAGGTCAGAAATTATCACGCGATCGAGAGCGTGTACGACCGCTACCAAAAGCTGCCCGCAGAGATCCGCGGATTTATTCGCGAGGAGCCTCAGCGCATGCTGAATGAGCTGATGGACAAGGTGCAGATCCTGCACGACTTCAATCGCGCGATGGAGGATCTGGGCACCCGCTTTGCACAGTTCACGCAGCCTGTCAAGAGCGGTACGCTGGTGTTCGCTTACGGCTCGTGGGATACGGTCAAAAAGTCTCTTGCAGAGGTTCCCGCTTGGATCGCGGCTTACAAACGCTTGGCGGATTGGGTGGATGCCTTGAACGATGAGAACAAGACCCTTTTGGTCGGCTCGAACAATGCCACACGCACCAACAGCCGCAACGAATACCAGACGTATGCCGTGGCGGTTCCCAAGATGCAGAGGCTGTTGGACGAGAGCAAACTGTTCTATCAGGCGTGTGAGGTTTGCCAGACAATTGAAAAGCTGTCACGCGATCTCAACCGCAAAAAAACAGATGTCGATCGCGTACAGCGCGCTTGTGAAGCGCTTCCCGCAGAGGCGGCGAAGTACGTTGATTCCAAGATCCGCTCTCTGCTCTCGTCGATGCTGGATTCCTCGGACCGTCTTTCTCAGCTCGAGCTTTGTGTGTCTGCTCTGGAAATGGATTTTTCGAAGCTGCCGAGCGATATCAAAAACGGTGCGCCCCATTATGCGTATGAAAAATTTGAGACCCTGCAGACTACAATGAGCCGTGTAGAACTTTGGAAAGAAAGCTACAGCAGCATGCAGCGTGCGGTCAAGGAGCTCAACGGCAAGGTGACCTTCTCGACCTCTCTGACCCAGCGTATCAACGGGGTAACCTCTTATTGGCAGAAGCTGACGGCGGCGACCGATGCGTACGACAAGATGTCGAAGGCATACAGCTATGAGTCGCGCTTGGTTGCCAACGCCGATGAATTGAAGACGAACGAAAAGCTGGCGCTCTCCTTTAAGCGTGAGCTGGAGAACCTTCCGCGCGACGTGGTTTCGCTGATCTCGGCCAAGTGGAAGACGGCACTCGATCAAGCAGTTGTTATGCACACCGACTGCCGCCGGTTGCGCGAGCAAGGAGCGTCGTTGGAGAGCGAGTACATCGAGCTTGACAGACGCGCGGTAAAGCCCTCTTATTCGTCCTATTCTGCTTGTTGCTCGGTGGCGGATAAGTATGGAACACTGGAGGTAAAGCTGAAAACGCTGGCCGACGATGCGGCAGTATTCAAAAAAACATACGGTACCGACGGTGTGTCTCTGGAAAGTCTGCGTAAATACGACAACAAGCTGAGCGATTATTGCAGCACGATAGAGCGTCTTAAGGGTTGCTATGAACTGTTCCAGTGGGCGCGCAACTATGATGCAAAGCCCAACAGGTATAACTATTCGGATATGCGCACGAGAGAAGGTAACGATGCCTATAAGGAAATGACGGCGATGCTGAGCCGTTTCAATATGAATCGTTCGAACTACCTTTCCTTTGACACGCAGGGTGTTATGGAACGCGTTTTTGCGAGCGTCGATTCCAGAATTTCCTTGATGAAAGAGGCGGAGGATCGCAGATGGGCAGCGAAGCGCCGCCGGCGGCGTGCAAAGCTGATCGCATCGATTGTATTCTCTTTGCTTACCTTGGCTGTGGGCGTTGTGCTTGCTTTGATTATGCCGCAGCATTATGGTGAGGGGCTGTACTGGCTTCTGTTGCTCGTCTTTGGCGGCGTATGCGTTGGAAACACCTTCCTTGTAAAATGGCGTTTTGACCATGCGTTCTGGTGGATTTCTACGATTGTGGTTTATGCGGCGTACGCCGTGCTCTACTCCGTTCCGATGTATTTCTACTCGGAAGGCAGCGAGATCTGGTATATGTCTTACCTTGTCATGGCGGTGATCGCAACGATCGTGATTGTTGCGCTCGTCTGGGACGAACAGGTATCCGTCTGGTTTATGGGCGGTTACGGAATCGCTGTATCGGTGCTTGGTATCGGTATCATTATCGCCTGCATCGTTGTGAAATTCCAGGATTCTTCCTTCTTTGACGGTGGCTTCTTCGGGACGATCGGTAACATTTTCATCGCCGCATGGGATATTGTGGTCGGATTGATCATAGGCTGTATCAACGTGCTTGGCTTGGTGATCGGTGCCGGCTTCTGGATGCCCGATCTGTTTGGCAGTGCGGTGGTCAGCGGTATTCTGAATGTTGTTCTTTACTGCTTTATCGGCGGTGTTATCGGCACCGGAATTGTTGCGAGTGCACGTGACGCGCTTTGATGAGCGGTTGAGGGTGCGGAGAAATTCTCCGCACCCTCATATAAAAAGCGACAGAGATTTTCTCTGTCGCTTTTTTGTGTGTCAGATCCCCGCCTTGAGGCGGTCGAGCATGATCTCGGCGCTTTTGACGTTGGTGGCGAGCGGAATGTTCTGAACGTCACAAAGACGCAGCAGTGCCGACACGTCAGGCTCGTGGGGCTGTGCGGTCAGGGGGTCGCGCAAAAACAGCACGAGGTCAAGCTGTCCCTCTGCGATCATCGAGCCGATCTGCTGGTCGCCGCCAAGCGGTCCGCTCTTCATGCGCGTGATCTTCAGCCCCGTCTCTCCCATCACAAGTGTTCCCGTCGTGCCCGTGGCGTAAAGCTCGTGGGGTGCGAGCACCTCGCGGTATTTGGTTGCCAGCTCAATCATGGCGTCCTTTTTCTTATCGTGTGCGATCAATGCGATTTTCATGTTTTTATTCCTTTCAGTATTCTGCGAGAATTTCGGTCAGCCGTTCCTCAATAAACGCCGCCTGCTTCTCGCGCACGGCGGGGAGGTAGTGGACATGGTCGGCATATTTCTCACCCTCGAGTGCGGCGGTGAAGCTGTACAGATCGATCGTGGGCACCTTGAGGCCGTTCGTGATCTCCTTGGCAATGGCGTTATAGAGCAGGACGTTGGTGTTGTAGCGCTTGAAGTCACCCGTGTTGTGGCGCGCGTCCTCCACGGGCGTGGTGTAGACCCAGATGGGCTTGATGCCGTGGCTTTGCGCCAGCTTGATGATCTCGGTCAGGTTTTTGTGATAGTCCCCTGCGTCCACGCGCACGGTGGTCTTGCCTGCGTCGATCGCAATGTCGTGAAGCCCGCAGTTGAAGAGCAGGTAGTCGTAATGCAGGGAGTCGCGCGCCTCTTCGTCGCGCAAAAATCCCAGCACCTGGCGGCTTGAGCCACCGTTGGCGTCGATGGGGTTGTCGAGATCCTTCATCGCCTCGGCACGTCCCGCCTTGGTCTGCCAATCATAGCGGTCGGCGGTGGTGGGGATCAGGTAGGGATTGTAGTGCAGAGAAATGCTGTCGCCCAGCAGAAAAATCGTTTTCTTCATGGAAATACCTCGCTGTTGCGTATTGTTTTCTTTATTATAGCACACATCGCGCGCTTTGTCTATAAAAATTTTCGTTCGCGCGAAAAAATTTCGTTCGCGCGAAAAAATGTGCGCCTCGGTGCACAAACTATTCCTTGACAAACCGTGCAAAGTATGGTATCCTAAAGGCGGTAAAAAATCATTCACAAAGGAGCGCGTATGAAGATCAAGACCGTTCGCGCGACCTACGATCAGGTCGCGAGCATGCCCCGCGAAAAACGCAAAAAGCCCAAGCGCCCCAATTTCTTTTTCCGCACGCTGATCCGCATTCTTTCCTTTTTCGGCATGCTGGGGATCGACTTCAAAAAGACGAGAGGGGATCTCTGCGGCACGGAGAACGAGCCGAGCCTGATCCTGATGAACCACTCCAGCTTTCTGGATATGCAGATCGCCTCGTGCTTGCTCTATCCGCGGGCGTACGGCATCGTCACCACCACTGACGGCTTTATCGGCAAGCGTTGGCTGATGCGGCAGATCGGGTGTATCCCAACGCAGAAATTCGTCAGCGACCTCGGCTTGATCCGCGATATGAACTACATGCTCCACGAAAAAAAGACGAGTGTGCTGATGTTTCCCGAGGCGGGCTACAGCTTTGACGGGCGCGCGACGGTGCTGCCGCGCAAGTTCGGAAAGCTCCTCAAAATGCTCAAGGTGCCCGTGTGGTTCATTTTTGCCGAGGGCGCGTTTTTGCGCACGCCGCTTTATAACGAGCTCAAAAACCGCCGCGTACCGATCCGTGCAGAGCTGAAATGCTTGCTCACGCGCGAGCAGATCGCCGAGAAATCGGTCGAGGAGCTGGATGCGATCATCGAGCAGGTGTTTACGTTCGACCATTTCGCGGCGCAACGGGAGCAGGGGGTCTCCGTTACCGAGGCGGATCGCGCGTGTGGCCTTGAGCGCGTGCTTTATAAATGCCCGCATTGCAAGAGCGAGGGGCAGATGCGCGGCGAGGGAACGGAGCTTGTCTGCCGTGCCTGCGGCAAGGTCTGGTACATGAGTGAGCTGGGGCAGATGGTGGCGAAGGACGGGGACACCGAATATTCGCATGTCCCCGATTGGTTCGATTGGCAACGCGCGTGCGTGCGCGAGGAGCTGGAGAGCGGTACGTACCGCCTCGACACCCCCGTGGACATCGCCATGATCGTCAACAGCCGCGCGCTGTATACGGTAGGGGAGGGGTGTCTGGTGCACGACACCGACGGCTTCCATCTGACGGGGGCTGACGGCAAGCTCAACTACGAGCAAAAGCCGCGCTTTTCCTACACGCTCAACGCCGATTATTACTGGTACGAGATCGGGGATATGATCAGCATCGGCACGAACGATTGCCTCTACTATTGCTTCCCAAAAACCGGCGTTCCCGTTGCCAAGGCGCGCCTTGCAACCGAGGAGCTCTTCAAAATATCCTTCGAACAAAAGGAGTAAACGTGTGAAGGACGCATTGCAGAAAAACTTTTTTCAAAAGTTTTTTCCGCAATGCGTCCCTTTTCTTTCAAGATGCTTCTCTCACAAAGCGTCCCTCTTCCACCTCGGCGCGCAAGAGCTCTGCGAGAATGTTTTCGGGGCGGTGGGCGTCGACGGGGGAGTAGAGTCCGCGTGCGCCGATTTCAAGGAGCGAGCCGACGTGCGAAAAGCCGAGAAATGCGGGCGGGACGTGCGTGACGACGTCGTCGACGTTGCGCACGACGAGAAAGCGCTCCCAGCGGCGGAGAAGAGAGGGTCGCCGCACACCCCAAAAGACGCGCGGACAGCCAAAGCCGTATCCCTCGAGCGTGTCGCGCAGATCGGGGCGATTGTACCAGACGTATTCGTGGCAGAGCACCGCAAGCGCCGCGCCGTGCGAGTAGCCGACGACCACGACCTGCTTGACCGTGCTGTCCAGAACGTCCTTTTTGATATGCTCCTCCACGCTTTTCCACACGCGCACGAATCCGCGATGTGCCCACCAGGGCTTTCCGCCGCTGCGGTAGGGGCGTGCGGGGAAGTCCAGATTGTTTTTCCAATCCGTCAGCCCGTCCGATGCCTGTAAATAGATGTAGAGCGTGCCGCCGACGCGGTCGAGGGCGTAATCTGCCGCATTTTCCACGTGCACGTAGGTTCGTTCCACGCATCGGCGGAACAGTTGACTCAATTGCATGCTATCACCTCGCCACAGTATATGCCGCACGGCTTTTTTTTGATTTTGCCTTGACAAGTACCCGTTGGTTTACGATAATGAGCACGCAAGTGTGTAATAACGGTTTATCATACAAAGGGGAACAGATATGTCAAGACCTATTTGGATTGGCGTTGTGGGATTGGGAAGAATCGGTATGTCCGTGCACAAGGATTGCCATCTGGCGCGCCTACGAGGAGCCCCGACCTACGTCCGCGCAGGTGATCGAGGTCGTTCGCACCCTCGAGCTTGCCAAGAAGGGCACGGAGCTTGGGGAATAAGAGAATCATTGCTTTGAGGGGGGAACTTCTTTTTAAGAAGTTCCCCCACAAATGCCCTTCGCAGAACTTGACAAATTGCGCGCGGTGCGGTACAATAAAGGGAGTGAAATTTGAAAGTGTGGTGTGACTATGATAATGGCGATCGTGATCAGCGTTCTGACCTGCGTTGCGATGATCCTTGCGGTGCTTTTCGTGCCCAAGCTCCGCATCGGCAAGCTCTCGCTCGGCTCTTATTGGGTGGCAACGCTTCTTGGCGCGTGCGTTTTGCTCCTGACGGGAACGGTCAGGCTTGAAACGGTGCTCGGCGCGCTCTTGGCGGACACGGCGATCAACCCCTTGAAGATCCTCGTCCTCTTTATTTCCATGGCACTGTTGTCGATCTTTTTGGACGAGCTGGACTTTTTCCGCTATCTGGCAAGCTTTTCCCTGCGGCGCGCGGGGGAGAGCCAGATGCGACTGTTCCTTTTGCTGTACGTCACGGTTTCGGTGCTGACCGTCTTTACGTCAAACGACATCATTATCCTCTCCTTCACCCCCTTTATCTGCTATTTTGCCAAGCACGCGCACGTCAGCCCCATGCCGTATCTTGCGGCGGAGTTCGTGGCGGCGAACACGTGGAGCATGGCACTCATCATCGGCAACCCCACAAACGTCTATCTGGTCACGGCGGCGGGGGGAGACTTCGTGTCCTACCTCAAGCTCATGCTCCTTCCCACGCTGGCGGCGGGTGTTGCTGCGTTTTTGTGTCTGCTTCTGCTCTTTTGCAAAAAGCTGCGCGAGCCGATCCGTGCCGAGGTCGAGCACGTTGATCTGCGCGACCGATTCTCCCTTTGGGTGGGGATCGCGCACCTTGGCGTGTGCACGGTCGTGCTTGCCGTCGGGTCGTACGTGGGGATCGAGATGTGGCTGGTGTCGCTTGTGGCGGCTTGCAGTCTGTTTTTGTGGAGTCTCGGTATTTGCGCTGCGCGCCACACGCGACCGCGCATCGTGGCGGCTTGCCTGCACCGCGCACCCTGGGAGCTGATCCACTTTATCCTCTCCATGTTCGTTCTGGTTCACGCGCTGGAGCAAAACGGCGTGACCGACGCGCTTCTGCGCTTGCTCGGCAACACAGCCCCCGTCTGGACCTACGGTGTGACCTCGTTTCTGGCATGCAACCTCATCAACAATATCCCCATGAGTGTGTTGTATTCCTCGATCCTTTCGGGGAGCACCTCGACGGCGGCGGTCTACGCCACGGTCGCGGGCTCCAATCTCGGCGCGTGCCTGACTCCCATCGGTGCCCTGGCAGGGATCATGTGGAGTGCGATCTTGCGCACGCACGGGCTGAAATTCGGCTACACGGACTTTTTGAAGATCGGCATCAGTGTGGCGATCCCCGCGCTGCTATCCGCCCTCGCCGTGCTGCAAATTGTGGTTTGATGAAATAAAAAGACAGAGAAAGCAAATTGAAGCGAACCTAAAAGCTTAGACAAAATTAAATATTACATTGTTTGCGAATGACCTCGACCACCGCTGCCGGTACGTCGTGGCAAAGAGAATAATGGAAGGTCGTTCCGGGTTCAAATTCCAACGGTATTTGGGCAATATACTTCATCATTTCCACGGTAGGGGCTTTGCCGTCGGTTTCCGCACGCCCGCGCTTGATCGCCTCATGCACGCAGTCGTAATTCAGCCCCGCGGTCATGGTGAACAAATGGAAGACCGTGATGCGCTTTTCCGCCTTGACGAGCGTGCCTGCGTGCTTGACCTTCATGCCGGAGAATGCGGGAAGATAGAGCGCGACCTCGTCCTCAAGGCGCAATCTGCCTTCCTCTACGAGCATCATGGCGGCGGTACAGGTGAGGACCTTGGAGCAGGAATAGACGTTGTATCGCTCCCCTCCCGTCATGGGGGTACCGTTCTCGTTCGAAGCACCGCGCATTTCGCGGAAAATTTCCTTGCCCTTGTGAAAAACAGAAATGTCGAAGTCGGGAATGCCGAGGTTCTCAAATTGATTCAGATAAGCCTTGACGTGTGTAAACATAAGAATTTCCTTTCCCGTGATCACTCACAGTATATCACAGGATCTTAAAAAAGTCAACCGGAACGATAAAACGAAAGAGCAATATGCCTCCCGATTTTCGGGAGGCATATTGCTCTTACCTTATCTCGCCAGAAGCGGCATGCTATTTTATTTCTTGTTCCAAATTGCGAAATTCCTCTGTTTCAAAAAAGTCGATCAAAGATATTCCGAAGCCATCACACAGCATTTTCAATGTAACAATTCCCGGGTTCTGGCTCTTCCCGTAAAGAATGTTTTTGATGGAAGAGGGGGGAACAGCCGATTCCATTGCTAATTTGTGAATCGACATTTTCTTTTCGCCCAGCAAGTGTAGAATCCTGTTTTTTACAACGGTGTATGTGTCCATATGAATCTCCCTAAAATATATTTCAAAACATTTAGGCTAATTATAGCCTAAAACACTTGACAAAACGGGCTATATATGATACAATTGGGCTATAGGTAGACTGACCCGATGTCTGGATAGCTATTTTAATGGTTATATCGGTAAGCGATTTGTTTGCTGTTATAATAAATATTGGGAAAGGAGAAGAAAAATGTTGGTAAGCATTTACTTTGCTTCTTGCTTTGCAGCGACTGTGGCTGGCATTGGTCAGATTATTCTCAGACGCAAAAAGTAATAAGTCACACAAAGCGTGTGGGGCGGCGATAAGCCTCCCCACATTGCATTTAGGAGGAAAGATGATTAAAGTTGATAACTTAACAAAACAATTTGGCAAGAAAGTGGCCGTAAACAATATATCGTTTTGTGCCGATTCGGGCGTTATTACAGGACTAATCGGTAGTAATGGCTCGGGTAAGAGTACAACTATGCGAATGATTGCAACTTTATTGAAGCAAAATCAAGGAACAATAGTGATAGACGATATAGACACCGTGAAGGAATCGCATAAGGCAAGAGAAAAAATCGGCATTCTTCTTGGCGGTGATGTATCGTTATACGAAAGGTTGACTGCAAAAGAAAATATACTTTATTTTGCGGATTTACAGGGAGTGGAGAGAAAAATTGCCGAACAACGATTGAATGAGCTTGTAGAATTGCTTGATATGAACGATTACATATCTAGTCGTGTCGGAGGATTTTCAAGAGGAATGCGACAGAAGGTTGCCTTTGCTCGTTCTATTATTCATTCTCCCGATGTGCTTTTACTGGATGAACCGTCAACGGGACTTGATATCAATTCTATCAAAGACGTTCAAAATTTTATTCTGTATTGTAAGTCACAAGGAAAAACTATTTTACTATCAACCCACAATGCACACGAAATGGAACGGCTGTGCGACAATTTGGTATTTATTGAAGACGGGCAAATTGTTGCACAAGGCAAGAAAAACTTTCTTTTGCAGGAAAGTGGTTGTGGCGATGCGGCTGATTTGTTCTTTTATTACAAAGAAAGGAGTAAGCAGCAATGAAGAAGCTTTGGATCGTTTTGAAAAAAGAATTGCTTGACTGCTTCCGCGATAGAAGAAGCATTGTAATGATGATTTTGCCGCTTTTAATTTTTCCTTTACTTTTAATATTCTATAATGAGCAAATTGAGGCTGCCGACGAAAGCCTTGCCGAACAGCTGGTCTTAGCGACTAATGATGAAAAAGGCATTTCAGAGGTTACAGATTTCCTTTCATTTAACGACATAAAAGTCGAAATCGTCCAAACAGAGGATGCCTCCACTGATTTGAAGACGGGGAAAATATCTTTAATTCTAAACAAGGATGAAAAAGGATATCATATTATTTACGATCAAAATTCAATTAAATCGACGAAAGCGATCAATATCATAGGTTCTGCCATTGAAGCCAATAAAACGGCGCAGATTTACGCGGTGCTGAATTTGTACGGTGAGAGTGCGGAATTTCTTTCGGAATATAATTATACATTTGAGGATGTATCTGCAAATTCCAATGACGGTGGGAATTCCCTAATTGCTGTGTTGGGTCCGATGCTAATCGTTATGTTTATTGCAACGGGCGGTGCCGGGATTGCACTTGATATGTTCTGCGGAGAAAAGGAACGTGGATCACTGGAGGGGATCTAGTCTACTCAAATAAACAGAAAACAGCTATATCTTGCCAAGACGATAACTGTGTTTATATTTGTATGCTTGAGTACATTGGTTTCGGTAGGGGGATATTTCATTTCATTTGCGGTAAACGATGAGGTAATGGGGGGATCGGAAAGGGGGACACGGGATTGTCTGCCACACAAACGGTACAGTTCTTTTTGGTTACGGGCGTGTTTGCTTTCTTTACTGCAGCAATTATCAGCATGCTTTCATTGAGCGCCAAAACAATAAAGGAGGTTTCTTTACGGATCAATCTGTTCACTCTTGTCCCAACGATTATTGGGGGGGCTTCCATGTATATGGAGACGGGAACTCTATCTGCCAAGGCCAATTTTATTCCGATTATAAATGTTATAAATATGCTTAAAGCTATTTTTATAGATGCAGTAAATATAACATATCTATTGGCTACCGTGCTTTCTACTGTGCTGTACGGTGCTGTATTCTTGTTGATCGGGTATCGTTTAATAGACAGCGAAAAGGTCTTGAACAAATAAGGAATAATAGCGAGAAGGCAATATCAAACCGTAAAGGAATGATATTGCCTTTTTCTTCACCTCGCCAGAAGCGGCATGCCGACGAGCATGTTCTCCAAAAAAATGCCGTAGCCGCGCGTGGGGTCGTTGATGAGCACGTGCGTGACAGCACCCACGAGCTTGCCGTTTTGAATGATGGGGCTGCCCGACATGCCCTGCACGATGCCGCCCGTCTGTGCGATCAGGTCGGGGTCGGTGACCGTGACGGTGAAGCACTTCGAGCCCGTGGCATCGCGGCTGATATTCGAGATCTTTACGTCGTATTTTTCCATCTTGTTGCTGTCCAGCGTGCAAAGGATCTGCGCCTTGCCCTCCTTCAACTCGTCCCGCAGCCCCACGACCATGGGCTCGCCTGCCGTGTCGGGGATCTCCGAAAACACGCCCCACACGCCGCACCCCGAGTTGCCGAGCAGCGAGCCGGTCTTGCCCGTGTTAAAGTAGCCCTTGAGCTCTCCGGGAGCACCCGGCGCGCCCTTGACCACCGAGGAGATGGTCACGTCCGACACCGTGCCGCGCTTCATGGGGACGAGCGCGCCCGTGTCGGTGTCGCAGATGCCGTGACCAAGACCCGCGAACGCGCCCGTATCGGGAATGATAAAGGTGACTGTGCCGATGCCCGCACCGCTGTCACGCACCCAGATGCCGGTCTTGTAGCGGTTCTCGGCGGGGCAGAAGGCGGGCTTGAGCGTGACCTCCAGCTCGCGGTTGCCGCGGCGGCAGATCAGTTTGAGAGCCTTGCCGCCCGACGCCTCGATGCGGTCGGTCAGGTCGGAGGCGCCCGTCAGCTCCTCGCCGTCCACCGAGAGGATCATGTCCTTGGCGCGCAGTCCCGCCGCGGCGGCGGGGTTGACCGTGCCGTTTTTGGTCTGTACGTCGCAAAAGCCGACCACCATCACGCCCTCTGTGACGAACTTGACGCCGAAGGGCATACCGCCGGGGCAGAGCGCAATGCCGTCAAGATCTTCCTTTGAGAGGGTGGGAAAGGCGTCGAACGGAGAGAGCGGGAGCGAGAGGTGCGGGAGCGTGCGAATGGCGGAGACGGGGAGTATGTCGGGGGATTGTTGGCGCATGGCGGGTGCGATCTCCTTTTGAGCGTTTTCTGCCGACCCGACGGGACAGACGCCCAAGGCGCACCCCAGAATCAGCAGGACGCAAAGCAGGAGCTTCCTGATTCGTTTCTTCATTTATTTATACCTTCCTGTTCGTGTGGCAATGCGGCGCGTGCGCCGTTTTTGCTGCTACTTAATGTGCGCCGCCCGTGGTAGTTTATGTGTAACAAAGTTAGGTGCGTTTGTCAATAAATTATTAAATCGTTCACAAAATGTGCAAGAAATGCGAGGGAAAGATGCGTATAATTTATTTGTAAACTAATTTTATGAAAGGGGAGAGGAACGGTGCAAAAGGAAAACGGAGCATGCGAGTACAAGCACCCGCATCCCACGCCGCCCATGCTCGTCAACGAGATCGCGCGCCTGTTTCACGCGCGCATGAAACGATACGATCTGACGGGCGTGATGTCGCAGGACTCGGCACGACTGATCATGCGGGCACTTGCGTTCGAGGACGGCGTGAGCCAATTGCATTTAGCCACGCGCACACACCTCAAAACGCCGACGGTCAGCGTCACGCTTCGTCGCATGGAGGACGAGGGCTTGGTACGGCGCGAGCAGGACAAGATGGATCTGCGCATGACGCGCGTGTATCTGACCGATCGCGGACGCGCACACAACCGCGCGGTGCTTGCGCGTCTGCAACAGCTTGACGGCGAATTGATGCGCGATTTTTCAGAGGAAGAAACCGAGCTGCTCAGGAAGCTTCTGGAACGAATGCGTGACAATATTTTGCCCGACGCGTGCGAAAAGAATACGGAGCTTTAACGCATATTTTACGGAAAAATATGACAATTGGAAAGGAAATTATGGAAAAACGAAGCTTGAAATCCTATATCAAGCCCTATCTGTTTCTTGCCATCATCTCACCGATCATGATGATGTGCGAGGTGCTGGCGGATCTTTGTCTGCCGTTTTTGATGTCCTACATCGTGGACTACGGGATCCTTGAAAACGGTCTTGCGGCAATCCGCTCGGACGGGGGCTTTGCATGGAACGTCATGCACCTGCTCTTTGGCGAGAGCTTTACGCAGATCCGGATCGTGCTGACCTTTGGCGCGATGATGCTGATCATTACGCTCATCGGCGGCTTTTTCGGCACCTTCTGTGCCTACACCTCGGCGCGTGCGGCGCAGGGCTTTGGGCACGATCTGCGGCGCGACGCCTATCGCCGCGTCATGTCGCTTTCAATTGAGCAGACCGACGATTTTACCACGGGCTCGCTTGTCACACGTATGACAAACGACGTGTCCATGGTCGTGGAATTTGTGGAAATGATCACGCGGCATTTCGTGCGCGCACCCATGTTTTTCGTGGGCGGCACGGTCATGCTGCTGCTCCTCAACGTCGATTTCGGTGTGATCTTGCTCTGCGCGCTGCCGATTCTGGCACTGACCATCTTTTTGGTGCTGCGACGCGCGATCCCCATGTACGCCGAGATCCAGAAGCGGCTTGACCGCGTCAACTCGGTCGTGCAGGAGAACATCAGCGGCGCGCGCGTGGTCAAGGCGTACGTCTGCGAGGACTATGAAAACGCGCGCTTTGCCGATGCCAACGGCGAATTGTGCTCGGTCAACTACCGCGTGCTCAAGCTCATGGCGGTGGTCACGCCCGTGCTTCACGTCGTGCAGAACGGCGCGATCATCTCGCTGATCTGGATCGGCGGCTTGAACCTTGGCGGCTTGGGCGGTATGAGCACGGGTACGATCATGGCGGGCGTGACCTATATCACGCAGGTCGTCAACTCGATCATGATGGCGACCATGATGTTCCAATCCATCTCTCGCGCCATGGCGTCGGCGACGCGTATCCGCGAGGTGCTGCACACCGAGCCCGTGATCGTGGGCGGGGATCAAAGACCTGCGCCGACCGACGTGGCGGTGGCGTGGCGCAACGTATCCTTCCGATACCCCGGAACGGTGGGGCGTCCCGTGCTTCACGATGTCAACCTGGAGGTGCGCCGCGGAGAGACGCTGGCGATCATCGGTGCCACGGGGTGCGGAAAGACCACGCTTGTCAGCATGATCCCGCGCTTTTACGACGCAACTGCGGGCACGGTGGAGATCGACGGCGTGCCGATCGGGGCGCTGGATCTGACCGATCTGCGCTCGCGCATCGGTTACGTGCTTCAAAAGAGCGAGCTCTTTTCCGACACGGTTGCAAACAATATCCGTTGGGGCGACCCCGACGCCTCGGACGAGGCGGTGCGAAAGGCGGCAAGCGTGGCGCAGGCGGATGCCTTCATCTCCTCCTTCAAGGAGGGCTACGAAACCTTCGTTGCCGAGAAGGGCGCGTCGCTCTCGGGCGGACAGAAGCAGCGTATCTCCATCGCGCGGGCACTCACCCGCAAGCCCGAGATCCTGATCTTTGACGACTCGACCTCGGCACTCGATCTTGCCACCGAGGCAAATCTCCAAAGGGCTCTGCGCGAGCATCTGAAGGACACGACGGTGATCATGATCGCACAGCGCATCGCCAGCGTCAAGAACGCCGACCGCATCGCGATCCTTGAAAACGGTACGGTGACGCATTGTGCGCCGCACGAGGAGCTTTTGCGCGTCAGCGAGACCTACCGTGAGATCTATCGTTCTCAAATGAAGGCGAGCGACGGGGAGGTGACGGCATGAACGATCAGAAACGACCTGCCTCCTCGGCAACCCCGCCGATCATCCCTCTGGGCGGCAGACGCGGCCCCGGAGGCGGCGGACCCATGGCGGCGCGCATGAACGCCGAAAAGCCCAAGCACACAAAGGCGACGCTTGGGCGGCTGTTACACTACATCGGGCGCAGTAAGCTGGTGCTGATCGCGCTGCTCGCCATCATGCTTTGCGTGACGGCAGCGGATCTGCTGGGACCCTTCTTCCAGGCACAGGCGATCGACACCATTTCGATCAAGGACGGGCGCATCACGGTTGATCGCTCTGCCATGGCGGGCTACCTTATCTGCATGGCGGTCATCGCGCTTTTTTCCGCCACGCTCTCGCTCTTTCAAGGTATTCTCTCGGCGCGTTTGGCACAGCACACCGTGCGCTCCATGCGAAACGACCTCTTCCGCAAGATCTCGCGCCTACCCATCGGCTACACCGATTCGCACCGCCACGGCGACCTGATGTCGCGTATGACGAACGACGTCGAGAACGTGTCCAACGCGATCTCGCAGTCCATCACCACGCTCTTTTCCTGCGTGCTCACGCTTCTGGGCGCGCTTGTGATGATGCTCTACTACAGCTGGCAGATGACCTGCCTGGCACTCGTCACGATCCCGATCTCGATCTTCGTATCCTCGCGCCTTGGCAAGTTCATGCGCAAGTACTTCGTGCGCCGGCAGAAGCTGTTGGGGCAGCTCAACGGGCAGGTCGAGGAGACCGTGACCTCCTACAAGACCGTGGTGGCGTACGGACGCGAGGAGGCATCGGTGGAAAAATTCGCCGCCGTGTCGCACGAGCTGCGCGGGTGCGCGGTCAAGGCAAAGGTGTGGGGCTCGATCATGGGACCCGTGATGAACTTTATCGGCAACCTGCAATACGTGCTGATCGCCGCGAGCGGCGCGTGGATGGTGCTGGGCGGCATGACCAATTTTACGGGTGCACGCATCAGCGTGGGCAGCGTGCAGGCAATGCTGCAGTATTCCAAGAAATTCACGCACCCGATCAACCAGATCGCCAACCAGTATTCAAGCATTCTGACCGCCCTTGCGGGTGCGGAGCGCATCTTTGAGATTATGGACAGCGCGGACGAGGTGGACGCGGGGACGCATGAAATGCCTCTGCCCGAGGTGCGCGGGAATATCGAGTTTGAGGACGTGCACTTTGGCTACGTTTCCGACCACCCCGTGCTCAAGGGGCTCAACCTTTCGGTCGGGGCGGGGCAGAAGATCGCCATCGTTGGCGCAACCGGCTCGGGCAAGACCACGGTGGTCAATCTGCTCACGCGCTTTTATGAAACCGACGGCGGCAGGATCACGATCGACGGGGTGGATATCACCGCGATCCCCAAGGAGACGCTCCGCCGCATGATCGCGATCGTGCTGCAGGACACGGTGCTCTTCTCGGACACGATCCGCAACAACATCAAGTACGGGCGCAGCGAGGAGAGTGACGCGCGTATGCGCGAGGCGGCGGCGACCGCCGAGGCGGACGGGTTTATCGACCGCCTGCCCGACGGCTACGACACGATGCTGGCGGAATCCGGCTCGAACCTCTCGCAGGGTCAGCGGCAGCTGTTGGCGATCGCGCGCGCCGTGCTTGCCGACCCCAAGATCCTGATCCTTGACGAGGCGACCTCCAACGTCGACACGCGCACCGAAATGCACATTCAGCAGGCGATGGTCGCCCTGATGAAGGGGCGTACCTCGCTCATCATCGCGCACCGCCTTTCCACGATCCGCGATGCCGACGTCATCGTCGTCATCAAGGACGGCGTCGTTGCCGAGTCGGGCGACCACGACTCGCTCCTTTCTCTCGGCGGCGAATATGCCAAGCTTTACCGCAACCAGTTCGCCGGCGTGGCGACGTGAGCGGGGGAGTGGGGACGCGACGTGGGGGAAGCTTTTCCAAAAGCTTCCCCCACACCCCTTTCAAAACGTTCACCGCAGGGAAGTTCCCCCTATAGGGCGCGCGATTGAGCGCGTCCTTTTTTTGTTTGTGTACCGCAGGCAGGGGCAGATTGTTTGCATCCAACCCGTAGGGCGCCGTCTTGTCTCCCGCCGTTTATTCAATCTCCGAGCTCATAATTTCGATAGCGATTCTTGCGCCCAGACGAAAGGCGTATGTAAATATCTCGCGTTCCTTTATGTCTGTCAATTCCGCATAACAATCCGTAAATTTTTCTAAAAGCTCTTTTTGCTTCTCCGTAAGCGTTGCCTGAAGGCGATCGTGGTGTGTTGCAACGTGCTTCATTTGTTTCTTCGCTTCTCGACCCTCATTGTCGGGGCAAAGATTGCCGTACCAAAGTTCTTCTAATATTTTTTCATGCTGATCCTCCCTTGCCTTTTATTATTTTGAACATTATATCACAAAATGAGATATACGTCAATATCTCAAAACGAGATATGTTAAAATAATTATAAATGAACCAATGGGAGGCTTTTATGAGAATTCGGGATTTGAGAGAAGATAGCGATTTGACGCAGAAAGAGGTGGCAAGCTACTTGCGCATCAAGCAAAACACATATTCCCAATATGAAAACGGGCAGCGTCAGCTTCCTTTGGAGTGCTTGATTGCTTTGGCGAAGCTTTATAAGACCTCAACCGATTATATTTTGGGATTGACCGATCAAAAATAATTGCATTTTTGTACTTTGTTCGAACCCCGCGAGAGGCGAAACGCCTCCACTATAAGTGGAATCTAACATTTTGCCTATCCCGAGCAGCCCTCTCCGTTGCTTGCCGCTTGCGGCATATGACGCCATCCCCCAAAGTGGGAGGCTGCGTTAGGCTTTCCCCGTGGGAGAGCTCCTATAGCGGACGAGAGGGTTGTTCGGCGGGTGCGAGACAGCACCATAACGGTTGCGTGCAGGCGGTCAACCCTTGCGGAGAATGACATTTGCGTTTTATGCAGCATTGATTCCGCAAAAAAACAAGATACGGCAAGAGAAAATGAAAATGGGGTCTTGACAATCGGGCAGGAATCATGTATAATAAAATATGTATGATATACTCGCACAATTAGTGCTTTTTCGTACAGGACACATACAAACAAAAACAAACAAAACACATTAAAGGAGGTGTAAGTATGGATCCAATCGTAATAACGATCATTGCCGCAGCCGCAGCGTTAGTCGTCGGTGCTTTGGTAGGATTTCTTGTTCGCCGCGGAATCGCGGAGAAGAAGATCGGCTCTGCCGAGGCGGAAGCAAAGCGTATCCTTGACGATGCCGCAAAGGGTGCGGAGGCAAGAAAGAAGGAGATCCTTCTGGAGGGTAAGGAAGAGGTTCTGCGTTTGCGAAACGAAACCGAGCGCGAGCTGAAGGAACGCAGAAGCGAGGTTTCCCGTCAGGAGCGTCGCTTGAGCCAGAAGGAAGAAAATCTGGACAAGAAAACCGAGGCTTTGGAGCGCAAGAACGAGCAGCTGGATGAAAAGCTGAAGGCGAACGACGTCGTTCGTGAGCAGATTCAGGAGGTTTTGGGGCAGCATCTGAAGCGTCTGGAGGAGATCTCGGGATATACCGCGGAGCAGGCGAAAAACGAGCTGCTGTCGCGCGTGGAATCCGAAACCAAGCATGAAATGGCACAGATGCTCGACGAGCTCGAGAGCCAATTCAAGGAGGAGGCAGAAACCAAGGCACGCAATCTTTTGTCCTTGGCGATCCAGAGATGCGCTGCCGATCACGTAACCGAATCCACCATTTCCGCCGTGGCTCTGCCCAACGAGGAAATGAAGGGACGCATCATCGGTCGTGAGGGCCGTAACATTCAGAAGCTGGAAACCTTGACGGGTGTTGAGTTGATTATCGACGACACGCCCGAAACCATCACGGTGTCGGGCTTTGATCCCGTTCGCCGCGAGGTTGCGAGGTTGGCGCTGGAAAAGCTGATCTCCGACGGACGTATCCACCCCGCTCGCATCGAGGAAATGGTGGAAAAGTCCCGCAAGGAGGTCGACGCGGTGATCAAGCAGGCGGGCGAACGCGCTACCTACGAGGTCAACGTGCACGGTATTCACCCCGAGCTGCTCAAGCTCTTGGGTCGCCTGCGCTACCGTACCAGCTACGGGCAGAACGTCCTGCAGCACTCCATTGAGGTGGCGTGGCTGGCAGGGATCATGGCAGACGAGCTTGGCGTAGACGGCACGGTCGCGCGCCGCGCGGGACTGCTGCATGACATCGGTAAGGCGTTCCCGCAGGATATGGAGGGCTCGCACGTTGAGCTGGGTGTCAACGCGCTCAAGAAGTACAAGGAAAATGCCGACGTGATCCACGCGGTCGAGGCGCACCACAACGACGTGGAGCCGCAGACCATTGTGGCGATCCTCGTGCAGGCGGCAGACGCGATCTCCGCAGCACGTCCGGGTGCTCGCCGCGAGGATATGGAAAACTACATCAAGCGCCTGCAAAAGCTCGAGGAGGTTGCGCTCAGCTTCCCCGGTGTGGATAAGGCGTTTGCGATCCAGGCGGGTCGTGAGATCCGCGTGATGGTCAAGCCCGAGGTCGTCAACGACGCAGGCATGAAGATCATCGCACGCGATATGGCAAAGAAGATCGAGGACGAGGTCAAGTACCCCGGTCAGATCAAGATCAACCTCATTCGCGAAACGCGTACCGTCGATTACGCGAAGTAAATGAATTTGATGGGGAGAGGGCTTTGAAAAGCCCTCTCCCCATCACTCTTTTTTTGCGTGAAAACAAGTGTTTTTTGTACTGTGCTATACTTTTATAACGCCTGATCCGCCTCGCAATGCTCGCCTCCTTCCCCCCAAGGGGTTGGCGAGGAGTTAGATTAACGCAGGCAAAAAGAGGAAGCTCCATTTTAATGTCGGCAAACTACTTTTCTTGCCTCCTCTTGAGAGAGGAGGTGGCACGCCATAGGCGTGACGGAGGAGTAGTTGCGAAAGTGCTTCATGGATGTAACAAACCGTTGGCAAGCTATTGGTAATCGTTTATAGATCCCGCTTCGGCACAAGTGCCCGCCCTACAAGTTGGATGCAAACATTCTGCCCCTGTCTTTCATCATACAAACAAAAGAAGGGCGCACTAAATTGCGCACCCTACAGGTGGAAACTAAACCTATGCGGTGAACGCTTTGACAGGAGTGTGGGGAAAACTTTTTCAAAAGTTTTCCCCACAAAAACATATCCCTTACAAGCTTGCCAGCCAATCCGCGTTTATTTTACGATCGCGTTTTTGATCATGCCGTTGACGCACGCGCGGATCGCAAGCATCGTCGCGCTGTCGTGCACGCATTTGTCAAAGCGGATCTCGCCGCCAAACGTCTGCTCGATTGCCGCCACCACGGCGTCCTTGCCGCAGTACTGCTCCGCAAGCCTCATCGCGCGCGCGTCCTGAAGCGCCTCGAAGAAGGAGAGGATGCGGATCGACTCCAGTGCCGTGCCGTCCTGCGCGGGATAGACCGAGTGCGTATCTCCCGCGGGCACCCAAAACTCGCCGCTGACGTCGCCGCGCGGGTCGATCGCATTGACCGAAAAGCGGTTGCTGTAGTAGTTGTAGCCCCAGTGTAAAAAGCCTACGATGTCGTATTTGTAAAGCTGCATGCCGATGCAGCGCGTGCGCCAGAGCGGCATGGAGAGGAAGCGGTTGGAGACATCCTTGCTCTGCACGCAGCAGTAGTAGGTCCAGAGCCCCGGTACCTGCGCCTCGATAAAGGGTGCTATGTGGTTGCTGGCGGGAATCGGCGTTTCCACCAGCCCCATCTTCCAATAGTCAAAATTCGAAAGCGCGTCCATGATGACGTAGCCGTCAAGCAGCTTTGCCACCACCGCCTTTGCGGCGCGGTAGGAGTCGAGATGCTCGTCGCAGGGCTCGTCGGAGATGTGGAAATAGCAACGCTTGTCGTCGCCGCGCGCCTTCATGTGAGAGAGGAACGCGGGGATAAACGACTGCAAATAGCGCACGTAGTCCTCACCCGTGGCATCGGTGTCCCAACCGAAGATGCGCTTGTATTCGCCGTCCACGGTCGCCATGATCTTGGGCGCGTGGTGTGCCCCCCATTGCGTAAAGAAATGCGCGATTTCAAGGTGTTTGACGCCCACGCGGTCGCACATGTCGATCCAGCGGTCAAGCTTTTCAAAGCCGAAGGTGTATGCGCCGTTCGTTACGGTCACGTCCACGAGCTGATTGGTCGTGCGCTCGCCGCCGACGGCGGTGTCAAGCGGCGGGGTGTGGATCGGCGTGAGCAGCAGGTTGATGCCGTTGCGTACAGCGGTGCGCGCAAAATTCTCAACGATCTGCCAATGCTTTTCCGACCAGACCTCGCAGTTGTAATAATTGGCAAGGCAATCGCAGTGGAACCACTGGGTAAAGATCATGTCGTTCTCGGGAAGGGAAGCGTCGATGATCTCGATCTCCACCGATTCCTCGGCAACGACCGCTCCCTGTTCGTCTGTCAGCGTAACGGTGAGCGGATGCGTGCCTGCCTCAAGGGCACCGCGCGGATCGATCTCGATCCACACGCTTTGCAAAAGACCCTTGATCACCGAGATTTGGTTATCATAGTGCAAGGGCTGCAGCACGTCGGGATAGAGCCCCGGTGTCGTGCGCAGGTAGTTGTCGTCTAAAGCGTCCTCCGGCCAGAAGGGCATTGTAACGGGCACCTGCTCCACCGTGCGCGCCGTGGCGTAGGGCGCGAGCGCACCGCCAAGGGTCAAGCGGCACAGCGTGCGATGCCATGTCGTTTCGGAATCCGCGACGTGCAAAAGCTGTACCGACAGGCGCTCGTTTTTGAGCATGGAGATGCCCGTCAGTGCGTCAAAACTGCCGATGGCGTCATCCCAAAAGCATTTTTCAACCGAGGATACGATTTTTGTATAGATCATGTCTGCCACCTCTTTTCATTCTTTGGGTTCAGTATATCACATAAATCGCGCGATTGCAAGTCGATTTTCAAAAATCGGGCTGAAAATTTATCTCCACGGGCAGTTTTTCAAGCTTTTGAAGGCGCGGCGGAGCAAGACGGAGTACCACGAGTTGAATTTTAGCTATCCGCCTCTGTCAAACAGCCCTCTCCGTTGCTTGCCGCTTGCAGCATATGACACCATCCCCAAAAGTGGGAGGCTAACGTTCTGTCGCTTTGCTCCCTTTTAGGGGAGTCGGGAGTACTGCACGATGGTGTTCACCGCACAGGCACGAAAAAATGCACTGCTTTGCTTGCAGTGCATTTGGTGGGTAGCCAATACCCATGTCGGGAAAGTTTTGAAAGAGGCGTGGGGAAAGCTTTTGAAAAAGTTTTCCCCACAAAAAACCACAATTTACTTCTTCTGCGCTTCCAGCTCGCGGCGGCGGCGCATCATTTCCTTCATGCGCAGCTCGGTGTTGAGGATCTTTTTGCGTAGGCGGATGGACTTGGGCGTGACCTCGATCAGGTCGTCGTCGGTGATATACTCGATCGCTTCCTCCAGAGTAAAGATCTTGGCGGGCGTCAGGAGCAGCTTTTCGTCCGCACCTGCGGAGCGGATTGCGGTCAACTGCTTTTTCTTGCAGGGGTTGACGGCGATATCGTCGTTCTTCGGGTTTTCGCCCACGATCATGCCCTCGTAGACCTGCGTCTGGGGGCCGACGAAGAGCTGTCCGCGCTCCTGCGTGTTGTAAAGACCGTAACGGGTGGTTTCTCCCGCCTCGGATGCGATCAGCGAGCCCGTAAACTTCATGGCGATCTCGCCGCGATAGGGTGCGTAGCCGTCGAAGATCGTGTTGATGACGCCCTCGCCGTGCGTAGCGGTGAGGAACTCGGAGCGGTAGCCGAAGAGGCAGCGCGCGGGGATCGAGTACTCAATGCGCGTGCGGTTGCCGACGGGGTTCATGGAAAGCAGGTCGCCCTTTCGCTGGCTCAGCTTCTCCACGACCACGCCAACGTAGTCCATGGGAACGTCCAGCGTTACGCGCTCCATCGGCTCGCATTTCTGACCGTCGATCTCCTTGTAGAGCACACGGGGGTTGGAGCAGGCAAGCTCAAAGCCCTCACGGCGCATGGTTTCAAGCAGAATGGAGAGGTGCATCTCGCCGCGACCTGCCACGCGGAACTCATCGGTGCTGTCACCGTCGGACACGCGCAGGGAAACGTCCTTGAGCAGCTCGCGGTAGAGACGGTCGCGGAGCTGACGGGAGGTGACGAACTTTCCCTCCTTGCCTGCCAAGGGGCTGTTGTTGACCATAAAGGTCATTTCCATAGTCGGCTCGGAAACCTTGACGAATTCAAGCGGCGTGGGATCGGATACCGCGCAGAGCGTGTCGCCGATGGTGATGTCGCCCGCGCCCGAGAAGCAAACGATGTCGCCAACGGTCGCGTTTTCAACGGGGGTGCGCACCAGACCGTCGATCTGGTAGAGAGAAACGACCTTGGTTTTTTTGAAGGTGTCGGGGTTGTGGTAGTTGCAGACAGCAACCTCCTGACCCACGCGGATATTGCCGCGCTCCACGCGGCCGATGCCGATGCGTCCGACGTAATCGTTGTAGTCGATCGAGGAAACGAGCAGCTGCAAAGCACCCGTCTCGTCGCCCTCGGGCGCGGGCATGTAGTTGACGATCTTTTCAAACAGAGGCATCAGATCCTCGCCGGGAACGTCGGGGTTCTCTGTAGCCGTGCCCGAGCGACCCGAGCAGTAGAGCATGGGGCTGTCGAGCTGCTCGTCGTTCGCGCCGAGATCCATGAGAAGCTCGAGGATCTCGTCCTCGACCTCGCCCAGACGTGCGTCGGGCTTGTCGATCTTGTTGATGCAAACGATGACGCGGTGATTCAGCTCCAGCGCCTTTTGCAGAACGAAGCGCGTCTGGGGCATGGGACCCTCTGCGGCATCGACCAAGAGGATGACACCGTTGACCATTTTCAGGATACGCTCGACCTCGCCGCCGAAGTCTGCGTGCCCGGGGGTGTCGATGATGTTGATCTTGATGTCCTTGTAGTGCACGGCGGTGTTCTTTGCAAGAATCGTGATGCCGCGCTCCTTTTCAAGGTCGCCCGAGTCCATTACGCGCGTGACGGTTTCCTGGTTTTCGCGGTAGATGCCGCCCTGCTTTAAGAGGCCGTCCACCAGCGTGGTTTTTCCGTGGTCAACGTGCGCGATGATCGCCACGTTTCTCAAATCTTCTCTGATCACAGCTTTTTCTCCGTTCCGTAATTTGATTTTATTCCAATTATATATTATACCACAAAAAGGGCACTCAAAAAAAGGAGGAGAACGCACGATTTTGTATAAATTCCGCGCACGTGTTTTGGTGGATTTGACGGAAGATGCAACAAAAAAAGACCTCGGAACAGCGTCCGAAGCCTTTTAAGAGCGGGGAAGCGTGTCTGTGCGCCCCAAGAGATAATCAAGCGAAACGTCGAAATAATCGGCGAAGCGACAAAGCGTTTCATAATCCGCCTCGCGCTCCATGTTTTCGTACCTTGAAATGGCGTTTTGGTTCATATTCAAGTCCATTGCAAGCTTCAATTGCGATATTTTCCGCTTTTTTCGCAATTCCTTGAGCCGAAATTCCATTTTTCTCTCCTTTTTTCAAAAACCTCTTGACATTATTATACCACTTTGGTATAATATAAATATCCCGTTTTGGGATATTGACGAAAAGGAGATTTTATTATGCAATTGATTCCGATTATAGTATCAATTATCGTTATCACTATTGTGATTTCCCAAAAAAAGAAAAAAAGAGCCAAGAGAAAAACATCTCCGCAAGGTAATATACCTATAACTGCGCAGAGTAGCGATCGCGAAGCGTATTTTGAAGATCGAATTAAATATATGATTGACTCTTATGCGTCCAAGCCATCGCTGTTCGAAGATTATTATAATGAGTATATGGCATCCAAAATTTCCAAGGAAAAGGATCAGCTTTTGGATATGCTTCCCACAGTAAAAGAGAAATATAAAATTGCTCTGCATAAGTTAGCAGATATCTCTAAAGGCAATACTGTGTTTTTTACAACCAAAGAAGAACAAGATAGCATCCATATACTTGAGCGCAACAAAAAGATGTCAGATGACATTATCAAGACGCTGCCATTGTTAGCGGATTTCGTGGAAATTCAGCACACAATGTCCGAAATTGAGGCGTATGTAGATGAAATTGCTACGCATGATGAGGCTCTGTGGGGGGGAATATCGTATCTTAATTACGAAGATGAAACGAGCGAAAGTTTGCGAGAATACCAAAAGCACCAATATGACGCTGCTTGTGGTTCTCTGCGGAGAGGTTACGATTGCTTTATTAAGAAAAAGGGTTGGCAAATAATGTGTGAGATTCATCCGGAATTTAACACAGAAGGAAACAAATTGCTATTTGAAACGGTTGCAGAGAAAGACACATGTCTAGTTGCTTGGATCCGAGTATGGCTTGACCAATTTCAAGCAATTTCAAAAAAGAACCCCCGCTCCTTGGCATTTATAGAAACCATCGACTTTTTGAAGGATCTAGAGAAGGAAATAGGCAGTCCTGCTTGGTTTTCAAGGAGCAGTGGTATTATTTTTGGCTCGTACTCTGCTTTTCCGATTTGTTTTGATCTCAAAAACTACACCAAGGCTGACCTTATGGAGCTCCGTGATTTGTATATAAACGGAAAAATGACGGGCCGTTATCATAAAACAAACGATCCTCGCTACAGCGACAACGAAAATTAAAGAGGGACAATTATGAAAATATGTGACCACCATTATTTAACAGTATACTATGTTGAAGGAAACAAAATATTAGATACGTACTACAGAACCAAATATTATATTGACGGAAACAAGATTACCGATGATTATTATCGAACCGTCTACTATATCGACGGTAACAAGATTACCAACACAAATTATCAAACGGTATACTATATTGACGGCAATAAAATCACAAATCAAAACTATACCACGATGTATTATATTGAAAGTTAACAAAATTCAAGCCTGCGATTGTTTTCTGCAATCGAGGGCTTGATTCGTTTTATCAAAAAAATACCGTTCCCCCCTTGTTATTTCCATCGGAATGTTGTATAATAAAAGTAACCTAATTTTACGGAGGAACGACTTATGAGCAAAAGCGTACAGGATATTTTGACAATGATCCGTGAGAACGACATTCAGATGGTGGATTTCAAGATGGTCGACATCAACGGTCAATACCGTCACGTTACGATCCCCGCGCAGAACTTTTCCGAGGATACCATGAAGAGCGGCATCGGCTTTGATGCCTCCAACTACGGCTACGCCGTGGTCGAGAAGAGCGACATGGTCTTTATCCCCGACCCCGACACTGCCGTGATCGACCCGTTCTGCTCGATCCCCACCCTCTCCATGACGGGTAACGCGATGATCATCGACACGCCCGAAAACCGTCCGCTTCCGCAGTACCCTCGCAACATCGTGCGCGCGGCTGTGGAATCCATGAAAAAGAGCGGCATTGCCGACACCATGCTGATTCTGCCCGAGTTTGAGTTTTATCTGTTCGATCAGGTCGGCTGGCAGGTTTCGGGTCGCGAGAACAGCGCGACCGTTGACGCAAAGCAGTCCTACTGGAACAGTGCCACCGAGGGGCTTGGCGTGGTCGTTCCCAAGCAGAAAAACTACCACATCGCAAAGCCCTTCGACATCTCCTACGAGTGCCGCAGCGAGATGTGCCTGCACATGAAGGACGCAGGCATTGAGATCAACTATCACCACCCCGAGGTTGCAGCATCGGGTCAGTTTGAGATCGAGCCGCAGCTGGGCGAGGTCGTTCACATGGCTGACGCGACAATGACGATCAAATATATCATTCACAACACCGCGCTCAAGTACGGCAAGACCGCAACCTTTATGCCCAAGCCCATCTACGGCGAGGCAGGCAGCGGTATGCACGTGCATATGCTTCTGATGAAGGATGGCAAGCCCGTGTTCTCGGACGATAACGGCTACGCGCATCTGAGCGAAACCGCGCACTATTTCATGGGCGGATTGCTGAAGCACATCGCGTCTCTGTGCGCCTTGACCAACCCCAGCACCAACTCCTTCAAGCGTCTGGTGCCCGGCTTTGAGGCACCTGTAACCGTCGGCTACGCGACCTCCAACCGCAGTGCGGTCATTCGTATTCCCGCCTACGCAAAGTCGCCCGAAAAGCGCCGCTTTGAGCTCCGCAACCCCGACGCGACCTGCAACCCCTATTTCTGCTACGCGGCGATCCTGATGGCAGGTCTTGACGGCGTGAAGAACAAGATCGATCCCCACGCAAACGGTTGGGGTCCCTACGACGTCAATCTCTACCACCTGCCCGAGGAGGAAAAGGCAAAGCTGCAGGGGCTTCCCACCTCGCTCGACGCCGCGCTTGACGCACTCGAGGCAGATCACGACTACCTCACCGCCGACGGCGTGTTCCCCGAGGAGCTGATCAAAAACTTTATCAAATCCAAGCGCGAGGAGTGCCGCGAAATGGCAAAGATCCCCACGCCCGCAGAGTTTGAGAAGTACTATAATCTGTGATGCTTTTTGCGAGGGAAGCTTTTTGAAAAAGGTTTCCCTCGCGCTCCCTTCAAAAACTTTCACCGCACAGGCACAAAAAAGGCACTGTAAACAAAGCAGTGCCTTTTTTGTGCCTGTGCGGGAGAGCCTGACATAGCCTCCCACCCTGGGGGATGGTGTCATATGCCGCAAGCGGCAAGCAACGGAGAGAGCTTCTTTTGCAGCGGCAGAAAGTTAGATCCCACCCCACAGAGTGCCGTCGACTCATTTTGCAAATTCCCTTGACAACCCTCTTTATTTGCGGTATAATGGGGAAAAGCAAACGACGAGGTGACTATGGGAAACATTGTTTTGATCGGTATGCCGTCCTGCGGCAAGAGCACGGTTGGCGTGCTTTTGGCAAAGCAGCTCGGCTACCGTTTTATCGATTCGGATCTGCTGATCCAGGAGCGGGAAGCGAAGCTCTTGCACGAGCTGATCGCTGAGCACGGCGTTGACGGCTTCCTCGCGCTGGAGAACGCGGTCAACGCGTCGATTGAGGCGGACCGCGCCGTGATCGCCACGGGCGGCAGTGCGGTCTACGGGCGCGAGGCGATGGCGCATTTGAAGAAAAACGGCGTGGTGATCTACCTCAAGATCCCGTTTGAGGCACTTGCCGAGCGGCTGGGCGACTACGTGCACCGCGGCGTGGTAATGCCCGCGGGGTACACGCTGCGCGATATGTACGACGAGCGCGCGGCTCTGTACGAGCGTTATGCCGACTGCACGGTGGACGAGAGCCTTTCGCAGGGGCTTGGCGACACGGTGGCGCGCGTAGCAGAGCTCTGCGAAAAAATGGTGAAATGAAAAGGAACAATATTTGAAGCAGTATGTGACATGCACGACTATCTCGAGGGCTCGTTTGTGAAGAACATGCCCCGCAAGCCTTGTTTTTGCCTTACCGTGCAGGACATTGCGCATATACGAGAACATATTTCGTGGATGAGCTCGAAGGCTTTTCCCGTGAGAAATAAGCGGTAAGCCATCAAACTCTTGATGACGTTTTTGCATATAGAAAGACTTTTTTGACGAGGTTTTCTTTTTCGGTATTGCAAAATCAAGCGTTATGTGCTATAATAATTTCAGCGGCTGTTTATTTGTTGTAATGAATGCAAAAAATTCAAATCTTGACCGCGTATGGAGGAATTGTGATATGATACATAAATTTACAAACGGGCGTGTGCTTCTGGGACATACGCTCTCGGAGCGTGTTTCTGTTTATGTTGAGGGTGAACGTATTTTTGCCATCACCGAAGAGGAGCTTCCGTATGACGTTTTACATGATGCCCGAGGCGGATATATTTCCCCCGGCTTTATCGATCTTCATGTCCATGGCGGTGGCGGAAAGGTGTTTGGAGATGCGCGGGAGGATGACTTTTTGTTCATCTCGGCGTTGCACGCCAAGCACGGAACCACTACGCTGTTTCCTACCTCCGCGGCTGCTTCTACCGAGGATTACATAAACATGTTTGAGGCGTTTCGCCGTGTTAAAAAGATGGATCATCCAAACGGTGCATATATGCCGTCCATCCACATGGAGGCGCCGTATTTTGCTCCCTCACAGGTGGGGGCACAAGGTCCTTATATCCGTGGGTATGACCGAGAGGAATATACTATGCTGATCGAGCGCTACGGAGATTTGATCGGGCGTTGGAGTGCTGCTCCCGAGCTTGAGGGGGCACGGGAATTTGCAAAAGCATGTCGTGAGCATGGAATCAAGCTTTCCATAGGACATTCCGATGCGGAATACGATTGTGTTATGGAGATGTTTGACGAAGGCTTTGATTGTGTTACTCATTTGTATTCTTGTACCAGCACCGTACACCGCAAAAATGCGTACCGCTATGCGGGAATTGTTGAGGCGGCATACATGATCGATGATATGGATGTGGAGTTGATCGCAGACGGAAAGCATTTGCCGGCATCGCTTCTTCGTTTTGCTGTAAAGCACAAGGGAGTAGACCGTATTTGCGTTGTCACCGATGCCACCCGCTGTGCGGCTCTTCCCGACGGAGCGGAAAAGATGTTCGAAAATCCCGATTTTATTATCGAGGATGGAGTCGCGAAGCTTCCCGATCGCAGTGCATTTTCGGGAAGCGTTTGTACAACAAACAGATTGGTGCGGAACATGAGAGATATGGCGGGCGTTTCTCTTCTTGATGCGGTGAGAATGGCATCTGCAAATCCCGCGCGCGTTGCGGGACTTTATGATCGCGGAACGCTTCGTGAGGGCGCTTTTGCAGACATTGTTATTTTCGATGAAAACATCGACGTATCCCTTACCATGGTAAACGGTCGTGTTGTTTACAAAAAATAAAAGAACAAGAGGGTGAAAAAATGCTGAATTTGGTATTTGTAGGCTTTAAGCACAGACATACGGGTGATATTTACAAGGAAGCAATGCAAAACCCTAAGATCAATGTTTTGGGGGCGTGGGAGGATACCGAGGAGGGGCGCGCCCTTGCCGAGGGGCTTGGAATCTCCTTCAATTATCCGGATTTTTCTGCGGTTCTTGCGGATGAACGGGTAGATGCGATCTGCTTGGGAGGATGCTACGGAGAGCGTGGTGCGGAGGCGATCGCGGCATTGAAGGCAAAAAAGCACGTGTATGCCGATAAACCCGTTTGCACCAGCCTTCAAGAGCTGGAAGAGATCGAACAGCTTTCTAAGGAGAACGATTTGAAGGTGGGGTGCTACCTTACGATGCGCTTTAGCGCGGGGGTCAAAAATATCCGCGAAATGATTCAGGACGGAACGTTGGGGGCGATTGGCGCTATCAATGTTACGGGACAGCATCCCTTGCAGTACGGTGTCCGCCCGGCGTGGTATTTTGAAGAGGGGAAGCACGGAGGCACCATCAACGATATCGCGATTCATGCCATGGATCTGGTTCGGTTTGTGACGGGGTACGGCTTGAAAAGGGTGACCGCGGCTCGCACGTGGAATCATTTTGCAACGAAAGCTCCCGATTTTTGTGACTGCGGACAGCTGATGGTGGAGCTTGAAAACGGCGCGGGCTTTACAGCGGACGTTTCCTATGCCGCTCCTGCGAGCTGTGGCTTTGCCCTGGAAACCTATTGGAGAATGACCTTCTGGGGAACCAAGGGTGTGGCGGAATATAAATTAAAAGGCGGTGCTGCGAACGGAATTGATTCGGATGGCGGAGCCCTCCTGCAGGTCGCGCTGGAAGGGGATAGCGGCTTTTCTTGCGTGAAAAAGATTGCCTACGATACCACCGGTTTGGGAGAATTCCTCAAAGAGATCAAAGGAGAAAAGGATCTTTTGATCGATACGGCAGAGGTGATCCGTACATCGCGCGATATTTTGACGGTACAAGCGTGGGCTGACGCGCACAGAGCCTGATCCGGATTCCATATTTAAGGTTGACCGCATCGATTACCTCGTCCAATTCGTCTCCCCAAAAATCAACTTTGGTTAATCTCAAAAAAGCAACAAAGGGTTACATAAAAAATATCAGATGAGGTTAACATAAAAACAAAAGCAGGTGCAATGCTTTGTGCCTTAAGGACAGTTTTTAAGAATCAAGGGTAAACGAGCATAACGAATGAAAAAGAAAAATACGAGAAGCTTTACGGTGTTTCTCGTATTTTTCTCTTTATGATATATATAACGATAAAATCATCCTAAATTTTGATATAAAAATGTTGGACACGTCACTTTGGATTTCTCTAAAATGATGTGTCCGTCTTTTTTGTGTTTAATTTTCAGCGAAAAGATCTTTACAATGCCTCAATGAAGCCGACGCTTACCCCTTGAGTGATGCCAAAATCTGCTCGCATATCTGCGTCATGCCGAGCGTGGTCGGGTGCCCCGAAATTTTATCGATGCTATGAAGCGCGACAAATTCTACGCCAAAGTGCTGCGAGGCATTTTTCATACAATTGATTACCTCGGGCTTGATGTCACAGTTTCCCACGAACACCGACCTTGTATGCGGGTGGTTCTGCTTCAAGGTATGAATGAAATAACAGATTGCAGGCAAAACGTTGAACAAGTCACGCTCGTGCCAATCAGAATATTGCTCCGCGCCAAGTGGAGCACCCGACCAACTATCGTTGGTGCCACCGAAGACGAAAATCGTATCGATTTTGTTCCCGTCGAAAAAGCCGGACTCCAACAGTTTTCTGTACCTGCATATGAAGGACGAGGTCGACGAACAATCCCCTTGATATCCGGTATATCCGATGGTGGAGCCTGACCAACTATCGTTGAGAATCAGGGTAGAATTTGTAGCCTTCATCAATCTTCCCCACCAAGTTTCTTCAGGTCGCATTTTTGTAACCGGTTCGTTGGGGCTTCGTCCTTCGGTACAATAATAAAACGGATATTCCTTGGATATATATTCCTTATGCGTGGAGTAGCTATCACCGAAAATCATAAAATTCTTCATCATAATAATTTTTCTTTTCTAAAATCATATTGCTTTGTGAGTGCCAAATGCGAAAAACGCATTTGGCACTCACCCTCATCGTTTATTAAATTCCTATCAAGCAATGACAAACGGACCAAAGAGGGACGTCAGGAGTGCATAGAGGAGCGGAATGGAGATGACGCAGAACGTATGCGAGATCAGCGCCATACTCGCGCCCGTTCGGGGGTCGCCGCCGTATGCCTCGGGAAAGACGACTGTGTTGAGCCCCAATGCAGCCCCCGTTGCGAAGAGACCGAGATAGAGCACGTTGTTACCGATGTCGAGAGAAAAAACGGCGTTTGCCAGCTCCTTAAGCCCAAACAAAAGGGCGACGGAGAGGAGTGGGAAGACAAAGAGGCGCAATGCCGTGACAAGGTAGACCTTTTTGTTTTTGAGCATTTCAAAAAGATCAAAGCGCGCGATCGTGATGCCCGCCAAAAGCATGGCACCGGGTCCCATGCACACCTTGAGACTGTCAAGGGAGGAAAGGAGAAAGCTTGGAAGATACGCCTCCAAACCCAACAGCCCCGCAGTGATTCCGAGAAGCATGGCGACCGTGGGGGGATTGAGGATCTTTTTGAACACGTTTGATTTCTGTTCGCCGTCCGGGACGAGAATGCTCATGCCCCACGTATAGATGACGATGTTGAGCGGTAGGCAGAAGAGCTTATAGTAGGAAAGCGCCACGTCACCGAAGAGGGAGAGCACCACGGGGTCTCCGAGATATCCGCAGTTGGCAATCGCCAGAGCGTAACGATAAATGCCGCGCTCGGGAGACTTTTTTCTCACAAAAATGCAGGAGAGCGGGATCGCAATTGCCACGGAGACCGCAACGCAGCACGCTCCGAGCAGAACGTTGATGGCATGCTCGCGGATCGTTGTGAGGGTACAGAAGCGAAGCATGGTTATAAAGGAAAGAGCAGGGCAGAAGACCCATGTTTCCAGCTTTGCGATCACCGATCCCGCGCCCTCGGGCAGAATTTTACATTTGTACAGAACAAACCCCACTGCGATGCAGAAAAAGAGGGTAAGCATGGGATTTAGTGTTGCTAAAAATACGTTCATGGGAAACTCCTATGTATCGGTTGTCAGTTGCTGTATTTTTCGAGCAGATAATCACAGTTGATTATCTTTTCGCAAATACCGAAATGGTTGAAATAATAGTGATTTGCTGCTTCAAAACCGATGCGGGGTTTTGATTCATATGCCTCAACATCGTTTTTGCATTCTCTTTTTCGTCCAAAACGATTTCATAAAGCTCTTTGTTCGGAGCGTTCCGATCGCGAAGACCACATATTGAATCAAATTGAGAGATGTTCTGAATAGGCTGTGCTTCCGGCATTGTACTTCTTTCTTATGCAATCGGTTGCGACGATTATATCACATAAAATAAAATTTGTCAAGAGTGTTTTTGTCTTTTGTGCATTCTTGTTCGGGAAATTTGAAGGGGAGCACGTCGATATAAAAAGAAAAAATCCGCATTTTAATCCTTTGTGGATTTTGCGTGGATTTTCGGGCCCGTGGATTTTTTGATAGTATGAAAAAAGGCTCTCGATTTGCACCGAAAGCCCTAAAAAATGTGTTTTTTTAATCAAAAATGAGGCCTTTTCTTACTTAGAAGCTTCCTCAATAGCTACTGCTACTGCGAGCGTCATTCCAACCATGGGGTTGTTATTAAAGTTGATTTTGAATTTTTATCTTTTGCGAAAATATTGATTTTTAATTTAAAATATGGTATCATATATTTGCAGATTGTTTTTTATTCGTCTTAGTAGGAGGAAATCAATGAATCCTGTGATAAAATATCGTGGCGGTAAATCAAAAGAGATTCCATACTTTTTAAAATACATGCCACAAGACTATGACAGATATATTGAGCCCTTTTTTGGCGGTGGTGCAGTGTACTTTTACCTTGAACCTCAGAGGGCAATTATTAACGATGTCAATGAACGTCTTATGAATTTCTATATGCAACTCCGTGATGATTACCCGACTATGAGGGTGCAACTGGATGAATTGCAAAAAAGATATGAGGAAAATCAAGCATGGTTCAAGGAACTGAAGGCACTGCATCCAGACGAGCGAGTTCCCAATGCCAATGAAGATTTATACTATCACATTCGTGATTTGTTCAACCATCCCGATGGTTCATATCTGGATAGTGTTATTTATTTCTTCATCAACAAAACTGCCTATTCTGGAATGATTCGCTATAATGCCAAAGGCGAATATAATGTTCCTTTTGGTCGTTATCCCAATTTGAATACCAGACTCATTACTCAACAGCATAGCGACCTCTTGCAAGGAGCAGAGCTGCATAATCGTGATTATAGCGCGATTTTTGCAATGGCTGGGGTGAATGATTTTATTTTCCTTGACCCTCCATATGATTGTGTTTTCAATGACTACGGCAACATTGAAATGGCAAACGGATTTGACGAAATCGAGCATAGACGTCTGGCGGCAGATTTTCGCAACCTGCCGTGCCGTGCCCTAATGATTATAGGCAAGACTCCGTTGACAGAGGAATTGTACGGCGAGTTTATTGCCGATGAATACCACAAGAGTTATGCCGTAAATATTCGGAACCGTTTCAGTAACGATGGAAAGCACATCGTTGTCAAGAACTATTAAGGTGGTGGTTGTATGGCACGAATGACAGACAAAGCATTATTCTTTACAACCTCGCCGAGAACTCCGGCAAAGATGATTCCCGAAATTCGCCTTTTGTGTGAGCAGTTTGAAAATCGCCCTTGGAACGAGAGAACACAAGAGCAATTCATTGATGCTCTGGCAAGTTCCGAGTTCTTTGAGGGTAAGGGCGCAACAGGAGAAAACAAATCTTTTAGTGCGCGAGACCGTATCAACAGAGCCCCTAAAGCATTTGGTTTTGTGGATTTGAAACCACATATTGCATTGACCGATGCCGGAAAAGCATTGGTTTATGGCAAACGACCGGAGGAAATATTCCTTCGGCAGTTGTTGAAATTCCAGTTGCCGTCTCCTTATCACATTGAATACGGAGATGCACAAGGTAAATTCTTTATTCGTCCGTATCTGGAAATTCTGCGATTGGTTCGTGACCTTGGGTATATCACTTTGGACGAGTTCAAAATTTTTGCCTTGCAGCTTACTGATTACAGAAAGATTGACACCATAAAGGCACAAATTCTGAAATTCCGTGCTGACAAGGAAAAGAACAGAGGACAGTACAAACGGTTTGTTGCACAGGTTTGGACAGATGCGATTTTGACTATTTATGATGACAAAATCTTTCAGGGCAAAACCAAGACCAGAGAAACAACTGATGCAAGTCTTAAAAAGTTTGTTGATACCAAAAAGCGAAATTTCCGAGACTATGCAGATGCTTGTTTCCGTTACCTTCGGTACACTGGTTTAGTGTCGGTATCCCACAAGAATCATTCTATTTCTATTTTCCAAGACCGTGCTGCAGAGGTTGATTTCATCCTCGCAAATGTGGAACGAAAACCTGTTTTTGTGGATGACGAGGACAGATACAAAGCACACCTGTTTGATACTGCATCCCCTGTCCTGTATGTTGACAACAAAGCAAATATCATTGAGACCATTTTGCATCTGGAACAGTTCGATCGCAAAAAACTGGTTGCAATGTCGCTTGACGAATTGAAAGATATTCGTGATGATATTATTGCCAGAAATAAACAGGCAGTTATTGATGCACAGGTCGCAGAACTTAAATCGTATTCATTGTACTCCGATATTCAAGATACTTTTGATGGCATTGTTTCCGAAGAATATTACGATGCTCCCTTGATGTTCGAGTATAACACTTGGAGAGCAATGACAATGTTGGACGGTGGCGACATCCGAGGCAATTTCAAATTTGACGATGCCGGACAACCTATGTCCACAGCATCGGGCAATATGCCGGATATTGAATGTGATTACACGGATTATTCCTTGTCTGTTGAGGTTACATTGCAATCTGGACAGCGACAGTTTGAAAGTGAGGGTGAGTCTGTTGCTCGCCACTTCGGACAGTTGAAGAAAAAGACAGGCAAGGACACATATTGTCTGTTTATTGCTCCGACTATCAATGCAGCGACTCTTGCCCATTTCTATGGGCTCAACCATCTTTCCATTGCTCTGTATGGTGGTAAGTCAAAAATTATCCCTCTTGAATTGAGTCAATTCAAGAGATTGGTTGAAAACTCCTACAAATACAAAGGGCATCCCAATCCGTCCGATGTGAGAAAGTTACTTGATTTAGCAATCAAGCAAGGAGAAACAGCACAGGACGAAAACGAATGGCAACTCAAAATCAACACTTGTGTAGAACAGTGGTTATCTGCATGAAAAACCAGACACATCAAATCGGTTTTACCCGAAATGATGTGTCTGCTTTTTATTTACTTGATTTTACAAGTTTCAGTCGCTACAAGAATTAAAGTCTTGTAGCGTCTGATTTATTTGCTTGCCTCTTCGATAGCAACCGCAACGGCAACGGTCATACCGACCATGGGGTTGTTACCTGTTGCTACGGCTTTCATTTATCGTCGTTTGGTATCATCTACAGACATCTCTGTAGAGCTATTTTTTGTTATTTACCGAATGGTGAAACACGAGGAACGATTGATTATCATTTCGTGACATTAG
>JAZODU010000028.1:0-4377 GCA_045597145.1 Eubacteriales bacterium
ATTGAGCATATCTGAAACCTCCGATAATGTTTTTCTCATCAATTAACATTTTATCAGATTTTTTCAGATATGCTCTTCTTTTTTTACTTTTTATTTGCTATATCTGTTGGTTTCACCCCAACATTTATTATAGAACCAAAAAATGACGCCGCCAAGCAATGCTTGGCGGCGTTTCTCTTTTCCATTACCGATCCGCTTCGTTCAAACAGCCTCGTCGGTCTGCGCATCGCACGCACAAACGCATTTTTCGCGCACACGCGAAGGAACAAAGAGGTTGGCAAGCGCGACAACGGCTGCCATGATGATACCTGCACCGATGGCGATGCTGAAGCGTGCGCCGTCTGGCAAATCGTTGTCCAGATAATAAGACAACAGAATAACGAATACGATCACCAGCACAAGAGCCGCCAGCGTCAGCACGAACGCTACAGACTTAAGGATCATCAAAAACACGGCAGATGGCTTACCGCCCGCAAAATAGAGAGCGTTTTGCCACAGAATGGCTGCCGCCATCAGAACGATGAGCGTCATCAAAAGCGCGACCTGCGCGAACGCCCATGAGAAGCCGTGGAAGCCGTAGGGGGCACCGATCACAAACATCGCGTAGAAAACGTCTACGTTCGCCACACCCTTTTCAACGTCCTTCCGCGTATAGTAAGAAAAATCAAACGCGTACTCCAATTCCTCTGCATACTCCTCGCTGTCCTGAAGGGTCTGCATCTCATCGTACATCTCCCCGTCAGAGTCTCCTACCAAAAGCGAGCCCAAAAGAGCGGGCGGCAACGAAACGACCGCTTCCTTTTTGGTGGTTCTTCCTTCAAACTGCTCCTTGATCTTAACAGACACCGCCGGCATAAACACCGCACCGATCAAGAGCACGGCAAGCACCGAGGAGATCAGGCGCGGAACAAGCACGCGCGTTGTATAACGCGCACCGCCGAGTGCCTCAAAGACCACGTACATAACGAACGCCAGCACAGACAAAACGAGCACGATGACCGATGTAGCAGTCAAATCCGAGTTTCCCGTCGGGCTCCAGAGCACGTTTTCTGCAACCCAACGCGCCAAAAGAAGCATGGGAAGCGCAAAGAGCAACGCGAGGGTGGCATTTTTGAGCCCCTGCGTTTTCTTTTTTCCGAGAAGTCCGATTGCCGAAAGCAGATAGAACAGGCTCACGACAAAAAGGGCAAGCGCCGCAAGAATATAAAGCAGACTGAGAACAGTGGCGGTTGCAAGGAACGGTCCCATCGAGCCATCGGCCTCCTCGGAGGACATGGCAAGGCGCAGGGTTAAAAACATCAGCTCTTCAAACATTTTTTGCGCATCACGATCCATATCGTCGTATTCCGCAATGCTTTGACCGTAAATCTCTGCCGAGAAATCCTCGCCCAGCTCCTCCATCTCCTCGACCAGATCGGATTCCGCCAGATCCTCATCGTCCAGAGATTTCATGGAATCAAAGAGCAGAACGACGTGATCGACGGGGGAAAAGGAAAGCTCGAAGCCCTCCAAGCCCGCAAGATCCGAGAAATTATACGTAGCAACCGGGAAAAATGCCATAACAAGCATCACGGTGGAAAGAAGCCACGTCACGCCCGCCAAAACAATCGGCTTTATTTTTTCTGTTTTGCGCGCCCCGGCATCTTTGGGCACTTCGGGATCGGCAGCGCGTCCCTCGGTTCGCATCCCGCAATTCGCGCAAAAAGCCGATTCGGGCACAAGCTCCGCGCCGCAATAAGCGCAGCTTGATCCGTAACGATCGGGCTCCGGCTGCTTCATGCCGCAGGTTTCGCAAAACACTGCGTTTTCGGAAATCTCCGTTCCGCATGCAACGCATTTTCTGTTTTCCATAAGTTTCCTCCTTTGTATGATCATTACTACACTTTGATAATATCACTTTTTTGTGAAAAAGTCAACAAAATCACAAATATTTATCACTTTTTATCAAAAAATATTGACAAAGAGGTGCGGCGACAATATTTTTCCGCCTGCTCTTGACAATCTCCCTTGTGCAATGGTATAATTTGAAGAGAAAGAATTTTTGAAAGGTATGAGAATATGAAAAACGGGTTTATCAAGGTTGCCGCAGGCACACCGCACATCAAAATTGCAGATCCCGCATACAACGCGCAGGAGCTGGTGCGCCTTGCTACAGACGCGGATGCGCAGGGTGTGCGCGTGCTCGTCTTCCCCTCGCTTTGCCTGACGGGCGCGTCGTGCGGTGATCTGTTCCGCAACGAAACGCTTCTGAGCGGCGCAAAGGCGGCACTCAAGGCGTATCTCGCGCAAACGGCGACGCTCTCGCTCGTGTCGGTCGTAGGGCTGCCGTGGGAATGCGAGGACGGTATTCGCAACTGCGCCGCCGTCTGCTATAGGGGCAAGCTGTCGGGACTTTCGGTCAAGCCCTTGTGTGACGCCGAGCGTCGGTGGTTCACCGATGCCCCTTTCCCCGAAGCGGTGCAATTTGACGGGCAGGCGATTCTCACCGCCGCGTCTCTGTCTCTTGCCATTGATGCGCTCCCGATCAAGCTTGGCACCGTGATGAACGTGGGCGACACTGCGGATGCCGACCTGATCTGCGTGCCCGCCTACGAGCCCGAGGTGGTGGGTGCCGCCGCGCGCCGCGCATCCGATTGGACTGCGGAATCCGCACGCACGGGTGCTGCCTATATCGTATCCTATGCGGGCTTTGGCGAATCGACCACCGACAGCGTGTGCGGCGGACAAAAGCTGATCGCGGCAAACGGTGTACTGCTTGAAAACGCGCTTCCCTTTTCCGATGGGGACCTGTTGATCGGTAAGATCGACGCGGCAATGCTGACACGCAAGCCCGCCGACACGTTCAAAAAGACGCACACGCGCGAAGCACTTCCCGCGCGTCCCGTAGACCCCCACCCCTTTTTCCCGTCCGATCCCGCCGCTCTCGCAACGCATTGCGAGGAGATCCTTGCCATTCAGTCGGCGGGCTTGCGCGCGCGCATCGAGCGTGCATACGCCAAAAAGATCGTGATCGGTATCTCGGGCGGCTTGGATTCCACGCTGGCGTTGCTTGTCATGGTGCGCGCGATGGACGCACTCAAGCGTCCGCGCACCGACATCATCGCCGTCACGATGCCCTGCTTCGGCACGACCGTGCGCACCAAATCCAACGCAACGGTGCTGTGCGAGGAGTTTGGTGTGGATTTCCGCTGTGTGGATATTTTTGACGCGGTCAATCAGCATTTCAAGGACATCGGACACGATCCCGCCGTGCGCGACGTGACCTACGAAAATGCCCAGGCACGCGAGCGCACGCAGGTGCTGATGGACATTGCCAACGATTGCGGCGGCATGGTGATCGGTACGGGCGACCTTTCCGAGCTGGCGCTGGGCTGGGCGACCTACAACGGCGACCACATGTCGATGTACGGCGTCAACGCGAACATTCCCAAAACGCTTGTGCGTCACCTCGTGGCGCACTGTGCGAAAGTCGAGGAGCAGCACGGAAGCCAACGGATCGCCTCTGCGCTTCGTGACATTCTCGACACGCCCGTATCCCCCGAGCTTCTCCCCGCCGATGCGGACGGAAAGATCGCACAAAAGACCGAGGATCTGGTAGGTCCTTACGAGCTGCACGATTTCTATCTCTACTATATGCTTCGCTACGGCTGCTCTCCCGCCACGCTCTACCGCTTGGCGCAGAAATCGCTTGGAAACGTCTATGACGACGAGACGCTGAAAAAATGGCTCAAAATCTTTTTGCGGCGATTCTTCTCCCAGCAGTTCAAGCGCTCTTGCCTGCCCGACGGGCCGCAGATCTTCCCCATCGGACTCTCCCCCAGAGGCGCATGGGTCATGCCCTCGGACGCGTCGAGTGCTCTGTGGCTGGCTGAGGCTGAAATGATTTAAGCTCCTCCACACCTCTTCAAAAACTTTCACCGAATGAGTATATAAATAACCCTCTAAAGGCCGCGCGACACAGCGCGTCCTTTTTGCATACGGTAAATGGTGAAGGTTCGTTTATACAGTACAAACTCCGTTTGTGCGTCGCCCTCTCGTAGGGCGTGGGCTTGCCCGCCGTTATGTACCGACAAAAGAGCGGCTCTTTGTCAATAGTTGTGGTAGAAAAAATCTGACAGAAAGATAAAGAACTATTAAATTGCATAGGAAAAGCGTCACGAAGCGAAGCGGAGTGGCGCTTTTCCTATGCGCAAGTCGGATCGTAGCCATGTCGTTCTGTGAGCCAAGGAGTTGTCACCTTAACTTGTCTTCCTAAGACCGCTTGGCCTCCGACTTCAATAGTTGGGGTAGAAAAAATCTGACAAAAAGATAAAGAACTATTAAATTGCATAGGAAAAGCGTCACGAAGCGAAGCGGAGTGGCGCTTTTCCTATGCGC
>JAZODU010000029.1:0-14254 GCA_045597145.1 Eubacteriales bacterium
GGCTCACAGAACGACATGGCTACGATCCGACTTATCGGGTGAGGCTGATATTTGTATCGGCACGAGATCGGCGATATTCGCTCCATTTGATAATATCGGACTTATCATTATCGACGAGGAGCACGAGCACACCTACAAATCCGAACAAACGCCAAAATACAATGCCAAAGAGGTTGCAAGCTACAGATGCGGAAAACACAACGCTATGATGCTTTTATCCTCCGCCACCCCAAGCGTTGAAAGCTATTACAAGGCTAAAAAGGGTATTTATACGCTTGTAGAGCTTACAGAGAGATACGGCACTGCTGTTCTTCCCGACACTACGATCGTTGACCTTCGACTTGAGAGTAAAAGCGGTAATACTTCACCCATCGGTCTTGTTTTGCGAGACAGAATACAAAGCGTTCTTGCAAACAAGGAACAAGCGATACTTTTTATTAACCGACGCGGCTACAGTAATTTTCTCACCTGCACCTTGTGCGGATCATCAGTTACCTGCCCGCACTGCAGTGTCGCGCTCACTCATCACGCGCCCAAAATAAGCTCCCGCATTACGGAAAACAAGCTTATGTGCCATTACTGCGGATACAGCATAGCCGTTCCCGACAAATGTCCCGAATGCGGTAACACCAAACTAAATTACGTGGGTTACGGTACGCAAAAGGCCGAGGATGCGGTAACGCAGGTATTTGAAGACGCCGGCGTTATAAGACTTGACGCTGACAGTGCAGGATCGAAATACAGCCTGCAGGATATACTTGAAAAGTTCCGAAACAAGGAAGCAGACGTGATGATCGGCACGCAAATGGTAACAAAGGGGCACGATTTTCCAAGCGTTACGCTTGTGGGAATCCTTCTTGCGGACGCTTCCCTTTTCAACGACGATTATCGCGCAAACGAGCGAACTTTTTCACTGATAACTCAGGTTATCGGCAGAGCGGGTCGCGCTGACAAAAAAGGCGTTGCACTCATTCAAACCTACAATCCAGAGCATCCCGTAATACTGAAGGCGGCTTCCCAGGACTTCGTTTCATTTTACAACGATGAGATACAAGTCAGACAAACTCTTGTTTTCCCGCCGTTTTGCGATATCGCGCTTTTCAGCTTTTCTTCGGAGGACGAAGCGGCGCTTTGCAACGCCTGCGTGAATTTTGCAGAGTTTCTAAGGCAATTACTTGATGAAAAATACAAGGACGTTAAGATTTACGTTTACGGTCCGTTTGATGCTCCCGTATACAAGGTAAACGAGCAATACAGAAAGCGTTTTATCGCCAAATGCAAGATGAATAACAAAACGCGTATGCTCTTTACCGAAGCACTTACCGATATTTCAAAGAAGATAGGACGAAAGGTGTCCGTTTCTATTGATATAAATCCAAATAACATATAAGGAATGATATATTATGGCTAAGCTTAACATAGTAAAACAAGGTGATCCAACGCTTCGCAAAACTTGCCGCGTGGTAACGGAGATCACTCCCAGAATTTTAAATCTTCTTGACGATATGGTAGAAACCATGAGAGATGCCAACGGCGTTGGTCTTGCCGCGCCTCAAGTAGGTATTCTTCGCAGAATCGTTGTCGTTGAATGTACTCCCGGTGAGGTTTATGAAATGATCAATCCCACTATCGTGGAAATGGACGGCTCACAGGTTGATACCGAGGGATGTCTTTCACTTCCCGGTAAGGTGGGTATCGTTGAGCGTCCCGAAAAGGTAACCGTTGAAGCCACCGACCGTTTTGGTAACAGATACAGCGTTACGGGAGAAGGACTTTTGGCTCGTTGCTTCTGCCATGAGCTTGACCATCTTGACGGCGTGCTTTACTGCGACGTTGCCGACAGAATGCTGACAAACGAAGAAATCAAGGAGCTTTACAGCGACGACGAGGATGACGATGAATAAGAGTAATTTACGCGTACTATTTATGGGAACTCCCGATTTTGCCATTCCCTCGCTTAAAGCTATGATGGAAAATTTTGACGTTATCGGAGTTGTTACACAGACCGACAAGCCGAGAGGCAGAGGTAACACGGTTCAGCCCACCCCCATCAAGATCGTCGCGCTTGAGAACGGTATTCCCGTTTATCAGCCCGAAACCTTCAAGGAATTTGCATTTGCGGATCAGCTGAACGCGCTTGATCCCGACGTTATTGCCGTTGTTGCTTACGGAAAACTGCTTCCCGAATACGTACTGAACTATCCAAAGTTCGGATGTGTCAACGTACACGGCTCGCTTCTTCCTCAGTACAGAGGGGCAGCCCCCATGCAAAGAGCCATTATTGACGGTTGCAAGACCACGGGTATTACCACACAGCTTATGGCAAAGGGTCTTGATACGGGAGATATTCTTGAAATTGAGGAATGTGAAATTCTTCCAAACAATAATTTCGAGGATATTCACGATAAATTATCCGAAATTGGCGCAAGGCTTCTTGTTTCTACGATAATAGGACTTGAAAACGGTACTATAATTCCACAAAAGCAGGATGACAGCCTTGCAAATTACGCCGCAAAGATCGAAAAGAGCGATTGTGTGATCGATTTTTCGCGCTCGGCTCAAGAGATCCACGACCGGATCCGCGGGCTCTCGCCGATCCCGCTGGCGTTTACGCACACGCCCGACGGCAAGATGCTCAAGGTCACGGCGTCCGAGGTGGCAAGCCATGCGGGTGCGAGCGTGCCTGCGGGCACGGTGCTCTCGCTTGACGGCGGTAAGATCACCGTTGCGTGCGGCACGGGCGCGGTGGCGCTTCTTTCGGTGCTTCCCGAGGGCAAAAAGCGTATGTCCGCCGCCGATTTTATCAACGGCAGAAAGATCAGCACGGGCGACGTGCTGGGTTAAGGAGAGGACGCGTGTGGGGAAACTTTTTTTCAAAAAGCTCCTCTCGCAAAAACAAACAAAAGAAGAGGCATTTATGTCAGAAACAACCATTCTTGATTTAAAAAACACGACGGGGCGCGTTTTGGGCGTAGACTTTGGTGACACACGCACGGGGCTTGCCGTGTCGGACATCAGCCGCTTTCTGGCGTCGGGCATCGGGTACGTTTCCCCGGGCGGCATTGAAAAGACCGCCGACAAGGTCGCCGAGGTCGCACGCGAGCAGCGCGCGAGTGCCGTGGTCGTGGGATTGCCGAAGAACATGGACGGCTCAGAGGGCTTTCGCGCCGAGCGCTGCCGCGAGTTTGCGGCACTTTTGCGTGCGCGGCTTGACGGTGTTCCCGTTGCGATGATCGACGAGCGCATGACCACCATGAGCGCGTCGCGCTACCTCAACGAAACCAACACGCGGGGACAAAAGCGCAAGGGCGTGATCGACACGCTCTCGGCGCAGATCATCCTGCAAAACGCGCTGGACAGATTGAAAAACTGAAAAGGAACTACACCATGCAACATTTACCGCCGCGGCGCATTGCCGCGATCCACGATCTCTCCTGCATCGGCAGATGCGCCCTGACGGTCGTCATGCCGACGCTCTCGGTCATGGGATACCAGACCGTCCCCGTGCCGACGGCGCTTCTCTCCAGCCACACGGGTGGCTTTACGGATCTGCATTTCCGCGATCTGACCGCCGACATGGATCTGATCGCCGATCATTTTGAACGCCTTGGCGTGCGCTTCGGCGCGATCTATACGGGCTTTCTCGGGAGTGATGCGCAGATCGCGTCGGTCGCGCGCATGATCGAGCATTTCGGTACACGCGCCGACGAAACGGGCGAGAAGCCCCTGATCGTCGTCGACCCCGTCATGGGCGACGACGGCGTGCTTTATTCAACCTACACCAAGGAGCTTGTCGAGGGCATCCGGCACCTGAGTGCCTACGCCGAGGTGCTCACGCCAAATCTCACCGAGGCGTGCCTGCTGGCGCGCACGCCCTACGCCGAAACGGCGACGCTTCCGATGGACGAGGCGCGCGCCTTTGCCGACCGGCTTCTGGATCGCTTGACGGCACAGGTCTGCCCCCTCGCGCGCATCGTGATCACGGGTGTGCATCTGGCGGACGGCTCGGTCGCCAATTTCGGACGTGACGGGGACGGCACGCGCTTTTGCGTCAGCCGACCGCACCGCGGACGCGCCTACCCGGGAACGGGCGACGTTTTTGCCTCGGTTCTTTTGGGCGCGCTCCTTGACGGCGACCGCTTTGAGGCGGCGTGCGCACGTGCCGCCGACTTTACGGGGATGCTGATCGCGGAGTCCTCGAAGCGCGCCACCCCCGAGCGCATGGGCGTGGCACTGGAGACCTATTTACATTTGCTGATTCCAAAAAGAGAGGAGTGACCGTATGCCAAACAGCCGCACACCCCGTATCATCGGGCGCGTGATCAGGATCCTTTTTACGCTGCTGATCTTTAGCGTTTGTACCGTTTTGATCGTCCGCGTCTGCTCGTCGGGCGACCCCAAGAGCGTGGACACGGTGATCGTCAACGAGGCACTTGCCGATGCCTACGAAAAGCATGGCGACGGTCTGCTTTTGCGCTATCAGAATCAGAACACCATCACGCAGGACGAGCACAACAGCGGCTATTTTTCGGTCACGCAGTACGTGTTTATCCCCGATGCCGAGCAGGTGCAATTGGTGTTCCGCTACAACAACAGCACCCTGGAGAAGGTCGCCAAGGACAAAAAGCTTGATAAGGTGCCCCAAAAGAGCGAGCATCTGTTTGACCTGACGCTGGTCGTGGTGACCGACCTTACCCCCGACGACCAAAAGGACAACGAAAAGGGGGAGAATCTGGAGCGCGTGCGCTACGCACCCTCCGATTTCGTCAAGGACAGCGAGTCCAAGCGTCTGTATACCTACTACCGCTACGTGTTTGACGGCATCGCGCTGCCCGAAAATGCGGTTGCCGTGTATGCCGAGATCTACTACGAAAAGGAGATCGGCGGCTACGAGGGCGAGCCCTACGGCAGACTTTGTCTGTACGACACCGAGCACAAATGGTTTGAAGAAAAGCTGAACCGCGCCGACAAAAAGACGATCGAGGCTTGGATCGAAAAGCATAAATAGGGAGAAAAACGGTTGCTGTGTGCATTTTATCGATTCGGACGGCGGGATTCCGCTGGAGTTGCTTCACCCGTTGCGCGACGGCAACAGAACCGTTTCGGTGCACCCGGTGGAGGAATTGAAGAAGATTTTATAAGTGTTGGTCTGAAAGGAGCGCCCCATGGCAAGTGTGCGCGAGATTGCATGGAACGTATTGAATAAGTGCGAGGCGGCGGGGCAGTATTCCAATATTGCTCTGGATACCGCTATCAAGCGCGCGGAGCTCGGTGACGCCGACCGCGGGCTTTTGACCGTGCTGGTGTACGGCACGATCGAGCACCGCCTGACGCTTGACGCGGTCATAGATTCTTTGGTGGCGCGCGGCGAGATTACGCCCGACGTGCGCAATCTTTTGCGCATGGGGCTCTATCAGATGGCGTACCTTGACCGCATACCCGACCACGCGGCGGTGAACGAGTGCGTGGAGCTGGCACCGAAGCGCGCCAAGGGCTTTGTCAACGCGATTTTGCGCGCGTTTGCGCGGAGCGGCAAGGCGATTCCGTGCCCTGCGCCCGAGGCTGACCCGATTCGCTATCTGTCCGTCAGATATTCCGTGTGTGAGCCGCTTTGCGAGCGGTTCGTTGCCGATTTTGGATTGTCGCGCACGGAGGAAATATTTGCGGCGTTTGGCAATCAGCCGCCGCTTTCGGTGCGCGTCAACACCCTGCGCATCACGCGGGAGGAGCTGATCGACCGCTGGCGCGCCTTGGGCATTGCGGCAGAGCCGACGCGATACAGCGCGTGCGGTATATACGTGGTGGATAAAACGCCCGTGACCGCGCTGTGGGGCTTTGCCGAGGGGCTCTTTTTCGTGCAGGACGAGGCGTCACAGCTCTGCGTGGAGGCACTGGACGCCAAGCCGCAGATGCGCGTTTTGGACGCGTGCGCCTGCCCGGGATCGAAATCCTTCGGGGCGGCGATCGATATGGAAAATTGCGGCGAGGTGATCGCGTGCGACCTGCATAAAAACAAGCTCTCGCTTGTGACAGGCAGCGCACAACGGCTGGGGATCTCCATCATTGAGGCGCATGCGCGCGACGCAAGAGAGCCGCTCGCGGCGTGGGTCGGCGCGTTTGACCGCGTGCTGTGCGACGTGCCCTGCTCGGGCTTTGGCGTGCTTGCCAAGAAGCCCGAATTGCGCTACAAAGACCCCGCCGAGAGCGCGCGGCTGCCCGAAATTCAGCGCGCGATCCTTGAAAATGCGTGCACGTACGTTAAAAAGGGCGGCAAGCTGGTGTATTCCACCTGCACGCTCCTCGGGTGCGAGAACGGCGAGAACGTCGCGGCGTTTCTTGTGACGCACGGGGATTTTGTGCTTCTTGAGGAGCGCGCGCTCTACCCTGATGTTGACGGTATGGATGGCTTTTACTTTGCGGTAATGGAGCGCCGATCGTATAAATTGCCGTATGCTTCGTTGTCGGGCGACTCAAATCCCTCGGCATAGGTAACTATGCCGTCGGGCTCATCGCGCCCTTACGCCTTGCCTTCCCCAGTGGGGGAAGGGGACCGCGCAAGCGGTGGATGAGGCGCGACAAAAGACGTGTGCAATAAAAATTTGATTGCTGAAAGCATGAAATCAAGTCGGACAGCACGCGCCAAATACACGGGATATTATCCTTGCCAAAATCAAGCAAATTTCTCTTTCGTTATTACACGTTCAACAATTTACACATACTAAGGGGGAACTATGGAAATAAATGAAATGCGCGAGCTGCTCTCGCTCACACCCGCCGAGCTTGAGGCGTGGGTGGTGTCGGTCGGAGAGCCGAAATTCCGCGCCAAGCAGATCTTTCCCCAATTGCATCGCGGGCTATCACCCGACGAAATGACCAACCTCGGCAAAAAAATGAAGGAAAAGCTGCGCGAGGCGTTCACGTATCACCTGCCAACGGTCGAGCAAAAGCTCGTGTCGGTCCTCGACGGTACGGTCAAATACCTCTTCGGGCTTGCCGACGGCAACTGCGTGGAGAGCGTGGTCATGAAATACGACCACGGCAACACCGTTTGCATCTCGTCGCAGGTCGGCTGCCGCATGGGCTGTAAATTCTGTGCGTCCGCCATCGGCGGACGCGTGCGGGATCTGACCCCCGGGGAGCTGCTCGGGCAGGTCATCGCCGCGCAAAAGGATCTGGGCGAGCGCATCTCCAACATCGTGATGATGGGGATCGGCGAGCCGCTGGATAACTACGACAACGTGCTCCGCTTTTTGCGTCTTGTCAACGACGAAGCGGGGCTGAATATAGGCTACAGACATATTTCGCTCTCTACCTGCGGGCTGGTCAACCGTATTCGTGACCTGATGGAGGAGGATCTGCCGATCACGCTGTCCATCTCTCTTCACGCGCCCGACGACGAAACGCGCTCGGCGATCATGCCGATCAATAACCGCTTCGGCGTGGACGAGCTGCTGGATGCCTGCCGCGATTATTTTGCACGCACGGGGCGCAGAATATCCTTTGAATACACCCTGATCGCGGGAAAGAACGATTCGGTGGAAAACGCGCAAAAGCTTGCACGTGTGCTCAATTCGCACCTGCGCACGCGTACAGAAACCATGCCGATCCACGTCAATCTGATCCCCGTCAACGAGGTTTCGGAAACGGGATTCCGCCATTCGGGACGCGAGGCGGTTCAGCACTTTGCCAAGACGCTGGAGGGGAAGGGGATCCGCGCAACGATCCGCCGCAAGCTCGGCGCGGATATCAACGCGTCCTGCGGACAATTGCGCCGCGCGGCGATGAAGGAGAACGGATAAGATACCGCGAGGCTGCCGTCCCCTACAAGTTGGATGTAAACAATCTGCCCCTGCCGCCCTCTCAGTCAGCTAACGCTGACAGCTCTTCCATAGGGAGAGCATAGCATAGGTTCCTCCTACATATTATTATGGAGGTGGCATATGCAAGCGGACAAGCAAACGGTGTTCTGGAGGCGCGTGACGTGGATCACGCTGACGCTGAGCGCGGTGATCCTGTGGATCGCACTTGACACGTGGCTCGGGTTTACGGGAAACGACGCGCGAACGGTGGAGATTCCGAACTGCCGCGGTAAGATTGCGGAGACGCTGGAGCTTGCCGAATATTTCAACGTGACGGTGGAATACCGATACGACGACGAGGTGCCCGAGGGTGTCGTGATCGCGCAAGCCCCCACGGGCGGCACACAGCGAAAGCTATCGAAAAACACGCCCACGTGCGCCATCAAGCTCGTGGTCAGCCTCGGCAGGGAGCAGATCCTGCTGCCCGACGCGGTGGGAAGCGACGTGCGCGAGGCGGTCGCGCGATTGCGCGAGATGGGCTTGCAGGTGAAAACCGTGATGCAAACGGGGAGCGCGCCCGAGGGGGCGGTGCTTGCCATGCAGCCGACGGCGGGGGCGACACTTGCGCGCGGAGATACCGTGACGCTGACGGTCAGTGCGGGCGCGCCTGCGCAAACGGTCAAGGTACCCGACTTGGCGGGGCTTTCGCGCGCCGACGCACTCATGCGCCTGTGGCTTTCACAATTGACGGTGGGCGAGGTGATCGACATCCCGTCCGACGCACCCGACGGCACGGTCGTGCGGCAGAGCCACCGGGCGGGGACGGTTGTGATGGCGGGCACGCGCGTGACGGTTTATATTGCAGACAGCGAGGACTAAATTTTAACAAGGAGAGAACCCATGTATCAAGGCTTTGGTAGGATCATCAAAAGCAACGGCGGGCTGTTTACGGTGCGCTTGCAGGCGTCGCAGGACGGCGCGGGCGCGCCGCTGGACGGCTTGACCGTGACGGGGCGCGGACGCGGAAGTCTGCACCGCAGGGGGACGTTGCTTGTCGGCGACCTCGTGCGCGTCAGCTACGACGGCACCGCTTTTTCGGTGCGTGACGGTGTCACGGTGCCCGCCGCCGACGGAACGGGTCTTGCGATCGACGCGATCGAGGCGCGCAAAAACGCCTTGATCCGACCGCCGATGGCAAATCTGGATCTGTTGTTCGTCACGCTCGCCGTGGCAACGCCCGAGCCGTTGCTTGACACGGTGGACAAGCTGATCTGCATTGCGGAATTTAACCGCATCGAGCCCGTGATCGTTCTGACCAAGTGCGAGCTCGCACCCGAGCGTGCCGATGAGCTGGCAGAGATCTATCGCGGTGCGGGCTTTGCGGTCTTTTGCACGGGTGAGGGGCTGGACGAGGGGCTTTCGCACCTGAAGGCTTACATCGATACGCAAACGAACGGCAAGATCGCCGCCTTTTCGGGGGCTTCGGGCGTTGGAAAATCGACGCTGCTCAATCGTCTGTTCCCCGAATTGCAGCTGGAAACGGGCGAGATCAGCCGCCGCATCGAGCGCGGCAAAAACACCACGCGCTGCGTCGAGCTCTACCCGCTGTCCGACGGCGAGAAGTGCGGATATCTGGCGGACACCCCCGGCTTTACCATGCTGGACTTTGAGCGGTTCGACTTTTTTGACAAAGACGACCTGCCCCTGACCTTTCGGGAGTTCGTGCCTCTGATCGGGCAGTGCCGCTATACCAAATGCTCGCATACCAAGGAGGAGGGCTGTGCCATCGTTGAGGCGGTGGCGCGCGGCGAGATCGCCAAAAGCCGACATCAGAGTTTTTGGTCACTCCACGAAATACTCAAGAAAAAAACGAAGTGGTGAATGTCTATGATGAAAAAAGATTCAATGGCTATGCGTTTTGTCGGCGTGCGTGGCGGCGATGCTGCTCTGCGCGTGCAATGAGACGGACATGACGAGGTGCCGCACGAGGGACGGTACGGTGAGCGGTTGGGCGGATTGCGGCACCCGGATCCATTGTAGGGGAGGGCGTTGCACCTCCCGCCCTACGAGTTGAATTTTAACAATCTGCCCCGCCGCCCCATAAAAAATTCATAAAATGAACATTTTTTTCACAAAAGGGGTTGCAAAGGGGGGAAAAGTGTGGTATACTACTTTATAGTAGAGTATAGTTAGAGTGTGAGTGGGCTTTCGGAGAAGACCCGCTCTTCTTTTTGGAAATTTGAAAATGAGGGAAACGGTATGAAAAAAAGTAACGGAGGCGTCGTAGGGGCGGTGCGCAAGATCGCAGAGCCGCTGGCCGTCGAGCTGGGATACGTCCTTTGGGACGTGGAATACGTCAAGGTGGGCGCGGATATGTATCTGCGCATCACGATCGATTCGGAGGAGGGCATCACGATCGAGGATTGCGAAAAGATGCACCGCGCGATCGATCCGCTTCTTGACGAGGCAGATCCCATCGAGGACGCATATCACCTGGAGGTCTCCTCGCCCGGAATCGAGCGGGAGCTGAAGGAGGATTGGCAGATCAACGCCTGCGAGGGTTGGCAGGTGGAGGTGCGTCTGTACGCACCCATGGACGGCGCAAAGAGCTATCTCGGCGTGCTTGTCGGCACGGACGAGGCGGGCAACGTGCTCGTCAAGTGCGACCCTGCGTCGGAGGACGCTAAGGTGTTCCCGCGTGCGTCGGTCGCGTCGCTGAGAACCCGCTATGATTTTGACACGGACAACTAATAGGGAAAGATAAGAAAGGATTACACAAAATGAACACAGAGTTTTTTACCGCGCTTGAATTGCTGGAAAAGGAAAGAGGCATCCCCGCCGCGTACATGATCGAAAAGATCGAGGCGGCTCTCGTTTCCGCTTACAAAAAGGAATACGGCAACAACACCAACGTGCGCATTCTCATCGATCCCAATAAGAAGGACGTAAAGGTCTATCAGCAGAAGGAGGTCGTGGAGGAGGTCGAGAACCCCGAAACACAGATCTCGCTGGCTGACGCCAAGCGCATCGCAAAGAAATACGTCGTCGGCTCGGTGGTTGAAACCGAGGTCAAGACCAAGAACTTCCGCCGCCTGTCCGCGGCTGCCGCACGCTCCGTCATCGTGCAGGGCATTCGTGAGGGCGAGCGCCACGTGATGCAGGAGGCTTACGAAAACAAGCACGAGGAGATCATCACCGCAACGGTCAGCAAGGTCGACCGCGAAACCGGCAACGTGCTTCTCGAAACCGATACCAGCCGCGCAGTGCTCCTGCGCAGCGAGCAGATCCCCGGAGAAACCTTTATGGTGGGCGATAAGATCAAGGTGTTCGTCATGGAGGTCAACAAGGAATCGCGCGGGCCCGTGGTCACGCTGTCGCGTGCACACGCAGGACTTGTGCGCCGTATGTTTGAGCTGGAAATTCCCGAGATCGCAGACGGCATCGTCATGGTCAAGGGCGTGGCGCGTGAGGCAGGCTCGAGAACCAAGATCTCGGTCTGGTCGCGCGACGAGGACGTTGAGCCGGTAGGCGCGTGCATCGGTAACCGCGGCGTTCGTATCGCGGGGATCCTTGACGAGCTTCGCGGCGAGAAGGTCGACATCGTTCGCTACAGCGAAAAGCCCGAGGAGTATATCGCATCCGCGCTCGCTCCCGCCGAGGTCATCGCCGTCACCATTACGGGTGAGAGAACCTGCCGCGTGCAGGTCGCTCCCGATCAGCTCTCGCTGGCGATCGGTAAGGAGGGTCAGAACGCACGCCTTGCGGCAAGACTGACCGGATTCAAGATCGATATCAAGTCGGACGCTGAATAATTCCACATGGAAAAAAAGGTAAAAAAGATCCCGATGCGTCAGTGCATGGGGTGCAACGAACATAAGCCCAAGGCGGAGCTGATCCGCGTGCTCCGAAGCCCCGAGGGAGAGATCTCTTTGGACTTCGTCGGCAAGAAATCGGGAAGAGGCGCGTATCTCTGCCGCGATCTCAAGTGCCTGAAGAAGGCGCGCCGAAGCCACAGGCTCGATAAGGTTCTGGAGTGCGAGATCCCCGAGAGCGTTTACGACGCGATGGAAGAGGAGCTGGCAGGCAATGAAGCATGAGGGCACGTGGGAGCCGAAGCAGCTGCTGTTTGCGCTGGGGCTGTGCGCCAAGGCGCGACGCCTTGTGTGCGGCGTTCCCATGATCTGTGACGCGCTGAGCGCGCGGCAAAAGCCGCTCGTGGTCGTGGCGGCGGCGGACAACGCAAAAAACTCCGCCAAGCGACTCTCGGATAAATGCGCCTTTTACGGCGTGCCGCTTGCGGTCGTCCCTGTCACGGGCGAGGCACTGGCACACGCCGTCGGCAAAACGGGGCATCTTGCGGCGATCGCCGTCACGGATGAGCAGCTTGCCCGTCTTGTGCAAAAGAATCTGCCCGAGCAATAAGCAAACACACGGCAAGAGGATCTGCGGTCCTCGACCCGAAATATTTAATGGCTTCCGCGGGATCTGCGGTCCCTCGGAGCATCAGGAGGAAATATGGCATCTACTATGAATCAGCAATTCAAAATCACAAAGCTCGCAAAGGATCTGGGACTGAAAAGCAAGGATCTGGTGGAGCTTCTTGCCCAAAACGGAATCGAGGCAAAAACGACGCAAAAGGCACTGGAGCCCGCAGAGTTTGACATTCTGTTTGACGAGCTTACGTCAGCCAATCAGATCATCGATATCGGAAGCTATCTGGACGGTGTGACCTATATTCCCTCCAAGGTGAAAAAAGTCCCCAAGGCAGTCAAGGAGGAAACGGCAGCACCCGCACCCGAGGCGGTTGCAGCACCTACAGAGGCACAAAAGCCCGCGGCAGAGGCACAAAAGCCCGCGGCAGAGGCACCCGCTGCTCCCGCGCCCGAAAGGAAGATTGAAAAAGCACCCGAAAAGGCACCTGCAGAACGTCCGCAGAACGCTCCTGCACCCGAAAAGAAAGAGGAAAAGGCGACGAGGGAGGCGGCTCCCAAGGCAGCACCCGCACCTGCGGCTCGTCCCGCAGCACGTCAGCCTTACACGGGAAATCCCTTCCGTCCGCAGCAGAACGGGCTTCCCAGCAACTACGGTATGCAATCTGCACGCCCGACAAGCCCCGCGCAGCGTCCCAACGCACCTGCGGGTGCACGCCCGAACGCCGGCGGCTTCGGTGCGCCCGGCGCGCGCAGACCCGATGCACCCTTCGCACCGCGCGACCAAAAGCCTGCGTTCGGAGGAGCGTCCAAGAACGATCGTTTCGGCGGCAAGAATGACCGCCAGGGCAACAAAAACGGAAGATTCGACCACGATAAGGGCGAGTTCGTTCCCAGTGCACCGAAGGACACCTTCAAGGCACAGCCCATCGTGCGCGGCGCGTCCACAAACGTCAATCCCGACGGCACGCGCAAGGGACCCCGCGTCATTGATACGCACGGCTCCACGGTTGACCTTTCCAAATACGATGAGCGTCTTGAGAACTTCTCTCACGATATCGACGATACACAGTCCAACAAGCAGAAGCTCAAGAAGCAGAACCTCCGCGGCGACAATCGCGGTACGGGCAGAAAGTCCGACAAAGAGCGTCGCGCTATGGATGCAAAGCAGAAGGCAAATCTTGAGAAGGCGAAGAAGCAGCCCCTCAAGGTTACGATCCCCGACGAGATCACAGTCGGAGACCTTGCACAGCGTCTCAAGGTTACAGCGGCCGAATGCGTAAAGCGCCTTATGATGATGGGCGTGCTTGCGACTGTAAACCAGGTTATCGACTATGACACCGCGTACCTCATCGATGACGAGCTCGGCGCGATCGTTACGCGTGAGGTTAAGGTTACAATCGAAGAAAAGCTCTTCACCGAGGAGGAATCGAACGAAGAGGATCTCGTAACAAGAGCTCCGATCGTTTGCGTAATGGGTCACGTTGACCACGGTAAGACCTCAATCCTCGATGCTATCCGCCACACCAACGTAACAAAGGGTGAGGCAGGCGGTATCACACAGCACATCGGTGCGTACCGCGTATCCATCGACGGACGTGAGATCACGTTCCTCGATACCCCCGGCCACGAGGCGTTCACTGCAATGAGAGCGCGCGGCGCAATGTGCACTGACATCGCGATCCTCGTTGTAGCGGGTGACGACGGCATCATGCCGCAGACTGTTGAAGCTATCAACCACGCAAAGATGGCAGGAGTTGACATCATCGTTGCGATCAACAAGATGGATAAACCCCATGCCAATGCGGATCAGGTTAAGACAGAGCTTACAAAGTACGAGCTCATTCCCGAGGAGTGGGGCGGCGACGTGATGTGCGTTCCCACATCCGCTCACACGGGCATGGGTATTTCCGATATTCTCGAAGACATCCTTCTCATTGCTGAAATGAAGGAGCTTAAGGCTAATCCTAACAAGAGAGCGCGCGGCGTTGTAATTGAGGCGAAGCTTGACAAGGGTCGAGGCCC
>JAZODU010000030.1:0-9671 GCA_045597145.1 Eubacteriales bacterium
AAGCTCCTCCAAAATTACCATTTCAAGTCTGTTTTGCTTTCCGCTTCTCTCTGTAAACATACATGTTTCCTCCCCGTTCTTTTTTACACCTATATTATACCATTTTTCTTCCTTCCTGTAAATACGACAAAAGAGCCCAAAGCCTACGTCTTGGTCTCTTTGTCAGTGATCTGAGCGGCGAAAGCCGCTTTTTTGTGTTTATGCCGCCAGCCATGCGCCGACGGGTGTCAGATCGATCAGGACACCGCACACCACGGCGATGCACCAGAGAATCAGCACGATGCGAAAGGAATCGCGCACAGGGCGATTGTTGCGGAAGAGCACCGCCAAGCCCACGCCCGCGTTGACGAGCAGTCCCGACAGTGCCGCGCCCGCGCTGATCACGCCCTCGGTAAAGAGCGTTGTCAGGGCAATTGAGGACGCGCAGTTGGGGATCAAGCCCACCAGTGCCGCCAAAAGGCTACCCAGAACGGGGCGGTCCAGCACCAACGCTTGGATATTCTCCTCCCCGATCGCCTCAACGGCGACGTTGATCGCAAAGGTGAAGATCAGAAGAAAGACCGTGATATAAAGCGTATGCTTGAGCGCAGAGAGCACGAAATGCTTGCCCGCGCAGTGGCAGTTCTCGCGCTCGCACAGATCCTCGAAATCCGCAGCTTCACTCGCAGGAAGCCTGCGGCGCAAAAGACAAGAGACACCGTCCACACAGAAGCCTGCGATCACGCCGATGACGAGCTTTGTACCAAGGAGCTTGAGGATCACACCTACGGACGCGCCCGAGGAGATCAGAATGGGCAGCATTTCGTCGGACGTGGAGAGATACACCGCGATCAAGGTACCCGTGGTGATGATGCGCCCCGTATACAGCCCCGACGCCGCCGCGGAAAAGCCACATTGCGGCAGCATTCCGAGCGCACCGCCAAGGAGCGACCCTACCTTGCCCGAGCCGCGAAGCCACCGCTCGGTCGCATTTCCCGCCTTGTGCTCCAGAAATTCCATGAGCAGGTAGGTCAGGAAAAGAAACGGTAAAATTTTAAGCGTATCCAGCAGGGTGTGAAGTAGGCTGTGCGAGAGAACGTGCCACGCCTCGCGGAAAAATTCCGGCATCGGTCACACCTCCCCACGGCAGGACGCGCACACGCCGTAAAGAATGGTTTGCCCGCAATCCACCAAAAAGCCGTGCTCGGCAAAGAGATGGTGGATAAAATCCGCCGTCACGTGGCAATCCAGATGGTGGATCTTTCCGCACTTGATACATTTTTCGTGAAAGTGATCACGGCAATCGCACGCCGCGCCGATGTACTGATAGACGTTGCTCTGGCGTGCCTCACTGCGGAACTTGCGCACAATCTCGTCGCGGCAGAGCTCGGCAAGAAGGCGGTAGACCGTGCTCTTTCCCACCGCTGCCTGCGCGGAAACGATTGCAAACAGCTCGTCCGCCGTATACTGCTGATCGGGGTTCAGCTCCAGAAAATCCATGAGCGCGATGCGCCCCGGAGTTTGATAATGCTTTTTTTCCATATTGATTCCTTTTGATTTGAGAACAGTTCTCAAATTATAGCATGAAAAAAGAGGTTTGTCAAGAGCATTTTGCGTGAAAAGGAAACATTTTTTCCTTTTCGCGCAAAACAGACAAAGCCATCAATAGAAGAACACACCAACCCCCTCGCCGCTCTTGCCGCCCGCCTTGAGGTGATCCACGTAGGCGCGACGCAAGGAGGTGTCGTAGGGCAAGCGGTCAAAGTCCCCCGTATACGGACAGTCAAAGAGCCGCCAGAGATCGGGGTGGTCGTCGCCGTAATCGTGGCTCTCCAAGAGGTCAAATCGTTCCATAAATGCGCGCACGTTGGAGCGCGCGGGCAGGATCTGCTTGTTGGCACCGTACAAAAGCCACGAGTGGCAAACAAACGCCACGGGTGCCCCGCCCAGCTCCTTTTCAAAAAACGCGGCGGCAAGCGCGAACGCGTCGTCACAGCTCTGCGCGTCCAAGGGCGCGCCCGTGCGCGGAATGTGCACGTTGATCACACGGCTGTCGGGCGCAAGTCGCTTCCCGTCCTTTTCATACGTGCGCTTGAAATCAATGACCTCAAACTGCAAGCGTCCCAGCGCCAGGCGCTTCAGATTGAAAAAGCCGTCAAACCAGGTTCCCACAAACGTGCCGCAAATGCCCCAGACCTCGCGGCACTCCTCCAGCTTGTATCGCAGGTCAAGCATCGCGGCGTGCCAGAGCGCATCGGAAAGTCCGCGCTCGCAATAATAGGTGCGCGTGCGGCGGGAAAGGCAGATAAAAAAGAGCAGCTTGAGCGTGTACGGGTGCACGCGGAGAACGGGTGCCAGAGCCTCCACGTCTGCGCGCAGCTCCCCGAAGTCGCACGCCGCATCGGCATCGTAGACCACCATCAACCGATCCCATTCCGCGCGTGTCGCCTCATTGGAACAGATCGCGTCGTAGGTCCGCAAAAGCTCCGCGCCGTCGCGCGCGGGATAATCAAATTCCTCGAAAAAATATTGCAAATAAGCGCGCATAGTCAACTCCTGAAAATCATTTTTCGGATCAGGAACACCACCAATCCGATCAAAACCCATACCAGCGAAAACGCAATGGCAACGGCAAAGAGCGAGAGCAGCCACAGATTGACCGTCCAAAGCCCCGCCAACACCGACGCGTGCACACCAAAGAGGAAGGTCACCAGCGCAAACACCGTCACAAGCGGCAAATACACGGGCATCGCGCCCAATGCCCCCTTGATATCCGCGCCGCTGAGAGTGACGTGCTGAGACACGAACAGGATCACGGAAAACCCGATCAGCGCAACCCACCACCGCTCGGCAAACGCCGCGGGGAGTGAGAGCAGGAGCGAGAACACGCTCTGCGCGATCTGCGTCGGTGCGCTCGCGCCCAATGCCAACGCGCCGGAGGTCGCAACGTAATCGCTCCATTGCGTCGGGAAGCAGAGAAAGAGCATCAGGATCGTTACGCCAAGCCCGCTGAAGATCGGTCCCAAGCCGATAAACAGATTGCCAAGGCGCGCCCACGGGTTGCGCGGGTTGTAGTCGTGCGACACGTAGCCAAGCGTCCCCGAGGCGTGCCCGGGCGGCAGCAAAAGCTTCATTTCGGTGATCCGATGCCCGAAGAGCAGGCACATCACGGCGTGCCCCAGCTCGTGGATCGGCGTTCCGATCACAGAGGACACGTATATGAATTTGGAAGACCCGACCAAGCGCACGAACAGCCGCTCGGACAAAAACGCCGCAAAGCCGCACACGACGAACACGCCGAGCGTCAGCAGGATCAATTGTCCCACGTAGAGAAAATACTGACCGATCGCCTCCATAGGATCACCTCCCTTGATTTTCACCTTAATTATATCGCATTCGACACGGTTTGTCAACAAAAAAAGAGAGCCTTTTCGGCTCTCTTTTCAGGACTTATTCCGCACCTTCAACGATGCATACGTTTGCAGCACGCAGCTTGTTGGCATTGTTGGGGTCGGCTTCGATCTCGAAGGTCACCTTCTGACCCTCGGTCAAGTTCCTGAAGCCCTCCTTCTGAATTGCCGAAAAGTGCACGAACACATCGTCGCCGCCATTGTCGTTGGCAATAAAGCCATATCCCTTTTCTGTGTTAAACCACTTTACCGTACCGTTATTCATTTGTCGGGTACCTCCTGAAAAATTTATGTACCCGCAAAAAGAAAAAAATCCCGCCGGCACACAGAGGATCCAGTCCGATCTGTGGGAGCCGCGGGGTTTAGGATCTATTTCGAATACGAGAAAAGTATATCACACTTAGGAAAAATTGTCAATAGATTTTTGCAATTTTTTTCGGTTCCTCTTGCAAGAATCGGTTTTTTTTGCTATAATGAAAGCGATCCATAAAAACCAAAACGGAGGAACCACCATGAAACGGCTGACCAAGGGCATTCATCACATCGCACTCAAGTGCGACAGCCCCGAAAATTTCAAGGAAACCATTCATTTCTACCAGAATCTTTACGGCATGGAAACCATTCGCACCTGGACCACCGCCGCAGGCGCTCCCTGCATCATGCTTGACACGGGCGCGGGGAGCCTTGAGATCTGCTGCAACGGTGTTGACCGTCCCGGCACGGGCGCGCTCCGTCACATCGCTCTGGAGGTGGACAGCGTGGACAAGTGCATTGAGATCGCGCGCGCGGCGGGCTACAAGATCACCATCGAGCCCACCGACATCTGCTTCAACTCCGACCCGCCCTTCCCCGCACGCATGGGCTTTTGCCTGGGGCCTGTGGGTGAAGAGGTTGAATTTTTCGAATTGAGATAATTCATAGAAAGGCAAAGATCATGCGAATTTTAGCGATCGGCGACATCGTCGGCAGCGACACCGTCGCTTATCTGCATCAAACGCTTTGGGACGTGCGTCGGCGCGAGAGGATCGACTTCGTCGTTGCCAACGGGGAGAACACCTCCCAGATCCGCGGGCTTTCCGCCTCCGACGCCGCAGCACTTCTTGACACGGGGATCGATCTGATCACACTCGGCAACCACGCCTTTGGCTGTCGGGATCTGTACGCGTTTCTTGACGCCAACGAGCATGCGATCATCCGCCCCGCAAACTACCCCGCAACCGCACCGGGTCAGGGCTACACCGTCTGCAACGTGGACGGCTGGCGGATCCTTTGCATGGCGGTCAGCGGTCGCGTATTCCTCGATCCGCTTGCCGACCCGTTCGATGCCGTGGAGAAAATACTGGAGCGCGAGAGCGGCGCGTACGATTTTGCGTTGCTCGACATTCACGGCGAGGCGACCAGCGAAAAGCTGGCGATCGCGCACTGCTTCGACGGGCGCGTGGCGGTCATGTTCGGCACGCACACGCACGTCCCTACGGCAGACGAGCAGGTGCTTCCCCACGGCTCTGGATATATCACCGACCTTGGCATGACGGGTCCCACGGGCGGGATCATCGGCACGGCAACCGAGGACGTCATTCACCGCTTCCGCACGCAATTGCCCACGAAATTCAATGTGGCATCGGGCGAGATCCGCGCACACGGCGCGATCTACGACGTAGATGAGAGCGCAGGGCGCACACGGAGCGTCAAGCGAATTGCATTTTAAAAGCGCAAACAAAGGCACCACTTGATATTCTCAATGAATAAGGAGCAACCTTTTCAGGCCGCTCCTTATTTTAGCTCCCACTATTAAATTTGATAAGGGTGTCCCAATCTATAGAACCATCTTCTTGACAATACTTGATAGTAAACTCTCTTATCATACGGTTTTCTGCCTTGCTATATGCGATCTCAAATTCCTTGACATATTCATCAGGGCGCGTGCCCATAAAAGCAATGATCTTCGTGTAGAAATCAGCATCCCCGGTAAGCCACTCCCAGAAATCTTTACCCGCCAACTCAAGGTAAAATTTTTCTTTGCCCGCTTGGGTTTTCTTTTTGCCGTAACCATAGCCGATCACCGGCAAATATGCTTTTTTAGCCTGCTGTGCTCGTTTTTGTGCAGATTGAAAATTTTGCTCCTGTCTTTTTCTACTATCGGCATTAAAAACAGATGTACCACTCTTTACAGCGATACTGTAATGGTGTTGTCTTTATCTACCGTAATATCAACACCTTCAGTTACCGCCTTTTGACCACCGGAAACTACAAGCGCAATCGGTTCAAAAAAGCAGTTGCCAAAAACAGTTTCCTCGCTTGAAGATATGTAGGCAGCAAGAATACCATCCACAATCTCCCCTGCACCTATTGATACCTTTTGCACGATACAGATAGGGATTTTTTCTTTTGAGAATCTTGTCGACATCTATGTTGTCAAGTGTTCTGGTTAAGCCGGTATAGAAATCGGTCAAGGCAGTACCAACCGCCATAAATACCGCTTGTTCATCATAACTATTATTTAACGGTTCTATATTCAACATTTACTTGTTCCTTCGACTTGAATGGCGTTTTGAATTTTATCGTGTACACTTGTTCCTCTAATGCGTTTAACAACAATTTCCTGTTCACCGTTTGCAATCGCAATCAAAGTTTCACCTATAGCACGCGCTAGACCAACGGGAACAGCATTACCAATTTGGCGGTACTTGTCAACCGTTGTTCCAATGAATTTCCAATCATCCGGGAATTGCTGAATACGAGCATATTCAGCCACACTCAACGGTCTGTTCTTCGTGGGATGGCACATCATCGTTGCCTTTTGTACAGGACTTGTTACCACCGTAGGACTTGGTTGAGAATAAGACAAACGACGATAAAAGCCAACCTTGCCTCCGCCTGATGAGTAAGCGCCTCCCATAGCCTCCTGCAAAACATCGGTGGGTAGGTCTTTCCAGTTCCCACCTTCAGGAACCATTTGCAAAAAGCGCAATCTGTTATCGCTGAATGTAGCACAATCACCCTCTGCATTTTCAAGGTCTTTTATAACTTTTCCAAGCGTAACCCAACGATATGCAGGATTTTGGTGTATGCGAAAATGAGTAGGCGCGGGGAGAAAAATATTTTCATTATCTCTGCTGCCTATCATAACAAATCTTTCACGAAACTGCGGAACCCCGTAATTGACTGCATCCAAAACTCCGTAAACCGTTTTATAATTCAGTGTTCGAAACTCCTCCAAAATCACATCTAACACTTTGGTGTTGGTATCGTTGCCATTTTCATCCTTTAATGCAGAACTCATCAACCCCTTGACATTTTCCATCACAAAGAACCGAGGACGAATTTCATCAATCATGCGCACAAATTCTTTAAACAAACTACCTCCGGGATCATTGATACCTAATCGCTTACCAGCAGTTGAAAACGGTTGACAAGGAGGTCCACCGCAAACCAAAAATGGTTCGCCCTTTTTCATACCCACTTGTTCCAAAACGGAAACAGCAGATATATTTCGTATATCTCCAGCAATATATGTCCGTTTGCAAGCATAGTTTGGATGCAGGAATCATCAAAATCTTGACCTATTTGCACATCAATCCCTGCCTGCATTAAACCCAAATCCAGCCCCATTGCTCCAGAAAACAGCGAAATGGCTTTCTTATTCATACATACCTCGCCTATATCTCCATTATTTTCTACATTATATCACAAACTTAAATCCATTTCAAGTCATTGAGCAACAAAACAAGAATGAAATTATAACAAAGTATATCCCTCACCTCCAAATAACAAAAGCTGGACAGCTTTTGTTATTCCCCACCAAACTATCATTCAATACATGTCCGCATCTGTGCGATCGCGTCCTCAAGCGAAAGGTCGCGCTTGTAAACGCTGCTCGTGCCCGCATACGGGCATAGAAACCGTTTCGATGATTCTCTGCGCGCGAAAAAGGATCCGCTCTCCCGACCTTTTCTTGACAAAGCCGACTTTTTATGGTATCCTAAAAGCGAAGGAAGATGAATACATGCGGCTTTGCCGACAGCTTCTATTTTTCCACCTGCTTCAAGAAGCACACGGGTCTCTCGCCCCTCGCATATAAAAAGCAAAACAAAAAATAAAAAACACCACCATGTTCGCACAAGCCCATCAGCAAAAGTTCCGCTCAAGCCTTTTCAAAGGCTTGAGCAGGTCAAGGGCGCGAAGTCCTTGTCGCGCTCCGCAGAGCGCGAAACGCCCCTTTCGGCGTTTCTCTTTTGATAGCTTTTCTCTTTGTGCCTACAGCGTCCAAAGAGAAAAGCAGACAAGTAGGCTTGCACAATCAACGAATAACAAAAAGGAGTCCCGAAGGACTCCTCGTAGGTCTTATTCATAGAAACTATGATTTCCGATGGTGAAGGCGTAAGGGCGATTCTTTGCGATCCAGTTGGTGGTGGCGATGCGCGGATTCATAAAGAACAGGATCGAATCCGACAGCGTATATCCCTCAAGGCAGATCTTTGCGGCAATGATCGCAGATTCCGACGGCTCGTTGTAGATCGTACCGAAGGAAACGGGCGAGAATTGCGTCCCGTACTTGCGGTCAAAGATCACGCCGTAGATCGTGTTGGGGTAGTCCCTGTGACGCACGCGGTTGAGCACCACGTTGCCAACGGCGATCTGCCCCTTCAAGGACTCGCCGCGCGACTCGGCGGAGATGATCCGCGAGAGCCAGTAGACCTCGTCGCTCTTGTAATTCGCCCACGCCACGGCAGGCGTGCCCGTGGGGGCTTTCAGCTCCACGCAGTGCTTCTGCGCGTTCCACGTCAAGGCACTGTCAAACGCACGCGCCAAGGGACGGATCGGAACGTACAGGCTTCCGCCCCAGTTCTGAATCGCGCCGACGGTATAAAAGTAATGACCGTTTGCGTAGATGTACAAAGCACCCTGCTGAACGATCAGCGTCAGCCCCTGCGCGCTTTTCACGGTCGCCGTGCCCGTCACACCGTTCCACGAAAAGCTGCAAGCATCAAACAAATTGCAGAATTTGCGAAACGGGACGTATGTAATCTCGTTATAGATCACGCAGTCGCCGTGAAGCACCTCAACGCCGTCCATATAGACGCGCGTCAAAGAGGTATCGGCAGGCAGCGCACGCTCCTGCGCAGCGGTGCCCGTTATCAGCACGCCACCCAAGGCGCATACCAAGAGGCACGTGCACAGCACGCGCACGAAAAGTGAATGCCGCGCCTTACAATATTGACTTCCGACCAAGCTCATTCCTCCTTTCAAAAAATTGCACCGAGGAAGAACCGGCCGTGAGGTCATTGCTATGCAATATTATAGCAGAAAAGCCAATGGATTGCAACGCACAATATTTTCCACAAGAAAGGATTCCATATGCAAGAAAAAACATACACGCACCTGATCTGGGACTTCAACGGCACGATCCTTGACGACGTTGATGCCTGCATCAGAAGCGCCAACCGCCTCCTTTGCGACTATTCGCTCCCCCCGCTTGTCTCCGTTGAAGCGTATCGCGCGCAGTTCGGCTTCCCCATCATCGACTACTACCGCCGTCTGGGCTTTGATTTTGACAAGCTCTCCTACGATGCCATCGCGCCCGAATGGGTCGCCTATTACATGGAAAACGCGCGCGACGCACGCGTGTACGACGGCGTGTGCGAGGTGCTTGGTGAGGTGCAAACGCGAGGGATTCCCCAATGGATCCTTTCCGCCACCGAGCGCGAGATGCTGCGCGGGCAGGCCGAGAGTCTTGGGATCCTTTCCTATTTTGAGGACGTGCTGGGTATGGACACCATTCACGCTTACAGCAAGGAGCAGATCGCCGTGGCGTGGCGGCAGGCACACCCCGACGCGTGCGTGCTGATGGTGGGAGACACCGACCACGATGCCGCGGTCGCCGCCGCTATGGATGCGGATTGTGTGCTTCTGACCACGGGGCACCAAAGCCGCGCGCGCCTCCAAACGTGCCAGTGCCTCTTCGTTGCCGACAGCGCAACGGAGATCCTACAGCTGATATAAAAGAAAAAGCGGCATTGCCGCTTTTTCAGATCACTGACAAAGAGACCAAGACGTAGGCTTTGGGCTCTTTTGTCGTATTTACAGGAAGGAAGAAAAATGGTATAGTATAGGTGTAAAAAAGAACGTGGAGGAAACATCTATGTTTACAGAGAGAAGCGGAAAGCAAAACAGACTTGAAATGGTAATTTTGGAGGAGCTTGTGCCGCAGGATCACCTATTGAGAAAGATAGAAAAAGCAATAGATTTCAGCTTCATCAACAAGATCTGTAAGCCGTATTA
>JAZODU010000031.1:0-25552 GCA_045597145.1 Eubacteriales bacterium
CACCTCTATTCAGTATTTCAACTGCTCCAATTACCGATCAGCTCGCGGAACTTGCCCGACCACGCATTATATTCGTGCCGACTCTCTTGAACAAATCGTCCTTTGCGAGTTGCGGAGATTGGCGGAATACCTCACTCACGACGAAGAAGCCTTTGCAGACCTTTTGGAACAGAAGACAAACAAGGATATGATACGGGAGAGAAAGGCGTTGGAAAGCACCTTGCAAACGGCTACGGCACGAAATAACGAAGTATCACGACTTTACGAGCGTGTCTATGAGGATAACGTAAACGGCAAGATAACGGATGAAAGGTTTATGCAGCTCTCAAACAAGTATGATACCGAGCAAGCGGAGTTGAAAAAGCAGATAGTAAATATTCAAGAACAGCTTGCAAGGCTTGATGAAATGAAGACCTCAAAGGACAACTTCATCAAAGCGGTTCGGCGGTTTATGGAAATGCAAACACTTACCCCTGCAATCCTTCACGAGCTAATTGATAAAATAGAGGTTCATCATGTCGTAGGCGTAGGCAAATCGAGAGTGCAACAGATTATCATTCACTATCGTTTTGTCGGTTGCGTAGAAATACCCGATGCACCGCAAGCAACTCATACTCAAGACACAAGGCAAGGTGTTTGTGTCACCTACGAAGCAATCGCGGGATAAAAAGAAAAAGAGCAGAAAACCTGCTCATAAACAACAAAATATTAAGAAAACTAAGGCTTAAAAAAGTATCGAGTGTTCTAACAAAACTCAGTTTCGTTATGAACACTCGATATGGTCTGAGTGACAAGACTTGAACTTGCGGCCTCTACCACCCCAAGGTAGCGCGCTACCAGCTGCGCCACACCCAGATATGCTTGCCGTGGGCGTTTTTGCTCATCGACCTTAATATTATAGCACGCCTTATTGGCTTTGTCAATACTTTTTTGAAAAAAGATGTGAGTATTTTTTGAAAAGCACTGTGCGGTAGGGGGACTATGGGAGGCGGCTCGGCTGTGGCGGTTGAGGGAGATTTTGGGATAGAGTGCGAATGGCGGGGCGGGGTATGTAAGGGTTTCACAAAAATCGTTGGGACAAATTGTTTGATCTGCCAATCTTTTGCAGGGAGCGTTGACAAGGATATTTGGAATATGGTAAAATAAAATTGTCAAACGTGTAAAGCGTTGCTGCTGTGAGCGTCGACGAAGATTACTACGATTATGTGGTCAGTGATGGCGAGATTCTTATCTCCAACGAGGCAACGTATACGTATGATGCCAACGGCATCCGCACGAGCAAAACCGTCAATGGCATCAAGCACGAGTACGTTCTTGATGGTTCGCGAATCGTAGCCGAAAAATGGGTTGAAAACAACGTCGAATACATGATGGTATTCCTGTACGACGATGCCGGTTCACCTGTTGGATTCCTGTATCGCACAAGCGAATACGCTAGCAACCAATACGATGCCTATTTCTACGAGAAGAATTTCTTCGGCGACGTTACGGCAATTTACAACGAAAGCGGCTCTTGTGTCGCGCGCTACGCCTACAACGCATGGGGCGAGCACACCATCACGTACCATAACAACGGAATTGCCGAAATGAATCCCATTCGCTACCGCGGATATTACTACGATACGCATACGGGATTGTATTATCTCCAAAGCCGCTACTATAACCCCGCGTGGGGTAGGTTCATCAGCGCGGACAACCCGAGTGTGTTGTCACTTTCCCCTGATGCACTTACCGACAAAAACCTCTACATCTATTGCGATAACAACCCTGTTATGCGCGTGGATGAAGAAGGTGACGCGTGGCATATTTTGGCTGGCGCAGTATTGGGAGTAGTCAGTCGCTATGTGTGCGATGTTGTAGAAAATGTTGTGGACGGAAAATCGGGATTGGATGTGCTTAATCCTCGTTCTTTTTGGGTGGATTATGTTGCTGCCGGTGCGAGCGGTGCATTGGCGGCGAGCGGTGTTGGACTCGTTGGGCAGATTGCTGGAAATGCTACAATCTCGTTGGTTCAAGAAACAACGGATCAATTATTTGACGACGACCCCGGAGTAAATCTTGATGCCATTGCACTTAATACGGTAGGTGTTGCTATTAGCGGCAGTAGGTGGATTCGGAGCAAGTTTGGGTAATTCTAAAACCGCTATGACGTTAGGAAAGCAATTGACCAAAAGAGGTTTTGGAAGAGGTGAATGGGGAAAAGCTTTTTCCTATTACTTTAAGAACATGAAAAATGGTGCCGGTAAATATATATCGTGAATTAGCCAAAGGTGTTGCAAAATCTTCAATTGGTAGTTTTGCTTACGGACAGTTGCTAGCGGGAGTGTGGTAATGATTGGATATATATTCTTATTGTGTATTGAAAACGCAGTGAGCTACTGGTTTATACGCAACATGATTTATACGATTGTTTGGTGCGATCAAAAGCGTCGCCATTGTAATGTTCGAACATTTCGAAAAAGATTTTCAAAATGGGAATTTGTGCGCATGAAATGTTTAGAGCAGTATACAAATGAGCACCGCAAAAACTTTCGTTTTTGGATCAAAATCAAGGATTGCTTTGTAATATCGGAAGTGTTTGCTTTAATATTGCTTGTAACAATCAATTGGTTGCCTATCTCCAATCTCTCGAATTATATACCCAAAATCATCGTGATGCAATCCACTCTCATTACTGTTGTAATGACATTTCAAACGGATGTGAATCGCAACACCAAATACGATCGCATACGGTTAAAACGCATCCATAAGTAACCCCAATGCCCCACCTCAACCGAGGTGGGGCGTTTCCAACCATCCAACCCACAAAACAAAAAACAACAGCCCACCGCAAGGTGGGCTGTTTTCATTCAAACTCTAATAGACAAATTTTCATACAATGTCTGCGTTGTGGGCGAACATCGCTCAACCAAAACACTCAAATCGTCCAAATCTTTCACAGTTAACATCTGCTCCTGTGTGGTCAAATAGATCAACACCTGTTTGCCCCGCGTCACAAGGTTGATTGTGTTATTCAGTGTTCCGCGACTCTCGCCGTCCCAGATCATAAAGCCGTAGTCGGCTTCATTTGCCATAGCGATATCCTTTTGCTTGTAGAAATCAAACCCGCGCACATAAGACGGCACTGCGACGTTGCGAACATTCCAACGCCCGATGTTATTGCGCGCCTTTCCGTTGCTTGCAAACACAACAACATTACTGTACCCAAGCCCGGAATAAAATTTTTGCACAGAAGCATCAACGCCGTAGCAATCCCCGACGAGAACTTCATACCCTTTTTGATAAATGGTCATCATTCTTTGCTGAACGACATCGGGAAGAGCCTTTATCGACTTCGCACCTGCAATAAAAATTTTCACGGCTTGACACTCCTTTCTTTTTATTTTGTTTTGGCAATAGCCAAGTAATATATTTTTTCGATCATTGGATCGTTGCGTAAAACTGCTACACATTCGTTTGCCGTTTCGCCGGTTGAATAAAAATCATCAACTAACAAAATGTTGCATGGCTTTTGCGCAGTCTTGCGCTGTAATATTGTACCCTTGACGTTTTTAGCCTCTTTAGGCATGTTTTTGGCAGGAATATCGCCAAGCTTCTCAAGAACGCCGTCCGAATAGTGAATTCCCAACTTCGCGGCTAAAACCTCGGCAATCATATATACGGGTTGTTCCGGACGATCGGTGGTTGGCGGAGCGGGTAAAATAATATCAATTTTCTTTTCCGCAAACCAATTTCCCAAAGAGCGAATACAAACGTCGGCGATTGCCTCGCTTGTATTGAAGCGCCCGTTGTATTTCATGGCATGAAGAAGCGTTCCTATCTCCGTATATGTGTTATGAAATTGCGGGTGACCAAACACATCGTTACCGATAAACGTACTTGTTTCGTTGTATTTGTCCACAACAATTCCGGCGTCCCATAAACCCTCAACAATGATCGGCGATGCCATCTTGATTTCCTCCAAGTTAAACTACTCCAATAATATTATACCTGAAAGTGATAGAGAATGCAAGAGTTTTTATGAATGTTTTGCAAAAAAAGTGAGTCGTCTGCTGGTACCAGATGGCTCACCGAATTTTCAGCGAACCCGCCGTTATGATGTGAACGGCGGGATTTTTATATTCCGTTTTTGCCAATCAAACTGTTATTTGATGTTGTGGTGCATCATTTTATAGCTTTCCCGTTCAACTCGGCGCGCACGAGGTGCTCGCCCTCGTAGACGAGCTTGAGCGAGAAGAAAGGGGCGTTGGTGTCGAGGAGCTCCAAAAAGATGCGGTCGCCCTCCCACATGGGGAGCGTGCGGAGTTGTTTTTTGTCGATCCAATCCAGCTCGCCCTCGTCGCATTCGCGGATCTCGCCCGTCCAATCCGTGCAGGTGAACAGGTGCATATATTCGGTGCCGTATTCGTCTGAAACGAAGGTCACGATGCCGCGATAGCGAAAGGCGGTGACCGAAAGTCCCGTTTCTTCCAAAACCTCGCGCTTCATGCAGTCCTCGGGGCTCTCGCCGTACTCGAATTTTCCGCCCGCACCGATCCACTTGTCGCGGTTTTCGTCGTTCTCCTTTTTGGTGCGGTGGAGCATCAGATAGCGTCCGCCGCGCTCGGGGTAGCAAAGGGTCGTCATTTTCATATCACTTCATCTCCTGCGCGCGCCACGGCGCTTTTCGGTTTGTAGATGCGGAACATGTCAAGGTGCTCCTCCGCTTGCCACGGGAGCGTGAGGATATAGAGTGCCGCGCAGAGCACCGCGCAGAGCAGCGCAACGATCCAATCGGCAAACGGGTCAAAGTGCACGCGCATGGAAATGCCTTGGAATTGGCTGTACCAAAGCACGAGCAGGTGCGGGAAGAGCGCGGGGAGGATCAACAGCAGGTGCGTGAGCAACCAGCAGATGCGGTTGGGGCAGACGAAGCGCAGAATGCGCTTGGCGCGGTTGGCGTAGCGATGCGTGGGTGGGAGAAGGAACGCCACCGCCGTGCATAGTGCCGTGAGCGCCATGATGAACGTATACAGCCATACGGAAACGTCGTACGCTACGGCAGATACCTTGACCGCGTATGCAAAATTGCGGTCGGGGAGGGAGGCTTTGTCGGGCGCATCCAGAATGGGTTGGCATGTCTCCAAGGCGTTTTGCTTAAGTCCTGCCGTGCTCATCGTTTCGTGCGCGACGTGGTCGTAAACGAACCACAGGTGCGGCGTGGCGGCATAGACGAGGAGCAGAATGCCGAGGATCAGCGGGAGCAGATATGCGGCACCGCAAAGGGCGCGGCGCACGCCGCGCGGCAAACGGCTCATTTGTTCTCTCCTGCCGGCTTGCCCTCCATCAGGAACGCCGCTTCCATGTCGGCGCAGCAGGTGGCATACGCGAGCGGGAACATTTCCAGGGCGCGACCGACGTTGCCCGTGTCCTCCGTGCCCGAAAAGCCCATGTGATAGCGGATCGCGAACGCCTCGTCGCGCGTCAGTCGCATATACGCCGACACGATGTAGACGGATTTTTCGCCGTGACCGTAGGGGAGCGTGTCCTCGATGGTGTAGTAGGGTGCGCTGACCCATTTTCCGGTTTCGTCCTTGACGTTGCGGAAGGAGGTCTTGTAAAAATTGACCTTGCAGACGTCGTGCAGGAGCGAGGCGATGGCGATGCTTTCGTCGGAATATTCGATGCCGTAGACCTCCTTCATGCGCGGACGTGCGAGGATATCGCACAGACAGTCGTAGACGTTGAGGCTGTGCTCAAGCAGCCCGCCCTCGTGTGCGCCGTGATAGCGGGTGGAGGCGGGAGCGGTGAAAAAGTCGCTTCCGTTCATCAAAAAATCCAAAAGCTTATCTGCGCCCTCGCGTGTGATTTTTTCGTTGTAGATCTGCAAAAAACGTTCCTTGTTGGTCATGTGAGTGATCCTTTCCGTATGTTTTCTGTCTTCATTTTATCACGGCGGCGCAGAAATGTAAAGCCCTTTTTGCAGCTTTTCATCAAATTTTTGTTTAAAAATCAAAACGTCATAAAAAGGACACAATTATGTGGTATGCTATACATCGGAAAAACAAGAAAGGACAGGACAGTTATGAGAAAGACAAAGATCGTATGTACGCTGGGTCCCGCTTGCGCGAGCGAGGACGTGATGGAGGCAATGCTGCGAAACGGCATGAACATCGCGCGCTTCAATTTTTCGCACGGGACGCACGAATACCATAAAAAGATGATGGACACCTTCCGACGCGTGCGCGACAGATTGCATCTGCCCGCCGCTGTTCTCCTTGACACCAAGGGCCCCGAGATTCGCCTGAAGGATTTTGAAGCGGGCAAGGTCACGCTGTGCGAGGGGGATCGCTTTACGCTGACCACGCGCGAGCGTATGGGCGACGAGACGGGGGCTACGATCACCTATCCCGCGCTTCCGCGCCAGCTGCACGCAGGCGTGCGGATTCTTCTGGACGACGGTAAGGTCGCCATGACGGTGGAAAGCACCAACGAAACCGACATTGTTTGCCGCGTGGACGTGGGAGGCGAGCTCTCCAATCATAAGAGCATCAACATCCCCAATTTTCACATCGACATGCCCTACATCAGCGCGCAGGACGAGGCTGATCTGATCTTCGGTATCGAGCAGGACGTCGACTTTATCGCCGCTTCCTTCGTGCGTTGCAAGGAGGACGTGATCGCGCTGCGCAAGTTTTTGGACTACCACGGCGGGCACAGCATCAAGATCATTTCCAAGATTGAAAACATCGAGGGCGTGCAGAACTTCAACGACATTCTGCGCCACTCGGACGGCATCATGGTCGCGCGCGGCGACATGGGCGTTGAGGTCGAATTTGAACGCCTGCCGGGATTGCAGAAGCGGTTTATCCGCAAGTGCTATCAGTCGGGCAAAATGGTCATCACCGCTACGCAGATGCTGGAATCCATGATCCATGCCGCAACGCCCACGCGTGCGGAGATCACCGACGTTGCAAACGCCGTATTTGACGGTACGTCCGCAGTGATGCTCTCGGGCGAAACCGCAACGGGCGACCACCCTGCGCTGGTCGTAAAGGTCATGGCGCAGATCGCGCGTCAGGCGGAGAAGGATGCGTTCGAGATGGAAACCTATCAAGGGATCAAGTACGAGTCGGATACGAGCGACGTGACCAACGCGATCTGTGACGCGGCGGCAACCACCGCGCGTGACGTGTATGCAAAGGTCATCATTGCCGTGACCAAATCGGGACTGACCGCGCGCCGCGTGTCCAAGTTTCGTCCGATTCAGATGATCGTTGCGGCAACGCCCGAGGTCAAGACCTTCCATCAGCTCAGCCTTTCGTGGGGCGTTATTCCCGTGCTTGCGCTGAATCAGCATAACACCGACGACCTTTTTATTCACGCCATCGACTGCGCAAAGCAGATTGATATCGTTTCGCCCGGTGACAAGGCGGTCATCACCGCAGGCGTGCCCCTGAACCTTGAGGGCACGACCAACCTGCTCAAGGTGCAGATCGTGAATTGATACGGGCACGGGGGAGAAACTTTTTGAAAAAAGTTTCTCCCCCGATGCGGTTATAGACCCTTTAACTGATCAACCCTTCCTCAAGGGTAAACATCGATTCGATGCGCCGGGCGAGGAGGGGGTACGCGCGAAGGCTTGGGTCGGTGTCGAGCAGCGCGCGGGCGTCGGCTGAGGCGTCGGTCATAAGGGTCAGATCCTCGCCTGCGTCGGCAAGGCGGAAGGTGAGTCCGCCGCTCTGTCGCACCGTACCGTCGGCGGTGGTGGCGAGGAAGTCACCGGGGCCGCGTTGGGCAAGGTCATGCTCCGCGATCTTGTAGCCGTCGTAGGTCGTGTGCATGACCTCAAGACGGTCGCGCGAGGTCTGCGACACGTTCGCGCCGCCGCTGCCCGCGACGAGAATACAGTAGGATTTGCGCTTGCCGCGACCGACGCGACCGCGCAGCTGATGGAGCTGGGAAAGCCCGAAGCGTTCGGCGTTTTCCACGATCATCAGCGAGGCATTCGGCACGTTGACGCCGACCTCGATGACGGTCGTTGATACCAGAATCTGCACGTTGCCTGCGGCAAACTCGCGCATGACCGCGTCCTTGTCGGCGGACTTCATTTTCCCGTGCAGGAACGCGACCGAAAGATCGGGGAAGAGTGCCTGCAGCTCCTGCGAAAATTCCACCGCCGCCTTCAGAGGCGGCTTTTCTTCTTGCGGGGCGTAGGATTCCCCGATCTGCGCGAGCGTCAGCTCTTCGGGGGCGGGCGGATCCTCCTCGACCGCAGGGCAGACCACGTAGACCTGCCCCCCCTCGTCGATCTGTCGGCGGATAAAGCCGCACAGCCGCGTGCGGTAGGTTTCGTCTACCACGAAGGTGTCCACGCGCTGACGCCCCGGAGGCATCTCGTCGATGCGAGAGATATCAAGGTCACCGTAAAGCACCAGCGCGAGCGAGCGCGGAATGGGCGTTGCGCTCATAACGAGCAGATGTGCGTGTGTGTTCTTCTCGGACAGCAGCGCGCGCTGGCGCGCGCCGAAGCGGTGCTGCTCGTCGGTCACGACCAGTCCGGGGGCGGCAAACTCCACGCCGTCCGAGAGCAGAGCGTGCGTGCCAATGACCACCTGTAGGCGGTTTTCGGGGCTTTCGGCCACCAACGATGCCTTGATTTTGCGCTTTTGCGCCGCGGTCGTGGCACCGATGAGCAGCTCGCAGGAGATGCCGAGGGAGGCAAAGACGGGCGCGAGATCGGCAAAATGCTGGCGCGCCAGAATTTCGGTGGGTGCCATGAGCGCCGCCTGTCGTCCGCTTTGCACCGCGATGAGCATCGCGGCGGCGGCACAGACGGTCTTGCCGCAGCCCACGTCACCGACCAGTATGCGGCTCATGGGTACGTCGCGCGCCATGTCGCGGCGAATGTCCTCGATCGTGCGCTTTTGCGCCCCCGTCAGCTCGTAAGGGAGCGTTCGGGTCAAGCCCGTAACGTCGCCGTCGGCGCAAACGGGCGCGCCCGTTTGCTTTTCGCGGCGGAGCGTGACCGCCGCGCCGAGCGAAAAGCAGAAAAATTCGTCAAAGACCAGTCGCCGCCGCGCCGTCATCAGCGCCTCGCGTGATTCGGGGCGGTGAATGTTGCGCTCGGCGTAGGCGAGCGTACACAGCGTACGCGCTTGGCGCAGGTCGGCGGGCAGGTGATCCTCGGTCGTTTCCGAGAGCAGCTCCAGTGCCGCCGCTACGTCGCGCGCGATCTGCTTGGGGGTGATCCCCTCGGTCATGCGGTAGACCGCCCAAAGCGGGGGCAGCGCCACCGTTTCCGCCCACGCCTCTGCAACGGGCGAGGACATGGAAAAATTCTTACCCTTGCGCTCGACCTTTCCGAAAAAGCGAAAGACCGAGCCGATTGGGAACCGGGATTTGAGATAATCCTGATTGAAGTAGACGATCTCACAGCTGCCGCTCTCGTCAAACGCACGGAATTTGAGGAAGGACTTGTGCGAGCGCAGACGTACCACGCGCGGCTCGGTTGCCACGGTCAGCACGACCGCGCTTTTTCCTTCGGTGCGCGAGAGCGCCAGCGGCACCACGTCGCCGCGGTTTTCGTATGCGCGCGGATAGTGCAAAAGCAGGTCGCCCAGCGTCCGCACGCCCATTTTTGCATAATATTCGGCTTTGGTTTTGCCGATGCCCGGGAGCACCGTGATCGGGGATTCTCGCGTGACTGCCATGCCGTCACCTCCGTGTGTTTCTTGGCTTTATTATACTACACGTGCACGCGTTTGTCAAGAAAAAAGACCGCCGACGCGATGCGTCGGCGGGTGTTTTCATTTCTTCGGGCAGTTGTGTACCGGGCGGTTCCCTATTAACCCAAGCTTGCTCTCTATTTGCTTTTGAGCCATTCCTTGGTCTAACATCTTCTTTCTTTATGATACCGCGTTTTCGCCCTTTTGTCAATACGTCGTGCAGGATTTTGATATTTTGTGGGAAAATGATATTGACAAGGGGTGGGAAATATGGGATAATAAATCTGTGAATATTCTATCTCATAAGAGAGAAGGGATCAGAAAATGCTTGAACTGAACTATCACCGCTCGCTGTCTCACCTGCACGTCGGGTGCGAGGCACCGCACGCGTATTTCATTCCGTATCAGAGCGACGCAGCCGCCGACACCTGCAACCGTGCCGACAGCGACCGCTTCCTCTCCCTGTGCGGCGAGTGGGCGTTCCGCTATTATCCGTCGGTGCGCGAGCTGCCCGATTTTACCGCAGACGACTACAGCACTTTGGGCGCTGACCGCCTGAACGTCCCCATGAGCTGGCAGCTGGCGCTCGGTCGCGGATACGACCTGCCGCAGTATACCAACATCAACTATCCCTATCCCGTCGATCCCCCCTTCGTGCCCGAGGACAACCCCTGCGGGCTTTACGAGCGCAGCTTTGAGGTGAGTTCCGAGGCACTGGCAGACAAGGATATCCGCATGGTGTTTGAGGGAGTGGATTCCTGCTTCTATCTTTACATCAACCGAAAATTTGCGGCGTACAGCCAGATCAGCCACATGACCAGCGAGGTGCGCATCAACGATTACCTCCGACCCGGTGTGAATACCGTGCAGGTGCTGGTGTTCAAGTGGTGCGACGGCTCGTATCTTGAGGATCAGGATAAGATCCGCTCCTCGGGTATCTTCCGCGAGGTCTATTTGCTTCTGCGCGACCGCGTGCACGTGGAGGATCTTTACGTGCGTCCCTATCTCAACGATGCGATGAACCACGCCACCGTCAAGGCAGAGTTGACGCTGAACGGCAAGGCGGACGTGACGTACCGCATGGTGTCCCCCTGCGGCAGAACCGTAGCCGAGGGGACGCTTGCGGCGGACGGCGCGGCAGAATTGACCCTTGAGGTGGAGGATCCCATTCTCTGGAACGACGAGGAGCCGCGTTTGTATGCGCTGTATCTCACCGTTGGCGGCGAGTATATCCGACAGGAGATCGGCTTGCGTCGCTACGAGATCAAGGGACGCGTGATCTGCGTCAACGGCAAAAAGGTCAAGGCAAAGGGTGTCAACCGCCACGACAGCCACCCGTATCTCGGTGGGGCGATGCCGATGGATCACATGCTGCGCGATCTTTACATCATGAAGGCGCACAACGTCAACATGATCCGCACCAGCCACTATCCCAACGACCCGCGCTTCCTCGAGCTGTGCGACCGCTTGGGCTTTTACGTCTGCGACGAGGCAGACATCGAAACGCACGGCTTTGGCAACGTGCGTATCTGGGGCAGATTGACCGACGATCCCGCGTGGAGCGAGGCGTATCTTGACCGCGCGCGCCGCATGATGGAGCGCGACAAGAACCGTGCGTGCGTGCTGATGTGGTCGGTCGGAAACGAGAGCTTTATCGGGCTGAATCACCGCCTGATGGCAGAATATTTCCACACGCGTATGCCGGGGTGCATGGTGCACTCCGAGGACGCGTCGCGCCGTGCGCTTACGGACTGCGGATATGCAAAGGATATGCCCTACGTGGACATCGACAGCCGTATGTACCCCTCGGTCGAGGAGATCGTAAAGGCATACGGGGACAGCCGCAAGGTCAAAAAGCCCTTCTTCCTGTGCGAATATTGCCACGCGATGGGCAACGGACCCGGGGGTCTTGAGGCATACTGGCAGGCAATTTACAAGTACGATTGGTTCTTCGGCGGTTGCGTCTGGGAGCTGCTTGACCACTCGGTGGATATCGGCGAGGTGGGGCATCCCAAATTCATCTACGGCGGCGATTTCGGCACCTTCCCGAACGACGGAAACTTCTGCGTGGACGGGCTTCTGTATCCCGACCGCCGTCCGCACACGGGAATGCTGGAGCTCAAGCAGGTCATGCGCCCCTGCCGTATGGTGGCGTTTGACGCGAGAAAGGGAAGCGTGACGCTCCGGAATACGCGCCACTTTACCAATCTTTCGGATCTGGATCTGTATTGGACGGTCGAGCGCAACGGACGCGTTGTACGCGAGGGACGCATTGCGGGCTTGAGCATTGTTCCGGGCCGTCGCCGCACCTACGTGCTGGACAAGAGCGGATTTGATGGGCTTGACGGCTTCTGCTATCTCAACCTCTATTTCCGCACCAATGTGTCCGCTCCGTGGGCAGAGGCAGGCTACGAGGTCGGCTTTGAGCAGGCAGAGCTTGAAAGCGCGGCAATGTCCGTGATCGAAAAAGCACCCATGGCACAGAGCTTTGGCGTGCGCGAGGCGGGCTATGACATTGTGGTGAGCGACGGCGACAGCGTTTACACGGTCGACCGTTTGCATGGACTTTTGTCCTCCGTGGTAAGCGGCGGCAAGGAGCTCTTGTCCGCGCCTGTCAAGCCTACCGTCTGGCGCGCGCCCACCGACAACGACCGCGAGGTCAAGAACCGCTGGTACGAGGAGTTTTACCACAAGATGCAGGTCAACTGCCGCTCTTGTGCTGTGAGCGAAACGACCGATCACACGGTCACCGTGGAGGCGTCGCTCGTGCTTTCCGCTCCCGCAAAGCTGCCGCTTGCCCGCATGAACGTCAAGTACGTGTTCGCGCGCGGCGAGGGCGTGCGCATGGATATGGACGTCAAGGTGGAAAAGAAGGACGCGTTCCTGCCGCGCTTCGGTGTGGAATTCAAGATGCCCGCCGACTGCGAGCAGCTGACCTATTTCGGCCGCGGCCCCGTGGAGTCCTACGCCGACAAGCGGCACGCCTCGCGCGTGAGCCGCTATGCGACCACCGTGACCGAGCACTTTGAGCACTACGTCCGCCCGCAGGAAAACATGGCGCACACCCAAACCCGTTGGGTTGAGGTGGCGAATATGGCGGGGCAGGGGCTTTTGGCGACCAACACCGATGCCACGGGCACGTTCAGCTTCAACTGCTCGCATTTCACGACCGAGATGCTGACCCAAACCGCGCACGACTACGAGCTTGTGCCGCTCGCCGAAACCGTCGTTCATCTCGACTACCGCCACAGCGGTATCGGTTCGAACTCCTGCGGTCCCGTGCTCGACGAGGCGCTGCGCCTCAACGACACTGCGTTCCGCTTCGCTGTGCGTCTGCTTCCCGTCCGCGTCAACGACGTTTGCCCGTTTGAGAAGATTGTGAAGTGATTTGTGGGGAGAAAACTTTTTCAAAAAGTTCCCTCCCACACCCCGCTTTCAAATGCCTTCACCGCAAAGGGGCAGGGTGAGTCATAAAAAACGAAAAAGAGGTTTGCCATGCGGCGAGCCTCTTTTTTTGACGAAAATCTTCATTTTATATAAATATAAGGCTTTTTGGGGCGGATTTTGGCAATCGCGACAAGCGACGGAAAAAATAAATAAGAAAAAAATGAATTTTTTTGCAAAAAATACTTGACAATGAACAAAAAACATGATATAATTTTAAACTGCATTATAATCGCTCGTATTGTGGAAACTTTGGTGATTTATGACAAATTGCTCACATGGCAATTTGCACAAAAAGCCTGATGTCAAAAAAGCTCCGCATGACGACTGTGATTTTCTTCGCGTTATCAATTCTTTGAATGGAGTGATTGAATTCATGATCAAAGTAAAAGATCAAAAGCTTGGTCAGAACACGAGAAAGAGCTTTGCTACCTCTCGGTTCGATTATCCGCTGCCCAATCTGGTGGAGATTCAGACGAAGTCCTACGAATGGTTCAAGAAGGAGGGCTTGATGGAGGTTCTGCGCGACGCGTCCCCCATCACCGATTCCTACGGAAACCTCGTGATCGAGTTTATCTCTTACACCTTGGACGAGGCTCATCCGAAGTACCCTGTTGAGGAGTGCAAGGAAAGAGACGTCAACTATGCCGCACCCCTGAAGGTCAACGTTCGCTTGACCAACAAGCAAACGGGCGAGGTGAAGCAGGCGGATATCTTCATGGGCGATTTCCCGCTCATGACCGAAACGGGTACGTTCGTCATCAACGGTGCTGAGCGCGTGATCGTTTCCCAGATCATTCGTTCGCCCGGCATGTACTATGCTTCCGAAATTGATAAGGCGGGCAAGAAGACCTATGCCACCACGGTGATCCCGTATCGCGGCGCATGGCTCGAGTACGAGATCGATGCGTCCGGCGTGGCGTACGTCCGTATCGATAAAAACCGCAAGCTGCCTCTGACGACCTTTATCCGCGCACTGGGCCTTGAGACCCGCGAGGAGGTCTACGAGATGTTCGGCGAGGACGACCATCTGACGCTCACCTTTGAAAAGGATGAGTGCGAGGAGCTGGCGGTACAGAACCGCTCCACCGCTGCTGTTGAGGCACTCAAGGAGATCTACAAGAAGCTCCGCCCGGGTGAGCCCCCCACGGAGGAAGCGGCTCGCACCCTTCTGCACAACTATTTCTTTGACCCCAAGCGTTATGACATCGCGCCTGTCGGTCGTTATAAATTTGATAAGAAGATGTCGGTTCACAACCGCATCGCAAACCGCCGCCTTGCAGAGGACGTCGTAAGCCCCTTCACGGGCGAGGTCGTGCTCGAGGCAGGCAACGTGATCACGCCCGCGCTGGCGCGTGATATCGAGCATGCGGGTATCAACGAGATCAAGGTCTACCTTGACAATGGCGATATCGTTAAGGTAATGGGCAACAACACGGTCAATCCCGTGTACGTGCTGGGCGACAGCCTTCAGGATTGCGGCGTGCGCGAAAAGGTCAGAATCCCTGTCCTGCTTGAGATCATGCAGGAGTGCGGCGGCGATCTTGACGCGATCAAGGAGTCCGTTAAGGGTCGTATTGCCGACCTGTGCCCGAAGTGCCTGACCGTGGACGACGTGCTGGCATCGATCAGCTACCTGCTGGGACTGACGCACGAGGTTGGCAGCGTGGACGACATCGATCACCTTGGCAACCGTCGTATCCGCTCGGTCGGTGAGCAGCTGCAGAACCAGCTCCGCATCGGCTTTGCACGCATGGATAAGATCATCAAGGAGAGAATGGCAACGCAGGATAACGAGAAGATGACCCCTCAGGCTCTGATCAACATCCGCCCCGTTACCACGGCGATCCGCGAGTTCTTCGGCTCGAGCCAGCTCTCTCAGTTCATGGATCAGAACAACCCTCTGGCAGAATTGAGCCACAAGCGCCGTCTGTCGGCACTCGGCCCCGGCGGTCTTTCGCGCGACCGTGCTTCCTTCGACGTGCGTGACGTTCACTACACGCAGTACGGACGTATCTGCCCGATCGAATCTCCCGAAGGACCGAACATCGGTCTGATCTCCTATCTGTCCACCTACGCTCGCATTTCGGATTACGGCTTCATTGAAGCCCCCTACCGCAAGGTCGAGCACATCGATAACGGCGACGGCACCTTCCGTCATCACGTCACCGATGAGGTGGAATACATGACCGCGGATACCGAGGATCATTATATCGTTGCGCAGGCAAACGAGCCGCTGGACGAGAACGATTGCTTCGTAAACGCAAAGGTCGTCGGTCGTGACAAGACCGAGATCGTTGAGGTGGATGCGGCAAGCGTTGACTACATGGATATCGCACCGAGAATGCTCGTGTCCGTGGCGTCGGCAATGATTCCGTTCCTTGAAAACGACGATAACACCCGTGCACTCATGGGATCGAACATGCAGAAGCAGGCAGTGCCGCTGCTGGTCAACGATTCTCCGATCGTCGGTACGGGTATGGAGCACAAGGCTGCGCTGGATTCCGGCGTTGTCGTGATCGCACAGAGAGCAGGTACCGTTGAGCGCGTGCAGGCAGATCGCATCGTGATCGCTTGCGAGAACGGCATCAAGGACGTGTACGAGCTGCTCAAGTTCAAGAGAACCAACCAGGGAACCTGCTTCAATCAGCGTCCCATCGTCAAGAAGGGCGACTACGTGGAAGCGGGTCAGGTGATCGCAGACGGTCCCGCAACCGCAAACGGCGAAATCTCTCTGGGTAAGAACGCGCTCATCGGCTTTATGACCTGGGAGGGTTATAACTACGAGGACGCAGTTCTTCTGAATGAAAGATTGGTACGCGACGACGTTTACACCTCGTTGCATATCGAGGAATATACACACGAAGCAAGAGACACGAAACTCGGGCCGGAGGAAATCACCCGCGAGATCCCCAACATCGGTGAGGACGCGCTGCGCGACCTGAATGCCGAGGGTATCGTTAAGAAGGGTACCGAGGTTCGCTCGGGCGACATTCTGGTCGGTAAGATCACGCCTAAGGGCGAGACCGAGCTGACGGCAGAGGAAAGACTCTTGCGCGCGATCTTCGGAGAGAAGTCCCGCGAGGTGCGTGATACCTCCCTGCGTCTGGCGCACGGTGAGGCAGGCATCGTCGTTGACGTGCGCGTGTTCTCGCACGATCAGGGCGACGAACTCCCCGCAGGCGTGAACAAGGTCGTAAAGGTCTATATCGCGCAGAAGCGTAAGATCTCCGTGGGAGACAAGATGGCAGGCCGTCACGGTAATAAGGGTGTCGTTTCCCGCATTCTGCCTCCCGAGGATATGCCCTTCCTGCCCGACGGTACGCCGCTTGACATCGTGCTCAACCCGCTGGGCGTGCCTTCCCGTATGAACATCGGTCAGGTGCTGGAGGTCCATCTCGGTATTGCTGCACGCAAGCTCGGCTGGAAGATCATGACCCCCGTATTCGGTGGTGCAAACGAGAAGGATATTCTCGGGTGCCTCGAGGCGGCAGGCATGCAGAGAGATATGTTCCCCTTGGAGAATCCCGAGGGCAAGGCGCTGTATGAGGAGACCACCGATCCCGAAACCGGTGTCAAGTCCCTGCGTATGCTCTCCGATGAAGAGAGAGCCGACGAGGCGTTCATGAGTCAATTGCGCGCTGAAAAGCGCCTGAAGATCCTGGACGGTAAGACGGTGCTGTACGACGGACGTACGGGTGAGCCTTTCGACAACCCCGTAACGGTCGGTATCATGTACTACCTCAAGCTCCACCATCTGGTTGACGATAAGATCCACGCACGTTCCAACGGTCCGTACTCGCTCGTCACGCAGCAGCCTCTGGGCGGTAAGGCTCAGTTCGGCGGTCAGCGTTTCGGAGAGATGGAGGTATGGGCACTCGAGGCGTACGGTGCGGCTTACACGCTGCAGGAGATCCTGACCGTCAAGTCGGACGATATCAACGGACGCCGTCGCGCTTACGAGGCGATCATCAAGGGTCAGAACATTCCGACCCCGGGCGTTCCCGAATCCTTCAAGGTCATGGTCAAGGAGCTTCAATCCCTGGCACTGGATATCCGCGTGCAGGATAAGGACGGCAACGATATTGAGCTGTCCGAGCTGTGCAACGAGGAGGATGCCGTTACGCGCGGCGCCGATAAGGACGCGATCGATGCGGTTCTGGGTCAGCGTGTTATGGATGAGGATCTGCGCCGCTCCTTTATGATGGAGGACGAGAACGGCGACGTGATCGAGGAGGAAGAGGACGAGTTTGAAGACGTCTACGAGGAATCCGAGGGTTACGGCGACGAATTTTCCGTTGGCGAAGACGAGTAAAAGAAGATGATCCGCAGAAATGCGGATACCCGGACGCGGGAGGGGAAGTGCCTCCCGACGTCCGCCGTGAGTATAGATAGAAAGGGTTCATGGTTACAACTGTGGAACATAAAGAATTTTATTCTATAAAAATTGGTTTGGCTTCCTCGGATATGATCCGTGAGTGGTCCTACGGTGAGGTCAACAAAGCGGAAACCATCAACTACAGAACGCTCAAGCCCGAGGTTGGAGGACTGTTCTGCGAGTGCATCTTCGGTCCTACCAAGGACGGCGCTTGTATGTGCGGCAAGTACAAGAACTCCCACAGCAAGGAGATCATCAAGTGCGAAAAGTGCGGCGTTGACGTAACGACCAAAAAGGTTCGCCGTGAGAGAATGGGACACATTGCATTGGCGTCCCCCGTTTCGCACATCTGGTACTTCAAGGCAGTGCCCTCGCGCATGGCTTTGGTGCTGGATATGTCCCCCAAGGCGCTGGAGCAGGTTCTCTATTTTGCAGAGAACATCGTGCTCGATCCCGGTCACACTCCCTTGGAAAAGGGTCTGGTCATGACCGAAAAGCAGTACGTTGAGTACCGCGAGCTGTACGGAAACGAGTTCCGCGCAGGTATGGGTGCCGAGGCGATCAAGGAGCTCTTGCAGGGCATCGACGTAGACGCGCTCTCCGCATCTCTCAAGGAAGACCTGGCAACCGCATCGGGTCAGAAGAAGACCCGTATCATCAAAAGGCTGGAGGTCGTGGAGGCGTTCCGTAAATCCGGCAATCATCTGGATTGGATGATTCTGGACGTGATCCCCGTCCTGCCTCCCGATATTCGCCCCATGGTGCAGCTGGACGGCGGACGCTTTGCATCCTCCGACCTCAACGAGCTGTACCGCCGCGTCATCAGCCGCAACAACCGTCTCAAGAAGCTGATGGAGATCCGTACTCCCGAGATCGTCATCCGCAACGAGAAGAGAATGTTGCAGGAGGCTGTGGACGCGCTGATCGATAACGGCAAGAGAGGAAAGCCCGTGACGGGTCCCTCCAACCGCCCCCTGAAGTCTCTGTCCGAAATGCTCAGAGGTAAGCAGGGACGCTTCCGTCAGAACCTGCTCGGTAAGCGTGTCGACTACTCCGGCCGTTCGGTTATCGTCGTCGGCCCGAGCCTTAAGATCTATCAGTGCGGTCTGCCGAAGGAAATGGCGATCGAGCTGTTCAAGCCCTTCGTGATCAAGAGATTGGTCGAGATGGGTAAGGCAACCAACGTCAAGGACGCACAGAAGAAGATCGACCGCGCATACGATCCCGCAAACGCTTGCGTTTGGGACGCGCTTGAAAACGTGATCAAGGAGCACCCCGTTCTGCTCAACCGTGCACCGACGCTGCACCGTCTGTCCATTCAGGCGTTTGAGCCCGTGCTGGTCGAGGGTCGCGCGATCAAGCTCCACCCGCTGGTATGTACCGCATTCAACGCGGACTTCGACGGTGACCAAATGCCCGTACACGTGCCGCTCTCCGCAGAGGCACAGGCCGAGGCACGGTTCCTCATGCTCTCCGCAAACAACCTGCTCAAGCCCATGGACGGTAAGGCGGTTACGGTCCCCTCGCAGGATATGATCCTCGGTGCTTACTACCTCACCATGGAGAAGGAAGGCGAGCCCGGTGACCGCGTTCCCGTGCTGGACGAGAACGGCAACGTCGTGCGCGACGAAAAGGGCGAGATCGTTTACAGCTATCATATGTACCGCAACATGGACGAGGCTATGATGGCACATGCAAACGGCGCGCTGGGTCTGCACTCCAAGATCAAGATCCGCGTGTCGGGTGAGGTCGACGGTGAGATGCGCTCCGACGTCATCGTCACCACGCTGGGACGCCTGATCTACAACAAGGTCATTCCTCAGAACCTTGGCTTTGTGGATCGCTCCAAGCCCGAAAACGCACTCAAGCTCGAAATCGAGTTTGTCATTAAAAAGAAGCAGCTCGGTCAGATCCTTGACCGTTGCATCCGTAACAACGGTCCCGACGTCTGTGCTACCATGCTGGACGATATCAAGGAGCTGGGTTACCGCTATTCCACCAGAGCTTCCTTCTCGATCTCGGTGTACGATATGACCATTCCGAAGGAAAAGTCCGAGTATATCGAGGCGGCACAGAAGCAGGTGGATGTCCTCAACGATTACTACCGCATGGGTCTGTATTCCGACGAGGAACGCTACAACGCAGTCGTCAAGCTGTGGGGTAAGACCACGGATGACGTTACCGCCGCTCTGCAGAACAGCTTCAGCAACCTCAACCCGATCAAGATCATGGCAGATTCGGGTGCCCGCGGATCCATCGCACAGATGCGTCAGCTGGCAGGTATGCGTGGATTGATGTTCGCAACCAACGGACGCACCATCGAGGTGCCGATTAAGTCCAACTTCCGTGAAGGCTTGAATATCCTCGAGTACTTCATGGGTGCAAAGGGTTCCCGTAAGTCCCTGTCGGATACGGCTCTGCGTACCGCAGACTCGGGTTACCTGACCCGCCGTCTGGTCGACGTTTCGCAGGAGGTCATCGTCCGCGAGATCAAGTGTGACACGACCAAGGGCGCGTATGTGACCGATATCATCGACGAAAAGGCAAAGAACGTGCTCGAGCCTCTGTCCGACCGTATCATCGGACGCTTCACCATGGGGCCCGTGGTCAATCCCACAACCGGTGAGGTCATTCTTGAGGACGACCAGATGATCACCGAGGAGGCTGCAGAGCAGATCGTTGCCGCAGGCGTCACGGGTGTCAATATCCGCACGGTCATTCAGTGTCATGCAAAGCAGGGGATCTGCGCACACTGCTACGGTGCCGACCTTGCAAACGGTAAGCTCGTCAACGTCGGTGAGGCAGTCGGTATCATCGCCGCACAGTCCATCGGTGAGCCCGGTACGCAGCTGACCATGAGAACCTTCCACACCGGTGGTGTCGCAGGCTCGGATATTACCCAGGGTCTGCCCCGTGTCGAGGAGCTTTTCGAGGCACGTCAGCCCAAGAAGGCTGCCGTTATGTCCGAGATCCGCGGTACGGCACACATCAGCATGGCGGAAAACTCTAACATTCACACCGTCACCGTCCACCCCGACAAGGATCAGCCCGAGGGTGTGGTCGCAGAGGTCAAGGAGTATCAGATTCCTTACGGCACCAAGCTTGCCATCATCGAGGGTCAGCACCTCGAGGTCGGTGAGGCTATGACCGAGGGAAGCAAGGCTCCCGCAGATATCATGCGTATTCTGGGTCTTGACGCGGTTTACGAATACCTCATCAAGGAAATCCAGAAGGTCTACCGTTCGCAGTCCTGTAACGTCAACGACAAGCACGTTGAGATCATCGCCCGTCAGATGACGAGAAAGATGCGCGTTGAGGACAGTGGCAGCACCGAGCTGCTCGTCGGCTCCAACATCGATATGATGGATCTGGAGAGAGCGAACAACGAGATCGACGCACGCATTGCAGCAGGTGAGGAGGGACTGACCCACGCGGTCGGAAGCACCATCCTGCTCGGTATCACCAAGGCGTCGCTCCAGACCGAGTCCTTCATGTCCGCAGCGTCCTTTCAGGAAACCACCAAGGTGCTCACCGAGGCGGCGATCCACGGTAAGATCGACTACCTGCGCGGCCTTAAGGAGAACGTCATCATCGGTAAGCTCATTCCCGCAGGTACGGGTATGGATTGCTACCGCGGCGTTGGCGTTCGCAAGGTAGAAGAAACCGAAGCGGTTTAATTTTCAACAGTCAAGAGGCACCCTCACAAGGGGTGCCTCTTCCTTTCGGGCTGATTTATGGCAAAAACCTTGTATAATATTGAAAAATGTGGCAAATAATCAAGTTTGAGCGCGTTCAATTTGTGCAAAATGTAGAAATACACGGAAGAAGCGAACTTTTCTTGACAAAATCGCAGGAAAGTGCTATAATAGATTGTAATTGCGGGGGTATGCCCGAAGTGTGCCTTGTGCAAAACGGACAGAATCGCAATGAATTTCGGCAGAATCACACGGCCGCAGGTCGGGTGTCTGTATATAAACATTAAATTTCGGAAGAAGGAGGAAAATGGAGAATGCCAACCTTTAACCAGCTTGTCAGACAGGGTCGCGGCGAGAAGGACTACAAGTCCAAGGCTCCCGTACTGCAGAAGGGCTTCAACTCTCTGAAGAACACTGCAATCGATCAGTCCGCACCGCAGAAGAGAGGCGTTTGCACCAAGGTGTCTACCACCAGCCCTAAAAAGCCGAACTCCGCAATGAGAAAGATTGCCAGAGTACGTCTTACCAACGGCATGGAAGCAACCGTCTACATTCCCGGTATCGGTCACAACCTGCAGGAGCACTCGGTGGTACTCATCAGAGGAGGACGTGTAAGAGACCTCCCCGGTGTGCGTTATCACATCATTCGCGGTACTCTTGATGCACAGGGTGTTGCAAACCGTAACCAGAGCCGTTCCAAGTACGGCGCAAAGAGAGCAAAGAAGAAGTAATTTTCCTTTGCACGGCAGTCAGCCTGCCAAACCACAAGAAAGCAGAATTGCCCGTCCACGTGTTTCCGTAAATTTAATGTTTATGTAAAACCCGACGGCGCTAACAGAAGATGCTTTTGAGTACCAATGATTTCATAATATTGATGAAGGAGGGAAGTACAGTGCCGAGAAGAGGTCGTATTACCAAAAGAGATGTATTGCCGGATCCGCTGTATGGTTCTAAGCTTGTAACCAAGCTGATCAACAACGTAATGTACGACGGCAAGAAGGGTGTTGCCCAGACCATCGTTTACGATGCGTTCAAGCTCGTAGAGGAAAAGCAGGGTCAGAACGCACTGGAGGTATTCCAGGAAGCGCTCGAAAACATTATGCCTGTTCTGGAAGTTAAGGCGCGCCGTGTAGGTGGTTCCACCTATCAGGTGCCGATGGAGGTCAGAGCAGAGCGTCGCCAGACCCTGGGTCTGCGTTGGCTCATTCTGTTCGCAAGAAAGCGCGGAGAGAAGACCATGGCTGAAAGACTTGCAGGCGAGATCATCGATGCAAAGAACAGCGCAGGCGGAGCCTTCAAGAAGAAGGAAGAAACCCACCGTATGGCAGAAGCAAACAAGGCGTTTGCTCACTACAGATATTGATCTGTGCCTGAGTTTATCTAAGGAGAAAACACAATGGCAAGAGAATATTCACTTGAAAATACCAGAAACATCGGTATCATGGCGCATATCGACGCGGGTAAGACCACCACGACCGAGCGTATCCTGTTCTACACGGGTAAAACGCACAAGCTTGGTGAGACCCACGAGGGTGCGGCTACCATGGACTGGATGGCACAGGAGCAGGAGAGAGGTATCACCATCACTTCCGCTGCTACCACCTGTTTCTGGAAGGAAAACCGTATCAACATCATTGATACCCCCGGCCACGTTGACTTTACCGTAGAGGTAGAGCGTTCCCTGCGTGTGCTTGACGGTTCCGTAACCGTTATGTGTGCAAAGGGCGGCGTTGAGCCCCAGTCTGAAACCGTTTGGCGTCAGGCTGATAAGTACAGAGTCCCCCGTATGATCTACGTCAACAAGATGGATATCACGGGTGCGGACTTCTATCGCGTAATCGATATGATCCACAACCGTCTGCGCGCAAACGCAGTTCCGATCCAGTTGCCCGTCGGTAAGGATATGACCTTCCGCGGCATCGTGGACCTGATGAACATGGAAGCCGATATCTACTATGATGATATGGGTAAGGATATGCGCGTTGAGGAGATTCCGGAGGATATGATCGATCTCGCAAACGAGTGGCGTGAGAAGATGGTCGAAGCAATCGCTTCCACCGACGACGACCTGATGATGAAGTACCTCGAGGGTGAGGAGATCACCGTTGAGGAGCTGAAGGCGGCGCTTCGTAAGGCTACCATCGACAACGCGATCGTTCCCGTCGTTTGCGGTACCTCTTACCGTAACAAGGGTGTTCAGAAGCTTCTGGACGCGATCATCGACTATATGCCCTCTCCCGTCGACGTTCCCGCAATCAAGGGCGTCAACCCGAAGAGCGGCGAGGAGGAGGAGAGACCCTCTTCCGACAGCGAGCCCTTCTCCGCGCTTGCATTCAAGATCATGACCGACCCGTTCGTCGGAAAGCTTTGCTACTTCCGCGTTTACTCCGGTGTTGTCAATGCGGGTGATACCGTTTACAACTCCACCAAGGGTAAGGACGAGCGTCTGGGACGTATCCTGCAGATGCACGCAAACGAGAGAAAGGATATCGACTGCTGCTACGCAGGTGATATCGCTGCTGGAACCGGTGTGAAGAACACCACCACCGGTGACACCTTCTGCGACGAGAAGCACCCCGTGATTCTCGAGTCCATGGAGTTCCCGGAGCCCGTTATCCGCGTTGCGATCGAGCCCAAGACTCGCGCAGGCCAGGAAAAGATGGGTCTGGCTCTTGCAAAGCTTGCAGAAGAGGATCCTACCTTCCGTACCTATACGGATGACGAAACCGGACAAACCATCATCGCAGGTATGGGTGAGCTCCACCTGGAGATCATCGTAGACCGTCTGCTTCGTGAGTTCAAGGTCGAGGCAAACATCGGTAAGCCCCAGGTTGCTTACAAGGAGACCATTCGCAAGAAGGTCGACCACGAGACCAAGTACAAGAAGCAGTCGGGCGGTTCCGGTCAGTACGGTCACGTCAAGATCACCATGGAGCCCAACGAGCCCGGCAAGGGCTACGAGTTCGTCAACGCTGTAACGGGCGGTGCAATTCCGAAGGAATACATTCCCGCAGTTGACGCAGGTATGCAGGGCGCTCTGCAGTGCGGTGTTCTGGCAGGCTACAACGTCGTTGACGTTAAGGTCACGCTGTACGACGGTTCTTACCACGAGGTCGACTCCTCGGAAATGGCATTCAAGATCGCCGGCTCTATGGCGTTCAAGGAAGCTATGCGTAAGGCTGATCCCGTGCTCACCGAGCCTATGATGAAGGTCGTTACGATCGTTCCCGATGATTACATGGGTGCGGTTATCGGCGACTTCAACAGCCGTCGCGGACAGATCCTGTCCCAGGAGGCAGGCGGAAACGGTGTCCTCGAAGTCACCGCAAACGTCCCGCTCTCCAATATGTTCGGATATGCGACCGATCTGCGCTCCAAGACGCAGGGACGCGGTCAGTATTCCATGGAGCCCAGCCACTTCGCAGAGGTTCCGAAGTCCATTCAGGAAACCATTATCAAGGAACGTGCAAAGAACAACTGATCCTTGAAATTGGAATTATAAACAAAAAAATTAAAATATTTAAAATAATTAACGGAGGAAATTCAAAATGGCAAAAGCTACATTTGAACGTACAAAGCCCCATGTTAACATTGGTACCATCGGTCACGTCGACCACGGTAAGACCACTCTGACCGCTGCTATCACCAAGACCCTGTCCCTCAAGAACGGTGCAGTTGAGTTTCTGGCATACGACCAGATCGACAACGCTCCCGAGGAAAAGGCAAGAGGTATCACGATCAACACCCGTCACGTTGAGTACGAAACTGACAACCGTCACTACGCTCACGTTGACTGCCCCGGTCACGCAGACTACGTTAAGAACATGATCACCGGTGCAGCTCAGATGGACGGCGCAATCCTGGTTGTTGCAGGTACCGACGGTCCTCTCCAGCAGACCCGTGAGCACGTTCTGCTCGCTCGTCAGGTTGGCGTTCCCGCAATCGTTGTATTCATGAACAAGACCGACCTCGTTGATGACGAAGAGCTGCTCGATCTCGTTGAGATGGAGATCCGTGATCTTCTGTCCTCCTACGAGTTCCCCGGCGACGATCTCCCGATCGTTCGCGGCTCCGCTCGTGAAGCTCTCATGTCTTCCAGCACCGACACCAGCTCTCCCGAGTATGCTTGCATCCTCGAGCTGATGGATCAGGTTGACAGCTATATCCCCACTCCCGAGCGTCAGGCAGACCTTCCTTTCCTGATGCCCGTCGAGGACGTCTTCTCCATCTCCGGTCGTGGTACTGTTGCTACCGGTCGTGTTGAGCGTGGTACCGTTAAGGTATCCGACGTTGTTGAAATCGTCGGTCTGAAGGACGAGGCTTCCTCC
>JAZODU010000032.1:0-5188 GCA_045597145.1 Eubacteriales bacterium
CCGACTTCATTGGAGAACGCCGTTCGATTGTGGAGGACACTCCCGGCGTGACCCGTGACCGCATTTACGGTGAGACCGAATGGAGAGGCCGTAAGCTGGTGGTGATCGATACCGGCGGTATCGAGCCCAAAACCGATGATATCATCCTCAAGCAAATGCGCTTGCAAGCCGAAATTGCCGTGGAAACCGCCGATGTGATCGTCTTTATGTGCGACGTGCGCACCGGTCTGACCGCCGATGACCGCGATATCGCCGTAATGCTGAAGAAAAGCGGCAAGCCGATCGTTCCCTGTATCAACAAATGCGACCGCATCGGTCAGCCGCCCATGGAATTCTACGAGTTCTACGAGCTGGGCTTTGAGCAGGATCCCATCAGCGTATCCAGCATTCACGGAAGCGGCTCTGGCGACCTGCTTGACGCCTGCCTTGACTACCTGTCGGATTGGCAGGACGATGAGGAGGACGACGACAGCATTCACGTGGCGGTCATCGGCAAGCCCAACGCGGGAAAGTCCTCGATCATCAACCGTCTGCTCGGCGAAAACCGCCTGATCGTTTCCGACATTGCGGGTACGACGCGCGACGCGGTCGATACGCAGGTGGAAAACGAATACGGCAAGTTCACCTTTATCGACACGGCGGGCATTCGCCGCCAGTCCAAAATCGACGACAAGATCGAACATTACAGCGTGCTGCGCGCGCACATGGCGGTCGAGCGCGCAAGCGTTTGCGTGCTGATGATCGATGCCTCCACGGGTATTACCGATCAGGACACCAAGATCGCAGGCATCGCGCACGAGGCGGGCAAGGCGGTCATCATCGTGGTCAACAAGTGGGATCTGATCGAAAAGGACAACTCCACGGTGAATGAATTTACCAACAAGATCCGCACGGAGCTGGCGTATATGCCCTACGCGCCGATCCTCTTCATTTCCGCCAAAACGGGACAGCGCGTGCCCAATCTGTTTGAGCGGATTCTGTACGTGTACAACCAGTCGGTGATGCGCGTGACCACGGGTATGCTCAATGACGTGCTGGGTGACGCGATGATCCGCGTTCAGCCCCCGTCCGACAAGGGTCGCAGACTCAAGATCTATTACATGACGCAGATCGGCATCGCGCCCCCCACCTTCGTGATCTTCTGCAACAATATTCAGCTTTTCCATTTCTCCTATCAGAGATATATCGAAAACTGCCTGCGCGAAACCTTCGGCTTCTCCGGCACGCCCATCAAGCTCATCATTCGCATGAGAGGCGACGACGCGGAGTAAGATTCGCAGTGTAAAGGTCGCAGAGGAAGAAAGCCTCTTGAAAGAGGCACCCTTCCCCCGCACCCCCAACCTTTTTCAAGAGCTTTCAAAGAAAGGACATGCTTCATGTTTGTTGATAACGTCAAAATTTACATTAAAGCGGGTGACGGCGGCAACGGTGCCGTTTCCTTCCGCCCCGAAAAGTACGTGGCGGCGGGAGGTCCCGAGGGCGGTGACGGCGGACACGGCGGCAACGTGGTGTTCCGCGTTGATCCCGGCACGAATATGCTGCTCGCCTTCCGCTACAAGCACAAGTTTATCGCCGCGCGCGGCGGTGACGGCAAGGGCTCGAAGTTCCACGGCGCGACCGCCGAGGATCTTGTCATCATGGTGCCCCCCGGAACGCTGATCAAGGACGCCGAGAGCGGACGCATCATTCACGACATGTCCGAGAACGACGGCGCAGATTATCTCGTCTGCCGCGGAGGCCGCGGCGGCTGGGGCAACCGTCATTTCGCAACGCCCACGCGTCAGGTTCCGATGTTTGCAAAGAACGGCACCGAGGGCGAGGAGAAAGAGGTCGTGCTGGAATTGAAGATGCTTGCCGACGTAGGACTCATCGGCTACCCGAGCGTTGGAAAATCCTCGATCCTCTCACGCATTTCCTCTGCGCGCCCCAAGATCGCCGACTATCATTTCACGACCCTCTCCCCCAACCTCGGCGTGGTACGCACGGGTGGCGAGAGTGGCTTTGTGGCTGCTGACATTCCCGGCTTGATCGAGGGGGCAGCCGACGGCGCGGGGCTCGGGCACGCCTTTTTGCGCCACATCGACCGCTGTCAGCTCCTGTTGCACGTGGTTGACATCTCCTGCTTTGAGGGGCGCGATCCCGTGGAGGATATCAAAAAGATCAATTATGAGCTCGGTCGCTACAGCGAGGAGCTCGCTATACGTCCGCAGATCATTCTTGCCAACAAGTGCGACGCGCTCGACCGCGAGCTGGTTGACGTGGACGCGTTTGAAGCATACGTTAAAGAAAACGGCTGGACGCTGCTCTACGTTTCCGCCGTAACGGGCGAGGGGCTTGACGAGATGATCCGTCTGGTTGCCGAACGACTGAAGGATCTGCCTCCCATGAAGATCTACGAGAGCGAATACGCGCCCGAGGACGCTTACGTGGGCGGCGGCAAGGACACGGTCATTCGCCGCGAGAACGACACCTTCTACGTCACGGGAGAGTGGCTGAAGAATCTGATGGGTCAGATCAATTTCAGCGACTACGAGTCGCTCAACTTCTTCCAGCGGGTGCTTGAAAAGAGCGGCGTGTTCGAGGCACTTGAAAAGAAGGGCTGCCGCGACGGTCACACCGTATCGATCTACGATTTTGAATTTGATTACGTAAAATAAGGAGTTTTTCCATGAATATCTGGCATGACATGGATCCCGCGGAGATCACGCCGAGTGATTTCAACGCGGTGATCGAGATTCCCAAGGGGAGCAAATGCAAATACGAGCTGGACAAAAATTCGGGACTTCTCAAGCTTGACCGTATTCTGTACACCTCGACGCACTACCCTGCCAACTACGGCTTTATTCCGCGCACCTTTGCCGACGACGGCGACCCCTTGGACGTTCTGGTGCTCTGCTCCGAGCCGATCTATCCGCTCACGCTCGTGCGCGTCTATCCCATCGGTGTGATGCGAATGATCGACGGCGGAAAGATGGACGACAAGATCATTGCCGTCCCGTTCTCCGATCCGACCTATCTCGGCATTGCGTCGATCGACGGCTTGCCGCCACATATCTTTGACGAAATCATGCACTTTTTCACGGTTTACAAGCAGCTTGAAAACAAGGAAACCGACGTACGCTCGCTCTTCGGCAGAAGCAAAGCCGAGGAGATCATCCGCGAAGCGATCGAGTGTTATGATAAGACTTTTGGTGGGAAGTGATTTTTTGGAGAGGGGAACCTTCTTGAAAGAAGGTTCCCCTCTCCAAACCTCTCCCCTCCAAGAACTTTTACATAAGGGCACGCCCCCGAAATCGGTGTCTTAACAACACCGATTTCGGGGGCGTGCTTTTTGTGAAGGTTTTGAAAGGTGGAGGGGGCTTGGGGGAGGAGGGGGGCTTTTTCTGAAAAAGTCCTCCCTCCTCACAACCTCAAGCCAATATACACTTCTCAGGCATGGGGTTTTGGAAGAATTGATTTGGATCCTTGTCGGTGATCAGATAATCAACATCAGAAAGCGAGGTCTGATAGAAGGTCGAGATCTTGCCCCACTTGCTGCTGTCGCAGAGCATGATCTTGCAGCGCGCGTTCTGCATCATCGCATTGCGCACGGCAACCTCCTCGGCGTAGCAATCAAAAAATTCGCCGTCGGCACTCATCGCTTGCACCGAAAAAACGAACGCATCGGCGCGGATCCTGCGCACGAACTCCTGCGTCGATCCCCCTACAAGCACCGCGCGGTTCTCGGAGGAGATCATACCACCCGTGCAATATACCTTGATGTCGTACTCCGACATTGCCGCCATTACGTCAATGCTGTTGGTAATGACCGTGATACCGCCGATCGCGGGCAAAAGCTCCGCCAAAAAGAACGCGCTGCTTGAGCCGTCCAGAAACACGACGTCCCCCGCGTGCAAAAGCCCCGCCGCCGCGCGTGCGATCTGCTTTTTCTGCGAGCTGTTTTCGTGACTGCGAAGCGAGAACGGAATGTGCTTTCCCGCAGAATTGGCGCGCTTGACGCCGCCGTAGCTGCGCACCACCAGTCCGCGCTCCTCCAGATTTTTCAGGTCGCGCCGAATACTGGACGCGCTGATGTTGATCTTTTTGACCAGGTACTCCACCGTTGCATACTCGGTTTCGGACAAGAGATCCATGATCTCGTCCTCGCGCTCACATTTGTACATTGTTGCACCCTCCGCTCCCATTTTTTCGCATTGTTGCGCAAAGCTGCGCTTTTGTGCACGTTTATTGTAAACCCAAAACCCATATTTGTCAATAGATTTCTTAAAATTTACATATTTTTATAGACTTTTCAAGGAAAGCATGGTACAATAAAAGCAGAATGAAGCATGCGAAAGGACGCACGTATGAAGCTGTTGTTTTTTGACATGGAGTTTGCCAACGGGCAGGTGCCGGGCTCGATCTACTCCATTGGGTATCTCGTCACCGACGAGGAATTTCATATTCTGACACCTCCCACCGATCTTTGCATCAACCCCGAGTGCGAGTGGAACGAATACGTCGAGCAAAACATCCTCGCCTACCCCAAGGAGGTCGTGGAGGCATCCCCCGCCTTCCCCGCCCTTTACGAGCGCATCAAGGCACTGTTTTTCGATTGCGACGTGGCGGTCGGCTTTGCCGTGAACAACGACAACAAGGCTCTGCGGCGCGATTGCACGCGCTACTCGCTCCAACACATTCCCTACCGCTGGTTTGACATGGAGCAGCTTTGCCGTCTGCACTCGGCGCACAAGGCGGCGCACGGGTTGGCAGGCTACTACGAGGCGTGGTGCGGGGTCGAACCCGAAAACCGCCACCGCAGCGACGGTGACGCGCTTGCCACCATGCGTCTGATGCAAGCGATCTGCGAGCACCACCACGTGACGGCGGACATGCTGATGGAAGCCTACGACAAATGCGCGGGCGAGGTCAAACCGCCGCGCGAAAACGCGCCGCAGCCCGAGCCGACACCCGCCCCCAAGAAAAAGAAAAAACGCCGTTGGTTTCATCGGAAGCCGAAGGCGAAAAAGAAAGAAGAAAGCAAGAGCGAGCCGCAATAAAGCGGCTCGCTCAGATCACTGACAAAGCCTATTTCAAGCACGAGATAGGCTTTGTTTTTTGCAAAGAAATAGTAAAAATGTGAGGACATTGGAGGAATCCCTCCAACATAGGTTGGCAATCTTCTTCAAGTTCTGCACGGCGGCAGTGA
>JAZODU010000033.1:0-3984 GCA_045597145.1 Eubacteriales bacterium
TTTGAGGAACGAACTCTTACGAATTGAGTCGCATCTGCTGTGTTGACGAATGGGTCTTGCGCAATCGGGACTCGTGAACCATGTCAGGTGGGGGACCAAGCAGCATTAAGCGATCATCTCGATGTGCCGCGAGGGTGCCTGTTCTGAGCAGAAGGTGCGAATATCGCGTGGGGGCGACTTTCGATTTTGAGGTGTATGGTCTTGTTTTGCAGTCCGGCGCTTTTTCAAGCGTCGGACGCTTTTATATATTGGGGGGGAACGTATGAAGATCGGTGTCAGCTCTTATAGCTTTGCAAAGTACAGAACGGCTACGGGATGTGACCTGTTTGAGGTTGCGCGCCTTGCTAAGAAAATCGGCTTTGAAGCAATTGAATTTACAAAAATCGATACCGAGGATCCCGTGACAACCGCGCGCGAGCTGCGTCTGTACTGCAACGCGATCGGACTTGACATCGCGTCGCACACCATCGGCGCAGATTGTCTCAACGGCAAGCCCGAGGAGATCTTGAATACGCTTTATCAGTACGTTGACGTTGCCGAGGCACTCGGCGCGCCGCTGATGCGCCACGACGTTTGCTATAAGCTCCCCGAGAGTGTGACGTGGCAGGAGGCGGCAAAGGCGATGGCACCCCTGATCCGCAAGGTTACACAGTATGCAAAAGCCAAGGGGATTCGTACCTGCTCCGAAAATCACGGCTTCATTTTTCAGGATTCCGAGAGAATGGAGTACTTAATAAATGAAGTAAACGACGAGAACTACGGCTGGCTTTTGGACATTGGGAATTTCCTGTGTGCCGACGAGTATCCCTTGGAGGGCGTGCGCCGTGCATTGCCTTACGCGATCCACGTGCACGTCAAGGATTTCCTCTACCGTGCGTCGGACGAACTGTACGTCGAGCCCGACGGATTCTTTAAGACCCGCAACGGCAATCTCCTGCGCGGCACGGTTCTCGGTCACGGCGACGTTCCCGTGGCGGCTTGCATCAAGCTGCTGCGTGAAGTGGGCTACGACGGCGTGTTCTCCTTGGAGTTTGAGGGAGCAGAAGAAAATATTCCCGCACTCGAGCTTGGTTGCGCATATATGCGCAAGCTTGCCGAGATGCCGATTGAAAGAGCGTAATTATGCATCAGGCACTGTATAGAAAATGGCGTCCGCAGACCTTTGACGACGTTTGCGGGCAGGAGCATATCACGTCGGTTTTGCGCTACGAGGCGGAAAACGGCGCATTCAGCCATGCGTATCTGTTCTGTGGCTCACGCGGAACGGGTAAAACCACCTGCGCAAAGATTCTGGCAAAGGTCGTCAACTGTGAGCAACCCGTAAACGGTAATCCCTGCGGCACGTGCGCCGCTTGCCGATCTATCGACAGCGGTGCGGCAACCGACGTTCTGGAAATGGACGCCGCATCTAACAACGGTGTCGATAATATCCGCGATATCCGCGACGAGGTCGTGTATTCGCCCTCCTCGCTGAAATACCGCGTGTATATCATCGACGAGGTGCATATGCTGTCGGTCAGCGCGTTCAACGCACTGCTCAAAACCTTGGAGGAGCCGCCCGAGCACGTCGTGTTCATTCTGGCAACCACCGAGCTGCATAAATTGCCCGCAACCATCATTTCGCGTTGTCAACGCTTTGACTTCCGCAGAATTTCCACCGACGCACTGGTGGGAAGACTCGAGCACATCGCGCGCGAGGAGGGGATCGCGCTGGATCCCACGGCGGCACGCATGCTTGCCAAGCTTGCACAAGGCGGAATGCGCGACGCGATCAGCCTTTTGGAGCTGTGCGCGGGAGTTGAGCGCAAGGTCACACCCGAGACTGTGGAAAATTCCGTGGGACTGACGGGGCGCGGTGCCATGTTGGAAACGGTGAACGCCGTTTCGGCGCGCGACTATGACGTTCTGTTTGAGCAGATCGCCGCTGTCGTTCGTTCTTCAAAGGACATCGCGGTGTTCTGGCAGGATCTGATCTCCCTCTGGCGGGACATGATGATCCTCAAAACCACCAAAAATGCCGCCGCTTATCTGGATCTGACCGACCACGAGCTGGAGCAGATGAAGGGGGCGACGCAAAAATTCAGCAGGGAAACGCTTCTGTATCATTGCAAATTGATGGAGGACGCCCTCTTTGCTATGCAAAAATCCAACGCGGTCAAGCGCATCATTGCCGAAATGACCTTGATCCGCATGTGCGACGCATCATTGGATACCTCCTCGGAGGCAATGCTCTCGCGCATCGCGCAATTGGAGGAGCAGATGCTGACGGGCCGCACCTTCACGCCGACCAAAGCCGAAACGCAGACGGTCGAAGCAAAAGAAGCGGTACCGGTTGCCAAGACAGAAGAGCCTCACACGCCCGCACCGCAGGTGCCCGTGAGCCATGAGAACACCGAAAAGCGTATCCTGCGCCCGATCCGCAACTGGATGGAGGCGGCTGAACGCGTGGGGCGCAACGCCCCCATGCTGGCAGGCTTCGTTAAGGCGGCGCGCGCGTATACCACCGAGGACGGACAGGTCATCGTGCGCTTTGACAATTCCTTTGCCATGAGTATGATGGAAAAGGACGATGCGCGCGACCGCTTGCGCGCGGCAGTATCAACCGTGTTGCGCCGTGAGGTCACAGATCGTGCACTGATCTTTGAGGTAACGGGGAAAACGGACGCCAAAAACGTGATCGATGAGATCATCGAGGCGGCAGAGGAGTAACCAAATAAACTTATATATAATAAATGAAGGAGAAATCACTATGAGAGCAAATATCCCGAAGGGAATGGGCGGCGCGCAGAATATGCAGGCAATGATCCGCCAGGCACAGAAAATGCAGGAGGACATGGCGGCAAAGCAGGAAGAGCTGAACGCACGCGAGTACGATATCTCTGCAGGCGGCGGCGTCGTCAACGTCAAGATCAACGGTAAGCGCGAGATCCTTGCAATCGATCTCAAGCCCGAGATCGTGGATCCCGACGATATCGAAACGCTGTCCGATATCCTTGTTGCCGCTGTCAACGAGGCGATCAAGCGCGTGGACGATACCACCAACGAGGAAATGAATAAGATCACAGGACCTATGAACCTGCCCGGAATGTTCTGATCAGATGGCGGAATACATTGAGTCCTTGCGCCTGCTTGCCGAAAAATTCGCACAACTCGAGGGCGTCGGAAAAAAGACAGCCATGCGCATGGCGTATTCGGTCCTTGCGCTGGAGCACGAGGAGGCAAAAGCGTTTGCGGACGCGATCGTGGACGCAAAAGAAAAGATTCATCTTTGCCCGATCTGTCAGAATCTGACCGACCGCGAGCTTTGCGCGATTTGTACGGACGAGGAGCGCGATCCAACCGTGATCTGCGTCGTGACCGATCCCAAAACCGTGATCGCCATGGAAAAAGTGAGGGAATTTCGCGGTACATACCACGTCCTGCACGGGCTCATCTCCCCGATGAATGGCGTCACGCCCGATCAGCTCAAGATCAAGGAGCTGCTGGCGCGTCTTGAGGACGGCGCGGTCGAGGAGATCATCGTTGCCACCAATCCCACCGTGGAGGGGGAGGCGACCGCTATGTATCTGTCGCGCCTGTTGCGCCCGTTCGGCGTTCGCGTGACCCGATTGGCGTATGGCGTGCCTGTGGGGGCAGACCTCGAATATGCTGACGAGATCACGCTTTTCCGGGCCCTTGAGGGCAGACGCGATGTGTAAAAAACAACGAAGATGAGCCGCACTCAAACGGTCGGCTCGTCTTTTTTGTTGTCTTATCGTTTATTTTTCATAGAAAAGTCGTCCATAATGTCGTATATAAACAGTAGAAATTGCTGAAAATATGAAAAAGAGTGAAAAAATCGAAAAAAATGCTTGACAAAACGGACAAGAGGTGCTAAAATATACAGGCTAACCGCAAAACGGTAGCCGATCCACGCGTTTCTTAAAAAAAGTACGAAAAACTTGAAAAAAGTTTAAAAAAGTACTTGACAAGCGAGGGACAAAG
>JAZODU010000034.1:0-10820 GCA_045597145.1 Eubacteriales bacterium
CACCGGCACCCAAGGCAGAGGAAAAGCCTGCCGCACGTCAGCCCGGTTCTACGGCTCGTCAGCCTTATACGGGAAATCCCTTTCGTCCGCAGCAGAATGGTCTTCCCGGCAATTACGGTATGCCCACGCGTCCCGCAGGCAATGCACCCGCAGGCGCGCGTCCGCAGGGCAACGGTAACGCGAATAACGGCAATGCGTTCGGCGCAAATCGCCGCTTCGAGGGGCAGCCTCCTCGCGCGAATCAGCAGTCTGCATTCGGCGGTAAGAACGAGCGCGGTGGATTTGGCGGACAGAATCGCGGCGGCGACCGTCAGAACGGCTCTCGCATGAACAAGGGCTTTGATCACGATAAGGGTGAATACATGCCCAGCGCACCGAAGGATACCTTCAAGGCACAGCCCATCGTGCGCGGTGCTTCCACCAATATCAATCCCGACGGTACTCGTAAGGGACCGCGTGTCATCGATACGCATGGATCGACCGTCGATCTTTCCAAATACGATGAGCGTCTGGACAGCTTCGTTTCGGATCGCGACAGCAACCTGAAGGGCGGCAACCAGAGAGTGAAGAAGCAGAATAACGGACAGCAGGCAAGCTTTGGCGGCAAGAACGCCAAGGGCGGCAAGGGCAAGGACAAGGGCAAGAGAGGCGGTGCACCCGTTCAGCAGCCCATATCCTACAAGCCCACGTCGGTGGAGCTTCCCGAGGAGATCGTCGTAGGACAGCTGGCTTCCAAGCTCCACGTGACAGCCGGTGAGGTTGTCAAAAAGCTCATGCTCATGGGCATGATGGCAACCATCAATCAGGTCATCGATTACGATACCGCGGCACTGGTCGCGGATGAGTTCGGCATTGCCGCAACCCCCGAGGTTGTGGTCAGCATCGAGGAGAAGCTCTTTGACGATGCAGAGGATTCCGAGGAGCAGCTCACCGAGCGCGCACCTGTCGTCTGCGTCATGGGTCACGTTGACCACGGTAAGACCTCGATCCTCGACGCGATCCGTAACTCCAACGTCACCGCAGGCGAGGCGGGCGGTATTACCCAGCACATCGGTGCGTACCGCGTCAAGGTCAACGGCCGCGACATCACCTTCCTCGATACCCCCGGGCACGCGGCGTTCACCGCAATGCGTGCACGCGGCGCGATGGCAACCGATATCGCGATCCTCGTCGTGGCGGCGGACGACGGCGTCATGCCCCAGACGATCGAGGCAATCAACCACGCAAAGGCAGCAGGCATCGACATCGTCGTTGCCATCAATAAAATGGATAAGCCCACCGCAAATCCCGACAACATCAAGCAGGAATTGACCAAGTACGGTCTTGTTCCCGAGGAATGGGGCGGAGATGCGATCTGCGTGCCCGTGTCGGCACTGACGCGTCAGGGCATTGACGACCTTTTGGAGAGCGTCCTGCTCGTAGCAGACGTCAAGGAGCTCAAGGCGAACCCCGACAGACGTGCAAAGGGTATCGTCATCGAGGCAAAGCTGGATCGCGGACGCGGTCCCGTGGCTACCGTGCTCGTGCAGAACGGTACGCTCCATAACGGCGACATCATCATCGCAGGCACCGCCGTCGGTCACGTTCGTTCCATGACCGACCACAACGGCAAGCCCGTCAAGGCGGCAACCCCCTCCGTGCCGGTTGAGATCACGGGTCTTTCCGAGGTTCCCTCGGCGGGCGACGAGTTCCAGGCGGTCGAGGACGAAAGAATGGCAAGAACGCTGGCAGATCAGCGCCGCGACAAGGCGAAGGAGGACGTGTTCAAGGCGAACGCAAGAGCAAACCTCAACGACCTGTTCGCGCAGATCTCGGACGGCGTCAAGGATCTGAACATCATCGTCAAGGCAGACGTGGACGGCTCGGTCGAGGCGGTCAAGGCATCTCTTCTCAAGCTCTCCAACGAGGAGGTCAAGGTCCGCGTGATCCACGCGGCGGCGGGCGGCATTACCGAGGGCGACGTTACCTTTGCGGCGGCATCGAACGCGATCATCGTCGGCTTCAACGTCCGTCCCGATAAGAGCGCACTGGATTCCGCAGAGCGTCAGAACGTCGACGTGCGTACCTACCGCGTCATTTACGAATGCCTTGAGGAGATCGAGGCGGCTATGAAGGGTATGCTCGCGCCCAAGTTCCGCGCGAACCTGCCGGGTCACGCAGAGGTCCGCCAGACCATTCACGTGCCCAACGTCGGCACCATCGCGGGCTGCTATATTCAGGACGGTAAGGTCACGCGTCAGTCGCAGATCCGTGTTGTGCGCGACGGTGTGGTGATCTTTGAGGATAAGATCTCCTCGCTCAAGAGATTCAAGGACGACGCAAAGGAAGTGGCGTCCGGATACGAGTGCGGCATCGGTCTTGAGAAGTTCAACGACATCAAGGTCGGAGATATTCTCGAAGCCTTCGTCATGGAGCAGGTACAGCCCGAATAATGGGCAAAAAGGAGCAGGAAACACCGTTCGGTGTTTCCTGCCCGCAAAATTCAAAAGAAAGGACAGGCTCGAGCCATGCATTATGAAAAATCCTGCGGTGCCCTTGTGGTGCGTCGGGACGACAGCGACGGAAAACTGTATATTCTGATGATCCGACACAAGCTTGGCGGGCACCGTTCTTTTCCGAAGGGACATATGGAACCGGGAGAAACCGAGTACATGACCGCGATCCGCGAGGTGTTCGAGGAAACGGCGGTGCAGATCCGCATCGACAGCAAGTTCCGCGAAACCGTACATTACAGTCCCAGCCCCGGCGTGAGCAAGGAAGTGGTCTACTTCCTGACGCACACGGCGCAAAAGGACATCCGCGCCCGCGAGGGCGAGATCGCACAGGTGGAATGGGTTCCCCTGGAGCAGGTGGAGGCGTCGCTGACGCACGAGAACGACAAGGTCGTGTTCCGCGCGGCAATGAAGAAGCTGAATGTCGAGGCGGTCGGCAAAAACGCCTGAACGCGCAAAAAAATGTTCTGAAAAAGCACCCGAAGCGGGAACAATGAGGGCACGTGTTGCATATAATGGGAATGAATTTCATTCAAAGGAGTGTGCAACGATGAAAATGTTCGTTTGGAAGGCGCCGTCGTTCCTCTCGCCGCTTCTGCGGAAGCTTTTTTCGGGACGCAGGAAGAAAGCACGGGGCGGCTGAACGTCCCTGAAAACAAAAAAGGAAGGAAAAAACTATGAGATATCGTATCAGATTGGACACAATGGCAGACATCAACCGCTTTGTCGGTGTAGCGACGAAGGTGCCCGGCAAGATCGTTTTGACCGACGGTGACAACTTTACCGTAAACGGCAAATCGCTTCTGGGTGCGATGTATACATTTGAGTGGGATCAGATCTTCTGCGAATCCGAAACCGAGATCTATCTCAAGATCAAGGATTTCATCATCGACGAATCCGAGCTTCCGGAGGAGTAAGAGGCGATTGAATATGGGGAGAGGGGAGCTTTTGAAAAAGCTCCCCTCTCCCCATACCCCTCACCTCTCAAAACTTTCGTAAAAGGGCACTCCCCCGAGGTTGATGTCTTAACAACATCAACCTCGGGGGAGTGTGCGCTTCGCGCAATTTATAGGGGTATGCTTATTTCTTTTTCCCGATGTTGATCTCGCCGTGCTTTGCTTCGTATTGCTCGATGCAGTCACGGATCAGGATCAGAATCTGGCTGTTTGCGCTTCTGCCCTCGTAGTCTGCCACCACGTGCAATTTGTCGAGCATCTCCTGCTCAATTCGGATCGACAAGCTTTTTGTAGCCATAATAACCTCGTTTTTAATATATTATGTGTTTACTTTACACCTATTTTGTGCTACAATGTTACAAACGAGCGCATAATGTGTTCAAAATATATCTATTGGAGGGCGATATGAGGGTTGCGATTGTAGGACCAAGGAATTTGGAGATTGCGGATATTGGGAAATATTTGCCGCAGGGGACAACGGAAATTGTTTCGGGCGGTGCCAAGGGGATTGATGCGTGCGCGGCGAGATACGCCGAGGCGCATGGAATGAGGCTGGTTGAATTTTTGCCGCGCTATGCCTTATATGGGCGTGCGGCTCCGCTCAAGCGGAATGATGAAATTGCCGAGTATGCAGACGTAGGGATCGCCTTTTGGGATGGCGTTTCAAAAGGAACCGCGTATACGATCAAAGCCTTTCAAGCGCGACAAAAGCACATAGAAATTATTTTGTGTAGCTCCGACAGATGAGCACCAAAATTTCGACTGCGCGCTACGCGCTCCGCTCAGGATGACACGCTGACGGTTATATGGCGCTAACATACGGAGAGCTTTTTTGAAAGTGCCGAACGCGCCCCTTTAACACATTATTTACATTTTTTACACACGCCAAAAACACCTATGCGGTATAATAGTAGCGTTAAAATCAAAAAGAGGGAGACAGACAAACATGAAATGGCTTTTGGATCTTGTAACGAATCCTTACGTGATCGCGGCACTTTGCTCGTGGTTGATCGCGCAGGTCACAAAGGGGATCACGTATCTCATCGTACATAAAAAATTCTCGCTCAAGCGGATGCTGGGGGACGGCGGTATGCCGAGCGGTCACAGCGCGACCATCGTGTCGGTGGCGGGCATGGCGGCATGGCAGGAGGGCTTTGGAAGCTTTGCCTTTGCGATCGCCGTGATCCTTGCGATCATCGTTTGCCGTGACGCGATCGGCGTGCGGCTTGAAACCGAACGGCAGTCGAAGCTCCTGAACGACCTGCGGCAGGGCGCGAGCACAGAGGAGCTTCGGCAGATGCACTTCAAGGAGCACGTCGGGCACACCACGCCCGAGGTATTCGCAGGTGCTTTGGTCGGCGTGATCGTTTCCACCGCGCTCTATTTCCTTGTGTTTATCTGAACGACAGCCCGTCCCGCGCAACCTGCGCGGGGCGTTTTTTTGCAGATTAACATTTCGCCAACATTTCGCCAACAAAACGAAAAAAAGCGTGGGCTATAATAGGCGTGTAAACACAAACAGGAGGACAAAAAATGAAAAACGAAGAATTTGTATGCCGCTATTCGGCGGCAAGAAACGAAGAGGCAAAGCGGATCCGTGAAAAATATATGCCGCGCGAAAAAAGCACGCTTGAGCAGCTGAAGGAGCTGGACGCGCGTGTCAGACGCCCCGCAAGCGTATTCGCGTATGTTTACGGCAGCCTTTCCGCCATCGTGATGGGCGCGGGCATGAGCCTTGTGATGACCGATATTGCCGAGATCATCGGCATGCGCGGTGAGCCGATGATTTTCGGTATTGCGATCGGCGTGGCGGGCATGGCGCTTGCGCTGCTGACCTACCCCATCTACAAGGGCATTTTGAAGGCACGTAAGCGCAAATACGGCGCACAGGTGCTGGAGTTGAGTGAGCAAATCACAAATCCGTAAAAGGTGCAACAAGGCAAGCGTCAAGCGCGGATCACTCGGCGATCAGCCGCGTGATCCTGCAAAAAAACGTCTTGGTGTAAGAAAAAGAGGCGAGCGGAAACAAAACTTTAACATTTGTATGCTATACTGAAGAAAAAAATCGGGAGGGAAGAGCATGTTCAAGATTTTGGTTCTGGAGGACGACGCGGATCTTTGCCGCGCGGTGTGCACGTTTCTCAATCGGAGCGGCTACGAGGCAACGGGCGTGTTGCGCGCGACCGACGCGTACGACGCCATGTACGAAACCGTGTTCGATCTGATCGTGTCGGACATCATGATGCCCGATATCGACGGCTTTGAGTTTGCCAAGACCGTGCGCTCGCTCAACGAGGAGATCCCGATCCTGTTTATGACCGCACGCGACGATTTTGCCTCCAAGCAACGGGGCTATCGCATCGGCGTGGACGATTATATGGTCAAGCCGATCGATTTTGACGAGCTGTTTTTGCGCATCGGTGCGCTTTTGCGCCGCGCGAAGATCGCGCAGAGCCGACGGCTGACCGTGGGGGACTTCGTAATGGATGCCGACGAGCACACGGCGTATCTGGGCGAGGAGGAGATCGCTCTGACCGCGCGTGAGTTCAACCTGCTCTACAAGCTCCTCTCCTACCCCAAAAAGACCTTTACGCGCACACAGCTCATGGATGAGTTCTGGGACGCGGACACCGAATCGAGCACGCGCACGGTCGACGTTTACATGACCAAGCTGCGCGCAAAGCTCTCGGCGTGCGACGCGTTTGAGATCGTGACCGTGCACGGTCTGGGCTACAAGGCGGTCATCAAATGAAGCGGCAGGAGCGTTACGGCAGAGTTCTGCGCTTTATCAGCGGATACCTGCTCTTTTTCCTTCCGGTGGCGTTCACCGTCACCTGCTGTACCATGCTTTTTCTTTCGCTGATGACGCGCGAGCTCGGCATCGTCCTTGACGAGGAGGGCATCGGCACGGCGGCAAAGTTCACCTTTCTCAACGTGATCCTGCTCTCGCTCCTTTTCACGGTCATTGATGCCGTCCGCCGCAGACGCACGGTCGAGCGTCACACCAAGCGGATCATCGAGGCGACCGAACGGATGATGCAGGGCGATTTTTCCGTGCGCATCTCAACCGTGTCGATGCGCGGCTCGGCAGAGGGGCTTTGCGAGATCGCGGAGCACATCAACAAAATGGCGGGGGAGCTTTCGGGCATCGAAACGCTTCGCGCCGACTTTATTGCCAACGTGTCGCACGAGATCAAAACGCCGCTGTCCGTGATCCGCAACTACAGCGCGCTCCTCTCGGAGGCGGGGCTGTCGGAATCCGAGCGGCGCGAGTACACGCAGATCATTTCTGCCGCCGCGAACAATCTCTCGGGGCTGATCTCGAATATTTTAAAGTTGAACAAGCCGGAAAATCAGCAGATCTATCCGCAATTCACCGCGTACAATCTGAGCGAGCAGCTTTGCGAGTGTTTGCTCGGGTTTGAAGAGCGGTGGGAGAAGAAGTCTCTTGTGATCGAAACCGATATTGCCGAGGACGTGTACGTGACGAGCGATGCCGAGATGATGACGCTGGTCTGGAACAACCTCTTTTCCAACGCGATCAAGTTCACCGAGGCGGGCGGCACGGTCAGGGTGCGGCTCGCGGTCGAGGACGACCTTGCCGTGGTGGCGGTCAGCGACAGCGGTTGCGGGATCTCACGCGAGGTGGGAGCTCATATGTTTGAAAAATTCTATCAGGGCGACACGTCGCACGCGACCGAGGGCAACGGTCTGGGGCTTACGCTGGTCAAGCGCGTGATCGACATCACCGAGAGCGAGATCGCCGTGGAAAGCGCGCTCGGGGTCGGCTCGACCTTTACGGTGAAGCTCAGGAGGGGGAAGCATGGCTTGGAAGAGGATCGGTAAGGCGCTTCTGCTTCCGCATATTGCCGTTCTGCTCGTGCTCCTGCCCGTTTCCGCGGTGCTTTTGGTGCACGCCATGGTCTTTGTCGGAACAGAATCGGTGCTTGTTGTCGTTTCCTACGTCCTCGCGGCGTATACGCTCACGGTCTGGTGCTTCAGGATCCCGCAGCTCGTCCGCTTTTTCAAGACCTTTAAGGATGGGAACAAATACGCGCGCCGCTGGCTTGACGACGAGCGCTTGCGCGTCAACGTGTCGCTTTACGGCTCGTTTTTGTGGAACGTGATCTACGCCGTCTTTCAGCTTTGGCTGGGCTTTTATCACGCCTCGTTCTGGTTTTATTCCATGGCGGGCTACTATATCTCGCTTGCACTCATGCGCTTGCTTTTGGTGCGCTACACGACCAAAAACAAGCCCGGTGAGCACATGCGCGCAGAGCTTGTGCGCTACCGCGCGTGCGGCTGGGTGTTTCTTGCGATGAACCTGGCACTCTCGCTGATGGTCTTTTTCATGGTCTATTGGAACAGGACCTTTCACCACCACGAGATCACGACTATCGCGCTGGCGGCGTACACCTTCACGGCGTTCACGACCGCGATCATCGGCAGCGTCAAATATCGCAAGTACCAAAGCCCCGTGTATGCGGCGGCAAAGGCGATCGGTCTTGCGGCGGCGTGCGTGTCCATGCTGACGCTGACCTCCACCATGCTGACTACCTTTGGCGAGGGCACCATGTCGCGGCTTACGTGCAAGATCCTGCTCGGGGCGATCGGCGGCGCGGTTTCGGCGTTGATCATTGCCATGGCGATCTATATGATCGTGCATGCCAATCGGGAACTGAAAAACAGAACGGAGAGTCAATATGGAGCATAACGAACAAAACGAGGTTTTCAATTATCATTATTCCGCCGAGCAGTAGGCGGAGGTGGCGCGTATCCGCAAGAAATATTTGCCCGCCGCGGACGACAAAATGGCGCGCTTGCGCGCGTTGGACGCGGGTGTGACCCGCAAGGGGACGGTCGTGTCACTGATCGTCGGTATCGTGGGCGCGCTCCTTTTGGGCGTGGGTATGTGCCTGATCATGACCGAGCTCGGTGCTGTTCTGGGAACGCTGACCGCGTTTCTTCTGGGGATCGCTGTTGGGGCGGTCGGTATTGTAGGCGTGATCCTTGCCTATCCCGTTTATCAGGCGATCACCGCGCGCGAGCGCACCCGCCGAGCACCCGAGATCCTTCGGTTGACTGAGGAGCTGTTGAAATAAGGGCGCGGGTTCGGCTTTTTACGTCTTGTTGTGGCAATATAAAAATATTTTATCGCTTTCTATTGACATTTACCCCACGTAAAAATGTATACTGCAGAAAAGGAGGGACCCGATAAAAAAAGATTGACAATCGGGCAAAAAAATGCTATAATAAAATCGGAGATCACTCCGAAAGACAAGAAAGTGAGGTACATACGATGAAAAAATTATTGTCTTTGTTGTTGGCGATCTGCCTGTGTGCCGTTTGTTTCGTGGGCTGCAATGAAAGCACCGACGACGGTAAGAAAACGGACGGCGGCAAGAACGCTTTGAAGCTTGAGGACGTTCAAAAGGATCCTTATCAGGCGATCCAAAACGCAGGCGCGGATGCGACCGATTGGCTCGCAGACGACGCAGGCATCGCGTCCATTATCAAGGATGCCCTGAAGAACGGCTCGGTTGAGCTGCTTCTGGAGTCCGAGTCGCTGTTTTCCATGATGGAGATCGAGGGTCTGGAGTCCATCAAGGGCACGGTCTACAGCGATGTCGAAAACAAGAAGGGTGCGCTTGAGGTCGTTGTCGGCATGGGCGGTGAGGAGCTGTCCGGTATTCTGTACGTAACCGAAAACGGGCTCATGATCAACAGCGCGGCTCTGCTGAACACCGAAAACACCTACATGATCGATCTGTCCACTCTGCTCGACGAGGAGCTCTTCGCGGCAAGCCTTTTGCCCGTGCTCTTTGAGATCCCCGAGGAAGAGCTGGCAGAGATCCTGCCCATGCTCGGCGTGGCAGACACCGTTCTCGGCGAGCTTTCCGCTCTGGATTGGAGCGTACTTGCAACGCAGGTCGTGGCTGCTATGCAGGATTCGTTGAATCTTGGCGTGAGTGCAGGCAGCTTTAAGGACGCGGCAGGCAAGACCGTTTCCTGCGCTGTTATTTCCTACACGATGGATGCGGATACGATCAAGGCAATGTGCCTGGCGGCAATCGACGCTATTACCATTCCCGACACGCTCCTGACGCTGATCACGGGTGGCGTCGAGATGACCGAGGCAGAGGTCAAGGAGGGGCTCAAGCAGGCATTCTCCGAGGGCTTTGATGCAGGTCTTGAGGGGGCTGAGATCGCACCCACTACCATGAAGTATTACCTGAGCCTGAAGACCGGTGCGCTGGTTGGTATGCAGACTGTTTCCACGATCGTTGACGTGGAATACGACATGACGTCCACCTCCACCGTGACCGTGTATTACAACGCAAACGGTATCGTTGTCGAGGCACTTCAGGATATGGGTGGCTACAAGAGCGGCGCGTCCCTGACGATTGCAAAGACCGACAAGAACGGCGTTGTTACCTATGAGATGTCCATGGACATGGTCATGGATAACATGAAGCAGAACGCGGCAAAGATCACGGCATCCTACACGAAGGCAAACGGTGCGCTGGCACTGGCATTGAGTGTGGAAGGGGAGCCCATGATCGAGATCGGCGGTGCGGTCGGCAAGACCGATACGGTGGCTGCGATCGAATTCAACTCTCTCAAGCTCAAGAACGTTGAGGTGCAAGAGGGCGTGACCACCGACGTGACGCTGGATCTGAACCTTTCTCTGACCTTTACCAAGGGCACGGCAGTTCCCGCACTCCCCGAGGATGCAAAGGATCTTGTCACCATGACCGAAGAGGATTGGGGCGAGATGATGGGCGCGATCGAGAACTCGTTGCTGGGACAGATCATCGCGATGATCATGAGCGGCAATAAGGAAGAATCGCAGGTGCAGGTCAGAAAACCTGCGTATATTCCCGAGGGAATGGTTGAGGAACAATATTGGATCAATGAAACCGGTGCGTGCTACGCCTACGGATATATGGTTGAGGAGGACGGCATGTCCTACGTGGCACCGGAGTATCTTTTCCATTTGTTTGCCGATGCTGAAATATACGAGGAAGACAAACTTTCTTCTCTCGAGTGGGCGGACGGAAGCGGAACTACAACAATTGGCGGACAGACCCTGTTCTACGTAAGAAATGAATTTGATGGTATCTACTATTATTGGAGTGATGAAGCGGGCTACTATATGCTGGACGCATATGACCGCAATATGGATACCAACGAAATCGCACGCATCATTTCCAGCTTGCAGTAAAATTTCGGCTCTTTGTCAATAGTTGGGGTAGAAAAAATCTGACAAAAAGATAAAGAACTATTAAATTGCATAGGAAAAGCGTCACGAAGCGAAGCGGAGTCGCGCTTTTCCTATGCGCCGGTACGACCTTGATGGGAGAACATAAAT
>JAZODU010000035.1:0-12567 GCA_045597145.1 Eubacteriales bacterium
CATAGCTTCGATTGATGAATCTGAATTAAAAGATTTTGGCTTTCTAGATTCTACAATTTTTAGAGATAAGTCTTGTTTTTCTTCATCTGTAAGTTGTGAATAATAAAAATCATAAGGGAAAATATCAAGAAACATGTTTTCTGATTTTTTATGAGAAATTTTTACAAAACATTTGTTTTTTCCGTTGTTTTCAAATTCTAAAACTAAATCCGGATGTTCTGGGAATCCGTTGGAAAAACGCTCAATAAGTTTTTCGTAGTCATCTCGTGCCATTCCCAAGTCAATATCATCATCCCAAGGAATAAAACCGTTGTGACGAACGGCACCGAGCAATGTTCCGCCAATAATATAATAATTGATCTGGCGTTCGCGGCAAAACAGGTCCACTTCGCTCATTAATTTCTTCAGCAGAGATTGCACCTCTTGAAGCGATAGGAGGCGAAGATCATCGGTTGTTGATTTCATGTTAGTACACCGTCCTTTTGTGTTTTAATATGGCAGGAGTGAAAATATGTGATGACTAAGGGGAATATGGAGTTGATCAGTGTTGCAGCGGGAATAGTTAGCATCATAACAAACGTAACTATGATGGGGAGGTGCGTTTCATAGAAAGGCTTTTTGTAATAAACGAGTTGTGGCTTCAGTGTCAATGCAAATGCAATGACCAATTCGAAGAGGACTATACCGCCGCCAAACAAAAATTGCAGAGGTGTGCAGTGAATTTCGCAATCGAACATACCGATGCCAAACAACATTGTAGCCAATGACTCCATCCAACCGTTATAATAATCCCCTATTTGATCGGTGCGTCCGTTAGCGGTCGCCACATTGGATTCATTAAAGCGCCTCAAGATGCTTTCCAGCACATTAGGCATGACTTGGGTGATGATAACGGCGACGATAGCAACAACAATGAGAATGATAAATATATTCTTGAACTTCTTTTGCGAAATCAAGTATAGCAAGAGCCAAAGCACGAGTGCCAGAACGAAAGATCGTGAAAGACCGATCAGGGAAACAGCGAGAGATGTGAGCAAGATGACGATTAACAGCACCTTTGACAGGATTGAAGCCCCCTTTTTTTGAAGAAAGGGCATGCTCATTGCAAGTGCAGAGATGGTATATGCACCGTAATAATTAGGATCCACGCTTACGTGCATCACGTTGGAGTCGGTCGTGTACATGGCATCGCCCAAGCGCAAGGAACTACTCATTAATTCATTGAACTCATAAACCTGCAATGTACTGATCAGCATGATCAGACCAAGCATGGCTACGCCAAAGGAATACAAAAACAGAATAGAGGAGCTGTCCCATGAGGTGCGATAAGCAAACAGCAATGTGATGATGATCACATTGAGCAAGAACATTATATGAACAATTTCCGTATATCCCTTTGCGGTGTTTTGAATTAGCATAAACAGGCAGACGAAAATAGCAAGGCAAAGGTTGTTTCCCTTTAATTTCAGCTTTTTATGGTCTAAAAGCAACCGCCCCAAGAACAATATGGTGATATAGTTTCCAGGGAGTCCAAAGTAGAGCGGGAAGAGGAAAAACATGAAATAGGTGAATCGTTCCATTGAAAGTGCGATAGCACCGAAAGCGGCAATGGCGACAAATAAATATTTGTTAATGTTTATAGAATAGGCGTCGCGCATCACCAGCAGTGCTGTTGTCGCAGCTACGAGCAAAACAAGGCAGATCTGTTGAAAGCGGTCTTTGGTGATAAAGACACTGCCGCGCTTGCTTGTATATACATTTGTCATACGTATTCCTCCGTTAGTGTTCCGTGCACAGCGCACGGAATTGTGCTACGCACAGCGCGTTGCTTGGGGTATGGGAAACCAACTCTGCCGACTCTTGCGTCAGCGCGTCTTTCAGCAGTGCGTACAGTGCCTCGTCGTCGCCGTTACATACCTGCCCGACTGCGCGTGCCTCTACAAGCTCCACGGCTGAGAGTGTGTTTGTGGTCAGTATCGGTACCGAGAGCGTCATTGCCTCATCAAAAACCATGGGGGCTGCCTCATGGAAGGAGGGGAGCAGCAAATAATCGGCGTTTTTGATATATCGATAAGGGTTGGTCTGCTCGCCTTCCAGAAGGACGTGCGCCTGCATGGCGTGCTCCTCGATGGCGCTCTCAAGCTGCTTTTGCAGACTGCCGGCGCCGACGATGTGCCACTCGAACTCCGCGCCCTCGTCGCGCAGGCGCGCAAAGAGCGGCACGCAGCGCAACAGTCCCTTTTCGGGGCTCAGGCGTGCAACCGTCACGACGGTTTTCTTTTGATACGTCACGGGGGATTCGTCTGCCATGCGGAGGATCTCCTCCGTGTCACAGCAGTTATAAACCGTTTGCACCTTGTCCTTGACGGCGGGCAGGATCTCTGCAAAGCGGCGTCCGACGCTGTCGGATACAGCCGCGATCGCGTCAAATTTTTTGTAAAGCCTGCGGTTGCGCGCGGTGTTACCGCCGTACGAGCCGAAGTCGCAATGCACGAAGGTGACCTTCTTTTTGGCGCGGCAGCAGTGCAGAACGATCTCGTTGGTCAGATTGCAGAATTCCTTGTCCGCAATCGGTTGCGAGTAAGAGATCGCAACGTCGTATTCGCCCGTGAGCTTGCCGATCTTGGCGCACAAAAGGCGCGTGGGAAAGGCTTTTCCGAACGCCTTGCTCCATGCGGAGGCAAATGCGCGGAAAAGATAATACCGCCGTCCCTGCTTGCGACACGTGCCGAGCGATTGCTCGGGAATGCGCGCATAGGGATTCTCGGGCAGGATGTGAACGGCATCGGGGATGCGCTCCATATACGCGCCCGTTTGCGTGCAGCAGAAGAGAGAAACGTCGTATTTCCCCTCCTTGACCAATGCCTTCAGCAGCTCCAAAAGCGACTTCTGAATCCCGCCGACGTTCATGTGGTTGATTACGAATAAAATTTTTTTCATATGTTATGTTCTGCATCCTATATAAGAATTTGTCAACGAATGGCGGTTAAATAAACCCAAAGCGCGCCTGTCATTTTATGCTTCATAAAGAAGTGAACGACCTTATATCGCAGGCTCTCGCCGCAGCACGCGCGAAGAGGTGTGTTGAAGTCGGGCTCCCGCAGGAGTGCCCGTATCTTCTTTTTGGGGTCGTCGGGGGATCTTGATTCGTTTTTGACACACTCGTACGCCAGATAGATCAAGAGGTTTTGCAGTGACCGTGCGGCGTCGGGTGAGGCGGCAGAGAACCGCTCGATATAGCCGCCGATCTTCTCGCTCAGGATGCGAAAGCTCTGTAGGATATCGGGCTTGTGCCGCCGTGACAGACTGCCGGCTTCTCTTATTTGATAGTGATAGAAGATCGTAGGCAGGCACACGGTTTTTTTTGCGCAAAGCAGCATGTCCATGCAGAACAGGTAATCCTCGTACGTGCGAAGCTTCTCGTTCATAACGATCTTGTTTTCGGTGATCAAAGAGCGGCGGATCAGCTTGTTACAGAGTGATGAAATGTAATTTTTGGCATACATCAAGCGGTAATTTTGAACGAAATCGTCTGTTGACAGAACGAGCTCCTGCTCCACCGACTTGGGAACGGTTTCATCTTTATAGGTCAGACAAAAATTCATGCCGCCGATCACCACGTCCGCGTCGTGCTGTGCCTGCACCTGCACGGCACACTCAAGCGCGTCGTCTGCGAGGATATCGTCACTGTCCATGAACCAGATAAAGTCTCCCGTCGCCTGCGTGACTCCGAAATTGCGTGCACGGGACGGGCCGCCGTTTTCAAGGTCAAAGACCCTGACAGCGGGGAAACGGCTCGCATATTCGTGGCAGATCTCGCTGCTGTGATCGGTGGAGCCGTCGTTGACGAGGATCAATTCAAAGTCGCGGTAAGATTGATTGAGCACCGAATCCAGCATGGGGGATAGAAACTTCGCGGCGTTATAAACCGGCATGATAATACTGATCATGGTATTCCCTCTGTTATTGATAAGATTTCAGGATCGCTTCGCGATATTTTTCTACATTGTTCATTTTTTCCGCCTTCTCGCGGATGCGGGTCGAAAATTCGCTGTGGAGTGCTTCGTCGCCGATCAGCTTGCAGATGCTTGCCGCCAGCGCGTCGTCGTCATCGGAAAGATAACCGTTGACGCCGTCGTCGACCAGCTCGCACAAGCCGTCCGTGGGCGTGCTGACGATCGGAACGCCCAGAGCCATGGATTCCAGTGCGCACATGGGCGTGCCCTCGTAGCGCGAGGTCATGACCATCACGCGGGCGTCGTGCAAAAGCTTGAGCGGGTTGCTCCGGAAGCCGAGGAACGCCACGTTTTCGTCCAACCCCAGCTCGTGGCAGAGTGCCTTCGTTTCGTCCTCCAAATTTCCGCTACCCACGATCGCCACCTTGACGTTTGGGCATTGCTTTGCTACCTTCGCAAGCACGCGCATCAGGCGTTGAGGGTTTTTGGGTTCGCTCAGGCGACCGACGTACGCAACGTCATAGTCGTATGATTGCGTATCGAGTGCCATTTTTTTATACAGCTCCGAAATGCTGATGATGTTATAGAGAATGTCACTCTTTTTCTTGAACAGGTTATGAAAGGCGTAGCCGTTGTACGCGCTTTTGGAAACCCAGAAAATATGCTTGGACTTTTTTGCCGCCAGCAGATAGGCAATGGATTTTACAGATATACCACGGGAATCAAACGCGTTGTTGTGAATGTGCGAGATGAGCTTGACCTTTCCGCAAGCGCGCGCGGCAATATAGCTTGCCCGCATATCGTGCGCGTGAATGACGTCTGGCTTTTGCTCGCGGATGACGCGCCTCAGCTCGTCGATGCAGAGCTGTGACATGGGTGCGAAGGCAATACCGCGCTCCTCAAGTGCCTCGCGGATCTGCCCGTCGCGGCTGCAGTACACCATTTCAACGTCGGGGTCATCTCGGAACATGCCAATGATCTGGCAGACCACGTTTTCAGCTCCCGAAAAGCGGTTGCTTTGCAGTAAATGTAGAACCTTCATAACAGCCTCTCAAAAATTTATTTGGACAGCACCTCGCGGTAGATCGCTTCGATCTCCTTTTCCACAACGGAAATATCGTATTCCTTGATCTTTTCAAGGTTGTGCGCGCGCATTTGGGCGCGCAGGGCGGGATCGGTTGCAAGCGCATTGATCGCCGCAGCAAAGCCGTCAACGTCGTCGGGCGCGCAGAGATATCCGCCCTTGCCCTCGTCGATCAGATCCACGTTGCCGCGGATACGGGACGCAAGGCAGGGAAGTCCGCTTGCCATTGCCTCCATCATCGAGCGGGACAGGCCTTCCCGATAGGAGGGCATGACGTATACGTCTGCCTGTGCATTCAGCGCGGGGATGTCGTTTCTGTAGCCCGGAAAATGCACGCGGCTTTCGATGTTCAAGGCTTTTGCCAATTCCGCAAGCTCCTTTTGCAGGGGGCCCACGCCGCACAGAACGTAGTGCACGTTTTGCGCAGATGCCTTTGCCATGGCATTGAGAATGACCTTGTTGTTTTTGTTTTGGTTGAGCTCGCCTGCCGAGATCAGCATGATATCCTGCTCTCCGATCCCAAGCTCCCGACGAACGGTGCCGTTCGGGTCGTGCTCGGAGGAAAATGCAGATGTGTCAATGCCAACGCCGTGGACGAAATAGACCTTTCCGCCGCGTCGAAGCTTGAATTTCTGCGCCGCCGCATAGTCCTCGGTGTTGATGGTGATGATCGCGTCGGTCTTTCGGGCAAGCCATTTTTCGATCGGGTAATAAAGCAACCAATTTTTCTTGGAAGCCCCTTTGTAGAAGTGAAAGCCGTGAACCTGATAGATCACCTTTTCAACCTTGCACTTTTTGCCTGCAAGGCGACCGAGCAAGCCGCCAACGGGCGTGTTGCAGTGAATGTAATCGATGCCCTCGCTTTTGATCAGCTCCACGATCTGCCGATACGCCTTGATGTTGGAGCGTGAAAAGGGGGAGCGATTGATAAGGACGTTGTGAATTTTGATATCGTGTGCCGCTTCGTCCTCTGCGATCAGCTCGGGAGCGGTCTGCGACCAGTTTGCGGCGTAGTGAAAGGAAAGCTCCGTGGCATGCGAGGCTGCGATGCTGGCAGAGGAAAAGGTGTTGATACGCTTGGAAAGATTTGAGATGAACAGAATTTTTTTCATATCAATGGATCTCCTGCGTTTCATTCTCTTCCGCCTTTTCGGCAGCTTGCTCTGCCGCAGGCGTTTCGCTATTGGTATATACGTTCTCGCGCTTGAGTACGGTTGCAATGGTTTTGAAGAAGATCTTGAAGTCCAGCCCAAAGGACACGTTGTGCGCGTACCACGCGTCGTAGAGGCGCTTTTCGCGCACACCAAGACCGTTGCGGTAATACGCCTGCGTGTATCCCGTGATGCCGGGCTTTACGTCCATTTTTGCGATTTCGTCGTCGAGATATGTATCCAATGCGCCGGCACCACTTGCACGAGGGCCGATCAGAGTCATATTACCGATCAGAATATTGAAAAACTGAGGTAATTCATCAATGCTCGTTGCGCGTATAAAACGCCCTACCTTCGTAACTCTTGTGTCGTTGGCGGAATTATAGGAGCTGCCGTCTGCGTTGGTCCAATTGGGGGCATTTACTACCATTGAACGAAATTTATACATATTGAAAATTTTGCTGTTTTTGCCGATTCTTTTTGCTTTGTAAAAAATCGGTCCTCTATCCTCAATTTTTATAGCACAGCCTACGATGATTGTGAGGATCAACAAAAATGGTAACGCGCAGAGGCCGATAATAATATCAAACAAACGCTTTACGACGATCACGTAAAAGCTGTTGCACTTTGATTTTTTGCTCATTTGGGTTCTCCTCCTTGGCTGATTGGCGTTATAATGATGTAATTCTCGAGTACTTTCTTGGCTTTTTCAGCGTTGCGCTCTGCTTCTTCTACAGTGTCACCGGTGGTGATCACCCACCCACAGGTATCTGATTTTTCCTTGTATTCATTTTGCGTGTCGCCGACCTTTTTTCGCAAAACGATATCGACAATGCCGTCTTTGCCGATCAATTCGGTCATATCCTTGATTTCGGTGATAATGCCTGGGCGATAAATCAAAAGTCTTGTGGCGATGCACGTAAGGTGTTTCGGGGCGGCATCAACGTGTTCTCCCAATGCAAGACCGATGGTGTTGTCAATGACACTTACGCCGCGCGATAGGGGAATCAGATGAGAGGCGATGAGATTTTGACCGATTCGAATGCCACAGTCAATGATATACGGCTTGCCGTCTGTTTCCGATAAGATGATGTCAAAATTCACGCTTGCCATGGTGATCTGCAATGCGGCAATTGCTTTTTTGGCCTCTTCTGCGATCTTTTCTTCGATTTCGGCAGGAAGTCCCGAAGGAATTCTGTGACCGTAAGCGATATCACCGTCGGCGCTTTTTTGGAAGGTGGTCTTGACGATCGCGTACACATAAACGGTGTCGCGACACACGAAGGCTTCTACGGTGTATTCCTCGCCCCGCACAAAGCCCTCTGCATAGAATTTGCCATATCTGGCACTTTGGAAGGCATATCGGACAGCCTCTGCGCGTTCGCTTTCGGCGTAAACGACAGACACACCCTTGCTGCCCGAGCCGTCACTTGGCTTTATGACGCACGGGTAGGTGAAGCTGTGCAGATCCGCCTCTTCTATTGAACCCATCTCAAAAAAATCACCGTGGACGTTACAACCATATTCGGCAAGCCTTTTTTTGATCAGGAATTTGCTTCTTGACAATTCAGCCGTATCGGCCGGCAGTGTCGGCAATCCCAATGTTTTACCGATATAGGATACGGTAGGCAGAGGCAAGGTTGCGCCATAAGTCAGCACCGCGTCAATACCGATCTCCTTTGCGTATTCGAGACAAGCGTTTTTGTCTAAAACATCGATATGCTTATATTCGGTTGCAAAAGCGAATCCCAGTGCATGGGGATTTCCGTCAATGCAATATGCCTGATTGCCGGTTTCTATAATTCGTTGTATCAGCGGCAATTGATAGGCACCGCCTCCCACGATAAGAATTTTTTTCATTCGTCCTCCTGCCGTATCAAACAATTTTGTATTTGTTGAGCGTGATCTTTGATGCGCGTACGAAGGTCAAGGAACGGATATGCTTAAATCCTACCTTCAAAAGTCCGTTCCGAGAAGAAATATTGCTTGTATATGCCGATATAAAGAATTCTTGGTATTCAGGATGTGAAATTATAAATTGTGAGAGCAAGGCCGGATAAATACCTAACCCGCGAAAATTGTTTTCGACAAAGAAGCCTGATAAATAGGCGACGCCTTTTTCAAAGCGGTAAAACGGATCCTTGGAGCCTTTTTCTTTAGCCACCCGTATCCTACAATCTTGTTGCCGCATACGGCAAACAGACCCTCTGCGCCTTTTCTCAAATTCTGATGCCACCCTTTATAATGCTTTGGATATAGGGGTTTGGCATCCTTTAGATTCTTTTCGTTTATGGGGATTAATTCCACACCCGACGGTGCTTTGTTTAGTTGAGAAACGAACTGATTCCTGCTCAACCGATACAATTCCATGTTATATTTTACGAATAGTTTTCTCATGTCCTCTCAAATGCTGTGCATGCTTCATTGTCCGCTTTGCTGTGATTGCTCTGCGAAAATATAATTTTTGATGAATGTCAGAACGTTGTCTGCGTTTTTCTCGGCAGTATCAACGTCATATGCCTTCGCAACGATATATCCGCAGCCGTCAAGGTTCGTGCGATAGGTGTGCACCTCTTGACCGATTTCCAGATGGTGATAGATCTCCACGCCGTATTTTCTTTCCAGCGCATCAAAATCGGGCAGCTGCTTTACAATGCCGTCGCCAAAGGCGAGCAAGCGCGTGGCAACCGCGCCGTGCGGGGCAGGGGTCAGGTCAACGGGGTCGCCCACGGCGTTGCGGATCATGTTCGCCATATAATCGATCCCTGTTCCGTAAGGAATGATGCAGGGTCCTATCATGTTGCCGCCCATGCGCGCGCCGATGTCGATGATATAGATTTTTCCGTCGGGCGTGATCAGCATGTCCATGTTGACCGAGCCGAAGTTGATGCCGAGTGCCTCGATGGCGTGCTTGACGCAAGTCTTGACGCGCGCCTCGGTTTCGGGGGGCAGCTCGGAGGGGATCGCGTGACCCAGCTCCGCGTAATAGGGCGGCTCGGTCATCCATTTTTTCATCACGCCCAGCACGTGTACCTCGCCGTTTACAACAAGGCTCTCAGCACCGTATTCCCGACCGAAGATAAAGGTTTCGATCTCCGCGCGGTGCGTGATGGAGGCGTCCATGGCGATCCTGCATGCCTCTGCCAGCTCCTCGGGGGCGTTGACGCGGTTCGCACCGCGGCTGCCCGAGCCGTCGCAGGGCTTGACCATAACGGGGTATTGCAATTTCGATTTCAGCGTGTCAAGGTCGGTTTCGGCATCTACCTCGTGCGCCTGCTCCGTGTCATCCACACGGCTCTCATAAAGGCATTTTCTGATCCGATATTTGTTTTTGATGAGCTGAGCCACCTCGTAGCGCAAGCCGCGAAGCCCCATCTGCTCTGCGATATAGGCAGCGGTCAGCACGCCGTAGTCGGTGGCGGCGGTCAGCACGCCGTCGATCTGTTGCTCTCTGGCGTACGCGAGGCACGCCTCTTGGTCGACGATGTTGACGACCGCGTGCGCGTCGGCATCTGCAAAGCCCACGGCGTTCGGGTTGGCGTCAACCGCCAGCACGGTGTATCCCATCTGTCGGGCTTTTCTGATGACGAATGCCTGCAAAAAGCCCGCGCCGATAATCAGTATCTTTTTCATTTGAATCCTTTCAGATCTGCTTTTCCATTTTGATTTCCGAATATTTCAGAGTTTGCGTCGTTCCGCACGCACAGTAGCCGCGGTGCTCGTAAAAGCGGAGCGCGTGCTCGCTGGGCGAATAGACCTCCATGCACACCTTGGTGCAGCCGCTGTCCTTGGCGAGCCTTTCGATTTCCTCAATGCAAAAGCTGCCAACGCCGCGCCCGGCGCAGGAGGGAGAGGTTGCGAGCTTTTCAAAGCGCATGGCGTCGCCCGTGCGATGGGTCTGGAAGGTGGCAACGGCGTTGCCGCTTTCATCGCATACCAGATAAACGCGATTCTTCAACACGCACAGAAGAATGATGATCAGGGTTTTGAAGCGCGAATTGTCCCAATGGTGAAGATCGTATTTCTTTGCCATGTCCTTTCCGCAGTCATACAAAATGCGTGCGGCGCGGATCAATCGGCGCGGATTGAACGTGCGGGCTCTGCAAACCTTATACATGATAGTCTCCTAAAACCTCGGTGTAATTGTCGATGATATACGCGATCTGCTCGTCGGTCAGGCAGGTGTGCAGGGGCAGGGAGATCTCGTTTTCAAACTGCGCTCGGGCGTTGGGGTAATCATGGATGTCAAAGCCCAGAGCCTTGTACGCCGTGTGCATGGGGAGCGGCTTGTAGTGCACGTTGCAGGCGATGCCGCGCTTCGCCATTTTGATGATGATCTCGTTCCGCTCTGCCGCCGTGATGCCGGGAATGCGGGTCAGGTACAGGTGTCCCGAGGACGCGTATGTGTCGGTGTAATGCGGCAGGACTTTCACGCCCAAGGGCTTCAGTGCCGCGTCGTAACGCTCGATGATTGCGCGACGGCGGAGGAGCATTTCGGGATAACGCTCCATCTGCTTCAGTCCGATCGAAGCCGCCACGTCGGTCATGTTGCATTTGTACCACGTGCCGATGATGTCGTATTCCCATGCGCCAAGCTGCGTTTTTGCCAGCGCGTCCTTGCTCTGCCCGTGGAGGCTGAGGAGCTGGAGGTGCTTGTAGATCTCGGCGTTGTCGATGCCGTCGATCGTCCGCCACGTCAGCGCGCCCCCCTCTGCGGTGGTGAAATTCTTGACCGCGTGGAAGGAGAAGGAGGAGAAGTCGGCAAGGCTTCCCGCCATTACGCCGCCGCGGCACGCGCCGAAGGAGTGCGCCGTGTCAGCCATGACCGCCACTCTGCCGAGTGCCTGCTGGATTCTTCCGTTGGGGCGGAAAAGTGCTTTCTTGCGCTCAACGATCGAGAAGATGCGATCATAATCGCAGGGGATGCCGCCGATGTCGACGGGAATGATCGCCTTCGTGCGCTCGGTGATCGCGCGCTCCAGTGCGTCGTAGTCCATCTCAAGGCTGTCCGTTTGCGTGTCGATCAGAACGATCTTGGCACCGACGTGCGCAATGATCGACGCGGACGCGGTGTAGGTATAGGCGCAGGTGATGACCTCGTCGCCCTCACCGACGCCGAGCACGCGCAGAGCCATTTCCGCACATGCCGTCTGGGAGTTGAGGCAGACGCACATCTCGGTTCCGACGTATGCCGCGATCTGCTTTTCCAACGCCTTGGTGCGCGGGCCGGTCGTGATCCAGCCCGAGCGCAGAGCCTCGGCAACCTCTTGTATTTCTGCCTCGCTGATGTCGGGAGGCGAAAAGGGGATATTCATTTTCGTGCTCATGATAGCCACCTCGCGTTTTTTGTGTTTTGTACGTCCGCTCACGGGCGCAAAAGAGCGCAATCGTCCAATTATCATATTATATTATATCACACAAATTTTTGAAAGTCAATATCAGCTCACTGTTTTATTCTGTCGAAGCGCAGGAAAGTTGCGCGAAATTTGTAAAAATTCGGTGAATAGATACAAAACACACCCCCAAGCCGAGGACTTGGGGGTGTGTTTTTGCGGCACGTGGTTCAAAAATTCACGAGGTCGGGGTTGTGACCCGAGCCGAAATATTCCATGGCGTTGATGAGCGATATATCCCTGTCGCTGATCGCAAAATCAAAGACGTTGGCGTTTTCCGCGTGCCAAAGCTCACGCAAGGGGGTGCAAGGGGGATTTCGTCGAAAAAAAGCACTGCTCGCGCAGTGCCTTTTGGCGGAGGGTGTGGGATTCGAACCCACGTGAGATTGCTCTCAAACGGTTTTCAAGACCGCCTCGTTATGACCACTTCGATAACCCTCCGTGTAAAAGTTATTCAATTTTGTGTTGGAATCGCACCGAAAACGGTTTTCAAGACTCGTGCCCTTCCGAAAACATAGTCGCCTTCATCACCTCGCAGGCTCGGCTTGAATGCTCCTTGTTTTCGTTACACGCTTGCAAAAACGACACACCGTGTCCTTTTTGCTGCGCTTACCCGTCATGACCGCTTCGCATACCACACCGAAGCACGAGTAGCTTGCTGACTCGGGCGAGGTGTTGGTATATTCGCCGTAGGCGAAGTAACCCTCCGGAATACATGCTGTGCATATTTAATTTTGGGTTTGCAGAAAGCTTCGATTGCTCTCTGCATTCGTGAACACCCCTATATTTTACCACACGTGTGTGCGGTTGTCAAGTGATTTTTTGAAAAAGGGAGGGAAGGGAGGTGTAGTGTTACAATAGATGTGAGACCGAAAGCAAAAAAAGAATAGAAAAAGTGATTGAGTTCTGTTAAAATAGAATTACCCCTAATCCCAAGCAACAGAAAGGACTCAATCACTTCATGAAACATTATACCACAAACA
>JAZODU010000036.1:0-8985 GCA_045597145.1 Eubacteriales bacterium
GCAATCGTTTACTGTGATCAACTCGTCGTGGTTAGACATTGATGAAACGCGCCCGTCCACGATTGCGGCTATTCCCAGCAATTCCGCCTTTATCGCTAATACGTACTTTACGTGGTCGAGCAGCGACACATCCGTTGCAACTGTTGACGCAACAGGAAACGTGACAGGCGAGGGTGCGGGGTATGCGTACATTACGGCGACGCATATGGTAACCGCTAAAACGTATTCTTGGATGTTAATTGTTGGAACTCCTGTCGAAGAAGGAAATTATTTCCTGTGCGTTGCCGAAAGAAACAAGGGAAGGTCGCGGTATTTAGAGATAGAAAATGCAGCTACAACCATTCAAGCTCCTGCTCAAGTAAGCGAAATTCACGCATACGAATATTCACAGTGGATCTTAGATCAACAAACAGATGGTTCCTATACAATCAAGTCTGTTCATAGCGAGCTATATCTTGGGGTGTTAGAAGATTCACTAACTGGAAGTACCACAATTGCACAAATATCTACTCCAAACAATGCAATGGCGCGGTGGATTATATCTTTTTCTCCAACACTCAAGAATTATGTTCTCACATCTAAAGCCAGCATCTCACAGCAGCTGGTGTTAGGGGTTCCAATTTCCGACAGCGATACCCTTGACGGAACAGATGTGTGCCAAATGACCTACACAGACGATACCGTTCTCAACGATGAATGGATTTTTGTCAAGATCGGAGCGGTTCGTCCTGTAGAATTGGAAGGGCAAGAAAAAGGCCTATGGTGTTGGGTTACAACAGCGAGAATGTTTGCAAAAAATTATTGTCCTGAAATAACCGTTACACAAAGTCAGGCTGTTCAAGCAATAAAAGGGACTGATGATGATGCCGCAGGAACCAAAGATGAAGCAGCGGAAGCTATAAATTATTTTCTAAATTCTTCTGGAATCGCAGATCTCCCTTTGACAATTAAATACAAGGAAATCTACTCTGCTGATACCGTGAAAAGTTTTTTGGATGATAATCATGTGATATACATATCCAAAGGCTATTATTCTCAAACAGGGAATACGTTGACGCGAACCGGTGGTCATGCGCTTCTAATATTCGGCTATGTTTATTATGATGATATGTGCTATTTTTTAATTAGAGATTCCGGAAACGGCGGTCAAACGCATATCCAATCCTATTCCACACTCACATCATTGTCTGTGACAAACGTAACCGACACGTATATGTATATTTGGGATGGAGTAGTTGTTTGTACTACAAATTATTCTAACAGCACAATATCGTCTCCTGCGGGATCATAAAAAGGGGGAAATCAAAATGAAATATCGTTATCTTATTATATTATTCCTGCTCATGTTCTCTCTTTTTAAAATTAACATCAGAGCCGACGTATCCGATTCTCTCCACATTCCCGCGGAAGAATTGGAAAACGCAGAAATCGGTGACACGGACATTGTCATCAAAATGTATCATTCCCCGATTCTCACTTTTCGCCTCAAATCGGGCGAGCATCTGAAAGACATGACAGACTCATCATGGCTGATGCTCATTGATGATACGGGCTTTTGGAAGCTTTCTTGCGACGGAACCACGTTTACAAAAGTCGAAATTATTTATTATCGTCAAGAACACTATCAAATTCTTGCGCAACACATGTTGAACCCCGCGCCATTATTTGAAAAGATTGAAAAAAATGCCGATTTTGCTATTATAGAAACGTATTGTTTCTATAATAGTGCGTCAACTTCACTGATCTATTTTGTAACAACACAGGGCGAATACATTTATTACAACCCCTTTCGCAACACCGAATCCAACGGATATTTGTTCCCTTACGAGCTTCTTACCGAAATTGCTGCGGCTGAGGTATACGATCGAAACTTTCACATTGAAGAAGGTGGCGGCGGTCCCCGTCTTGATGAGGTGTACGATCTGTCTGCGTATCGTGTGCACGGAAATGAAACGGTTGCGCTACACAATCACGAGGGGGACACCCCGATTATAACGCCCAATCCCGATAACCCGCCCGAAAACCCCGCACCCGACAAATCCGAAAAAACGCCACAAAAGAATACCTTCCCGTGGGGCATCGTTTTGGGTATATCCCTGCCCGTCGTTGCGGTGGGAATCGTTTCAGGCGTTTGGATTAAGAAAAAACGCAACAAAGGTTAAGGCTATCCCCCCGCCGCACGGCGGGGGATCCCGCCTTTGATCCACAACAAAACAAACCAAGGAGCGGCATTTGCCGCTCCTTTCTCTTGTGAAAAATCAAAATCCCGCACAAAAAACACACAAAAAACCGCGAAAAAGTGCTTGACAAGGGTGGGGGTGTGTGCTATAATAAGAGGAAAGATGTTGACCGAAAAGGAGTAGGTATTGCTGTGCGGGCACAGAGAGCCGTCGGGTGGTGCGAGGCGGAGCCGTGGGAATGCCGAATACATTTCGCGAGTTTCGTCCCGAACCGCACGCGGTGCGCAGTAGGCGGCGACGGGTCTGCCCGTTACAGCGGTCGGGGTGTATGCCCTTATGAGCGGTCGGATTTTCCGACAATAGAGGTGGTACCGCGGTATTTTTGCCGTCCTCTGCGAATCACGCAGAGGGCGTTTTCTGTTTTCTGCAATATGAAGGAGAAAAAACATGACCATTATCGATTTACTCAACCAAAACGCGTCGCTCTACGGCGACGAAAGCGCGCTTGTGGAGATCAACCCGTGCTTCGAGCCCGACAGCCGCATCACGTGGAAGGATTACTCCCTGATGCAGCCCGAGCCGGGCAAGCCCTTTCGCCGCTCGCTTACGTGGGGCGAGTTCAACGCCAAGGCGAATCGCTTTGCCAATCTTCTGCTCTCGCGCGGCACGCGTCGCGGCGAGAAGGTGGCGATCCTTCTGATGAACTCCATCGAGTGGCTGCCGATCTATTTCGGCGTGCTCAAGGCGGGCGCGATCGTCGTGCCGCTCAACTACCGATACGTGGCGGATGAGATCAAATACTGCCTTGAAAAGGCGGACTGCTCCTCGCTTGTTTTTGGCCCCGAATTTGTGGGACGTATGGAGGAGATCTGCGACCGGCTGCCCGATATCAAGCATATGTTTTACGTTGGCGAGGACTGCCCGAGCTTTGCGGACAGCTACGACCGCATGATCGGCTACTGCTCGACCGACGAGCCCGAGATCCACATTGAGGAGAGCGACGACGCGGCGATCTATTTCTCGTCGGGCACGACGGGCTTCCCCAAGGCGATCCTGCACGGCCACAAGAGCTTGATCCATTCTGCGCGCGTGGAGCAAAAGCATCACGCGCAGTCGCATAATGACGTGTTCCTTTGCATTCCGCCTCTGTATCACACGGGCGCGAAGATGCACTGGTTTGGCTCGCTTATGTCGGGCAGCCGTGCGGTGCTTCTCAAGGGCACGCGCCCCGATTGGATCTTCAAGGCGATCTCGGACGAGCGTTGCTCGATCGTCTGGCTGCTCGTGCCGTGGGCGCAGGATATTCTGGACGCGATCGCTCGTCCCGATCTCAATCTCGAGGATTACGATCTCGACCAATGGCGCCTGATGCACATCGGTGCACAGCCCGTGCCGCCCTCGCTCATTCGCCGTTGGCTCAAGATCTTTCCGAAGCACCAGTACGACACCAACTACGGGCTTTCCGAGTCGATCGGCCCCGGCTGTGTACATCTGGGCGTTGACAACGTACATAAGGTGGGTGCGATCGGTAAGGCGGGCTACGGCTGGCAGGTCTGCATCGTGGACGAGCGCGGAAACACCGTGCCGCGCGGTGAGGTCGGCGAGCTTTGCGTCAAGGGCCCCGGCGTGATGAAGTGCTACTACAAGGACGAGGCGGCAACGCGCGAGATCTTGCACGGCGCGTGGCTCTCGACGGGGGACATGGCAATGGAGGACGAGGACGGCTTCATCTTCCTTGTGGACCGCAAGAAGGACGTCATTATCACGGGTGGTGAGAACATATACCCCGTGCAAATTGAAGATTTTATCCGCAAGCACGACGCGGTCAAGGACGTGGCGGTGATCGGCCTCCCCGAGCCGCGCTTGGGCGAGATCGCGGCGGCGATCGTGGAGCTCAAGCCCGACCATACGCTCTCGGAGGAGGAGCTGGAGAAATTCTGCCTGCCTCTGCCGCGATACAAGCGTCCGCGCCGCATTATTTTCGCGGACGTGCCGCGCAATCCCACGGGCAAGATCGAAAAGCCGAAGCTTCGCAAGATGTACTGCGGCGAGAGCCTCGTGGCACAGCAGATCGAGGGGTAAAAAAGAAACGGCACTTTTGTTGCCGTTGAGGAAAATTAAAAAAACTATTGACAAAACAGATAACATCGGTTATAATAATAACGGAGAGCACCGATGACGGTTGCTTCCTTCACATATGATTAAAGATAACCGCTATGTTTGGTCGCAGGGCGGTTATCTTTTTTTGCTGTTATAGATACTGATGACAAGACCGATGATTGCAACGAGAATCGTGCAAAATTGGAAGAATACTTCCCAAGTCATGTACATTGGCATCACCTCCCTCGTGCGAGGAAGGCACAAAAAATGACTTCCTCGGGAATGAGGAAGCAACCGCCACCGTTAATGGTGCTCTCCGAGCAAAGCGAAGCCTTGCTATATATATTATAGCAAAATCCGAATGGCTTGTCAAGCGGTTTTCGAACATGGATCATATAATGCTGTCACATTGAGAAGAAAGGTACATATACATGAAAAAATTATTACTTGGCAACGCCGCCGTGGCGCAGGGCGCATACGAGGCAGGCGTGCATCTGGTTTCCTCCTATCCGGGTACTCCCAGCACCGAGATCACCGAGTGCATGGCGACCTACCCCGCCGAGGAGGTCTTCGTTGAGTGGGCGCCCAACGAAAAGGTCGCCGCAGAGGTGGCGATCGGTGCGTCGATCGCGGGCGGCCGCGCAATGTCCTGCTGCAAGCACGTGGGATTGAACGTTATGGCTGACCCCATCTTCACCAACAGCTACACGGGTGTCTGCGGCGGCATGGTATTCTGCGTTGCCGACGACCCCGGTATGCATTCCTCGCAGAACGAGCAGGATTCGCGCCACTACGCGCGCGCGGCAAAGATCATGATGCTGGAGCCTGCTGATTCTTCGGAGTGCAAGGAATACACCAAGGCGGCGTTTGCGCTGAGCGAGCAGTTTGATACGCCTGTGCTCGTCCGCCTGTCCACCCGCGTGTCGCACTCCCAGAGTCTGGTGGAGATCTGCGAGCGCGAGGATGTGCCCGTCAAGGACTATGAAAAGAACATTTCCAAGTACGTGATGATGCCCGCAAACGCCAAGGGCAGACACGTATTCGTGGAGGAGCGCACGAAAAGGATCGAGGCGTTTGCTGCCGACTGTGCGTTCAACACGATTGAGGATAACGGCAGCGAGATCGGCGTGATCGCGTCGGGTATTGCCTATCAGTACGCAAAGGAAGCGTTGGGCGACCGCGTCAACTACTGCAAGCTCGGCGTGGTTTGGCCGCTGTCCGAAAAGCTTTTGCGCGATTTTGCCGCTCAATGCAAAACGGTATACGTGATCGAGGAGCTTGACCCGTTCGTGGAGGACGCTTGTCGCGCGATGGGGATCGAGGTCAAGGGAAAGAAGCTGTTCACGCTGCTTGGTGAGTACACGCCGTCCATGATCCGCAAGGCGATCTTTGGCGAAGCAAGCGCACCTGCGATCGAGCCTGCCGAGACTTTGCCCGCACGTCCTCCCGTGATGTGCGCGGGATGCCCGCACAGAGGCACGTTCTACGTGCTCAAAAAGCTGGGGCTGACCGTTTCGGGTGACATCGGCTGTTACACCTTGGGCGCGGTTGCTCCCTTGGCATCGGTTGACACCACCATCTGCATGGGCGCGTCGGTCAGCGCGGCGCACGGTATGGCAAAGGTACGCGGCAACGATTTTGCGCACAAGCTTGTGTCCGTGATCGGTGACTCCACCTTTATGCACTCGGGCATCACGGGGCTTGCTGATATCGTTTACAACAAGGGCATCAGCACCGTTATAATCCTTGACAATTCGATCACAGGTATGACGGGACACCAGGATAACCCGACCACGGGCAAGACCATTCGCGGCGAAGCGACTCGTCAGGTCGATCTGATCAAGCTCTGTCAGGGGCTTGGCATCGAGCGCGTGACGGTGGCTGACCCGTTTGACGTAAAGAATTTTGAGAAGGTCGTCAAGACCGAGACCGAAACCGACGAGCCGTCGGTCATCATCGCACAGCGTCCCTGCGCATTGCTCAAGACCGTGAAATACACGGGGCATTGCGTCATCACCGACAAGTGCCGCAAGTGCAAGCTTTGCATGAAGCTGGGCTGTCCTGCGATCAGTCTGGACGCAGAAACGGGTGCCGTGCGCATCGACGCAACGCAGTGCAACGGCTGCGGACTTTGCACGGGCGTGTGCCCCTTCGGTGCGATTGAAAAGGAGGAGAACTGATATGCGTACAACGAATATCATGATCGTCGGCGTGGGCGGGCAGGGAACACTGCTTGCCAGCCGCATTCTCGGAAACGCCGTGATCCGACAGGGCTATGACGTCAAGGTCTCCGAGGTGCACGGCATGAGCCAGCGCGGCGGAAGCGTCGTGACCTACGTCAAGTACGGCGAAGAGGTGAACTCTCCGATCATTGACCGCGGCGAGGCGGATATCATTCTCGCGTTCGAGCTGCTTGAGGCGTACCGCGCACTCCCGTGGCTCAAAAAGGGCGGAAAAATGATCGTCAACGATCAGAAGATCAATCCCATGCCCGTCATTACGGGCGCGGCGACGTACCCCGCTGATATCGTGGAAAAGCTTTCCGCGGCGGTGGATCTGACGGCGGTGGACGCGCTTTCTCTTGCCACCGAGGCGGGGAACATCAAGGCGGTCAACGTCGTTCTGATCGGCGTGATGGCAAAGAACACCGCGATTCCCTACGAGGAATGGGTGGAAACCATCAAAACGACCGTTCCCGCAAAATTTTTGGAGGTCAACCTCAAGGCGTTTGACCTCGGCTATCATCTGTAATCCTATAAAAGAAGGTATAAAACCATGAGCTATCTCAATCCCGAAATCGAATGTATGCCGCGTGAGGAGCTGCGCAAATTGCAGGACGCGCGTCTGCGCGAAACCGTGCGACGCTCTTATGAGAACGTGGAATGCTTCCGCAAGAGAATGGACGAAAAGGGACTGACGCCCGACGACATCAAGGGCGTTGCGGACCTTCACCGCCTGCCGTTTTCCTACAAAAAGGATCTGCGTGACTATTATCCCTACGGGCTGTTTGCCGTTTCCATGGAGGACGTTGTGCGTGTGCACGCGTCGTCGGGCACGACGGGCAAGCGGATCGTTGTGGGATACACGAAGAACGATATTGACATGTGGGACGAGTGTGTGGCAAGAATGCTGGCAGGTCTTGGCGTGACCAAGAACGACTTTGTGCAGATTTCTTTCGGCTACGGTCTCTTTACGGGAGGACTCGGACTGCATGGCGGTGCGTCGAAGCTGGGCGCGACCGTGATCCCGATCTCCTCGGGTAACACCGCCAACCAGATCCAGACCATGATCGATTTCGGTGCGACCGTGCTCTGCTGTACCCCCTCCTATGCGATGTATCTTGCAGAGGAGATCGAGCATCTGGGCGTGAAAGATCAGCTCAAGCTCCGCGTGGGTATCTTCGGAGCGGAGCCGTGGTCGGAGAATATGCGCGCACAGATCGAGGAGAAGCTTGGGATCAAGGCGTACGATATCTACGGACTTTCCGAGGTGTTGGGGCCGGGCGTTTCCTGCGAGTGCCCCGAGCAGGCGGGCATGCACGTCTGGGAGGATAACTTCCTCGTAGAGATCATTGATCCCGAAACGGGTGACGTGCTTCCCGAGGGCACGCCCGGTGAATTGGTGTTCACGTCGATCACCAAGGAGGCGTTCCCCGTGATCCGCTACCGCACGCGTGACATCTGCACGCTGATTCCCGAGAGGTGCATGTGCGGACGCACACACATTCGTATGGGCAAGCCCAACGGACGCACCGACGATATGCTCATCATTCGCGGCGTCAACGTGTTCCCGTCGCAGATCGAGGAGGTGCTCCTCAAGGTCAGTGGCAATCAGATCTCGCCCAACTACCAGATCGTCGTCGACCGCGTCAACAACGTCGACACCTTCGACATCAACGTCGAAATGAGCGAGGCGTTCTTTTCTGACAACATCAAGGCGATCGAGAATCTCGAGAGAAGCATTACGGGTCAGCTCCGTGATGTGCTCGGCATCAGCGCAAAGGTCCATCTGGTCAACCCCAAGTCTATCGTGCGCAGCGAGGGTAAGGCAAAGCGCGTGATCGACAATCGTATAGGCAAAATCTGAAGGAGGGACAGCAAATGATTATCAAGCAGCTTTCGGTATTTCTGGAAAATAAAAAGGGCCGCATTTGTGCGGCGGCAGATATTCTGGCACAGAATCATATCAATATCCGCGCGCTGTCGCTGGCGGACACCTCCGAGTTCGGCATTCTGCGCCTGATCGTGGATAAGCCCGAGGAGGGCAAGCGTGTTCTGAACGAAGCTGGCATCGTCGTGCGCGTGACCGACGTGCTCTCTCTTACCATGGACGACACCCCCGGCGGCACGCTCGGCGTGCTTCGCGTGCTGGCAGAGAGCGGCATCAGCGTGGAATATATGTACGCATGCGTCGGCAAGGAATCGGGCAAGGCGTTCATGATCATTCAGGCAGAGGAGCTGGAGGCGGCAGAGGCAATTCTGCGCCGCAACGGCTTTTCGCAGGCGGATATCTACGGTATCTGAACGAAAAACAATAAAAAGCCGCGCGATCGGAAGATCGCGCGGCTCAGATCACTGACAAAGCCTATTTCAAGCACGAGATAGGCTTTGTTTTTTGCAAAGAAATAGTAAAAATGTGAGGACATTGGAGGAATCCCTCCAACATAGGTTGGCAATCTTCTTCAAGTTCTGCACGGCGGCAGTGA
>JAZODU010000037.1:0-12861 GCA_045597145.1 Eubacteriales bacterium
GCTTTCCGCTTCTCTCTGTAAACATAGATGTTTCCTCCACGTTCTTTTTTACACCTATATTATACCATTTTTCTTCCTTCCTGTAAATACGACAAAAGAGCCCAAAACCTACGTCTTGGTCTCTTTGTCAGTGATCTGAAAGACCGCCGAAGCGGTCTTTTTTATCATGATTAATTCCAATTTTTGATAGCGGTCCAGTTCTCGCCTGCAAAAACAGCCGCCAATTCAGCCGCATCTGCGGCGTCGTTCTTCAAGAACGCGGGGATCTGTGCAATGTTTGCCTTGACGGTAACGGTCTTGCCACCCGCAACTTCCTCTCCCGTGAGGAGATTGGTCCACGTGCCTGCGGGCAGATAAACCGCTCTTTCGGCATTGATCTCGTCGTTCAGGATCGGTGCGAGCAGGATCGCGTCACCCAGCGTGAACTGATCTTCAATGTCATAGACGTTTGTGTCCTTTGCGTAATCCACCACCAGATGGCGAACAACGGGCATACCCGTTTCGCACGCGATCTTCGTGACCTTCTGAATATACGGCAGAAGCTCTGCGTGCAGCTCGGTGTAAAGGTGCGAGATCCTTTGCGTTTCCTCGGTCAGCTGGTACAGGTGACGAACGTCGCCGTGCGTCTGAATGCAAGGCGTGAACGCCGTGTACTCGACCGCGCGCGAATAAATCTGCGACTCCATTTCCAAGGAGCCGTCCCGGAAGAACGTACCCTCGGGCTGGTATCCGTAGCCTGCCATATCGTAGGTCATGAACGGAACGCCTGCAAGACCCGAGGTGATCGTGGAGGTCAGCTGGGTCTTGAGGTTGTGGAACACACGCGTCTGGTCGCCCGCCCAGAGGTAGGGATTACGCTGCGAGCCGAACGCGCCGCCGCGCGAAAGTGCCATAAAGCCGTCACCGTCGGGACGCTTTGCGATCCGCTCGTTCATCATCTTGCAGAACAGCGAAATATAATAGGTCGGGAGTGCATGGTGCGTGTTCATACCGGTGAAGATTGCGGGATTGTGGAAGCGGTATTTCAGATCAACGTAACCGATCACTTCCTTTTCCTTGTTGCGAAGCGCGTAGCTTCCCTCCTCGGGCATCATCTCGCAGAAGTCGATCTTCATGCCGTCACAGCCCATGTCAACCAGATCGTTCCAGATCGTATTCATGTACCAATCAACCGCCTCGGGATTGGTGATATCAAGGTAACTTCTCGTAGCACCTCCCGAACCGAGGTCGGGGTTGGAGGTAAAGCCCTGCTGCGGGATCTTGAAGGTAGATTCCACGTGACCGTCGGGATAGGTCATATCGACCCAAAGCTGATACTCGGGCTTGTATCCCTTCATCGAGGGCTGGATCTCCGCCACGCTCATGTAGTACATGACCTTGATGCCGAGGTCGTTGAGCCATTTGATCGTAGCCTTGATCTCCTCACGGCGCGCTTTTGCAACCGCGTTGTCCAGCGTGCAATCCTTCCAGTACCAAAATCCCTCCAGCACCATTGCGGTGGGCTTCTGACCGACGGCGATCAGATTTTCAACGATATACTTGATACCCGCGCCGGAAGGACCGCCCTTCTTGGTGGTGCGGTAATATATGCCATTCTTATCGCGACAGATGCAACGGCGTCCGTGGCTGCCGAAAAAGCTCCAATACTGTGCACGCTCCTCCTCGGTCAGATCCACCGCCTTGACAGTCATCCCGCGGTCGGCGAAGAGATCTTCCTTTTGGGGAACCTCGTCGAAGGAGTTATAGATGCACTTCATCGGTTCAAGATGATCGAAATCGGGAGCATAACGGCAGATCAGGACTCCCTGCATCCACTCGGTGGGAATCACGCAGGGCTTGCCCGTCAGCTCGGTGTAGGCCTTGAGCACGTCCGCATAGCTGCCCGTGGTGTAGAAATACGCATCCAAGGAATCCTTGCACACGTCCAGAACCCACGTGTTGTCACTCAGGTCGCCAAAGGCGATATTCATGCGCTCGTAGTGGTTGAAGAACATACCGCCGCCGCGCGTGGTGTAGAAGAGCGGAATCGGCATATAGGTTGCCTTGCCATGGTCGGTGTTGTAGCCGTCGTAGCTGAAGAGCATGAGCGACGTGCCGCGACGGTTGCAGGCATCAAAGCGCTGACCGCCACCGTAGACCGCTTCGTTATCGGCAAGCGCGCCCGTCAGACAGACCTTTCCGTCCTTGACCGCAACACCGGTCACCTCGGAAAGCAGATCGCCGTTTGCGGCGTAGAAGCGGATCGCAAATGCGCCCGAAAGTGCAACCGCAGCACGTGCGCCGTCAGCACCCGTCAGAGTCAGGACGTCTGCGTCGGTTGCCACCGCAATCTCCTCGGTCAGGTCACGAACCTCCTCGCCCAAAAAGCGGCAAAGATCCTGCGCGTCACCCGCCAGAGCAAAGCTTGCGCCGTCTTTCGCGTCAGCGCGCAAGCGCCAACCGAAAAATCCGTTATAGGTCAGCTGAAAGCAAATGCCCGCTCCATTGGAAAAATACACAGCCTTACCGTTTTGCCCTACGTTTTTGATTGGTGCCGTATTGGCTACCAAAATTGCCTTTGTATTCATATGAAAGCCCTCCGTTAAGCTTTAATTCCAGTTTTTGAATTGTTCATCTGTTCCGATCCTTCCATTGTATGTTTTCACAACTTTATTGTAGCATTTTTTCCTTTTGTTGTCAAGAAAAACAAAAAAATATCAATCCAGATATAAATCGTGTCAATGCAGATAAAAAGAGCCGCGCGAATTTCGCGCGGCTCAAGAGATTCAAAATCAATTCCAGTTCTTGATCGCCGTCCAGTTTGCGCCCGCAAAGATGGGTGCAACCTCGCCGACGTCTGCGGCGTCGTTGTCAAGGAAGATGGGCATCTGACCCAGATTTGCCTTGACGGTGACGGTCTGTCCGCCCGCAACCTTCTCACCCGTGAGGAGGTTGGTCCAGTTACCTGTAGGCAGGTAGACATCGCGCTCGAAGGTCTGTGCGGTGATGATGGGAGCCACCAGGATCGCGTCACCGAGCAAGAACTCGTCGATCAGGCTGTAGACCTTTTCGTCGTTCGGATACTTGAGAACGAGGTGACGAACGGGAGGCATACCCGTTTCGCACGCGATCTTGGAGTACTTCTGCATATAAGGAATCAGCTCTGCGTGCAGGCGCGTAAAGTTCTTGTAGATGTTCTGAACATCCTCGGTTAACTCATACACGTGTCTGACGTCGCCGTGCGTCTGCATGTTGGTCGTGAGTGCGGTGAACTCGGTTGCGCGTGCAAAGATCTCGGACTCCTTTTCAAGACCGATATTGAAATAGTTCACACCGCGCGAATATGCGTATCCTGCCATATCGTAGGACATGTAAGGAATTGCAGACAGACCGCAGTTGACAACTGCCATGAGCTGGTCGTCAAGCTTTGCAAAGTCACGTCCCTGATCGCCTGCCCACAGATAGGGGCTTCTCTGCGAACCAATACCGCCGCCGCGCGAGAATACCATGAAGCCGTCGTTCCTGCCAAGTGCTTCCTTGAGCTCGGTCATTCTCTTGGTAAATGCAGCGATGAAGAACACCGCATACGCGTGGTGCTCGGTACCTGCGGGAAGCAACTCGGGATTGTGCCACTTGTAGTGGGTCTTGGTGATACCGTAGGAGCGGTCGCCGTCGGGCATGATCTCGCAGAAGTCGATCTTAACGCCGTCACAGCCCATCTTGATCATCTCACCCCAAAGCTGATTGAAGTACCAATCAACTGCCTCGGGGTTGGTGATATCGAGGAAGTCTACCGTACGCAGAACGCCGCCGAGGCGTCCAACGTCGGGATTGTCGCCCGTACCGAAGATCCACGGGATCTGCGTGGTGTTCTCTCTGACGGTAACGCTTCCGTCCTCTTCTTTGATCTCAACGTCTGCGTGAACGAGGTACTCATCCTTAAATCCGATGCACTCGTGCTTCACACCGCCGACACGAATATAAACCATTGCGCGCATGCCGTTTTCATGCAGCCAATCATAGGATCTCTGAAGGTCTGCCTTGTTTGCGCGGCTCTCGTCGGTGTCACAGAAGCAGTTCGCCCAGTTGCGTGCTTCCATGCTGGCAGCATCGGGCTTCATGTCACGCTCAATGAACTTGTCGATAATGATCTTACAGCCGTCACCGCTGGGGTTGCCCTTGCGGCTTTTGGGGCCGTACTTGCCTGCGTCGTCCTTGACGTACTTCAGCTCATACTTGCCGTTCTCGGCATTGAGAAGATAGAACTGGCGCGCCGCTGCCTTTGCAGCATCGTCCAGCGTGGAAAGCAGCACGTAAGCACCGTCTACTGCCACGTAAAGATCCGCATAATTCGCAACGGTGGACAGATCGTCAAACTTCTTGGTCTTATCAAAGCAGAAGTAGTCGGGACCGTAGCGGCAGATCTGCATACCCTGCATCCAGGGCGTGGGCATGAGCGCATGACCCGTCAGGTCGGTGCAAGCCTGCAGAACGCCTGCAAAGTTACCCGTAGGATAGAAATAGCAATCCAGAATCTTGGAGCGTAAGAGGTAGCTCCACTCGTTTTCGTTCGCCTTGCCGAAATCTGCGTTTGCGGACTCGTAGCGGTTGAAGAACATACCGCCACCGCGCGTGGTCAGGAACAGAGGCTGTACCACGTAGGACGTGCTCGAGTCATTCCAGCCGTCGCAGGACTCAAGTGCCATATCGGTGCCTCTTTTGTTGACGGTGTCAAATCTCTCGCCGCCGCCGTAGATTGCCTCATTGCCTTCCAGAGCACCCTTTATGATGAGCTTGTTGCCGTCGGCTACAACGCCGATGATCTCGGAGATCACCTTGCCCTCTGCCGAGCAAAATGCCAGCGAAAAGGTCTTTTTCAGTGCCAACACTGCCGTCGTTCCGTCAGCGGCGGTCACGACCAATGCGCCGTCCTGCTCCTTGACATCGATCGGCAGAGCCGCGTCGTCGAGCGTTTCATTCATGTAAACAGCGAGCAGCTGTGCCGCGCCCTTATCGCAGAACGAATCATAATCCTTTGCATTCACCTGCAATCTCCAACCGTATTTGCCGTGGTTGGTAAGACGCAGGAAAAGTCCCTCTTTGTTTGTAAAATACAGAGCTGTCTCAGACTGATATATCTTTTTCACAGCCAGACATCTGCCAACCTTCACCTCTGCCGCACCAGCGACCTGAAAAGTCTTTTTCTCCATTTCGAATGCTTCCTTTTCATGCTTTGAATTTCCCGCTTTTTGGGATTGTGCAGGCGATTGGACCTGCTTGACCACATTTTACCATATTAAAAAGCATTTGTCAATTAAAAAACAAAATTTACACCAATATTTTTGTAGATTTTCAATAAAAAAGGCCGAACGAAACGAGGTTCGATCTTTCTTGACTGATTGCGCGAAACGATAGCGAATCCGCACTGTCAACAGATCCTCACCAGAAACAGGCGGCTCGCAAAAGCGAGCCGCCCAAGGAGTTGGCTCATTCATAATTTTTGATCGCGGTCCACGCATCGCTTGCAAAGATCTCGCGCAGCATATCCGCATCTGCGGAATCGTTGTTGAGGAACACGGGAATCTGGCCGTAGTTTGCTGTCGCCGTTACGGTCTTGCCGCCCTCAATAACCTCGCCCGTGAGCAGGTTCGTCCAGCTTCCTGCGGGGAGATAGACGTCAACGGTCGTGCCTTTTTCGCTCAAAATCGGTGCTACCATCAAGCCATCTCCCATCATGAACTGCGTTTTGAGGTCATACACGTTCGCGTCGTTCTGGTAGTGCAAAACGGGATGACGCGCCACGGGAAGTCCCGTCGTGCAAGCTTCGGTCACGAGCTTATTCAGGTAAGGCATCAACTCCTCGCGGAGGGCGAGGAAGTTCTTGTAGATCGTCTGTGCCTCGGGAAGCAGCTCGTATGCGTTACGAACCGTTCCGTGCGTCTGAATATTGGGCATGAACACCGTGAACGCGATGGAACGTGCAAACACGCCCGACTCGTATTCAAGGCTGTTGGAGGCACCGTAGCTGGTTCCGCCACCGCCGTAACGGTAGCCCGCCATATCGTAGGACATAAACGGAATACCAGAGAGACCCGAGTTGATTACCGCCATGACCTGATCGTCGAGCTTTGCAAAGTTACGGGTCTGGTCACCTGCCCACATGTAGGGGCTACGCTGAGAGCCGATACCGCCGCCACGCGTCAGCACGAAGAAGCCGTCCTCAAGGCCTTTTTGCTTCTTCAACTCGTTCATTCTATTAAAGAACGCTGTGATGAAATAGGTGGGATATGCGTGGTGCTCGGTACCCGAGATGATCTTGGAGGGATCGTGCCAGTCGTACTTGACGGTCGTCTGTGCAGAACCGACACCGTAGGTCTTGTTTTCATCCGGGAAGGTCTCGCAGAAGTCGATCTTTACGCCGTCAACGCCCAGATCAAGCAGATCGCCCCATACGGTATCCAGATACCATGCCATTGCCGCGGGGTTGGTGATATCAAGATATTCATGAGAAGAACCGATCTTACCCGCGTCGGGGTTGTTACCGTCGTATGCAACGTCGGGAATCTTCGTGGTGTACGAGGTTGTGCCGTTCGTGGTGACCCATGCGTTCAGTTTATATGCGCTTTGATAACCGGGCATACCTGAGCTGATGGTACTTGCCACGCGCATGTAGAGCATTGCCTTGATACCGAGAGAATCCAGCCAAGCACAGGTTTCCCGGAGTTCTTCTCTCTTCGCCGCGTTGAAGCTTGCATAGCTCCACGCCTCCATGATCACGGAGGTAGGTTTCATACCTGCATCGATCATATTGGTAACAAGCGTCTTGACGCTGCGTCCTGAGGGCGCATTGTCCTTGTTGAGAACGGGTTTTCCGTTCGCGTCAAGCTGGTCGTTTTCAAAGCTGGTAAGGTCAGAGGAATAACGGCAAAGCATAACGCCGTACGCCCATTCCTCGGGAACAGCCGCCGCGCCCGAAAGCTTTGTGTAGCCCTCGATCGCGTCCTTCATATCGTCACTGGCGTAGATGTAGAAATCCATGATCTCGTTTTCCAGCTTGATCGACCACTCGTTTGCGTTCGCATCGCCGAAATCCGCGATGATACGCTCGTAGCGGTTGATGAAGATGCCCGCACCGCGCGTGGTGGTAAAGAGCGGGATCGCAACGTAGGAGGTTTTGTCGTTGTTCCAGCCGTCGCAGGTGTAAAGATCCATGGTCGTACCGCGCTTGTTAACGGTATCCAAACGCTCACCGCCGCCGTAGATCGCTTCATTCTCCGCCAGCGCACCGCTCAGCGTTACCTTGCTTCCGTCTGCCTCAATATCGTTGACGTACGCAACAAGCTGCCCCGTAACGGAATAGAAACTCATCGAGAACACTCTTGCCCCGAACTCCACGTACGTGCCGTCCGAGGTGGTAACGCGCAGGGTGCTGTTATCGGGCTTGGAAACCGTGATGGGCAACGTCTTGTCGGTGCTGTCCTCCTCCAGATAATACGCCATTGCCTGCGCTGCGCCCATCTGCTCGGCACCGATTCTGTCCTTGTGATGCGCCTTGATTCTCCAGCCGTAGTCACCCGTGTAGGTCAGGAACGCACGGGTATCGCCGACCGTGAAATACAGGCGGTCTCCGATCTGGCAAACGTCATCCATGGAAAGCACCGAGAAATTGATGGGAGAGGTCTTGCAGCTGTTCAGATTGAGATATTGAATCTGCCCCGCGGTCAGCCCCGCGGTGTTTTCCAGCTTTGCAGCAGACAGATCGCTGATCGACGCCCCCCCACGGGAATAGTTGCCGTAGATGTATTTCACCTCGCCGCTCTTCAGCGTCAGCTCGATGTAACCGACACCGACGAAGCGCGTGGTCTGGTGACCGAGCTTGATATCGCTGATCGTGCCCGCAAATTCATAGTAGCCGTCGTCATCCTTATCGTTGTTGTACCACTGGTTGATCTTCGCATCAACCTTGACGTAATTGACACTGTGAGGAAGCTTATCCAGGGCTTCAAAGGTGAAGTCACCCGCCTGCTCGACGTATGCAGCGGGTGCGATGAGCGTACCGATCTTCATATCGGTGACCACCGTGCCCTCACGCATCATGCCGTTCAGCTCCCTATACTTTGCAACGTCGATCTTGCTGACGAAGCGGATACCGCCGGGAGAGGTCAGGCGGATCTCGGGCGAGCCGACTGCCTTGATCATTCCCTTATAAGGCATCAGATCCAGATCCGTCGTTTCCTCTGCCAGCACGGGCATAGATGCCGAAAGAAGCATCGGCAAAACGGTCAGGATTGCCAGAAGCAACGTGAACCATCTTTTCGTATGTTTCGTTTTCATAATTCATCTCCATTCTGAAGAAATTGGATTGGTGAATACATTTTACCATAATCCTTCAGTTTTGTCAACAAAAAGAACTGTTGCAAACAAAAAAGTTTATAACAGCTCTCTTTTTTGGCGTTATTGCACAATAAAGTCTACTACGAATCGGTGTTTTTCCGATTTTGGGACTTCGTACGTGATATGATACTGCGTGGCGCGCGTCACGTAAAATTCCGTCGGCTCGCCCTCGTTGAGATCCACAGCGTAGCGGTCGGTGATCTCACGCAGCGTCAGCTCCCCCTCGATCGGCTTGATCCGCAAGGACACGCCGTCACGCACGACCAAGACCTCGTTCCCGTCCGCCGCAGGTGCGGAAAGCGGTCAAGGGATACGAACCGCCACGGGCGTCGGCACTTCGATCTCATCGGTCACCGTCACACGATCTCCCTCTACGCGGATCACGCGCTCCCAGCGCGTCAGCTTTTCATACGCCGCCGAAAGCTCCAGCCGGCACTCCTTGACCGCTCTGTCGTCGCATTCTCCCGTTTCGGAGTCGATCCGTTATGCCCGACCTTAGAGAAATCCTTCAAACGAATGATCGATCCGGGTGCCACAATCACACCCTCACCCGTAAAGCCCTGCACCTTGGCGCGGCGCGTATTGTCCTCTCCGTTGTCGGCGCGATTGCAGCATTCGGTCAGCTGTAAAAACAGCTCGTCGTTCATTTCGATGTTCACCGCACGTTCTCCTTTTCGTTACGCAAGTAATTTTTTCGGAACTCGGTTGGCGTCTGCCCCGTTCGAACCTTGAAGCTGCGGCTGAAATTGCTGTCGTCACTAAAACCGCACGCCGAAACGATCTCGCCGATCGACAGCTCGGTCGTCGCCAGATATTTCTTTGCCGTCTGCATGCGGCAAGCCGCGAGGTATTCCATCACGGATACGCCCGTGACGTCCTTGAACAGATGCGAGAGATAGGATGCGCTCATGTGATATTCCTCCGCCAGCCGCGCCAGAGAAAACTCCTCGCGGTATGCGGTTTCAAAGCGTTGCTGAATCCGTGAGATCAGCTTGACGGTCTCTCCCTTATCGGGCAACGGTGAGTACGGCATCAGTCGGCAGACCGTGACCAAGAGTTCACGGAGCAAGGCATCCAGCATCTCCTCGCGGAACGGAATATCGGAGCGGTATTCACGCGTCAGCCTGCGAAAAAGCCCCTCAAGAGCCGACGCGTGCGCACCCGTTGGGATCGCGTGGCAAAAGTCCGGAAAGCGGTTGACCAGCACGGCAAACAGCAGCTCACGCTTGCCTCCCACCCCCGCATCCGAGGAAATGCGCACGGAATAGCGCTTATATTCGGCACTGTTGACGACGATCGAGTGCTCCTCAAATTTATTGAACAGCAAAAGCGTTCCGTCGCCGACACGCTCGCACTTCCCATTCACGGACACCTCTGCCTCGCCCTTTACGACGTAAAGCAGCTGATGACCGTCATGATAATGCTTGGATTTTCCCGAAGGTGCTTCGGAATAGGTTGCAGATATAATTCCCGAGGACATGAAAACCTCCAAAGTAATCAATTGGTTCGTTTTATGATGCCACAAATGCGTTATTTGTGGATGCTTAAAAAGATTATACCGCATATTTCCCGAAATTGCAAGTCAAAAAGCAAGATTTACATAAAACATAGCACGATATTTCTATCTTTTTTGCCTCCTTTCCGATATAATGACGATGGAACAGTACGTACAAGAGGACAACCGCTATGGGAAACGTATATTTGACACAGCAATCATTCAAGAAGGAAAACGAGGAACTGAAGATCGGACTTCCCTATACCGAGGATATTTCGATCCTTTCCGCGCCCTTGCAGATAAAGAATAAAACCATCGCAAACCGCATGGCTTGGCAGGCAATGGAGGGCTGCGACGGCACGCGCACGGGAGAACCCGACGAACTGACAGTCCGCCGCTACGACCGCTTTGCAACGGGCGGAGCGGGACTGATCTGGTTTGAAGCCACCGCAGTGCTCCCCGAGGGCCGCGCCAATCCGCGCCAGCTCTATATCAATGAAGGAAACCTCGACGCATTCCGCCGTGAGGTTGAGCGCATCAAGGAAACGGGGCTGAAGCAAAACGGCTTTGAGCCCGTGGTCATCATGCAGGCGACCCATTCGGGACGCTACAGCAAGCCCGACGGTACGCCCGCGCCGCTGATCGCCTACAACAACCCCATTTTCGAAAAGGATAACCCGATCGACAAGAGTCGCATCGTTTCGGACAAATACCTCGACCGCGTGGGCGAGGCGCTCGTACAAGGAGCTTCCCTTGCAGAAAAAGCGGGCTTTGACGGCGTGGACATCAAGTGCTGTCACCGCTATCTCAACTGCGAGCTGCTCTCCGCTTTCGAGCGCGAGGGGCACTACGGCGGCAGCTTTGAAAACCGCACGCGCCTGTTCCGCGAGAGCGTGGCGGGGGCCATACAGACCTGCGGCAAGGATTTCATCGTCACCTCACGCATGAACGCCTACGACGGATTTCCCTACCCCTATGGCTTTGGTGTGGCAAACGACGGTTCTCTTGATTTTGATGCAACCGAGCCGATCCGCTTGCTCCGCGAGCTCTCCGCGATGGGCATGGAAATGATCAACATCACCATGGGCAACCCCTATTTCAATCCGCACGTCAACCGCCCGTTTGCCATGGGTCCGTACGAGCCGAGCGAAGCCGCCCTTGCAGGTGTGGCAAGAATGCTTGACGGTACGGCGGAGCTAAAAAAAGCCGTTCCCGAAATGATCATTCTCTCCTCGGCACTGACCTATCTCGGCGTGGCGGCGCCCAACGTAGCGGCGGCGTATATCGCGCGCGGCGACTTTGATCTGGCGGGCTTTGGCAGAACCGTTTTCGCATACCCCGATTTTGCAAATGATATCCTCGCGGGCGGCATGGACAAGAGCAAATGCTGTATCGCCTGCTCCAAATGCACCGAGCTGCTGCGCGCGGGCTCGACCCCGGGCTGCGTCATCCGCGATCCCCTTTACACCGAGCTTTACCGCAAGGTCATTCTGAAAAAATAAGGAGAAAACGCCATGAAAAATGCAATCGTTACAGGGTGCCTCGGCGGCATCGGAAAGGCTATTGCCGAGAAATTTCTTGACGCCGGCTACCGTGTGTTCGGCATGGGACGCTCGTCTGCAGAAAAGGCAAAGGAGAGCCTCGCGCACCCCAATTTCTTCTATCTTTCGGGCGATCTCTCCGCTTCCTGCGACCGTGTCAGACTCATCAAAGCGGCACTTGAGCCGGACGGCAGGATCGACGTGCTGGTCAACGTGGCGGTCGTTGCCCCCCGCGTTCGTGCGGATCTTTTGGAAATGAGCGAGGAAAGCTACGACTACGTCATGGACATCAACACCAAGGGCACGTTCTTCCTGACGCAGGCGGTCGCCAACGAAATGATCAAAAACGAGCCCGAGGGCGGCATCCGCGGCTACATCTGCAACACCTCCTCCCTCTCGGCGTACGCGCCGTCGGTCAACAGAGGTGAATACTGCATCTCCAAGGCGGGCGTTTCGATGATCACCAAGCTCTTTGCCGTGCGTCTTGCGGAATACGGGATCCCCGTCAACGAAACCCGTCCCGGCATCATTGCAACCCCCATGACCGAAACGGTGACCGAAAAATACGATAAGCTCATTGAGGACGGGCTTCTTCCCATCAAGCGTTGGGGTCAGCCCGAGGACATCGCCGCGACAACCTTTGCGCTCTGCAACGGCTCGCTCCCCTACATCACGGGGCAATCGGTGGACGTTGACGGCGGCTTCCACATCAAGAGGCTTTGATATGACGAACAAATACATAACCGTTGACACGATCGTCATAGGCTCGGGGGCGGCGGGCTACAACGCCGCCAACCGCCTGTGCGCCGACGGCAGAAAAAGCGTCGCGCTCCTGACCGAGGGCGTGCTGTGCGGCACCTCCCGCAACACGGGAAGCGACAAGCAGACCTATTATAAGCTTGGACTTGGCGGTGACGCACCCGACAGCGTGCGCCGCATGGCAGAGGATCTGTTCTCCTACGGCGCGGTCGACGGCGACACGGCACTTTGCGAGGCGGCACTTTCCGCGCGCTGCTTTCTGCATCTGTGCGAATTGGGCGTTCCCTTTCCCGTCAACCGCTACGGTGAATACGTCGGCTACAAAACTGACCACGATCCCCGCGCCCGCGCCACCAGCGCCGGCCCGCTGACCTCCAAGCTCATGACCGAGTATCTGGAGAAGGCGGCAAAGAAAGAGAACATTCAGATCATCGACAACACCATGGCCGTGTCCGTCGTAAAGAAAGACGGCGAAGCCGTCGGTCTCGCCTGCCTCGACATTGACAATCCCGTCGATGAAGAGAAGCGCTTCGTGCTGATCAATGCGAAGAACATCGTCTTCGCCACCGGCGGCCCTGCGGGCATTTACGCGGACAGCGTGTATCCCGAAAGCCAAAGCGGCAGCACCTCTCTGGCACTCCGTGCGGGGGCGGTGCTTCAGAACATGACCGAATGGCAGTACGGATTGGCATC
>JAZODU010000038.1:0-22014 GCA_045597145.1 Eubacteriales bacterium
CTTGCCATCACACAGTCCTTCGGCTTCGGTGCTATCGTTACGGCGCTTTGCGGTATGCCCTCCGTTGACTATGCCGCACATACCATCATGCATCACTTAGATGACTACGGCGGATTGCGTTTCGAGGTTGGTTATGCCTCTGCAATCGCAGTATTCCTCTTCTTGATCATGCTTGCTTCTAACCTCTTGGTTAAGAAAATGCTTTCGAAGGTGGGACAGTGATATGGCTAAGAAATTAAGAACCCGTCGTCATAAAGTTGTCCTGAACCGTTCCGCCGGAGGCGACGCCGGTATCAGCTTCCTCTTGGTTATTATGGGAGCATTTATGTTCCTTCCTATGCTGTATGTTATCATGCAGTCCCTTAAGCCTCTTGACGAACTTTGGATGTTCCCCCCGAGATTCTTCGTTATGAAGCCCACGCTCTCCAACTTCGGAGACCTGTTCCAGCTGATGAACGATTCTTGGGTTCCTTTCTCCCGTTACATCTTCAACACGGTGTTTATCACGATCTGCGGCACCTTCGGTAACCTTTTGGTTGCTTCGATGGCAGCGTATGCACTGGCGAAGATGAAGTTCCCCGGAAGAAACACACTTTTCCAAATCGTCGTTCTTTCCCTGATGTTCCATCAGACGGTTAACCAGCTCTCCAACTTCATCATTATGTCCACGCTCGGTATGGTTGATACCTATTGGGCAATCATCGTTCCCGCATGGGGATATACGTTGGGTCTGTACCTGATGAAGCAGTTCATGGACACCAACGTGCCCGATACGGTCCTGGAAAGTGCACGTCTTGACGGTGCGAGCGAGATCCGTACCTACTGGATCATCGCAATGCCCATGGTTAAGCCCGCATGGCTGACGCTGATCATCTATTCGTTCCAGTCGCTTTGGAATGCAGGCTCTTCCATTTATATTTATTCCGAGCAGTTGAAGTCGTTCAACTACGCAATCGGTCAGATCACCGCAGGCGGTATCAAGCGTGCAGGTGCATCTGCGGCAGCAACCGTGCTGATGATGGCGGTCCCGATTCTGGTCTTCGTCATCACGCAGTCGAACATCATCGAAACGATGGGTTCCAGCGGTATGAAGGATTAAGGAGGACAATATGAAAAAAATTATATCTGTATTGCTGATCGTATTGTCGCTTTCGATGATCATTCCCGCTGTCATGCTTTCGGCATCTGCGGCATCGGCATATCAGACCTACACCTACTCTATCGAGGGTACTGCGCTGTATTCTCCGGACGCATATTCCGCGGATATCTCGCTGACCTCGAAGGATATGGGGCTTGATAAGGATCTGAACAAGCCGAACGATCTGGTAACCGACAACGACGGCAACGTTTACATTGCCGATTCGGGCAACAATCGTATCGTCATTTTCAACAGCAATTACGAGTATCAGGGGTCGCTTGAGACCTTCGTGATCGAAGGAATCGACAGCACGTTCAAGAACCCGAAGGGCGTTTTCGTAACCGATACGTCGATCTGGGTTTGCGATACCGGCAACCTGCGTCTGTTGGAATTTGACAAGGAAACGAGAAGCTTTAAGAAAAAGATCGATGCTCCCAACAGCCAGCTCTTTGGTGACAGCGCCAAGTTCAGCCCGATCGCCATGGCAGTTGACCAGTACGGAAGAATGTACATCGTTTCCGATGCCTCCAACGAAGGTATCATCGTGATGAACTCCAACGGTGATTTCGTCGGATTTATCGGTTCTCAGGCAGTGGCTCTCACGGCGTGGGAAATTATCTGGAGAAACTTCCAGAGTGCCGAGCAGAGGGAACAGCAGAACTCTACCGTAACGACAACCTATAATAATATCACCATTACGACCGACGGCTTTATCTACGTAACGACCTCGAGTATCGCAGAGGGTTCGGTTTCGGGCGCGATCTCCGAAAATTCCAAGGACGGTACGTATATGCCGGTTAAGCTTCTCAATCCCGCAGGTGACGAGATCATGAGAAGAAACGGCTTCTGGCCGCCTGCAGGTGAGATCGACATCTTTGGCGTGATCGACCCCGAGGCTGAGGTTTCGGGCGTTTCGCAGATCGTTGACGTCGCGGCAGGACCCGAGAAGACCTGGTCGATCATCGATACCAAGCGTCAGAAGATCTACACCTACGATTACAACGGCAACCTGCTCTTCGCATTCGGTGACACGGGTACGCTTCTGGGTAGCATCAAAAACATCAAGGCAATCGCTTATCAGGGCGATAAGATGCTGATCCTTGACGCGGGCGCAAACTGCTTGGTCGTTTATAATCGTACCGAGTACGGCGATATGCTGATCAACGCGATCGCGGCGGAGAACTCGCTCAACTTTGACTACGCAATCGAGTGCTGGGAAAAGGTTTTGCAGAGAAACTCCAACTTTGATGCCGCATACGTCGGTATCGGTAACGCGCTGTACCGTAGTGCAAAGTACGAAGAAGCGATGGAGTACTACGAGGCAGCTTACGACACCGAAAACTGGTCCGAGGCGTACAAGATGGTACGTAAGGATATGATGTCTAAGTGGCTGATCCCGATCATCATCGTTCTGATTGTCATTATTATTCTCGTCATTAAGTTCTTCGCGTGGGCCGCTAAGGTCAACAAGCGCGTTTCGACCGACGGTAAGGCGAGAAAGACCTTCGGTCAGGAAATCCTGTACGGATTTTACGTGATCTTCCATCCGTTCGACGGCTTCTACGACCTGAAGCATGAGCACCGCGGCTCGGTTCGCGCGTCTCTCGTCTTCATCGGCGTTGCGATCCTGACGATGTTCTATCAGGGAATCGGTCAAGGATACGTGCTCAATCCTACGGGGGAGGCCACAACCATTTGGGCGCAGGCTCTTGCAGTTCTGATCCCGCTCGTGCTGTTCATCGTTGCAAACTGGTGCTTGACGACCCTGTTCGAGGGTGAGGGAAGCTTTAGAGATATTCTGATCGCTTCGGGCTACGCACTCGTGCCGATGCCTCTGCTGATGGTTCCCGCAACCATTGCTTCCAACTGGGTCACCTCTACCGAGGCAGCGATCGTATCCATGATGAGCGTCATCGCGCTGATCTGGGTATTCATGCTGCTGTTCTTCGGAACGATGGTAACGCACGATTATTCCTTGGGTAAAAACTTTATCACGGTTCTCGGTACCATTGTTGCAATGGCGTTTATCGTGTTCCTGATTCTTCTGTTCAGTATGCTGCTGACCAAGATGGTAGGTCTGGTCACCAACATCATCACAGAAATTCAGTACCGAGTATAAGGCAGACAGGAGGAAAAAAGATATGAAAATTACAAAACGCATACTTTCGACACTCTTAGCTGTCATTATGATGCTCGGCACGCTTGCTGCCGTGGTCTCGATCCCCGCAGCGGCGGCAGAGATGAAGGGACTGTCCAAAACGATGGACGCAGAACAGATCGAGGAGTATTACCTGAACACCAAGTTCAACACGCCCGAGGAAAAGCTGGCAACCATGGCCTGGATGTACAGCGAGGCGTCCGGCAGATTTGAGCTGTATGCAGATGCCAACACGGGTGAGGTTGCATGTCTTGATACGGCAACCGGCAACATTCTCTTTACCAACCCGTATGACGTTGCAACGATCAGAACCGAAACCAACAGACCCGAGGCGTTGGCGCAGGTGATCATCGTTTGCGAGGACACCTCCGGTAACAAAAAGACGCTGAACAGCTTTACCGATGCAGCACTGAACGAGCAGATCAAGGTTCAGCAGATCAAAAAGGGTATTCGCGTTGAATATACCATTGGTCGCGAGGATACCAAGAAGCTCGTCCCGATGCTGATCATGGGTCCTGACTTCGAGGCTGCTGTGCTTCAGCCCCTTCAGGAGGCTGTTGAACGCGGTGAGATGACGGAGTTTGAATACAAGACCTTCCTCAACCGCTGGAACGTACACGACATTCAGAACATGAAGCCCGTGTACCGTTCGGACTGGTTGACCAAGTATCCGTTCCTGGTGACCGCGTTCGAGGAAACGGGTGTGTATCCGGATCTGTATATCTTCCGTGAGAACGTCAGTGCGGCGGATATCCAGAAGACCGAGGATACGATCAAGAAGTACACCGAGTACACCTACGAGGAATTGGACGCTCACCACGAGTCGACCAATTACGAAGCAACGGATGCGATTTATCCCGCGTTCAAGCTGGCGCTTGAGTATTACGCGGATGAAACCGGTATGTCCGTGCGTATGCCTTGTAACGGTTTGCGTTACGACATGGCAAACTTCAAGGTTGAGAGCATCAGCATCCTTCCTTTCATCGGTGCAGGCAACTACACTCAGGAGGGATACGCATTCTTCCCGGACGGTTCCGGTGCATTGTTCGATTATGAAACGATGCAGACCAAGAACTTTACCATCACCGGGCAGGTGTACGGCGAGGACTACGCTTACCACGAGCTGCTCAACATGAAGTATGAGCGCGTGGTACGTTACCCCGTATACGGTGCCGTTTCTACCGAAAGAATCTACGAATACACCTATTCGCAGGGCGGTGAAATGGCAACCAAGAAGGTTTCCTCTACCGTTCAGACGCCCGAAGACATCATGGCAGAGCTTGATTCGATCGGTGCTGAGCTGATTTCCTCGAATTTCGACAATCCGATCGAGTATCAGCGCGGCTATCTCGCAATTATCGAGGAAGGCGAATCGCTGACCAAGATTAAGCTGGAGCACGGTCAGAGCAAGCATAAGTACTGCACCATGCGAAATTATTTCAAGCCTCTTGCAACGGATAAGAACGAAAATAGCGTTCCGCTCTCGTCCAGAAAGTACACGGGCAGCCTTTCGATCCGCTTTGTAATGCTTAGCGACGATGATATTTCCGCTGTGGCAAAGCAGACCTATCCTTCTTACAAGTACTACACCTCCTCTTGGGTGGGCATGGCAAAGGCGTATCGCGAATATCTGGATGCGATCGGCGTGTTGGAGCCCCTGACCGAGGCTGACGTAAAAGAGGATATTCCTCTGTACATCGAAAGCTTTGGCGCACTGGAAACGCAGGAAACCATTGCTACCATTCCCGTTTACCTGATGACTCCTCTGACGACGTTTGACAACGTGCTCGAAATGTATAACGAGCTCTCGAAGAACGACGTCAAGAACATCAATTTCAAAATGACCGGCTTTGCAAATGGCGGTATGTATTATACGGTTCCTTCTTCCTTGAAGTGGGAAAGAGCCGTTGGCGGCAAGGACGGATTCTCCGAGCTTGTGAGCGAGGCAAAGAAGATCAACAAGAAGAACGACGGTTCTCATCTGGGACTTTATCCCGACTTCGACTTTGCATATATTCAGGATGACACCCTTTTTGACTCGGTGCGCCTGAAGAAGGATGCGGTCAAGACGATGGATAACCGCTATACCTCTTACGTACAGTACAGCCCCACGCAGCAGACCTTCGTAACCTTCTATCAGTTGGCACTTTCTCCCTCCCGTTACAGCAAGTTCTATACCAAGCTTCTTGAGAACTATGCAGAGTACGGCATCAAATCGATCTCGGTGGCATCCTTGGGTAACACCCTGAACTCCGACTTTGACGAGGATGAGCCTTACAACCGTGAGGAGAACAAGGAATTTACCACCGATGCTCTGGCTTATATGGCAAACAAGGGCTACAGCATTATGACCGACGGCGGAAACGCATACACGTGGAAGTACGTTGACCATATCCTTAACGTAGACCTTGACTCCAGCCGTTATCTTGAGTCGAGTGCATCCGTTCCGTTTATCGGAACCGTTCTGCACGGATACGTTCAGTTTGCAGGCGCACCTCTGAACGAGGAGGGTGACGCGAACTACGCAATGCTTCGTGCCATCGAAAACGGCTCCTCGCTCTACTTCATTCTGTCTTATCAGAACACGGCAGAGCTGAAGAACGATCCCGTTTTGAGCCAATACTATTCGATCCGTTACGATATCTGGATCGACGACGTCGTGGCTTATTACACCGAGCTGAACAGCGTCTTGAAGGACGTGCAGACCAAGCAGATCATCGATCACGAATTTTTGGTTGGTGACCGCGTGCTGGATATCGACGAGCTTCAGAAGGACATTGACGATAAGCTCGAGGATGCTGCAAACGCAGAAGATGCAAATCAGAAGAATGAGTATATCTCCGGTCTTGTATCCGTTTCCGACGCATGGAACCTGCTGTACCAGGCAGAGGGAACGATGAAGTCCATTCTCGGTAACATCAACAGCCTCAACGTGAAGATCGCGGCTGCACGTGCTGTGTGCGAAGCAAATTCCGATTTCAGCGCAGTTATGCAGGCACTCAACGATGCGGCAGTTGCTCTGGAAAACGCAGATGAAGAGGGCAAGGAAGCGGCACAGGCGGCATACGACGCAGCTTTGGCGGCAGTTGTGGCACAGCTTCAGGCACTTTACGATGCAACGATGCTTCTTTTGAACTACTCCGTTGAGCTGGGCGAATGGAAGGATCAGGCAGACGATCTTGCCGATGCTTATCCCAAGGCGATCGAGCTGGTTGAAAACTCTTACGTATACGAGGACGAGGAAGCAACCAGAGAGATGCTCCTTGAGCAGATGAACGCTTACTACGCAGCGGCACTGCCTTACATGACACAGATCGCTGATGCGTACGACGTATATGCAGACGAACTGAAGCTGGGCGGCAGCCAGGCAGGTGTGTTCTTTGCCGAGGTAACCGATACGGTAAAGGCAGCATTCGTTGACAACGTATACGGCGTGGCAAGCCTTGACGCGCTCACCACCGCTTGCGGCAGCTACATCTTTGATATGGATCTGCTGGAAACGCTCTACGCTGCAAAGACCGATAAGGGCGACGACGGCGTGCAGGAGGATGACAAGACCGACAACGGTAAGATCGTGGTTGATAACAACCGAATCGTTGCGGTTACGTACGGCACGAGCGACGTGGCTTACAAAACGTTCATTCTGAATTACAACAGTTTTGCAGTTCGTGTCGTTTATAACGGTACGATCTACACGATTGGCAGCGGCGATTATGTTGTGATCACCGATTTTGCAAACGCTTGAGAAAGGGAGGATAGCATATGACAAACGATGTAAAAATCAGTCAGGCACCTTCGGTAAGTGCTCCGAAGTCCGCAAAACGGAAAAAGATCGCCTCCCTTGATCGCCGCAAAGCACGCTCCGGTTGGCTGTTCGTGCTTCCGTTCCTGATCGGATTTGTTCTGATCTATCTGCCGTTGGTTGCAGATTCTCTTAAGATTGCTTTTGGATCCATTTGGTACCCGGATCGCGTAACGCAAGAAGTAAAGATTATCGGCTTTGATAATTTCATTGGTATTTTTACAAAGTATACCGACACATCAACCAATCAGACCTTTGCGCAGGTGCTGGTTGAGGGTCTAGCCGCGTTGGCGTTTGAGCTTCCCGCGATCCTTCTGTTCTCTCTGTTCATGGCAGTTATGCTGAACCAGAAAATGGCAGGTCGTGCATTCTTCCGTGCAATCTTCTTCATTCCCGTCATTATCTCCACCGGTATTATGCAGGGGGTTCTCAGTACTCCCGCATTGAGCAGTGACGCAGGCATTGAGGAAGGGGTAGAACCGGGCGAAGAGCAAGAATCCGGCGGCTTGATTGAGGCAACGGATTTGCAATGGCTGTTTGCCAACATGTCGGTCGGTCAGGAGCTGGTTATGTATGTAACCGATCTTGTCAATAACATTTTCGGTATTATCAATCGTTCCGGTGTTCAGATGCTGATCTTTCTGGCGGCGTTGCAGTCGATCTCGCCTGCGATCTACGAGTCTTGTAAGATCGACGGTGCAACCGGATGGGAAACCTTCTGGAAGATCACCTTCCCGATGATCAGCCCGATGATTCTGGTAAATGCGATTTATACGGTTATTGACTCGTTTACGGTTTCCACGAACCCCGTAATGCAATATATCTCCACGGCGTCCGGCGTAGCGGGTGGTAACATTCCCGGACGTGAGTACAGTACGGCGATGGCATGGGTTTATTTCTTGATCGTTATTCTGATCGTCGCGTTGATTGCAGGTGTCATGTCGGCATTTGTATTCTATCAACGCAAGAATGACTAAGAAGGGAGGAGCAAAGTATGAATGCACAAAACGCAGATCAGAAGCCGCGCGTGATGCGTGAATCCAAAAACAAGATTCGCGTGGAGTTTGAGCGTACGCCTCTGAAGCAAAGACTGAAAGAAAAGTTCCTCTCCATGACGTTCCTGCAAAAGGTCGTCGTCAAGATCTTCCAATACGTCTTGATGATCGGTATTGCATACGTTATTCTTCAGCCGTTCATTACCATGATCCTGAAGTCCTTCATGTCAATGGACGACTTCGTGGACGTTACCGTCTTCATGATCCCGAAGAACGTTTCGTTCGATCTCTACCGCACGATCTTTACAGAGCGTGAATTTGAGTATTTCCGTGCGTTCGGAAACACCTTTTCGCTGGCTCTTTCCTTGGCACTGTTGCAAACGCTGGTCTGCTGCCTGATCGGCTACGGCTTTGCAAAGTTCAAGTTCCGTGGCAGAAACCTGATCTTTATGCTGGTCATGCTGACGATGATCATTCCTCACCAGACGCTTCGTGAAGCTATGATGTTTAAATTCAATTATTTTGACGTTCTCGGCATCGTGCGTCTGCTGAAGGGCGGCGGAATTGAATTCTTCAACTGGAACATCAAGGAGCTGGGACCCGGAGTTGCAAGCTTCTTTGAGAGCTTGAACCTGTTGCCCGATAAGATCATTTTGGGGGCGGACTCCTTTGGCGGAAATGCCACGGAGATCGTTATCAACCAAGCAGGAATCAATCTGAGTAACACTTACGCGCCGCTTATGCTTTTGTCCGTTACGGGCTTGGCGTTTAAGAACGGCTTGTATATCTTCCTCCTGCGTCAGTTCTTCCGCGGTATTCCCGATGAATTGGAAGAATCCGCCTACATGGACGGTTGCGGAACCTTCCGTACCTTCTTCCAGATCATTCTGCCTCTGTCGATCCCGATGATGGTAACCGTATTCCTGTTTGCGTTCTGCTGGCAGTGGACGGATACGTTCTACATTGATTTGCTGAACGTGTCCAAATACGACGACTCGAAGCAGCTGCTGGTCGACATGGTCAGATACCATGACATAGCGGGTACGACCTTGTATGATCCTACCCACGCAGGCTCCGGTGCTTACGGAAGCGCGTTGTACAATACGGCTGCGATGACGGCAATCGCACCGCTGGTTATCTTGTATGCTTTCTGCCAGAATTTCCTGGTACAGGGTATCGAGCACTCCGGTATTGCGAACTGATCGCTCCAAAAACAAAAAGGGAAGGATCCTCGGATCCTTCCCAAGCAAAAAGGAATTGCATTTGCAATTCCTTTTTTGCTATAAATTACAGATCAGCTGCTCCAAGGCGGAGTAGCCCGACGTGGGGGAGAGCTTAAGCGTTTGATCGGCGGCGGTGCAGGCGGCAAGCGCGCGGCGAAGACGCTTTTCGCCGATCCGGCGCAGAGATTTTTGATAAAGTCCCACCTTGAATTCGTGCAGCTTGAGCACGGCGGAAATTTCGGCGGTCGGCACGCCGTCGCTCGTCATGCTACGCACGGCGATCATGTCGCAGATCACGCGCGTGACGTCACCGAAAATGATCAAGGGGTCGATCCTGCGGAAACGGTAATCGGCGAGAATGCCGAGTGCCGCATCGCTTCTGCCCTCCATGATCGCGTTGGTAAAGGCGAATGCGTCGTATTCGTTGGCGGGCGTGCAGACCAGACGCATTGATGCCTCGTCCGCCGCGCTTTTGCCGTGCGAGAGCAGATAATAGCAAAGCTTGTCGATCTCGTTTGCCAGAATGAACATGCTGTGCCCGCAGTATTCGGCAAAGCCCGTGCAAAAGGCGGGCTCGGCACTTACGCCGTTGTGCGCAAAGTGCTTTTGGATCCACGCGGCAAGCTTTGCGGTGGTGCAACGCTCAAAATGGACGGGTGTCAGATGCTCCGCGAGCTTGGCAAGCGTCCCCGAAGGCTTTTTGGGGAGATAGCCCGGGGTGAGGCAGTCGGCGGCGACTGTGACAATGAGCACGTTGTAGTCGTATTCGTTCAGCACCGACAGTGCATCGCAAAACGCGTCCAATTCGCTTTGGCGCATCGTGTTGAAATTCAAGCCCGAGAGCGTGACCATCTTGCGATCCGCCATCATCGGGATCGGCATGAGCGCGTCGATCAGCTTGTTTGGCTCAAAACCCACGGCGTCCAGCTTCATTTCGTTGAAAAAGGAAAACGTAGGGTCGGGGCAGAGGATCTCGCGCGCCTGCTTGACGGCGAACGCCTTGAGATAGTCCTCGTCGCCAAAGAATAAATATCCCGTTCGCGGTTTTGCTTTCAGCTCCTTGCGAAAGTCCGATTCCTTCAGCAGATCCACGGCGATCCCCCTTTCGTTTGCATCGTTAGAAATATTATAGCATTTTTTCGGGCGTGCGTCAAGGCTCGTGCCGAAAAAGCCGACAAACATTTTTACAAATATTTTCAAAAAAAATCAAAAACCCCTTGACAAAGAGTGGAGAATCGGTTATAATATAGCGTGTCATTGTGTGAAAAAAAGCGTATTCCAAGCAGAAAAGGTGAAACGCTTCCGATTTCATCTAAAGGAGGTGCAAACGATGCTCAGAACTTACCAACCGAAAAAGCGTCAGAGAAAAAAGGAGCATGGCTTCAGGAAAAGAATGAAGACTGCTGATGGCAGAAACGTACTCAAGAGAAGACGCGCAAAGGGCAGAAAAAGACTGACCTATTGATCGCTGCCGTCCTCGGCGCGACGTCCCAACATAAAAACACCGACTGCCGAAGAAGCGTTAAGCGCCCATCGCTGTCGGCGTTTTTATTGTCTCTGTATATTTGTTTTTTATTTTAACGGAAGCAACTTTGAACGAAGGAAAAGCCAATGAAGTACACAACCATTAAGGAACATCACCTGTATAACAAAGCCTTTCAACGGGGAAAACGGTATTCGAACCGCTATGTGTCGGTGTTCGTTTTGCGCGATCTTGCGGCAAAGCGATTGAAGAAGGAAAACCCCGAAAAGCAGTTCTACAACCGCTTCGGCGTAGCGGTTACGAAGCGTGTGGGCGGGGCTGTGCAGAGGAATCGTGTCAAGCGGATCCTACGTGCCGCGTACCGTGCGATCGAGCCGGAGCTGAAAACGGGATTTTTAGTCGTTCTGAGCCCGCGCGACGGGATTTTGAGCGTCAAATCCACCGATGTGGAGCGCGAGCTGCGGCGCGGCTTTAAGAGATTGGAGATGTTTCGGACGAACGACGTGTCATGAAATACGTGTGTATATGGCTCATTCGTCTTTACCAAAAAATTTTATCTCCGCTCAAGGGGTGCCCCACCTGCCGATTTACCCCCTCCTGCTCGTCTTACGCATTGCAGGCATACAGAAAAAGGGGCTTTTTTATCGGAACGATCCTCACGGTTTGGCGCATTTTCCGTTGCCAGCCGTTTTGCAAGGCAGGGTATGATCCCGTGCCCGAAAAGGGGTTGAGGAACCCCGATTACGACGCACGTCCCATGACGAAGTACTATTATCCCGAAGAATACGGTTTGGAAAAAGACGAGGACGGGGCACAATGATTCTGCGGCACCGCGCAGAAAATGAACAACGGCGGTGCGTGTCCCAAAAACAAGAAGGGAGAATTTTGTAAGGTCGCTTACAAAGAAAATCAACATGAAAAGAATGTTTACAAAGCGTGTAGCCGTTATGGCGCTGACGTTGCTCATGATCGTGATGACGCTCAGCAGCTGTGCCGCTTGCACAAGCCAACCCAAGACGCTGGTTTACAATGCGTCCAAGCTGACGGTTGACAGCGGATTGGAATTTGAACAGCTCGATAAGATCGCTAAGGTGATCGTGGCGGCTTATCCCGCTTATAACGGTGTTGAAGGATTGCAGAATGCCGGCAGCGATATGGATGCGGCGTATGATGCGATCAAAAACGCCAATGACGCTGTGATTGTTATGAACGAAGCGTTGGAGGATGACCAGAAGATTGATGTTTTGTCGGCGGATGAATTGAAAACCGTCAAGGCAAAGTTGAGCACAAAATATGTGAATGCACTGATCAGTGCATTTTCCGTGTCGGCAGAGTCCACTCTGGAGTATAATTATAACCGGTTGATGAACATCGAAAAGGATCCCATCAACACCGCTCTCCTCAAAAAGGTCGCGGCTGTGATCGCGGCGGCGTATGCCTCCGACTTTGACGGTCAGACGGGTCTGATCGTAGCAAGCCGCGGACAGGATTATACGTCGAAGAAGTACAATCCCGATTCCACTAAGGTAGGTGACATGAACTTTGAGGCGGCGTATAACGTCATCAAAAAGGCGAACGATACCGTAAAAGAAATGAAGAAGAACGGCGGTGCCGAGGATGTCAAGGCATTGTCCTCTGCGGATCTGACGAAGCTTAAGAGCAACCTGAATGAAAACCACGTCAATGCTCTGATCAATGCGTTCAAGCAGGACGTGAAGGTTGAAAAGGAAGGCTTCCCGGGCAATCTTCTGACGGGAATCGGTGTGATCCTCGGTTGGCTCACCCGTACACTGGGCTTTGGCTCTTATATCGTGGGTATTTGCGTGTTCGCAATCCTGATCGAGATCCTGATGCTGCCCTTTGCAATCAAGCAGCAAAAGAATTCCATCAAGCAGGCAAGCCTACGTCCTAAGGAAATGGCGATCCGCAACAAGTACAAGGGGCGTAACGACCAGCCCACCATGCAGAAGATGCAGGCGGAGATTCAGGAGCTCTACCAGAGAGAGAACTTCAGCCCCTTCAACGGCTGTTGGACGCTTCTCATTCAGCTCCCGATCATCATCGCGCTCTATAATCTCGTCATCGACCCCTTGCGCTACGTGTTCGGTCAGGGTCAGGCGATCGGTGCGGCGTTGAGAGCCTTTGGAACGGCTCCTCGGGCGGCAGGCGGTCTTGGTTTGGACGTCGTTTCGCAGAACGGCACGATCGAGCTGCTCTCCAAAATGAGCCGCGGTGACATTGCTGCGTTCGGCAACTCTCAGTATTTCAACGTGTCGGGGGATGCGCTGTCCGGCTTGAAGGAAGCGTTCGTAAACCTGCCCAACTTTAACATCGGTGCGCTCAATTTCGGTAACACGCCGAAGAACATCGTGGCATCGGATTGGACCTCATGGGTGCTTCTGCTCGTTCCCGTTCTGACCTTCCTGACCTACTTTGCAACCGCAAAGCTGAACCGCAAGTTCATTTATCAGGGCACGATGAACGAGAACATGGACAACCGTCAGGTTGCTTGCTCCAACACCATGATGGATATCACCATGCCTGCCATGTCTGCGATCTTTACCTTCGCAGTTCCCGCAGTTATCGGTGTTTACTGGGCATTCCGCAGCTGGCTCAGCTTTGCGAAAACGGTTATTATGTCCAAGGTCATGCCGCTTCCCACCTTTACGGAGGAGGATTATAAGGCAGCAGCCAAGGAAATGGCGGGCAAGAAGACTGTTAAAAAGTCCTCTAAGGCAGGCGCGGTTCGTTCGTTGCACTATATCGACGACGAGGATTTCGAGGATACGCGTGCCAGAGGCGAGGCAAGACGTCTGGCGATTGAAGAGCGCGAGCGTCGGGAAAGAGAAGCGCGCGAAAGATTGGCAAAATTTGCAGTTCCCGTGAAAAAGGATCGCAAGCAGGAAAAGAAGGCGGAGGACGAAGAGGCTCCCGCGGCGGGCGATTCGCAAGAACAGGAAAACGACAACAATAAGGACGAGGTGTGATCGTGAAAAAGGAATTGATCGTAACGGCTAAGACCGTTGAAGAAGCAAAGGAAAAGGCAGTGCTGGAGCTTGGCGTTGCCATGGAAGAAATTGAATTTGAGGTTCTGGAGGAGGGCAAGCGCGGCTTCCTCGGAATCGGTGCGGCTGACGCAAAGGTTTCGGCGTCCTACACGCTGGGCGGTGCGGACATCGCGCTGGAGTTTATTCGCAAGATCGTTGCAGATATGGGGCTGAACCTGACCGTTGAAAAGAAGGCCGGCAACAACGACGATATTCTGATCACCGCCGACGGCGAGGGCGCAGGTGCTCTGATCGGTCATCACGGTGAGACGCTGGATTCCTTGCAGTATCTGGCAAACCTTGCGGCAAACAAGAAGATTAAGGGCGAGAAGCGCGACTACGTGAAGATCACGCTTGACATCGAGGGCTACCGTGCAAAGCGCGAGGAGGCTCTGCGTTCGCTGGCAAGACGTATGGCGGCAAAGGTCGTCAAGTACAAAAAGAGTGTGATGCTTGAGCCCATGAATCCTTACGAGCGTCGCATCATCCACTCCGAGGTGCAGGGCATCGAGGGTGTTTCCACCAACTCGATCGGTTCGGAGAACAATCGCCGCGTGGTGATGTTCCTCGACGATACGAAATCCGAATACACCGCCCCTGTTCTTGAGGACGAAGAGTAATTTTTTGGGTGGCACGGGGCTGTTTCAGCGTGAAACAGCCCCGTTTCTTTCAATGCCGGAAAGGATTTTATGATGAATTTGAGAGATACGATCGCCGCTGTCAGCACGCCGCGCGGTAAGGGCGGTGTGGCACTTTTGCGTGTGTCGGGCGCGCGTGCGATCGAGATTTGCGAGCGTGTGTTCAAGCCGAAGAACGGCAAGCGCCTGTCGCTTGTCGCATCGCGCACGGCTGTGTACGGCGAGATCCTGCGCGCAGATGCCGGCGGTGCGAGCGTTTCGGTGGACGATGGCTTGGCAACGGTCTTTCGTGCGCCTGCGTCCTTCACGGGTGAGGATACGGTTGAGATCTGCTGTCACGGCGGTATGCTGCTGACCGAAACGGTGCTGACCGCTCTGTTGGCGGCGGGGGCACGGGCAGCCGAGGCGGGTGAGTTTACACGCCGCGCCTTTGTCAACGGCAAAATGGGGCTTTCCTCCGCCGAGGCGCTGGGAAATCTTTTGGAGGCGCAGACCGAGGAGCAGATGATGCTGGCACATGTCGGCACGCGCGGCAAGGTCGAGGCGAAAAGCCGCGCGATCTACGAGGCTCTGCGCGACACGCTGGCAAGCATTTACGTGAAAATCGATTACCCCGACGAGGATCTGGCGGAGATGGGGCAGGACGAGATCGCGGCGGCACTGGAGCGCGCGATCGGGAGCTTGCAGGCTCTGTCGGATTCCTACCGCACGGGGCACGCGATCATGGAGGGGATCCCGACCGTGATCTGCGGCAGTCCCAACGTGGGGAAAAGCTCTCTGTATAACCGCATCGTCGGGCGTGACGCCGCGATCGTGACGGAGTTGGCGGGAACGACGCGCGACGTGCTGTGCGAGACCGCAGCACTCGGGCGCGTGACGCTACGTCTGTCCGATACCGCAGGCTTGCACGACACCGAGGACGTGGTGGAGCGGATCGGGATCGATCGCGCGCGCAAGACGATGGACGATGCTGAGCTGATCCTTGCCGTTTTTGACGGTGGACGGGCGGTGACCGCCGAGGAGCGTGACCTGATCGGGCAGATGCAGGCAAGCCGCGCGACCGTAATCGCCGTGATCAACAAAGCGGATGCGGAGGAAAGGCACGCCGCAGACTATGAGGGGTATTTTGCGCACACGGTGCACCTTTCTGCCAAGAACGGCATGGGCATGGACGCACTTTGCGCGTGCGTGGAAGCCCTGTTCACCTCGGGGGCGATCGACATCCGCGAGGATGCGGTTCTGACGAACGCGCGCCAACACGGTGCGGCGTTGGCGGCACTGGAGGCGTTGCGTGCGGCTCTGGCGGAGTTGCGCGCGGGACTGCCGTCGGATATTTATTGCACGGACGTGGAGCGCGCCATGGAGGCGATCTGCGAGCTGGACGGACGTGCCGTGTCCGAGGATATCGTGGCACAGATCTTTTCGCATTTTTGCGTTGGAAAATAACGGAGTGAACCAATGGAATATTCGATAGAACGGGTGCGCGCGTTGTCAGAGATGGCACGCATCGCACTCTCAATTGAAGAGGAACGGGAGCTGTGTCGCTCGCTGGGCGCGTTGCACGCCATCGCGGAAACGCTGGAGCGCGCGCCGATCGATGCGGAGGCGGACGATCCCTTTCTGAACGCGCGCCATCTGTCCGATTTACGTGAGGATCGCGCCGTGGCAAGTGCCGGGAGCACGGTTTGGCTGGAGGCGTCCGAGTCTGCGGACGGCTTCTTTACCGTGCCGCGTGCGGTGGAGGAATGAGCGTGAAGGAGCTTTTGAACAACGGTATTTGTGAGCACGCCGAACACCTGAAAAGGGGAGATTATTCCGCGCTGGAGCTGACGCGTGCGTGCCTTGAACAAATAGACGCGCGTGAGCGCGAGGTCGGCGCATTTTTGACTGTGGATGCCGAGGGGGCTTTGCGCACCGCAGAGGCGTCCGATGCGCGACGCGCGTCGGGGGAGCGTGTTGGACTTCTTGATGGGATCCCGTTTGCGCTCAAGGACAATATTTGCGCACGCGGATTGCGCATGACCTGTGCTTCGCGTATGCTGGAGAATTATATTGCGCCCTATGACGCGACCGTGACCGCACGCTTGCGTGCGGCGGGCGCGGTGCTTTTGGGCAAGACCAATATGGACGAATTTGCCATGGGGAGCGCGACGGCGTATTCCGCGCTGGGCGTGACGCGCAACCCGTGGAATCCCGAGTGCACGCCGGGCGGCTCTTCGGGCGGCTCTGCCGCGGCGGTCGGCGCGTGTGAAGTACCCTTTGCGTTGGGGTCGGATACGGGCGGCTCGGTGCGTCAGCCCGCCGCCTTTTGCGGCGTGTACGGACTCAAGCCTACCTACGGTGCGATCTCTCGCTACGGCTTGGCGGCAATGGCGTCCTCCTTGGATTGTATCGGAATATTGGCGCGCGGTGCCCGCGATACTGCGGCGGTTTTCTCTGTGTTGGCAGGGAAAGACGCGCACGACGCGACGGCATTGGAGGCGTTGAACGTGGATTACGTGTCCGCTACGGATCTGCCGCTGCCCCCGCTTCGCGTGGGCGTAGTTGCGGATTTTTCCGAGTCGCGTGTGAGCACGGCGGTTCGGGACGCGATGCAGGAGGCAATTGCGCTCCTCTGCGCGCACGGCGCGGTGGTTGAGGAGGTGCATCTGCCGCTTCCCGAGGAGGCGTTGGCGGCGTATACCGTGATCTCGGGTGCCGAGCTTTCCTCCAATCTTTCGCGCTACGACGGTGTGCATTTCGGAAGACGCGCGAAGGCGGAGAGCTTGAATGACCTCTATAAGCAGAGCCGCGGAGATGGCTTTGGCGCGGAGGTCAAGCGGCGCATTTTGTTTGGCATGGACATGCTGCGCGCGGAAAACCGCGAGAAATATTACGTTCGCGCACAGCGTGTGCGTGAATTGATTTTGCACAAGATGACCGAGCTTTTGAGCCGATTTGACCTGCTCCTCTCGCCAACAGCTCCCACCGTTGCCTTTGCGCGCGACAATACGCCGCCGCCCGAGGAGCTGTATTACGCGGATCTGTGCACGGTGTATGCAAGTTTGTCGGGCTTTCCCGCGCTGTCGATCCCCTGCGGATCTGATAAAACAGGGCTTCCGTTGGCGGTTCAGCTGACGGCGCGCCCGCGCGCCGAGGATCTGCTTTTGCGCGCGGCAAGACTGTTTGAGGAGGGCGTAAAATGACGAACGAATACGAGCTTGTCATAGGCTTGGAGGTGCACGCGGAGCTCAAGACCGATGCCAAGATCTTTTGCGCCTGTCCGACGCGCTTCGGTGCTCCCCCCAACACCCAATGCTGTCCTGTTTGTATGGGGCTTCCCGGAGCGTTGCCGATGCTGAACCGCCGCGTTGTTGAGCTTGGCGTGATGGCGGGTCTTGCACTGAATTGCGAGATCGCGCTGTTGAGCCGCACCGACAGAAAACAGTATTTTTATCCCGATCTGCCAAAGGCGTACCAGATCTCGCAGGATCGCGCCCCCCTGTGTCGGAACGGTTCGCTTGTGATCACGACCGAGGGCGGCGAGAAAAAGCGTGTGGGCATCACGCGCATCCACATCGAGGAGGATGCGGGCAAGCTGATCCACACGGGGGAGAGCACGCTGGTCGACTGTAACCGGTGCGGCGTACCCCTGATCGAGATCGTTTCTGCGCCCGCGCTTCACAGCGGTGCCGAGGCGGTGGCGTACCTGAAGATCCTGCGCTCGATCCTTTTGACCTGCGGTATTTCGGATTGCCGTATGCAGGAGGGCTCCTTGCGGTGCGACGTCAACGTGTCCGTGCGTCGGCGCGGAAGTGACGCGCTCGGCGTGCGCAGTGAGATCAAAAACGTCAATTCCTTTGCCTTTGTGGAAAAGGCGATCCGCTTTGAAGCCGAACGCCAGACGGCACTTTTGGAGGCGGGTGAAGGGATGCGTGCGGAAACGCGCCGCTACGACGAGGCAAGCGGAACGACCGTTTGTATGCGCGTCAAGGAGAGCGCGGAGGACTACCGATACCTGACCGAGCCTGATCTTTTGCCGATCCGCCTGGAGCATACTGACATCGAACGCTTGCGAGCGTCCCTGCCCGAGCTTCCCGACGTGCGCGCCGCGCGCCTTGTGCGGCAGTACGGGATCACGGAGACAAGCGCGCAGATCTTGCTTTCCGACCGCGCGCTGGCGGATTATTTCGAGGAGGCGGCAGAGCATTCGCGTTATCCGAGTCTTTTGGTCAATCTGCTTTTGAGCGATCTTTTGCGCTTTTGCGGGAGCGATCCCTTTGTGTCGCCCGTGTTGCCCGTGCGTCTGTGCGAGCTGGCGGAGCTGATGGGGGACAAGACCGTCAACAGCGCAACCGCCAAGAAGCTGCTCGCCCGCTTGATACACGAGGATTTCTCGCCCGTTGAGATCGTGGAGCGCGAGGATCTGGCGCAGCTGCGCGACCCGAAGCAGCTTCTGACGCTTGTTGAGAGCGTGATGGCGCAGATGCCGCGTGCCGTTGCCGATTATCACGACGGAAAAAAGGCGGCGCTGAAGGCGTTGCAGGGCAAAATGATGGCTGTGAGCGCGGGGCGTGCCGACCCCGAGCTTTGCGAGCGACTGTTGCTTGAAAAATTGAACGAGGAGGGTTGACAATGTACGAATATGCACCTCAATTTGCAAAGAAAAAAGAAAAGCTTCTCACGGCTCTGGTGCTCGTGATCGGGCTGCTGGTCTATTTCGTGGCCTATATTCCGGGCGTGCAGTACGGAGCACTGTTCCAGATCGCGGGGATCTGTGGGCTCGCCGTGATGATCCTTCTGTTCTCCATGGTGATCTCGCGCAACTACGTGTACACGGTCGAGGAAACCGAGGAAGGGGACACGGATTTCGTCATCACCGAGCTTTACGGCAGACGTCGCATGGTGGTATGCCGCGTTTCGGTCACGTCGATCCGCATGGCGCTTCCGCGTACCGGGGACACCAAAAAGCAATTTGCGTCCGAGAAGAACGGCAAGCGCGTTTACAATTACACGGGCGTTCTTTTTGACGAGGAACGCTATTTTCTCAAGATCTACGAGGGCGGTGAGGAGTTTTTGGTGCAGATTTGCGCAAATAAAGACTTGATTTTTGCGCTTACGAACCATTAATAGCAATATTTGTCTCTTGCGTCTCAAATAGTGTCTTGACAAACCGCACGATTTGTCTTATAATGAAAAATAGGAATATATTCCTATTAAAAATTAAAGGAGAATTGAATAATGCGTTTTCCTGTTGCGATTCAAGTGTATTCCGTAAGAGATGACGCCGCAAAGAATTTGTACGGTACGCTCAAGGAATTGAAGAAGATGGGCTATGATGGCGTTGAGTTCGCAGGACTCTACGGACACACCCCCGAGGAGGTGCGCGATATGTGCGCGGATCTCGGCCTTGCTCCGATCTCGGCACACGTACCTTACCTTGATATGATCAAGGATCCCGAGGGCGTGCTTGGTCAGTATGCAATCATCGGCTGCAAGTTTGTGGCTGTTCCTTACTTGACCGAGGAGTACCGTCCCGGAACGCCCAATTTTGCGGACGTGATCAAGAACGTCGAGATGCTGGGTGCCGTTGCCAAAAAGCTTGGCATGATGCTTCTGTATCACAACCACGATTTTGAGTTTCTCAAGATCGACGGCAAGTACGCGCTGGACGTGCTCTACGACAGCGTTCCCGCAGATCTGCTCCAGACCGAGCTGGATACTTGCTGGGTCAACGTCGGCGGTGAGGTACCTGCAAGCTATCTGCTCAAGTACGCGGGACGCTCTCCCATCGTCCACCTGAAGGATTTCGTGGGTGAGAAGTCCGAGAATATGTACGAGCTGATCGGCATTGAAAAGAAGGCTGAACCCGCGTCGCAGAAGTTTGAGCTTCGCCCCGTGGGATGCGGCAAGCAGGATTTCCCTGCGATCCTTGATGCGGCAGTGAAGGCAGGTAGCGAGTGGGTCGTTGTCGAGCAGGATAACCCCTCGATGGGTCTTAGCCCCATGGAGTGCGCAAAGAAGAGCCGCGAATATCTGAAAGCCATTGGTTGCTGATCGAAAGCTACCTATTAAATAGTCATTATCAAACGGAGGTATTGAATCATGGGATTGGATGATTTCAAAAAGAACCAAGAGAAAAAGGTGATCGACACCACGAAGAAGGTAAGAATCGGTATCATTGGTACCGGTTGGATCGCAGAGGCACATATCGCGTCTTACCTCAGACAGCCCGACGTCGAGATCGTGGCGGGTGCTGACCTGATTCCCGGCAAGGCAAAGGCATTCTTTGAAAAGTTCGGCGTTGAGGGTGTTAAGACTGATTACGCTTCTCACAAAGAAATGCTCGCAGACAAGAGCCTGAACCTTGATGCGGTTTCTATTTGCACCTACAACCGTCAGCACGCACAGCCTGCAATCGACGCTTTGAATGCAGGCGTCAATATTCTTCTTGAGAAGCCCTTTACCGTAACCCTTGACGAGGCGGTTGAGGTTATCAAGGCAGAGAAGGCGAGTGGCAAGATCCTGTCCATCGGACATCAGCCCAGAATGGACGCGAATATGCAGATGATCAAGAAGATCTGCCAGTCGGGTCAGCTTGGTAAGATTTACTACATCCAGACCGGTGGAGGCCGCCGCCGCGGTATTCCCACGCCCTTCGGTACCACCTTTATCGAGGACAAGACCGCAGGCTTGGGTGCTCTCGGTGACATCGGATGCTACTCCCTTGACATGGTGCTCAACGCAGTCGGCAACCCGAAGCCTCTGACCGTTTCGGGCTACAAGTCCGCGTTCTTCGGCACCGACCCCAACTACTCCAACTACGTCAAGACCAATCACCCCGAGTACGCATCTCTCTTCGGTGTTGACGACTTCGCAGCAGCGTTCGTTCGCCTTGAGGGTGGCATTATTCTCGACTTCCGTATCGCATGGGCAATGAACCTTGACACGGCAGGCGACACCATCATTATGGGTACCAAGGGTAGCTTGCGTATTCCTTCCACCGAGTGCTGGAACGGAACCGTTGGCGGTGCTATGACCATTTACCACGAGGTATGCGGCGAGCAGACCCAGACCACGGTGCCGATCATTAAGATGGAAGAGAACCTCTTCGACCTGAAGATCCGTACGTTCCTTGACGCCGTTAAGGAAGGCGGCACGGCTCCCGTTCCGTCCTCCGAGATCCTGTACAACCAGGCAATCATCGACGGTATCGCAAAGTCTGCGGCTGCCGGCAAGGAAGTTGAGATCGTGATCCCCGAGATCTGAGCTTCATAAAAAACACATTGAGCGGAACCGCAAGGTTCCGCTCTTTCTTGTTTATGGATCGGAAATTGTTGATTTTGCACAAAACCTACCGCTTCGATTTGTCGATTGTGGTTTCATTCTATGAAAGTGCAAAAAAACGCGAAAAATGCTTGACAAAACGGACAAGAGGTGCTAAAATATACAGGCTAACCGCAAAACGGTAGCCGATCCACGCGTTTCTTAAAAAAAGTACGAAAAACTTGAAAAAAGTTTAAAAAAGTACTTGACAAGCGAGGGACAAAG
>JAZODU010000039.1:0-8887 GCA_045597145.1 Eubacteriales bacterium
TTGAACTGGTTGACCGTATGATTGTCCTTTTCCACCGTATCCCATTTATTGACCACGATGACGGAGGCTTTTCCCGCCTCGTGGGCGATACCCGCAATCTTCTCATCCTGCTCGGTAATTCCCGTTCCCGCGTCGATCATAATGAGGCAGACGTCGGCGCGCTCTACCGCCATATGGGCACGGAGGACGCTGTATTTTTCGATCTTGTCGTTGATCTTGGACTGGCGGCGAATGCCCGCCGTATCAATAAAGGTAAATCTGCCGTGTTCGTTTTCTACCGAGGTATCCACGCTGTCGCGCGTCGTTCCCGCGATGTTGGAAACGATCATGCGCTCAGCTCCGACAAAGCGGTTGATGATGGAGGATTTACCTGCGTTGGGCTTGCCGATGACGGCCACGTGAATGCTGTCGTCCTCGGTCTCCTCGCCCTCCTGCTCGGGCAGCGCTTCCACGCAAGCGTCCAACAGATCGCCCGTACCCGAACCGTGAACGGAGGAAACGGCGATGGGTTCTCTGTCAAAGCCCAGCTCGTAAAATTCGTAAAATTCCATCGGCGGCTCGCCAATGCTGTCGCATTTGTTGATGCAGGGAACGATAGGCTTGCCGCTCTTTTTGAGCATCACGGCGATCTCGCGGTCGTCGGCGGTCAGTCCCGTGCGCACGTCGCACATGAAGATGATCACGTCGGCGCTCTCTACCGCGACCTCTGCCTGAAAGCGCATCTGCTTGAGAATGATGCTGTCGGTTTTCGGCTCAATGCCTCCCGTGTCGATCAGCACGAGCTTTTTGCCGCGCCATTCGGTTTCCCCGTAAATGCGGTCGCGCGTGACACCGGGCGTGTCCTCAACGATCGAGCGGCGCTCGCCGATGAGCTTATTGAAAAGTGTACTTTTGCCAACGTTGGGGCGTCCCACGATGGCGATTACAGGTTTTGCCATGTTCTATCCTCTCTCATAAGGTTATCTTGCCCGCGTTCGGGGCGATCAATTCCCGTCAATGCCAAGAAACGCGCAGATCAGATCGGCACCGTCGTTTTTGCAGGAGCGTACGGGAATGTTTAAGCGGTTGGAAAGCTCTGCGGGGGTCATGTCGTCAAGGAATACGTCGCCGTCGGCGCGCAGCATCACGGCAGGGAAGAGCAGCTCGTCGCCAAGGTCTTTGCCTGCCAACTGCTCGCACACGTCCTTGCCCGTCAAAAGTCCCGCCACGGTCACGCTTTCACCGAAGAAATTGTTCGTGATGCGGTGGACGGTGACCGTCAAGCCCTCCACACGCTCGGTTATGCGTGCGGCAAGCGATTTGACGTGCTCATATGCCGCCGCACCCGTGGCGACGGAAACCGTTCTGGGCGCGCGGAAATCGGGGAACAGCTCGTCCAGATAATCCAACTCAAAATCAAATTCGGACGCGAGCGACGTCAGCATTCCAACGCCGTTTTCGATCTGCGAGTAGTCCTCGTAGTAATCCTCTGCGGGAAGCGGAAGCCCCGCGCGCACGTAAAACTCGTCCGAGCAGTAAAACAGCCGCGTGCCGTATTTTTCAAGACATTCCGCGCCAAACGCGTCTACCTGCGCGATCACGGCGGCACATTCGTCGGGCGTGAACGCCTCCAGGGGGTAGAGCCTTTCACGGTATTTGGTCAGCCCCACGGGTACGATCGCGCAGGAGCGGAGCGCGGGATAGTAGCCCGCCAGGTCGCGCATCGTGCGATCCAGCTCCTCGCGGTCGTTGAGGTTCTTGCAAAGCACGATCTGCGTGCAGAGCGCGATCCCCGCGTCCGCCATTCTGCCAAGGTAGGAGAGCACCTCGCCCGCGTGCTTGTTTTTCATCATTTTCACGCGCAGCTCGGGATTGGTCGTGTGAACCGACACGTTGACGGGGGAGATGTGCATCTTGATGATGCGGTCGATGTCTGCGTCCCCAAGGTTTGTCAACGTAACGTAGTTGCCGTGCAGGAAGGAAAGGCGGTCGTCGTCGTCCTTGAAATAGAGCGTTTCGCGCATGCCGGGCGGCAACTGGTCGATGAAGCAGAACACGCACCTGTTGGTGCAGGAATGCTTTTTGTCCATCAGCGGCGTTTCAAATTCCAAGCCGATGTCGTCGTACTCGCCCTTGTTGATATGCACGGTGTATCGCTTGTCGCCGCGCAAAAGGGTCAGGGAGACGCAGGTGTCGGTCAGATAGAATCGGTAATCCAGCACGTCGCGGATCTCTTGTCCGTTGACCGTGAGCAGTACGTCGCCGCCGTGAATGCCCGCGTGTGAGGCGTGACTGTTCGGCAGAATCGCCAGTATTTTGACCATCCGCTTTCTCTCCTTTCCCGTTTATTGCATACTATAACATCTTATTATATCACGAGTTTTTGGAATTGTCAAGTTTTGCGAGGAAGATTTTGGGGAGTAAAAAGCGAGGGACACGTTTCGTATCCCTCGCCGTCGGTCTTATTTTTCAATAAAATCCTCGATGGTAGCTTCCTCGTCCAGCTCGATCGCGGGAGCGGGCTCCTCTGCGGGAGCTTCCTCGCTCTCACCGTCCAGAACCTCTGCCACGTTCTCTTCAAGCAGTGCGAGATCCTCCTCGCTCAGCAGCACAACAAGCTCCTCGTCGGCCTTCGCCTTTTTCTTGCGCTTGGGGAGGTTGACCTCGCCAAGAACCGCCAGCGTTGCGCCTGCAACCGCGCTTGCAATGCCTGCGGTCAGCTCAACGGGGTGCGCGTCCTTGCCAAGAGCCTTGCGCGTGCCGTAATCGATCAGAATGCTTGCAGATGCGAGCAGAGAAGCGGCACCTGCCATGGAAAGAATGAATTTTTTCATGCTTTTTCTCCTTCTATCATGTATTTTATTGTTTTTCGGAAGTCATTTTCAAATACGCGTTGATGAAGCCGTCCAATTCGCCGTCCATCACCGCCTGAATGTTACCCGTTTCATAGCCCGTGCGCTTGTCGGTGACAAGGGTGTAGGGCATGAACACGTAGGAGCGGATCTGAGAGCCCCACTCGATGTTCGCCTTGTTGCCCTGAATGTCCTCGATCGTGTCCAGACGCTCCTGAATCTTGATCTCCATGAGCTTTGCCTTCAGCATACGCATTGCGGTTTCCTTGTTTTGCAGCTGCGAACGCTCGGTCTGGCAGCCGACCACGATGCCCGTGGGCTTGTGGACGATACGGATCGCAGAATCGGTCTTGTTGATGTGCTGACCGCCCGCGCCGCTGGAGCGGTGCGCCGTGACCTCGATGTCCTCCTCGCGGATCACCACCGCGTCAAGGTTTTCAAACTCGGGCATGACCTCAATGGATGCAAAGGAGGTCTGTCTGCGCCCGTTGGCGTCAAAGGGGGAAACGCGCACCAAGCGGTGAACGCCGTTTTCGCTCTTGAGATAGCCGTAGGCATTCAGACCCACGATCATCACGGTCGCGCTCTTGATGCCCGCGCCGTCGCCGTCGAGCCAGTCGGTGAGCTTGACCTGAAAGCCGCTCTTTTCCGCCCAACGGGTGATCATGCGGTAAAGCATCTGTGCCCAGTCCTGCGCCTCGGTACCGCCCGCACCCGGGTGGAAGGAAACGATGGCGTTGCTCTTGTCGTACTCGCCCGACAAAAGCACCTCGATTCGCTTGTGCTCCTCCTCCGCTGTGATTGCGTCCAGCTCGGACTGCACCTCCTCAACGAAGGATTCGTCGTTTTCTTCAATTGCCATATCCGCCAGCGCGATCGCGTCCTCAAGACGCGCGCAGAGTCTTTCGTAGCCTGCGACCTTGTCCTGCCCCTGCTTGATAATTTGCAGAGTTTTGCTGGATTTTTCCGTGCTGTTCCAGAAATCGGGGGACTGCGTTTGCGCCTCCAGATCCTTGAGATTGGCTTTGGTTTCCTCGATACGCAGGGCAAGCCCCAATTCGGTGATGCTCTCGCGCATACCGATCAGCTTGTGCTTTGCGTCTTCCAATGCAACGATCAAATGATACCTCCAACACCCACTCGGGTGTATTTTCGCATAAAAATAATTCTGTATTTTATATTATAACATGAAACAGGTGCTTCTTGCAATAGGTTTTTGCGATTTTTTCAAAAACTTCATTCCGCTTCATGGAAAACCGCCAAGCCGCCCTCGGAGGTTTCCTTGTACAGATCGGACATATCGCGGCCCGTTTCCATCATCGCGCGCACAACCTTGTCAAAGGAGATCTTACGCGTGTCGCACAAGAAGTCCGAAAGCGTGACCGCGTTGATCGCGCGCATTGCGGCAACCGCGTTTCGCTCAATGCAGGGGATTTGCACCAATCCGCAAATGGGGTCGCAGGTCAGTCCCAGATGATGCTCAATGGCGATCTCGGCGGCATATTCGATCTTGTCAAGGCTGAGGGAGAACAATTCACCCAAGGCGGCAGCCGCCATGGCGCACGCCGTGCCGATCTCCGCCTGACACCCACATTCCGCGCCAGAGATGGATGCGTTTGTCTTGATCAGGTTGCCGATGATGCCGCCCGTGGCAAGTGCGCGGACGATCTCCTCTTCCTCAAAGCCGTTTTTGCGTTGCTCGTAATAAAGCACCGCAGGAACGACACCCGCCGCACCGCAGGTAGGTGCGGTCACGATCTTCTCGCCCGACGCATTCTGCTCGCTGACCGCAAACGCATAGGCGCATACCAAGCGGTTTTCGCGCGTTTCGCTGCTCTCGCCGAGCGAGCGACGGTGATAGAGATAGTTCGCCTTTTTTTGCACGTTCAGCCCGCCGGGAAGCACGCCCTCGTCGCGGAGCCCGCGATTGATCGCGTCCTTCATGGCGTTCCACATCTCGGTCATGTAGCTCCAGAAATCCGCGTCCTCGTTTTCCTCGGCAAACTGCCACAGGCGCAGGTTCTTTTCTTCACAATATGCGCGGATCTCGCCAAAGCTCTTGAGCGTATAGCGGATCTCGGGCTTTTTCAGTTCTTCACCGTCGACCTGAATCCGTCCGCCGCCCACGCTCATCACGCGCAGGGTCGCAAGCGTTGCGCCGTCCTTCAGTGCCACCATGTCCATGGTGTTGGGGTGGGGAATATCCTCGGTGACGCTGTCAAAGAGGATCTCGCAGGAGAAGGGCGCGAAGGATTTGCGAATGATCCCGTCGGTTCCGTGTCCCTTACCCGTTTTGGCAAGAGATCCGTAGAGCGTGACGCGAAAGGCGTTGGCGTCGGGATATTTTTGGCGGAACAGAAGGCATGCGCGCTCGGGACCGATGGTGTGCGAGCTGGAGGGACCGCTGCCGACCTTGTAAAGCTCGGTGAGTGACTCCATTCCCGGCAGGCGCGGTGCCTTTGCCTGCGCTTGATCATAAAAATTATACGACATGACAAAACCTCTTATTTGTGATATTTTGTACCCTTGAGAATACCGAAGCAACGGTAAAGCACCTCAAGGAGCAGAACGCGCATCATTTGATGGGGGAAGGTGAGCTTGGAGACCGACAGGCGCAGGTCGCACGCCGCCTTGACCTCGGGAGCAAGGCCATAGGACGAGCCGATTATGAGGCAAAGGCTTCCCGTTTCGCGCAGAACGCCGTCCAGACGCCTCGAAAGTGCCTCGGAGGAGAATTGCTCACCCTCCACGCACATGGCGATCTTGTAAGCACGCGGCGGCACGGCAGCAAGGATCCGCTTGCCCTCGTCGGCAAGCGCCGCTTTGATCTCGCCCTCGGACGGGTCATCGCCAAGCTTCGCTTCCTTGAGCTGGATCACCTCGGGACGGCAGTACGCACACAGCCGCTTTTCGTATTCCGCCATGGCATCGCGCCAGTAGCTCTCCTTCAGGTTGCCAACGGTGATGATAGTTAATTGGATCATTTTTTCTCCTTAAAGTTAGTTTAACGAAAAGAGTGAATGTAAACTATCTGCCTATGCCGAACAGCGCACAAACATTCCTGTGTGGCGAACGAGCGGCAGCGAGTTATCAGATTGCGACGCAGAAACAGAATCTGTACTGCATCACGGAACTTTCACCACGCACAGCACCCACGCAAGGATCGCAATGTAAACGTGCTTGCCAGGGTAGCTAATACCCATGCGGTGAAGGTTTTTGAAGGGGCATGGGGAAACTTTTTCCAAAAAGTTTCCCCACAACGCGTCCTCAAATGCGTCCCCAAGCGCGCCCCTTACAGCTCCATCTCGGTGATATGATCGGGAGCGGCGACGCAGATATGTACGTGGCTGTCGGCAACCGCGCTGACGCAGGCGTCGTAGGCGGTGTCGGGGGTGTTGTTTTCCTGACTCAGGTGCGCCAGCATCAGGCTTTTTGTGCCCGCCGCGCACAGACGTGACGCAAAAACGGCACTGTCGGGGTTGGAAAGATGTCCGCGGCGCGAAAGAATGCGTTGCTTGAGATGGTCGGGATAGATGCCGCAGATCAGCATGTCCTCGTCGTGGTTGCTTTCCAGCACCACGGCATCACAGCCGAGAAGCCCCGATTCCACGTCGCGCGAAACGTACCCGATGTCGGTCGCGTAGCCCACGCGATAGCAGTTGTCGTTCGACGTGATTTCAATGCGGTAGCCCACCGACGCACGGCTGTCGTGCGGCGTGGGGAAGGAGGTCACGGTCATGTCGCCGACAACCTCTTGATAGATCGGCGGATGCGCGCACAGATGCGGCGCGATCGCAGGGTCGCCCGAAAGCTTGTACACACAGCCCGTGGGGAGATGTACGGGGATCGGGTGCTTTTTGAGAAAGACCGACAGCGCGGCGGTGTGGTCGTTGTGCTCGTGCGTCAAAAAGATCGCGCGCACAGCGTCGGGAGAGATGCCTGCCGCCGTCAGCGCACAGCAAAGCTGCTTGGCGTTCTTGCCCGCATCAATGAGGATGCAGTCCGCGCCCGCGCAAATTGCAAAGGCGTTACCCGTCGAGCCGGAATAGAGGGAGATCACGCGAACGCCGTTCATGAAAACAGACCTCCCATGAGGGGGAATACGAACATGATCATCAGGTCGATCGAGAGTGTCAGCAGCAGTGGCACGAGAAGGGTCAGAACCCAGCGCGATTTTTCCATTCTCCGCTTGCCGTCCTCGATCAATGCCTGCTTTTCGGCGGCACTCATCGTCACGGGAAGCATCTCGGGTGTAACGCCGCGCCGCGTAAAGCCCTTGTTATAGATCACATAGTATAGCCCCAATGCCGTGCCTGCGACCACGTAGACAATCTCCATCGGGATCGAAAACGCATACACGCCCACAAAATACAGCGTGAGCAGAAGCACGGAGTTGAGCAGGAGCAGCAGCATCAGCTTTTTCTTTTCGAGTTTCATAAAAATCCTTCTTTACAAAAGTTCTTGGGGAGGGAGGGGGAAGGGAGAACCTTTTTTAAGAAGGTTCTTCCTTCCCCCACAGATCTTCCTATCAAATCTTCACAGCACCGACGGGGCGGATTCGCAGAACCATGCAGCGTCCCTCGCCCAAAGCCGCGTCCATAGCGGAGCGGTAGTCGGCAACGAAGTCGGCGGGGACGAACGCCTGGATCGTGCCCGCAAAGCCGCCGCCGTGTACGCGCCAAGCCGCTGCCTTGTCGGAGAGCAGTCGCTCGGACAGGCACAGCGCGAGCGACACGCCTTGTTCGGATACGTTTTTCGTGGTGTATACGTTTTGCAGATAGCAGAAGGAGGAGCGTCCCGATGCCTTGACTCCCTCAAAGAAGGTGGGGAGATCCCCTGCCTTAAGCGCCGCCTTTTGGCTTGCCACACGGCGGTTTTCGGCAAAGAAGTGGAGCGCGCGCATCGCGGCACGGTCGCCGCACGCCTCGCGCAGAGAGGGGAGATTGGCGATCACGTCGCTCTCGTTCACGTCGCGCAAAAAGCCCTTGCCAAGACGCGCCGCAACAGCCTTCATTTCAGCAGGAACGGACGCATAATCGTCGGTCAGATCAGCATGGTTGCCGCCCGTGTTGGTGATGCAGAGGTTGTAGCCTGCCGCAGTGATGTCAAAGTCGATCTTTTCGATCACGGGCTTGGAGGGATCGGCAAAATCGATCGCCACGATGCCGCCAACGGCACATGCGACCTGATCCATCAGTCCGCAGGGCTTGCCGAAGAACCGGTTTTCGGCGTACTGCGCAAGCTTTGCAATCTCCACGTTGTCAACGTTTCCGTCGTTGTAGATGTGGTTGAGAATGTTACCGATCATGTCCTCGAACGCCGCAGAGGAGGAAATGCCCGAGCCCTTGAGGACGTTGGAGGTAGTGTAAGCGTCAAAGCCGCCGACCGCATAGCCATTCTTGCGGAAGCCTGCCACCATGCCCGCGATCAGCTCGTCGGATTGACCTTTCGGCATTTCGCGCGGTACGGTAAATTCATCAATGTTGACGATATCCTCGGGGAAGCCCTCGCTCTGGACGCGGATTACGGGAGAATCGGAGGGAGCGGCAACCGCGATGATGTCAAGGTCGATGGATGCCGCCACGACGCAGCCGTGGTTGTGGTCGGTGTGGTTGCCCGAGAGCTCGCTTCTGCCCGCAGCCGAGTAGAGATCCGCATCGCGGTCCGCACCGTAGATCGATGCAAACGCGTCAACCGCCGCCGCGTAGCGAGCCTTTTGCGCCTCCAAGGCATCCGCGCCGTAAATGTAAGTAAATCTCGCGTCAAATTCGCCGCCGAGGATCGCTTCTTTGAGCTGTGCAGTTTTCATAATGATGGAATTCCTTTCGAAAGAACGAAATTAATATCTATCTTTCTCATTATATCATACTTTTTGCGCGCTTGCAAGGGTTTTTGGAAAAAGATTTTGAGTAGGTGTGTAGTGTTACAATAGATGTGAGACCGAAAGCAAAAAAAGAATAGAAAAAGTGATTGAGTTCTGTTAAAATAGAATTACCCCTAATCCCAAGCAACAGAAAGGACTCAATCACTTCATGAAACATTATACCACAAACAAA
>JAZODU010000040.1:0-12652 GCA_045597145.1 Eubacteriales bacterium
CTTTCCGCTTCTCTCTGTAAACATAGATGTTTCCTCCACGTTCTTTTTTACACCTATATTATACCATTTTTCTTCCTTCCTGTAAATACGACAAAAGAGCCCAAAACCTACGTCTTGGTCTCTTTGTCAGTGATCTGAGGACGCACATCGTGCGTCCCTTTTTTACAACTAAGCAACCCTCTCCCACGCCTTTGGCGATACCTCTCCCGGAGGGAGAGGCATTTACTGTGCCATTTTCCGATACATTTTCATAAGCTCTGCAACACACATACTCTCGGTAAAATCGTTTCTTACCGGGAAACCATACGCCTGCATTACTGCTCGGTCATTTTCTCTGTGAGCTTGCAAGAGTTTCGGGAACATATACATTTTTTCGCCGTACATATCTGCTAAACTGCAATCTGCATACAATGCGCGCGCGTCCAAAATAGCCTGTGCGGTCTGTTCAATTCTTGCTTTCTGCTCGGTGGTAGGGTTACACCAAGGGAAATTGTTATAAACAATATCTCTTGAATAACGATAATCGCTCTTTAATCTGCCACACACAGCCCGCATCCAAGCCATATGAACATTAGAGGTCAAAATTCCGAAATGGTAAATTTGAGCATCGGGAATAATAAAATTCAAGTCGGTTGAAATTGTGTTTTCATCAAAAAATCCGATAGGAACATATTTTCTACGCTCCGAGCTTACTTTGGGTACAAGCATAAACGAGGTAGGATTCATTGTTTCTCTGAACAAGGTAGGCGTATCTGCCAACTTTTGTCTATCGGGCGCACCTTGTAATCTGTCTTGGCGGCATAATTCGACACGCTTCATTACTTCGGGCATTTTGATTAGTTCAGCAGGATTTGCACCAACGAGCCACAAACACCACCGCTTTTTGTTATTGATAAATTCCTCGGAGCCGAGCAGGTTTTTAATATATTTTCGTGCTTGTGGCTCTTTCTTCAAGAATTCATCAATTTCGTCATTTTCGATAATCAAATGTCCGCCGTCTGCGGGTCTATTGCCCGTTGTCATACTCGGAATATCGCAGACAGGCTTGTTGCGGCTTTGAACAAAGACATTGGGTGCTTCAATCAAATAAAAATTGATGTTATCAACAAGCTGAAATCTTTCGGACGAATATAACTGTTTGGGCTTATAATTGGGAGCTGTGCTAAATCCAACAATTACACAATGAACGTGCGCCTTGATACTTGCCTCGCTATCCCAAATAAATGTACGGTGCCCAAAATCAATATGAATGTTGAAGCGATCATAAAGAGGTTTCCATACCCCTGCAACTTGTTCGCCTTGCGTGATGGAATTGGTGGAAACAAACGCAGTTCGTATATTTGTCCCTACCATCATAGCCGCAGCTTTGAAATACCATCCCGAAACATAGTCAATCTTACCCGCAGTTTTATAGGGCTTGCCTTTTTCATCAACGTAAATCGAAAGAATATCTTTCTTTTGATCTTCGCTTTGCAAGGAATATCCAACGAAAGGCGGGTTCCCCATAATATAGTCAAGCCTGTCCTTCGGTACAACCGTTTCCCAATCGGTGCGGAGAGCGTTGCCCTCTACAATATTAGCATAGGATTTTAACGGCAAAAAATCAAGATTCGCGTTGAGAATCTCCTCGGTTTCCTTCATCATCTGCGATTCAGCGATCCAAAGAGCCGTCTTTGCAACCGTTACGGCAAAATCGTTAATCTCGATACCGTAGAACTGACCGATCGACACCTTGATAACGTCACCAAAGTCCAGCACGATCTGATCGTCATAAATCAGCTTTAAAGCTTCATTCTCCAAACGGCGCAAGGATATATAGGTTTCGGTCAAGAAGTTACCCGAACCGCAAGCAGGATCGAAGAAGGTCAGGTTTGAAAGCTTTTCACGGAAGGCTTCAGCCTTATCGTTGCGGATTTTGGGCACCTTCAAAGCCTTAATTGCATCAAATTCCTCACGAAGCTCGTCAAGGAACAGCGGATCAATCACCCTATGAATATTCTCAATAGAGGTATAGTGCATACCGCCGCTGCGACGGGTTTCGGGGTTCAACGTGGACTCAAATACCGCGCCGAAAATTGTGGGGCTGATCTGCGACCAATCGAAATCTTCGCTTGCCTTGTGGAGCAAGAGGGCGACAATATCCTGCGTGAAGTTGGGTATCTCGATATCCTCGTCAGCAAACAATCCGCCGTTTACATACGGGAAAGAAGCCAACACATCATCCATATAAGGATCGCGATCCTCGGTCTTGGTGTCAAGAACACGGAAAAGATCAATCAGCGCGCGGCGAACATCTTTTGGCGCGAAGCTCTTGATATAGTTATGGAATTTAAGATGCTCGCCAAAGATGCCCGAATCCTCTGCGTAAAGGCAGAAAACAAGGCGCACGCAAAGAATGTTAAGGCTATGAAGAGATGCCTTATCGTCGGGGTGTATGTATTGCTTCAAAATCGCATCGTAGAGCTTGCCGACAAGCTCGCCCGCTTGAATGGAGATCTGTTCCTCACGGTGCAAAAGCTCGCTCTTTTCTTCAACGAGGAACTGCAAGCGGTAGTATTCTTTCGCGAGGTCTTTCAGCAAAATGCTTTCCGGCTCACCCGTAGGCTTTTCCATATCATAGATAAGAAATTCCTCAAAATTGCAGGTGATAATCCAACGGGGGCGTTGCGAATACGGCAACGCAGCGGAATATCTCTGCGCCTGCTGAAAGGGATTGAGCAAGGTTCCGTCCGATTGACGAATGGGACTGCGAAGATTCAAGCCCTTCTTTTTCTGCTCAATAAGAACGTGCGTTGAGGGAATATGAGCGTCAATAAAACTCGTGTGGTCGAGCTTTACACGCTCCTCAAAGAGTATAAACTTTTCGGATTCTGCAACACCGAGAACGTCACGAACTAACGCCAACCAAAAGGATTGGCTGTCACTCTTTTCGTCGCCACGGTCTTTCCAATATTCCGCAAAGGCTTTCGCGGCTTTCTTTCTATCTGTTTCTGTCATATTATTCATTCGATCCTTTTCTAAAAAAACGAACGACCAAATGAGCCGTACTCTAAAGGACAGTTTTTAAGTTCAACAGAATATAATACCCACCGACAGAAAAAGGACAGAGAATTTTTACGTTCTCTGTCCCCCTTTTTGTGATGCATATACCTTGATATATGGTTACGATTTTTTGCCTGTTTTCAGTACTTGTTCACCGTTTGTATTAATGTAAAGCCAAACTCGTTCCGAATCCCAGTTTCTTCTATCATATATCAAAGCAGTAGCTACACCATTTGCAAATGCACCAATTGTATAGTAATCAGTTACAATTATTTCTCCTTTTTTATTGGCAATACAATACCTTTTGTCGGTGTTTTCAAATATAATTGTTTCATCAGCAAATACAACCCAGTGTTTTCCTGAGATATTATAACTGGTTGTTTTTATCGGTTCGAATTGCTGATTGCCATTTTTATCAATCAATGTAAAATACAATCCATTACTGCTAAGAGTTACTAAGCCATAATCGCCATTAAAGGAAATGGAACGTACCGCGGACGTCGGATATTCACTGTATGTAAAGATGTTATTGGTTGAAGAAGTTATATCCTCTATATACACATTGTTTTTATCGTCTGGAATAGTATACCAGAGATATCCGTTTGAATATCCCCCAAATTTTTTCCCTACCATATTGTATTCTTTATAGGTACCATCACTATATAACAAAAAGTATTTCGGAAGCTCAATCTCTTTACTCTCATTTGTTTTGGGATATGGATTGACAAGGTCACTGTAAATAGCTCCAAAAGAACCAGTATTTGAAGAAGCAAAAGTTACTCCATTTGCAAATTGAAATAATTCCGTGTCCAATCTGCTTGCAAAGAACGTATCACCTGTATTACTGTTCAAAAAGATAAAATCATCTCCTCCTGATCCAGCTCCCCAACGGCCTGTCATAATAGCAAAAACGCCATCTCCCGCATAATGATTATACTCCCTCGAAGAAAATGGAGAACATCCAAGATTTGTTAAAGAGTATACCCATTTTCCAGAAAAATCAATAACACCATATAAATGTTCTACAGTTGAGATATTGTCTTTTACAAAATATATTAAAGCCAAGCCATCTCCATAAGCAAGAAGTCGCATTTCATCTTCCAACTCAAATGTTGCAACAACTTTCCCGTTATTATCAATGATATCTGTAGGAACGCCACTATCATAAGAATGAACAACTGTCGCTCCTTTGCCTATGGCAGTAAATGTAACAGATTTATCGGTACTATAAATAATTTCACCGTTTGTATTGATAACACCAAAATATTTTACGCCGTCTTCTATGTAAGATATACCGCCAACACCGTCGACAAATTTGTCGTATTCAGTTGGCGCTACGCTAAGCTCATTTGTTTGGGTTGAATTATTGTTTACATCTTCCATTTCCTTATCTGTCAATTTTTCGTTTGTGAGAGTATTCCCATCTTCTGATTTACACGCTGTGAAACTTGTTAATAACAATGAAATCACCATAAAAATGGAGATAAATCTTGCTATAATCATACGCTTTGATGATGTTAGTTGATTTCTGCTTTTAAGTGCCATTTTCTTTTTCCTCCAAAAGATAAATATAAAATAAAAAGTGCGGCAACCGGAGTTACCGCACCAAAAACGCCAACTCCAATTGTCGCCAAACAAAAAACTAATGATACGGAAAACACCATACACAAATTAGCGGAATCAACGTTTTTACCATTATTCACTAATTTGTGTAAAAAAGCAAAAGGGTATAAAACACCCTACAAAAATAAGGCGCTCTCCTTAAAATCATTATTCATTTTTTGTTTGGCATAAATATTATATCACAATTTTTGCGGTTTGTAAATATGTTTAGGGAAATTTCATTGAATTTAGTGAAAATTATATTCAATTACCTTTCGGAAGATAGAAAACAGCCTCCCTTTGCACAAGGAAGCCCTTTTTATGTTCATCTATAACTTCTCAATTTTCCTGACAAGCACTGCATTTGTGTCCACAAATACAAAATACGGTATACCTCTTTCGAGATATACCGTATTTCTGAAAACTGTCCTTTAGAGCATCTCTCTAAGGGATCGTTCGTTTTTGGATTTACGCCTCGGGCGTGAGGTTCAGCTTTTCGATGATAGCCTGCGCCGCCGTGTCCATGTAGTCGTTTTCCATCAGCTCGATCATGCCGCGGTCAACAAGGGCGGCGAGCTTGGGATCCATGGGAAGGCGCGCGAGCAGGTCGTATCCGAATTTCTCGGCGACCTCCTCGATGTGGCTCTCGCCAAACACCTTGATCTCCTTGCCGCAATCGGGGCACTTGACGTAGCTCATGTTCTCAACAAGTCCCAGCACGGGCACGTTCATCATCGTTGCCATATTCGCCGCCTTGGATACGATCATGGATACGAGATCCTGGGGGCTGGACACGATCACGATGCCGTCAAGCGGGAGCGACTGGAACACGGTCAAGGGCACGTCGCCCGTACCGGGAGGGCAATCCACAAGAAGAACGTCACAGTTCCAGATGGTATCCTTCCAGAACTGCTGAACCGTGCCTGCGATGATCGCACCGCGCCATACAACGGGCTTGGTTTCGTCGCTTCCGAGCAGGAGGTTGACCGACATCAGGTCGATCCCCGTTTTGGTGGAGGGCGGGATCATTCCGTTATCGTCGCCATAGACCTCGACGTTGTGAACGCCGAACGCCTTCGGGATCGAGGGACCCGTGATGTCCGCGTCAAGGATTCCCACCTTGTACCCCTCTCTCTGCAGCAGCACTGCAAGCATAGAGGTAACAAGGGACTTACCAACGCCGCCCTTACCGCTGACGATGCCGATAACGTGCTTGACGTCGCTTAAGGGGTTCGCGGGGATCAGGAGGCTCTGCGGCTGCTGACGAGAGGAGCAGTTGCTGGAGCAGGTAGAACAATCATGCGTACATTCTGACATTTTTATATCCTCACATTCTTTTATCATTCAATCGTTACTTATTATACACCGCCTGCGGGAGAATTGCAAGCCCTTTTGAGAAATTGCCTCAATAATTGCCGCTTGCGAAGTCCTGCAAGGAAGCAGACGGTCACGACCGCCGCCATGACCTCGGACACCACAATGGAAAACCAGATGCCGTCGATGCCGTTTTCAAAGAGGAGCGGCAGAAGCATGACCGCCGCGATCTGGAACACGAGCGTGCGCAAAAACGAAATGAGCGCGGACACCAAGCCGTTGTTGAGGGCTGTGAAAAAGCCCGAGCCGTAGATCGCGATTCCCGAGAACAAAAACGAGAAGGAATAGATCAAAAATCCGCGCAGGGTCAGAGAAAGCAGGCTCTCGTCATACCCCACGAAGATCATGGAGAGCGGATACGCCAGCACCTCACCCAGAATCAGCATGCCGACGGAAAACGAACCGACCAAGATCAGACTCTTTTTGAACAGACTTTTCAGCTCCCCGTGATTCTGTGCACCGTAGTGATAGCCCACAACGGGCGCGGTTCCGATCGAATAGCCGATGAACGCCGCCATGAAGATCATGCTGACGTACATCAGAACGCCGTACGCCGCCACGCCGTCCTCGCCTGCGTATTTCATCAGCTGCATATTATAAAGCATACCCACGAGCGACATCGACACGTTGCTCATAAGCTCCGACGAGCCGTTGGTGCAGATTTTGAGAAAGGCTCTGCCGTCAAAGCAGGGGCGCGTCAAGCGCAAGAGGCTCGTGTTTTTGCGGAAGAAATAGAACAGCGGGATCACGCCGCCCACCGCCTGACTGATGGCGGTTGCCAGTGCCGCGCCAAGCAGGCGAAGCTCCTCTCCCCAGCCAAACGCCGACGGAAGCACGCCCACCAGAAGCGCGTCCAACACGATGTTCATCACCCCCGAAATCAGGGTAACGATAAAGCCGAGCTGTGGCTTTTCGGCGGTGATGAAAAAGGTCTGGAACTCCATTTGCAGCATGAACGCAGGGAGCGCGGCGAGGATCACGCGGCCGTAGAGCACGCAGTTTTCCAACAGCACGCTTCCCTCCTCGGCGCCCAGTAAAATTGCCACGGGACGAATGAACAGGATCCCCAGTGCACCGATCGCAGCACCCGCAGCAACCGTGACATGCACGACCATGGAAAACAAACGGTTCGCGCGGTCGCGCTCTCCCTCGCCAAGCGTCTTGGCAATGAGTGCCGAGCCGCCCGCGCCCAGCATAAAGCCCACCGCGCCGAGGATCATCAGAAACGGCATGATAAAATTGACCGCCGCAAACGGGGTTTTTCCTGCAAAATTGGACACAAAAAAGCCGTCCACCACACCGTAGATCGACGTAAAGATCATCATGGCGATTGACGGAAGCGTAAAGCGCAACAGTTTTTTGTATGTAAAATGATCGGACAGCTGAATATTCACGTATCAAATCCTCCAAAGCTCAAACGCAACTATTATACCCCATTTTTCACAAAAAGTCAACCGTCGCGGCGTAAAATGCGCCAAAAATCGGTGTCTGCCGCTCCGTGTTTTTTTGAAAAAGGGAGAAAAACGCGCAAAAGAAAAAAAGATTGTGAAAATCCCTTGCAATTCACGATATTTGCGGTATAATATATAATGTTAGATTATGGCGTTTTTTCGTCAAACATAAATTTGGAGGAACAAAAAATGAACAAGCAACTTGAAAAGCTGAACAATTTCGAAGGCATCAAGGGTCCCGTCCTGACCATCGTAATGGACGGCGTGGGTCTGGCTCCCGACACCGTTTCCAACGCTGTCGCAGGTGCATATACCCCCAATCTCGACGCGCTGATGGCAAATTACCCCACGGTGTCCCTCAAGGCGCACGGTACCGCAGTCGGACTTCCCTCCGACGACGACATGGGCAACAGCGAGGTCGGACACAACGCGCTGGGCGCAGGTCAGGTCTTTGCACAGGGCGCAAAGCTGGTTTCCAACTCCATTGAAAGTGGCAAGATGTTCGCATCCGCTACCTGGCAGGAGCTGGTCGCAAACGTCAAGGCAAACGCCTCCACGCTCCATTTCCTGGGGCTTTTCTCCGACGGTAACGTGCACTCCCACATCGATCACCTCAAGGCAATGCTCGCAGAGGCGAAGAAGGAGGGCGTTTCCCGCGTCCGCATTCACATTCTGCTTGACGGCCGTGACGTAGGCGAGACCTCCGCGCTCGAATATATCAATCCCTTTGAAGCGTTCCTCTCGGATCTGCGCGATGCCGACTTCGATATCAAGATCGCATCGGGCGGCGGACGCATGAAGATCACCATGGACCGTTACGAAGCAAACTGGGCTATGGTCGAGGAGGGCTGGAAGGTTCACGTGCTGGGCGAAGGCAGACAGTTTGCATCTGCTGCCGAGGCAGTTGAAACCTACCGCGCCGAGCTCAAGGTCATCGACCAGGATCTGCCTGCATTCGTCATCGCCGAGAACGGCAAGCCCGTGGGCACGGTCGAGGACGGCGACAGCGTGATCTTCTACAACTTCCGCGGCGACCGCTCTATCGAGATCTCCTGCGCGTTTGAAGCAAAGGACGGCGCGTTCGACAAGTTCGACCGCGTTCGTGTTCCGAATGTGGTATACGCCGGTATGCTGGAGTACGACGGCGACCTGCATATCCCGAGCAAGTATCTCGTTTCTCCTCCCGAGATCACCAACACCACGAGCGAATTTATGGCAAACACGGGCATTCCCGTGCTGGCGATCTCCGAAACCCAGAAGTACGGCCACGTAACCTATTTCTGGAACGGCAACAAGTCGGGCAAGTTCAGCGAGGAGCTGGAAACCTATATCGAGATCCCCTCCGACGTCGTTCCCTTCGAGCAGCGTCCCTGGATGAAGTGCGCAGAGATCACCGACAAGCTGATCGAGTGCCTGCAGAGCGGCAAGTACAAGTACCTGCGAGTCAACTTCCCCAACGGCGACATGGTCGGTCACACTGGCTCTCTGGCGGCAACTCGCTGCTCCATGGAGGCGCTTGACCTGCAGCTTGGCAGAATCCTGCCCGTTGTGGACGCTCTGGGCGGCGTGGCACTCATCACCGCAGACCACGGTAATGCTGACGAAATGTACGAAATGGACAAGAAGAGCGGGCAGCCCAAGGCAGACAAGAGCGGCAAGTACAAGTCCAAGACCAGCCACACGCTCAACCCCGTTCCCTGCATCATCTACGACAACACCGACGCAAAGAACCGCTATACCGTAAAGGCTGACGGCAGCTACGGTCTTTCCAACGTGGCGGCTACCACCGTCAATCTTCTGGGTTACAAGGCACCCGAAATGTGGGACGCATCCATTATTGAGGTAAAATAATGCAATACAAAACCGAGCTCCACGCACACACCCGCGAGGTCAGCCCCTGCGCGAATCTCTCGGCGGCGGAGGTCGCCGAGCGGTATATCGCACACGGCTACACCACCATCGTGGTAACGAATCATTACTGCCATTACGTGATCGATCCCTTGGAGGGCTCGTGGGAGGACAAGGCACGCTATTATCTCGCGCCTTATCGCGCGATGAAGGACTATGCGGGCGATCGCCTGAACGTGATCCTTGGCTGTGAGCTTCGCTTCAGAGAAAACTTTAACGATTATCTGATTTTCGGCATCGACGAGGAATTTCTGATCACGCACCCGAATCTGCACGACATGACGCTCAAGGATTTTTCTGCGCTCGCGCGCGAGAACGGACTTCTCGTCATTCAGGCGCACCCCTTCCGCAACGGCATGACCGTGGTCAATCCCGCATACCTTGACGGCATGGAGGCTTTCAACGGGCACGTTGGGCACGATTCGCGCAACCCGATTGCCGACGCGTGGGCAAAAAAGCACGGGCTCATTCGCACCTCGGGCACGGATTTCCATCACCCGCATCAAAGCGGCGTGGCGGGGATCCTGACCGACGCGCCGATTGAAAACAGCGCACAGCTGTGCGAGATCCTGAAAAGCGGCGATTATATCCTGTACTGCTCGGGACCTCGCGCCGAAGCTGAGGGAATCTCCGATTCCCCCGCCAAATACTGACATTGGAAGGATATACCAATGGGATTTACGAATTTAGAAGAACTGGCGGCGCATTGCGCCGCCTGCCAGAAATGCGAGCTCGGGCAAACGCGCACCAATTTGGTCTTTGGCGTGGGAAACCCGAACGCAGACCTTTTGTTCGTGGGCGAAGCACCCGGCGAGCAGGAGGATCTTTCGGGCACGCCCTTCGTTGGGCGCGCGGGTCAGCTGCTTGACAAGTTTCTCTACGCGGTCGACATTGCACGCGAGGACGTTTACATCGCAAACATTCTCAAGTGCCGCCCGCCCAAAAACCGCGATCCCCTCCCTGCCGAGGAGGACGCCTGCATTGGATACTTGCGCGAGCAGGTAAAGCTCATTCGTCCCAAGGTGATCGTCTGCCTCGGTCGCATCTCTGCGATGCGCCTGATCAAGGAGGATTTCAAAATCACCAAGGAACACGGGCAATGGTTTGAAAAGGGCGGCTACCTGATGACCGCCGTCTATCACCCCGCCGCGCTGTTGCGCGATCCTCGCAAAAAAGAGGATATGCTGGAGGATATGAAGCGGATCAAGGCAAAGCTTGACGAGCCGGGAGGCAACGCATGAACTTTTTCCCTAAGCTGCTCGCGATCATGATCACCCTCTTTTTGCTTATGATCTGCGGCTATATCTGCCGCAAAAGGGGCATCATTGATACGAGCGCGTCCAAGGCACTCTCGCGCCTCATAATCTCGGTGGGACAGCCCATGATGATCATCAGCGCACTGGCAAACGCCACCTTTGACGAGCGGCACATCCGCATCGCATGGCAGGTGGTGCTCATCAGCTTTTGTATGCACCTGCTGATGGCATTGATGGCGTTCCTCTTCTGCAAGCTGCTCAAAAAGAACCCCGATCAGAACAAGATCTTTGAATTCTCCCTCGTCTTTGCCAACGCCGGCTTTATCGGCTTCCCGATCCTCGACTCCATCTTCGGCGGCGTGGAAAAGGGGCTTGGCAGCTTTATGGGCGCGTTCTATGTCATCGCGTTCCATCTCTTTATCTGGACGTGGGGCATCATGATCCTCGCTCGCGGCAGAGAGGACATCAAGCTCACGCCCAAAAAGATCTTCGTCAACTATGGCACGGTTCCCTGCGCCATAGGACTATTGATCTTCATCGGTAAGGGCATGGTGCTTTCCGGAAACTCCCTCGCGGCGGTTTCCGAAACGGTGATGCCCGCGATCGAAGCGACGGGCAGCTTCTTCTCCTATCTCGGAAGCCTCTGCACGCCGATCTCGGTGCTGGTCACGGGTGCCCTGCTTGCCACGATCCCCTTCTCCAAAATGTTTACGAGTGCCAAGCTTTATCTGCACTCTGCGATCAAGCTCTTCGCGTTCCCCGTGATCATCTGCCTTTTGGCAAAGCTGATCCTCGGGCTCATCACCGCGGCAAATCCCGCCGCGCTCTCGCCCGAAACCGTGCAGATCTATATCCTGCTCGCCACCGCAATGGCAGGCGTCCCCAGTGCCGCTACCATTACGATGCTCGCCGAGCTCTACGATATCGAGCCCGCCTACGCCTCGCAGTCCGTCGGCATGACCTCGATCATCTCTACCGCTTCCCTCCCCCTCGTAATGCTCTTTGCTCAATGGGTGGTTGGATTGTGAGCGAGGACGCGTTTGGGGAAACCTTTTGGAAAAAGTTTCTCCAAGCCCCTTCAAAAACTTTCACCAAAAAGAATAGATTGCCCTCTATAGGAATTGCTTTCATGGCAATTCCTATTTTCGTTCTACAAAAAAAGACCGCGAAAAATTCCACGGTCTTTTATTGGATTTCTTGTTCTATATTTTCAAATAAAGCACAATTAAAAAACTCTCTTAAATTGATGCCCAGTCCATCACAGATTTTTTGCAGAGAAATAATCCCCGGATTCTGGCTCTTATCGTTTAGCATGCTGTATATGGTTGACGGAGGGACACCTGCACTGTTTGCCAATGAATTGATTGTAAATCCCTTTTCGTCTATCAACATCAAAATTCTTTTGCCAACCGCTTCCTTTGCTTTCAAAACAGCGTTCCCCCTCTCTTTTTTGGATATATCGTAAACATTTTACCTTATTTTCGTAAAAAATATGTGGGATATATCGCAATCTTGAAAAAAGCATGATATAATGATGTTATATAAAACCGAAACGGCGAGAAAAGGATGAAGAATTTTGATATGGTAGATAGAAAATTAGCCTTTTTGGATAAGTCCCTCACACATCGTGCATATATGTATTTTGGCTTACACCCGGAGCTTTGCCAAGATGAGATCGGAAATCTTGCGTTCATGATCGTCAGAAAGAAAGAAGCCCTATATTTTTTGGAAAGCTTGTCAGAAGGTGAACTTGCGTTGATCAAAGAGGATCCAAACAGATCTGCGTTTGTGTTTGATTTGGTATTTGCATTGGAAACCGAAGAATATCAAGAAGAGATCGAAACCTACTGCCATGAAGCCATTGTCGTTCTCAATCGCATAAGGATATTATCTAAAGACAAGCAACAATTATTGCTTTTTAAAAATTGGCTCACGCAATAGCCCCACCTGCTCTTTTTGGCTTGTGCGTGAAAGTACACCTCCCCCGAAATGCGCTTCGCAGAAGCGCACACGCCCCGC
>JAZODU010000041.1:0-1707 GCA_045597145.1 Eubacteriales bacterium
TGCAAGCGTATTTCGATCAATTCGATAAGGGGTCAAATAAGGGGTCAAATACAAAAAACGCAAAAAAAGAAAAGGCTTGAATTTCCTTGTGACAAAAGGAAATTCAAGTCTTTCTTTTTGGCGGAGAAGGAGAGATTTGAACTCTCGCGCCGGTATAACCGGCCTACACCCTTAGCAGGGGCGCCTCTTCGGCCTCTTGAGTACTTCTCCGTGTACTCCTCGCAAGCGGCCCGTTGCAGTGACTTTCGACATCGTCTATTATACACTCTTTTTAGGCGTTTGTCAAGCCTTTTTTTGCTTTTTTTAAAAACTTTCTTGTCCTTTTTTGTGATACCCTTGACAATCGCTGCTGCTTTTGTTATAATGGTATTACCAAATCAATCGGAGGTTATGCCATGTATTGTCCTCAATGCGGTATGCAGCATAATGACGACGCGTTCTTTTGCGCGGCGTGCGGATTAAAGTTTGCCGAAAAGGAAACGGCGCAAGAATTTATGGCAGGCGCCGTTCCGCCCGTTCAGCCTGCGTCCACCTATTGTGGCAAGGCGATTGCGGGCTTCGTCCTTTCTCTTGTCGGCTTGTTTTGCATGGGCTTGGTGCTTGGTATTCTCGGTATCTTTTTTTCCGTCAAGGCGATGCGCGAATGCGATCAGAATCCCGCTCTGCAAGGTCGCGGTCTGGCTGTTGCGGGTCTGATTATCTCCATTATGGACGTGATCGGTGCCGTGTTTATGATTTTGTATATGATCATGTTCCTTTCGATGTTCATGTTAATGTGATTTGAAAGCGGCTGCATGTGCAGCCGCTTTTTTGTCGATATATATTGACAAACTCGGTTTTCTTTTGTTATAATCTTAAGTGTGATTCTCAAATGGAAAGAGGAGCTGAAATGACGCAAAAGCAGAAAAAAGAGCGCATGCTCCGCATCAACGAGCGGCTCAAACGGATCTATCCCGAGGCTGTATGCGCCTTGGAATGGGGAGGGGAGGCGTGGAAGCTGCTCATCATGGGGCGGTTGTCGGCGCAATGCACCGACGCGCGTGTGAACCTTGTGTGCCGCGAGCTCTTTGCGGCGTATCCGATGCCCGAGGCGATCGCCGCTGCGGATATCGCGGATCTGGAGCGTTACATACGCCCCTGCGGGCTATATCACGTCAAGGCGCAGAACACCAAGGACGCGTGCGCGATGCTGGTGCGCGACTATGGCGGCGTGATCCCCGACACGATGGAGGAGCTGCTGAAATTCCCGGGAGTGGGCAGAAAGGTTGCCAACCTTTTGTTGGGGGATCTTTACCACACGGGCGGCGTGGTTGCTGACACGCACTGCATCCGCATCTGCGGACGCTTCGGTATGTACCCCGAAACGCTCAAGGATCCCGTCAAGGTGGAGCGACTGGTCACGCCGCTTCTACCTCCCGAGGATATCAGCGATTTTTGCCACCGCATCGTGCTCTTCGGGCGTGACACCTGCACGGCAAGAGCGCCTAAATGCGACGCGTGCCCGCTGTCGGATCTGTGCGAGCATGGAAAATAAAAGTGAAAGCGAGCCGCTTTATTGCGGCTCGCTCAGATCACTGACAAAGAGACCAAGACGTAGGTTTTGGGCTCTTTTGTCGTATTTACAGGAAGGAAGAAAAATGGTATAATATAGGTGTAAAAAAGAACGTGGAGGAAACATCTATGTTTACAGAGAGAAGCGGAAAGCAA
>JAZODU010000042.1:0-79324 GCA_045597145.1 Eubacteriales bacterium
TCAACCCAACGATTTTGAAGAAAGGTACCTTCCAGCTTCGTGATGCGTGCATATTGCTTTGCGTTGGCGGGGATTGCCAGCGACGCCACCTGGTCCTTAATGATCTGCAGGTTGTTCTCGATCCCCAGATGATTTTCCAGAGTCGCAATCCGCCAGCCGTGATCCGTGATCTGCCACCCGATGTTTTTGGCTTCAAGGTCGTACATCACCGCCTCGGCGCGCTCGGAATAGTCCAGAGCCAACGCCGCACCCGTTCTCGCCACAGCCGCCTGCGTTGCCGCGGTCGACGCGTACTGCTCGCATTCCACAACGTAGTCTGCCGCCTCCTCCGCCGCAGCCTTTGCCTCGTGCGTGTACGCCTCGGCACTCATGGCGTCGGGCTTGGCTCCGCCGCAACGGATCGAGGACAGATACGGCACCTCCGCCTTGGTGCTCGAAAGCGTTCCGCCGCACGCAAACACGCCCACAAGCACGCGGTCGGTATTGAGAAACGCGGGCACGGGGCAGGTGTCGCCCGTAAACTCCTCCTCGTGAAATTTGTTACCGCCCCAGATAAAGCGCGCGGTTTTGGGGTTCTGCGTCTGCCACTCCGCGTCAAACGAGAATTTGACGGTGTCGCCTGCGTTTCCGCACACGGGCTGGGTGCCGTCGGGGACGTATTCGGCTACCCTGTTGTTGATTTTGATATTGATAACCATAGTTTTCTCCTTGTTTGATGTTCCGGCACGCCATGTCGCGCCGTCGCAATCCCCATCGGTGCGCTCCCCCACGCACCGCGATCTTCTCCCGTTGCAAACTTTGCGTTTTGCAAACCGGTGCTTTTATTATATACGCAACCTTGCAATTTGTCAAGTCTGTTTTTGTAAATATTTTGCAAATTGCAAAGTTTTCGAAAAAATCTCTTTACTTTGCACTTTGCAAATGATATAATGTAGCAAAAAGGAGGGATCGGAAATGATTCGGATCAAGGAATACAGACGCGCCTGCGGCATGACCGCCAAGCAGCTTGCCGAGCGCGTGGGCGTTGCCGAAAGCACGATGTCGCTCTACGAAAACGGCAAGCGCGAGCCTGATTTCGGGACGCTGATGCGCATTGCCGCCGTCTTGGGTGCTAGCGTGGATGCGCTTCTGGGCGCGCACGCAAACGTGCAGACGGGTGTGAAGATCCCCGTGTACGGTGCCGTGGCGGCAGGTGTGCCGATCGAGGCGATCACCGACATCGAGGACTACGAGGAGATCACCGAGCAGATGGCGGCGACGGGCGACTACGCCGCGCTTCGCATTCACGGCGACAGCATGGAGCCGCGCATGACCGAGGGCGACGTTGTGATCGTGCGCGTGCAGGAGACTGTGGAAAACGGCGAGATCGCGATCGTGCTGATCGGAAACGAGGATGCGACCTGCAAGCGCGTGATGCGGACGAACGACGGGATCATGCTGCTCTCGACCAACCCCAAGTACGCGCCCATGTTCTACTCCAACCGCGAGATCGCCGCGCTTCCCGTGCGGATATTCGGCAAGGTCGTGGAGCTCCGCGCGAAATTTTAAGGCTGAAAAGAAGGAGAGAAAGCGCCGAAAACGGGCGTTTTCGCACATACGCTATGCAAAAACGGGCATTTATTTACATTGGCGGGCACGCCTACGAGGAGCTTGTTCAGGAGCATCCCGAGGCGGGGGATCTCGTCATTGCCGCCGACGCGGGGCTTCTGACCGCGCGCCGCTTGGGTGCACGGGTGGATATTGCCGTGGGCGATTTTGACACGCTGGGCGAGCCCGACGTGGGCGCGGAAACCGAGATCGTGCGCCTGCCCGCCGAAAAGGACGTGACCGACACGCAGTACGCCGTGGAGCTTGCTCTGCGCGCGGGCGTGCGCGAGATCGTGTTCGTCGGCAGTCTTGAGGGGCGCTTGGATCACACGCTCTCGCTCCTCGGGATTCTGGAATCCCTCTGGGAGCACCGCGAGGGGCGTGTGTTTGCGCTTGCGACCAACGGAAAGAACCGCGTGCGCTTCTTCCGCGACAGCGGCACAATCCTGCCGCGCTCGCAGTACCGCTATTTTTCGATCCTCGCCGCCGACGCCGTCGTCAAGGGTGTCACGCTTGAGGGCTGCAAGTACCCGCTCAAGCGCGGCAAGATCACCCGCACGCACCAGTGGGCTGTTTCCAACGAGATCGTCGGCAACTGCGCCCTCGTCGAGGTTCGCCGCGGCGGCGTGTTTGTGGTGGAAAGTATGGATTGAGCGGATGCACCGGAGGACGCGATGTGGGGGAAACTTTTGGAAAAGTTTCCCCCACGCCCCTTTCAAAGCCTTCACCGCGGGGGCACCCGCGAAGAGAGTGCCTAACTGTGCCTCCCGCCATAGGGAGAGCCTTAATATAGCTTTCCCTCGTTGATTACATTCCGTTGGTACATCCCTAAAGCAAAAAAATCGCCAAACCTATTGCAATTGCGGCAAAGATTTGGTATAATGAATGATAACAAAAAGCAAAAGAGGTTTTTGACATGAGCGAGAAGCTTTCGATGCAGCCCTACAAGGGCACAAGAGATTTTTATCCGCAGGAAATGCGCCTGCGCAACTGGTTCTTCGGCGTGATCCGCCGTGAGCTTGAGCGCGCGGCGTTTGAGGAATACAACGGCCCGATGCTCGAGTCGCTGGACATTTACGCGGCAAAGAGCGGCGAGGAGATCGCCAACAAGCAGACCTACAATTTCGTGGACCGCGGCAACCGCCCCTTGGCGATCCGCCCCGAAATGACCCCCACCGTCGCGCGTATGGTCGCGGCAAAGATGGGAGAATTGACCTTCCCCCTGAAGTGGTTCTCGATCCCGAACATGTACCGCTATGAGGCGACCCAGCGCGGACGCCTGCGCGAGTTCTGGCAGCTCAACGTCGACGTGTTCGGCTGCAACACCTTTGAGGCGGATCTGGAGGTCGTGACCAGCGCGATCCGCATCATGCGCGCCTTTGGCGCGGACGAAACCATGTTCACCGTGCGCATCAACAACCGCCGCTTCTTCAACGACGTGGTGGCGGCGATCACGGGCAAGGGCACCGAGGGCAGCCGCCTGGTTTCCAAGGTCATCGACCGCAAAAACAAGGTCACACGCGAAAGCTACGAAAAGGACATGCGCGAGCTGGGGCTCTCCGACGAGCAGATTGCAAAAATCGATTCGCTCTACACGATGGGCGTGGACGAAGCGACCGCGCTCTGCCCCGATTCGGTGGGGGCTGACGAGCTGCGCCGTCTGTTTGCGGCTCTGGAGAAGATGGGACTTGCCAAGTACTGCATCTTTGATTTCGGCATCATTCGCGGGCTTGATTACTATACGGGTACGGTTTTCGAGGTGTTTGACAACGCACCCGAGAACAACCGCGCGATGTTCGGCGGCGGCAGATACGACAATCTCGTCGACCTGTTCGTCAAAAACGCAAAAATTTCGGGCGTCGGCTACGGCATGGGCGACGTGACGCTGGAAAACTTCCTCGTCACGCACGGGCTCGTTCCCGCGTCCTTCGGCTCGGACGTCAAGGTGCTGGTCACGCGCTTTGAGGACGTGCCCTACGAGGCGTACACCTCGCTGGTCGAGGATCTGCGCGACGGCGGCATCACCGCGTCGGTCTATCTCGGTCAGAAAAAGTTCGGCAAGCAGCTTGAGTACGCCGTCAAGGGCGAGTATTCGCACGCGCTCATCATGGGCGGCGACGAGTACGCACGCGGCGTCGTGCGCCTCAAAAACCTCGCTTCGCGTGAGGAAAAAGAGGTCGCTCTTTCAGCACTTGTGTGTGAGCTGAAGGGATAATAAGGGACGCGATTCGAGGGGGACTTTTGAAAAAGTCCCCCTCGCGCTCCTTCCAAAGGCACTGCAAACAAAGCAGTGCCTTTTTTATGCCTGCGCGGTGAAAGCCCCGTGTGCGGGCACAAAAAAAGGACGCACTGTGTGGTGCGCCCTTTTGAGGGTAAGCTATTCCCCTTTTGTGAAAGCTTTTGAAGGGAGCGCGAGGGAAGCTTTTTCCAAAAAGCTTCCCTCGCAAAAAGCACTTCACTTACGCCAACCCCGTAACGGAATCGAGGAACCACTCGCCCTCCTGGCGGACAAGGTAGATTTCGACGTTTTCGATCTTATCGGGATTTGACACGAGCCAGGAATCCATGGTCACGGAACAGGCATCGCGTCTGCCGAGGGAATGCACCTTCATGGTAGAATAGTCATAAAAGCGCATTTCACAGGCGAAATTGTTCTCGGCGGTGGACTGATAGATCCACGCATTGTCCTCGAGGTAGCGCGCGCGATCGATGACCATCTGTCCCATGCCGTCGTTGGTCGCGTACCCCGTGAAGCAGTACTCAAACAGTGCCTCAAGGCATGCCTCGGAATAGATGCGGCGCGCCTTTTCCTTGATCATATCAAAGGTAAAGCACTTTGCCTGCTCGGTTACGTACTCGTACGTCCCCTTGTTGGCGAAATTGAAATAGATATGCTTGATCTCGGCGTATTCGGAGTCGGTGCGATAGACGGGCAGCCCGTTGCCGTAAAGCATCGTGTTGACCTCGTACGACTCCTCCACCAGATACACAACGCGGTCGTAAATTTCCTCAACCTTTGGCGCGGCACAGCCCGTGAGTGTCACGCAAGAGAGTGCCAGCGTTACCAAAAGCAAAAGGAGAGATATGATTCTTTTCATAAACAGATCCTTGTGTTCTTGCGCCAAAAGGCGCGAATTTGCACACACGTAGTGCGTTTTCGGCGTTTTTTACTCCTCGGCAGCAGGTGCTTCGGGTACTTCAGCAGCCGCCTCGGGGGCTACTTCGACAACCGCGTCGGTCACTTCGACCGCCTCGACGTCACCGCTCTCAAGAGGCTCTTCCTCGTCGCCCTTGCGCTCCACGACCGTGAAGTTGACCAGCGACTGACCCTCGCTCAGGCGCATCACAATGACACCGCCCGCGCTTCTGGAGCGGCTCGGGATACCCGCAACGGGGGTACGGATGATCGTGCCGCTGTCGGTGATCATCATAATATCCATCGTGTCGTCCACCGCCGCAATGCCGGTCAGAGTGCCGCTCTTGTCGGTCAGGTTGTAGCAGGTCACGCCGTAGCCGCCGCGATGCTTCATCGTGCGGAAATCGTCAAACGGGCTGCGTTTACCAAAGCCGTTCGCCGTGATGCAGAGCAGATCCTTGCCCTCCTCAACGACGCAAACGCCCTTGACGTGGTCGCCCTCGCGCAGGCTGATGCCGCGCACGCCGCGCGCCGTGCGTCCCAGCGTTCTCGCATCCGCCTCAGAGAAGCGGATCGCCTGACCGTTTTCGGTTGCGATCAGCAGTTCGCAGTTACCGTCGGTGCGAACGACGTACAAGAGCTCGTCGCCCTCGTCAAGCGTGAGCGCGATCTTACCGCCCTTGCGCTGATACTCGTATTCGGAGAGCGGCGTGCGCTTGATGACGCCGTTTCTCGTCACCATCGTCAGGTATTCGTGATCGGTAAATTCGTCCACGCTGATGCAGGACGTGATCTTTTCTCCGTCGGTCAATTCCAGAATGTTGACGATGTTCTGTCCCTTCGCGGTTCTGCCCGCCTCGGGGATCAGGTATGCCTTGCGCATCTGCACCTTGCCCGTGTTGGTAAACATCATCAGGTACGAGTGGCTGTTGACGGCAAGCACCTTTTCAATGTAGTCCTCGTCCTTGGTCGCCATGCCGATAATTCCCTTACCGCCGCGGTTCTGCGCGGAGTAGGAATCGGCGGGCTGACGCTTGATATAACCCGCATGGGTCAAGGTAATGACACAGCTGTGACGCTCGATCAGATCCTCAAGAATGATCTCCTGCTCGGCGGGCACGATGTCGGTGCGGCGGTCGTCCGCGTACTTTCTGCGGATCTCGCCCATCTCGTCCTTGATGATCTGCTTGATCTTGCCCATGTCGGCAAGGATCGCCTCCAGCACCGCGATCAGAGCCTTGAGGCGCGCCAGCTCCTCCTCGATCTTGCTGCGTTCCATGCCCGTCAGCTTTCCGAGCGTCATTTCCACGATCGCCTGCGCCTGAACGTCGGACAGTCCGAACCGCTCCATCAAGGTCAGCTTGGACTCGGGGATCGAGGACGAGGTCTTCATGATCTGCACGATCTCGTCGATGTTATCCAGCGCGATCTTGTAGCCCTCGTAGATGTGCGCCCTTGCCTTCGCCTTTTCCAGATCGAACTGCGTGCGGCGAATGATGACCTGCTCCTGGTGCGCGATGTAGTGGTCAAGGATCGCGGGCAGGTTGAGCACCTTGGGCTCGTTGTTGACCAGTGCCAGCATATTGATGGCAAAGGTATCCTGCAATTGCGTGTACTTGTAGAGTTGATTGAGCAGGATCTGCGGATTGGCATCGCGGCGGTATTCGACCACGATGCGCATACCCTCTCTGCCCGATTCGTCGCGCAGGTCGGTGATACCGTCGATCTTCTTTTCCTTGACGCAGTTTGCGATGGATTCGCAAAGCATACTCTTGTTGACACCGTAGGGGATCTCGGTAAAGACGATCCGTCTGTGCTCCTCCTCGATGTTCGCGCGCGAGCGCACCATGATATGCCCGCGACCCGTCATATACGCTTCTCTGATACCGTTGACGCCGTAAATGGTCGCATAGGTCGGGAAATCGGGACCCTTGATATACTGCATCAGCTCATCGACCGTGCTCTCGGGGTTATCCATACGGTAGATGGTAGCGTCAATGACCTCGCCGAGGTTGTGCGGCGGGATATTGGTCGCCATACCCACGGCGATACCCATCGAGCCGTTGACCAAGAGGTTGGGGAAGCGCGACGGCAGGACCGTCGGCTCGAGCAGACGGTTATCAAAGTTTGGCACCATCGGAACGACGTTCTTGTCCAGGTCGCGCATCATCTCGTCCGCAATCTTGTCAAGTCTCGCCTCGGTGTAACGGTAAGCCGCCGCACCGTCGCCGTCAACCGAGCCGAAGTTACCGTGACCCTCTACAAGCGTATAGCGCATCGAAAAATCCTGCGCCATGCGCACCATCGTGCCGTAAACGGCGGAGTCGCCGTGCGGGTGATAACGACCCAGCACGTTACCAACGGTGGTTGCCGACTTGCGGAAGGGCTTGGAGTGCACCAGACCGTCCTCGTACATTGCGTAGAGGATTCGGCGCGCACCCGGCTTCATGCCGTCGCGCACGTCGGGCAGTGCACGTGCCATGATGACCGACATGGAATATTCGATGAAGGACTTTTTGACCTCTTTCTCCATTCCCACGTCCACGATCCTTTGATTTTCGAACAGGGCAATCTCCTGTTCTCTTTCCAATTGTTTGTCTTTTTCGTTTGCCACGGTTTTGATCCCTTTCCTGATTTATTTCAAGAGCATGTTTTCGTTGATTTATTTTTGTTCAAGCAATCTGCACACAAGCCCCACGGGGAAGAACAGAATCAGCCCCGCGATCGCCGTCCCGCCCATTTCGGGGAGAACCGAGTAGAGAAGGATTTTGAGCAGATGCACGGTTTCATAGGTCAGACTTGCGTATATGACGGTCACGCCCGCGCGCACGAACAGCGCGCAAGCGAGGAAAAACAGATATACGGTGTAGCGTTTGGGCTTGACGGTGCGTGCGTAATGCCCCGCAACGTATGCGCCGATCATGTACACGACGGGCAGGAGCGAGATTCCCTGAGAGCCCATTGCTTCAATGATAAAGCCCGCCGCGATCCCCGTGATCGCGCCCGCGTACCGCCCGCTAAAATATGCCACGCAAAGCACGGTGACGATCATCAGATCCGGCACCGCTCCGAACGGGCGGAAGCGACCGAGCACCGACACCTGCAGGGATGCCACGATCAGAAGCATCAGCCCAAAGGTCAGGGTGCAGGTGATGATCCGTGAGCGCGTTTGCGCTTGATATCCGAGTATCCGTTTCGGCAAAATCGCTCTCCCCTTCCCCTTTTTTGCAATATGTGCATTAAATTCAGTTGTTTTCGTAGCCCGTGATGATCATGACCCACTTGATGTCGGTCAGATCCACCGCAGGCGTCACGGTCGCCACCAGCGTGCGGCTGTACTCGTCAAGGCTGACCGCCGTGACCGTACCGATCTTCAGATCCGCGGGATAGACGCTGCCTGTGCCGCTCGAATAGACCGCGTCGCCCACCTTGACGTCCGCGTCCTCGTCCAGATAGCTGATCTTGCACAAGCCCTCGTATCGCATACTGTAGTCGCCGTTGAGAATGCCGGTCTCGCCCGAGCGCGGAACTGCCACGCCCACGGAAACGCCCTCCTCGATCAGCGTGGACACCATGCACCAGTTCAGCCCCACCTCGGTCACCTGCCCAACGATCCCGTCGGACGTGACCACGGGCATATCCTTCCTCACGCCGTGGAGCGTGCCGCGGTTGACGGTAAAGGTGGTCATGTAGTTGCCGCTTGAATGGCTGATGATCATGCCCTCCTCCATGGAGAACGAGGGATATTTGTTTTTCATTTCGAGATACTCGCGCAGGCGCTCGTTTTCAAGCTCGACAAGCTCCGCGCGGTCAAGCCGATCCTTCAAGGATTGGTTTTCCTCTTTCAGCCGCTCGTTTTCCGCCTGCACAGCGTCAATGCTTTGAAAATACATCGCCCAGCCCTCAAACCCGTCCGCGATCTTCGTAAACGTCCATCGGAACGGCACGGTCAGAGTGACCACAATGTTTTTTGACAGGCTCGTGTACCCCATCAGCGCAAAAGTCGACGGCACGATCGCCACCACCAGTGCCACACACAGGCATATCACAAAAAATTTGTTTTGAAATAGTTTCATTTTTATTTTTTCTTTTTTCGTGGGGAAAACTTCTTGAAAGAAGTTTTCCCCACACCCCTTTCAAGAACTTTCACCTTTATGGATATTGATTTTCCTATCAAGGGTATGCAAACATACTTCACCCTCGTTTGTTTGTGCGCTTGGTGAAAGCCGTTTGTGCGGTACAGCTTTTGCTGTGGGGGAAAGTTCAGTACGCTGACGGAAGGATCAGCTCCCGCAAGCACTTGGGAACCCCCCAAGTGCTCCACAAAGTTAGCTTTGTGTTTAAAAATGTGTCAAGGGTAAATGAATACTGTAGAGACGACCATTGGTCGCCCGTTTTTGCGGTGCGCACCTTGTATGGGCGATCGACGCAGAAACAGAATCTGTACTGTATCACGGACTTTCACCATGCAGAGCACCCACGCAGGAATTGCTATGTGAGCGATTCCCAATGAGGGTACCAATACCCATGCGGTGAAAGTTTTTGGGGGTGTCAGACCCTTTTTTAAAAAGGGTCTGACAAAAAACTTAAACATCCAAATTCTCTGCGAACTTGGCGTTTTGCTCGATGAATACGCGGCGGGGCTCGACCTTGTCACCCATGAGCACCGAGAACATCTCGTCGCACGCGAGCGCGTCCTCGACCGTTACGCGCAGGATCGTGCGATGCGCGGGATCCATCGTCGTTTCCCAAAGCTGCTCGGGATCCATCTCACCAAGACCCTTGTAGCGGTCGGCTTCGATGTTCACGCCGCCCATTTCTGCCACGATCGCCTCTTTTTCCTCCTCGGTGTAGGCGTACCGCTCGTTGCCGTACTTTGCTCCCTTTTTGTAGATCTTGTAAAGCGGCGGCTGTGCGAAATACACGTGTCCGTCCTCGATCAGCTGCTTCATGTGACGGAAGAAGAAGGTCAGCAAGAGGATTCGGATATGCGAGCCGTCCACGTCCGCGTCCGCCATAATGATGATCTTGCCGTAGCGGAGCTTCGCGGGGTCAAATTCCTCACCGATGCCGCAGCCCAAAGCCTGAATGATCGGGATCAGGGAGAGGTTGGAATACACCTTGTCCAGTCGCGTTTTTTCGACGTTGAGCACCTTTCCGCGCAAGGGTAGGATCGCCTGAAAGCGCGAGTTGCGTCCCTGCGTTGCCGAACCGCCTGCCGAATCTCCCTCTACCAGATACAGCTCGGTCAATTCCGCGTTCTTTTCCTGGCAGTCGCGCAGCTTACCCGGCAGAGTCGAGCCCTCCAGAATACCCTTGCGGCGCGTTGCCTCTCTCGCCTTTCTTGCCGCCTCGCGTGCGCGGTACGCCGCCAGAGCCTTTTCAAGAATCGCCTTGCCGACGGCGGGGTTCTCCTCAAGGTACTCCTCCAGCTTTTCGCTCACGAGCGAGTAAATGACCGTGCGCATCTCGCTGTTGCCGAGCTTGCCCTTGGTCTGTCCCTCGAACTGCGCCTCGGTCAGCTTGACCGACACCACTGCGGAAAGACCCTCGCGCACGTCCTCGCCAGAGAGGTTCTTTTCGCTTTCCTTGATGATGCCGTACTTTCTGCCGTAGTCGTTGAACACCTTCGTCAAAGCGGTTTTAAAGCCCACCTCGTGGGTACCGCCCTCGACCGTGTTGATGTTGTTCGCAAAGGTCAGAAGTGCCTCCGTGTAGCTGTCATTGTATTGCAGCGCGACCTCTGCGACCCAGTTGTCCTGCTCGGCGCGCATGTAAATGACCTCGGGGTGCACGATCTCGCAGTGCTTCTGCTCGTTGATGTACTCAACGAAGGACTTGATACCTCCCTCGTACTCCAGATCGTCCTCGCGGTAGGTTCCGTCCTCCTGCACCGCACGCTCGTCGCGTAGGCAAATGTTGACGCCCGCGTTCAGAAACGCCTGCTCGCGCAGACGCTTGAGCAGCGTGTCGTAATCGAACACGGTCTCCTCAAACATTTCGGGGTCGGGAAGAAAGCGCACGTAAAGACCGTGCCTGTCGGTTTCTCCCTCCTCCTTGAACGGGCGCGCCACGTGACCGCGCTCAAATCTCTCGGTATATCTCTTTCCCTCGTGGCAGTTGTCGATCTCCACCCACGAGGAAAGCGCATTCACGACCGACGCACCAACGCCGTGAAGACCTCCGGAATATTTGTATCCGTCGCCGCCGAATTTACCGCCCGCGTGCAAAACGGTGTAAACGACCTCCAGAGTCGGGATCCCCATCTTCGGGTGGATACCGCTCGGAATGCCGCGTCCGTCGTCCTGAACCGAAACGCTGTTATCGGGGTGCAACGTCACCTCTATGCGCTTACAACGCCCCGCCAGTGCCTCGTCGATCGAGTTGTCGACGATCTCATACACCAGATGGTGAAGTCCTCGCGCAGAGGTAGACCCGATATACATACCCGGTCTTTTTCTGACAGCCTCCAAGCCCTCCAGAATCTGAATCTGACTTTCGTCATAAACACGTTGTTCCTGATTTTCCATGTCAATCGTGAATCCTTTCTGATGATTGATTGTTCGATCTCTATTCCTCACATACCGTCAAAATGTCCCACGCGCCCAACGAGCGACGCCGACGACAGCTGTGAAAAGCATATTTTATATTCCCCGTCCCGCCCCTTGTAAAGAACAAAGGACTTCGGGATCTCCTCGGACGCAAATTCCACCGCGCGGCGACTGTCCGCCACCGAGAGATATTTTTTCGTCACAGCCGATACCGTCGCCGTGTCCGCGTCAAATATCCCCACGATCTCCCGCGTCCGTATGTTTTGATTGTTTCCTACGTGTAAGTACATGTTTTTTTCGTGGGAAAACCTTTTTGAAAAAAAGTTCTTCCCAATCCCTTACCCCCTAAACATACCCTTTTCAACCGTAATGATCTTGCCGCCGACGATGCCGGAGGGCTCGCAGGTGGTGATGATGACCTGTCGGTTTTCCATTTTTCCGGAAAGATAGGCGCGGCGCGAGGAATCCAGCTCCGAGAACACGTCGTCAAAGAGAAACACGGGCTTCTCGCCGCACACATCCGCACAGACCTCGCCCTCTGCCAGCTTCATGGCAAGTGCCAAGGATCTCTGCTGCCCCTGCGACGCAAACTGCCGCGCGGGCTTGTCGTTGAGTAAAATTTCAATATCGTCCTTATGTATTCCCCAAAGGGTGCTCCCCGCGCCGATCTCGCGGTCGTGATGCGACATCAACAGCTTCTTATATGCCGCTTCGATCCGCTCCACGTCCTCGTATTCGTCGGGTTCCTGCTTGCTCGAGCCCACGTAAACAGCACGCGGACGCTCTCTCTCCCCCATCATCTCAAAAAAGCAACGCTCGATCTCCGCCGCCGCCTTTTGCAGATACCTGTAGCGGTAGCGCGCGATCACAGCCGCCTCATGTGCCAGCTGCGCCGACCAGAACTCCACGGTCGCGTCAAACGTCCGCCGATCATCCTCTGCCGCGCGAATGAGCTGATTTCTCTGCTTGAGGATCTGATTGTACCTCTGCAGGCTTTTGAGATACACGGGATAGAGCTGCGAGATCGCTATATCGAGGTAATTCCGTCTCTCCCCCGGTCCTTCCTTGATCAAAGAAAGATGCTCGGGGCAAAAGAGCACCGTCCGAAACGCGCCGACAATATCGGATACGCGCCCGACCTTGACCTTGTTCTGCTCTATATGCTTTCTCTTTCCGTTCATCATGCGGATGGTGATATTCTGCCGCCTCTGCGAATCGGTAAAATCCAAGGACACCTCGGCGCACTCCGCGCCAAAGCGGATCATTTCCTCGTCGTGAGACGTGCGAAAGCTCTTGCCAAGGGCGGCAAAGCTGATCGCCTCCAGCATGTTGGTCTTTCCCTGCGCGTTCTCGCCGCAAAGGATATTCACGCCCGCATCGAAATCGATGCACGCGCTTTCAATGTTGCGAAAATCGGTGATCTTGATCCGATTACATTCCATACATCAAGGTCAGTCGCGGATTCTGACGGGCAGGAGCATGAACAGCTCGCTGCCGTCCTCTTTTTCCTCGTCGGGCTCGATGTTGATGCTGTGGAACGCCGACTTCATTGAAATACGAATGGTTTCCTCGTCGGACACGCGCAGGCTGTCGATCAGGAAGCGGTTGTTGAACGCAATGAGAAGATTCTCACCCTCCTGCTCGATCTCCACCTCGTCGTAGGTGCTGCCCAGCGTCGAGGTTGCCGAAATCTTGAGCACGCCGTCCTCAAACTGCAGCTTAACCTGTGCACGCACGCTGCCCGTTACCTTTTCCTCGGTGACGAGAGCCGCTCTTTCCAGTGCCGCGATCATCTTTTCGCGATTAACGCGTGCGAAAATGGTGTGATCCTTGAGAATGATGCGGTCGTATTCCATGTACTGCCCCTCGATCAGGCGCGAGAAGAAGATCATGTTGCCGATGTTGATGACGATGTTCTTTCTCGACATATAAATACGTGCGCTCTCGCGCTCGTCGTCCTTGAGCAGCTTGAACAGCTCAACGACGGTCTTGTTGGGAACGATGAAGTTGAACTTCAGGTCGCTGCCGTCCTCGTTCTTGTTTTCGATATCGGTCTTGACCGAGCACTTCGCCAGCTTGTAGCTGTCGCAGGAAACCAGCAAAAGCTCGTCGCCGCGAACAACGAAATAACAGCCGTTGAGGAACGGACGCTGGTCGTTGACACCCATGGCATACATGACCTTTGAAAGCATTCTCTTGAGCACCGACTGACCGATCACAAAGCCGTCCTCGGTGACAAGGCGCGGAATTTCGGGATAATCCGCCGCGTCCAGCGCGTTCATTTTATGGTTGGATTTGCCGCTGGAAATGCACGCCTGCAAGTTGGCGTCCACGGTCAGGGTCACAAAGTCGCCATCCATCACGCGAACGGTCTGAAGCAGCTTTTGCGCGTTGATGATCGCGCTTCCTCCCTCCTCGACCTGCGCATTGATCGAAATACGCATGCCCTTTTCCAGGTCAAACGTGGTCAGCACGCAATTTCCGTCCTCGCTTGCGTTGATCAGAACGCCCTCGATCGCAGATTTCGTAGCCTTGCCCGAAACGGCACACATCAAAGGAGTGAGCGCATCGGTGATCGCCTGTCTGTTAAAGATGATCTTCATATGATTGATTCCTTTCAGAATTTAATTACTTTTTTGTGGTGAAAGCCTCTTGAAGAAGGTTTTCTCTTTTTGCTCGTCAAAAGTCGTTTATGGAGTAAAGATTCAAATTTGTGGGAGTGACCATCGCCGTCGCTCTTTTGGATGAAACGTTTTTCTCGATCCTGCGCCGGTGCGCGCCAAAACGAATAGAATGAATAGACTTATATTAAATAGTAATCATAATAGTAGGGGCTGCGGAAACTGTGGAAAGATGATTTTTTCCTTGTACGACAAGGTTTTTTCAAGTTTTTTGTTTTTAAAAAGCCGTGGAAAGATACCAACTCTTTTCTGTGGATTTCCACACCCTCCCAAAAATCGTCTCTCTCAAAAATGCGTTTTTGATGATGTTTTTGAAAAACGGAAAAATCCACATTTTATTCCACACCCCTTTTCCACAAGGGGTGTTTCCTTTTTTCGCTTTTTTTCGACTTTTTTGGCGTTCTCGCCAAAGTTTTCCACTGCCCGCCTCCAATGCCTTATCAACACCGCTTTTCCGTGGCACCAACATGATTTTCGTGAAATTTACCACACCTGAAAATCAGCTTTTTCATGCTCCTTTTCATCACTTTTCCACAGGTGTTGAAAAGTGTGTGGAAAAGTGGATCTTTGAGTGGGGAAAGCTTTAGGATTGGGGTACGGGGAGAACCTTTTTTCAAAAAGGGTCTTTCAGAATTTCCTCACTGAGCCATTTCTTTACTGAGCAATTTCTTTTTTCAACTCACCAACCTCAACCGAGAGGACGGGGTCGGAAAGGATCTTGCCCGCGATGAGGTTGTAGGAGGAGATGATCGTAGAGTGGTCGCGGTCGAAGATCTTTGCGATGCTCGGGAAAGACATTTCGGTCAGCTCGCGGATCAGGTAAATGGAAATATGCCGCGCGGTTGCAATCTCTTTGTTGCGCTTGTTGCCGGTGATCGCCTCTTTGCCGACTGCGTACTTCCCTTCCACTGCCTTGAAAATACGCTCCACTGTCACGCTCACGGGCTCGGCGCCGCCGAGCAGCTCCGCGATGCACTCGTGCGCCAGCTCCATGGTGATCTCCTTGCCCGACAGAAAACTCAAAGCACCCAGCTTTTTGATCGCGCCCTCGAGCTGGCGGATGTTGGAGCGCAGGTTTTCGCCAAGGAAGGTCAGCACCTCGTCGGGGATCGTAACGTTGACCTGCTCCGCCTTTTTCTTGATGATGGCAATACGCAATTCAAGATCGGGCGGCGTGATATCCGCGATCAAGCCCCACTCAAAGCGGGACACCAGACGGTCCTCCAGCGTTTTGATATCGCGCGGCGGACGGTCGGAGGTCAGAATGATCTGCTTTTTGCGCTCGTAAAGGTCGTTAAAGGTGTGGAAGAACTCCTCCTGCGTCGAGATCTTACCCGCGATGAACTGGATATCGTCGATCAGAAGCACGTCGCACTTGCGATATCTGTTGCGGAAATCCTCCATGGTCTTGTTGGCAAGGCAGGAGATCATCTGATTGGTGAAATCCTCGCCCTTGGTGTACATGATCTTGATGTTGGGGTTGTTCTTTTTCATGCGGTTGATGGTTGCATACATCAAGTGCGTTTTGCCAAGACCGCTGTTACCGTAAATGAACAGAGGGTTGTAGTTTGTAGCGGGGTTGTTGGCGACCGCCACACACGCTGCCTGTGCGAATTTGTTCGTGCTTCCGACGATAAAGTTTTCAAAGGTGTATTCAAAATTGTAGTCGGGGAGAGAGGAGGAATCCTCTCTGTCGGACGGCTGTGCGGGAGCGGGAGAAGGGGACATGCCGATGATGCTCGCCTTGACCTGATCTGCCGACACGGCAGAGCCGGTGAACGTGAGGCGAACCTCCACGTCAAAGCCGAGTAGGCGGCAAAATTCCTCGCGGATACGCCCGATATACTTATCCTGAACGATCTTGAATTTAAATTCGGATGAGATCCCCAGGGTCAGAGTAAAGACCGCGTCCTTTTCCTCAAAGTCCAGTATTTCGATCTCACCGAACCAGAGGTTGATGGTAGACTCGGCAAGGGTGTCCGAAAAGGACTCCTTGACCATATTCCACACCTCGCGGATTTCTTCTATGTAATTTTGGGAGGCCATACATATTCTCCTCTCTTTAAAGTCGTGTAATTATAAATATTATAACATATATCTATATATTTTACAATACGCACGCGCGTGTAAAATAACAAAATTTACAAATAATTTATATTTAAAGAAGAAAAAACGCTATTGACAAAGCAAAAAAAAGAGGTATAATAAGGTTAGCATACGGTAACTGTGAGAGTAGAGAGTGAAAAAATCGAACAAGAGTTATTCTCACTTATTAGAAAGGAGCGATATCATGAGGCTACATTATGAGGTCAAGGGAATGAGTTGTGCGGCGTGCGTATCTCACGTGGAAAAGGCAATCCGCTCGGCGGTATCCCCGCAGGACACGGTCAACGTCTCACTCCTGACGAACTCCGTGTCGATTCTTACGTCCGACGCGGTCGACCGTGCGGCTTTGGAATCCTCTCTTTCACGCGCTGTGCGCGCGGCGGGATACGAGCTTGTCACGAATACGGAAACAGCGGAAAAAGTGCCAAAATCGGGCGAATATCGCGCACGTGTGCGCAATTTGATCCTCTCGGCGGTCTTTACTCTCGCGCTTATGTATCTTTCCATGGGGGGTATGCTCGGTCTCCCGATCCCGCCCTTTCTCGGCGGCATCGACAACGGACTGTTCATGGCGCTCGCTCAGCTTGCCCTGACATTCCCCATTCTCATCATCAATTTCAAATTTTTAAAAAGCGGCTTCCGCGCCCTTTTCCATCTCTCTCCAAACATGGATTCCCTGATTGCGGTCGGCGCGGGCGCATCGGTGGTCTACGGCTTGGTTGCGATCGTGATGATCGCAACGGCGCGCGACGCACACACCGTTCACACCTATCTGCACGACCTCTATTTTGAATCTGCGGCGATGATATTAACGCTTGTGTCGCTCGGAAAGCTCCTCGAGTCGCGCGCCAAGGACAAGGCATCCGACGCGGTGCGCTCGCTGGCAACGCTGGCACCCAAATACGCAACCGTCCTGCGCGACGGCAAGGAGATCCTTCTACCCGTTGAAGAGATCGCCGTGGGTGATCTGATCCTGCTCCGCGCGGGCGAATGGATCCCCGTGGACGGCGTGGTGGTCGTGGGAAGCGGCAGCACCGACGAGTCGGCTCTCACAGGCGAGAGTATGCCCGTGGAAAAGGCGGTCGGCTCTTCCGTGCGCGCGGCGTGCGTGCTGACGGCGGGGGCGATCACGGTCGAAGCGCGCGAGGTGGGTGAGAATACCTCGCTCGCGCGCATCATCAAGCTCCTTGAGGACGCCGCCTCGTCCAAAGCACCCATTGCGCGCGTGGCGGACAAGGTCAGCTCTGTTTTCGTGCCGATCGTCATGTCTGTTTCCCTCTTAACGCTTGGCGTGTGGCTGTTATTGACACAAAACGTAGAAGAGGCGCTGCGCTCTGCGATCGCGGTGCTGGTCATTTCCTGCCCGTGTGCGCTGGGGCTTGCAACCCCCACGGCGATCACCGTCGGCGTCGGTCGCGGTGCGCGGAACGGGATCCTTTTCCGCGACGCGGAGTCGCTTGAAAAGCTGTGCGGCGTGGACACCGTGATGTTTGATAAGACCGGCACCTTGACCGAGGGGAAGCCGTCGCTCACCGACCTTGTAGTGTACGAAGAAAACGACCCCGGGCGCGTGATGCGTTATGCGGCGGCGGTGGAGCGGCTGTCCTCTCACCCGCTGGCGCAGGCGGTGTGTGCGGGCGCTGTTGAGCTTGGTATTGAGGAATTGCCCGCGGTCACGGATTTTGAAAGCCTTGTGGGGGTCGGGGCGATGGGGCGCGCAGACGGCGTGCTTTGCCGCATCGGAAAGCCCGATCCGTCCGTATTCCTTGAAAAAGACCCCGAAAACGCAGCACGTAGTGAAAAAAACGCACCACGTGTCACAAAAAACGGCTTGATCTCGCTGTGCGAAAAGAGTGATCTTTCCTCTTTAAAAGAAGATTTTGAGGCACTTGAGAGTGACGGAAAGACAGTAGTTCTCGTCACGCTTGACGCGCGCCCCGTGGCGATCCTCGGGATCTCCGACCGCATTCGCGCCGATGCCGCGCCTGCCGTGCAGACGCTCAAGGATGCCGGTGTGCGTTGCGTGATGCTTACGGGCGACAACGAGCGCACGGCGGCGTTTGTGGCGCGTGCTGTGGGACTTGACGATTTTCACGCCGCCCTCCTGCCCGAGGACAAGGAGCGGTATTTGCGCAAGGCGTGCGAGAGCGGCTCTTGCGCAATGGTTGGTGACGGCATCAACGACGCGCCCGCCTTGCTGCGCGCGGACGTCGGGATCGCAGTCGGCGCGGGCACGGAGGTTGCGATCGATTGCGCGGGGGTGGTTCTCTCGCAGTCCTCGATCTCGGGCGTTGCCGATGCCTACATGCTCAGCCGCGCGACCATTCGCATCATCAAGCAGAATCTTTTCTGGGCACTCTTCTACAACGCCGTCTGCATTCCCGTGGCGGCGGGTGTGTTCTTCCCCATCTGGGGCTGGCAATTAAGTCCCATGCTCGCCTCGGCGGCAATGAGCTTTTCCTCTGTGTTTGTCGTTACGAACGCGCTTCGCTTGCGCTCTGTGAAATTAATAAAAAAAGGAGAAAATAAAGACATGCTGTTCGGAAAAAAGGAAATCGTGACCACTACCCTTCACGTGGAGGGCATGATGTGCCCCCGTTGCGTGGCACACGTCAAGACCGCTCTTGAGGGCGTCAAGGGTGTCAAGAGTGTTTCGGTCGACCTCGATGCCAAGACCGCCGTCGTAGAGGCTCCTGCCTCTGTTTCCGCCGAAACCCTCGCTGCTGCTGTTGTGGCTGCCGGGTATGAGGTGAAGTAAAAAGGATGTGGTTTTAAGGGGAAAGCTTTTGAAAAAGTTTTCCCCTTACCCCTTTCAAAACTTTCACCGCGCGGGTGAATCCTACCCACCGATGGCACTGCAAACAAAGCAGTGCTTTTTTCGTCCACTGCATTGGTGAAAGCTTGTTCGTGCAGTACAGATTTTGGCTTGTGCGCCACCCGCTCCGTTGCTTTCCGCCTCCCCTTGGCACAGTGGGAGGAAAAAGTGAGTGCGAACAAGACGAAGAAGCCTCCGCTTTTAGCTTTTTTAGGATAGATTTGCTATGAACGCACCATCCCAAGCCTCCCTTGAAATCAAGGGGAAGTGGCGCGCCATAGGCGCGACGGAAGGGATGTGGTAACGGTTTGTTACATCCATGAAGCACTTTCGTAACTACTCCTCCGTCACGCCTGCGGCCTGCCACCTCCTCTCTCAAGAGGAGGCAAGATAAGTAGTTTGGCGGTGGCAAAATAGTAGCGCACGTTTTTTCTGCTTTAATCCTAACTTCTTGCCTTCTCCGGCGGGTAGCGAAGCTGCGGCACGGTAGTGACCGAGCCGCAGCGAGACAGGTGCCGAGCGTTGCGAGGCGGATGAGGCGTTATAAACGCATAGCACAGCACAAGAGTGTTTACTTCCATTACAAAAGCTTATTGTAACTGGCAGTTGAGAGAATTTTTGCAAAAGCCCCGCAAGACCTCCCTATTGACAATCCCTCCTTTTTATGGTAAAATAGGGGACGTATATGCGTTATTTCGACAAAAAGGAGAGAAAAATGGGTGTACTGAGGACCATGTGGAACAGGGCTCACGCGGAGAAGTTGCCGCTGATGGAGGAGATCGAGCAATTCGGAGCGGACGGCGAGGAGGATATCTACCGCGCGCTTTGCGAGAGCTTTGATTGCGTGATCCGCAACGTGGCGGTTCCCCACAAAAAGCTCTATCTTGAAAAGGATTTCATGGTCATTCACAAGGGGATCGCGTTCGTGCTCGAGGTCAAAAATTGGAAGGGTGAGATCGGCTGCGACGGCGGCGAATTTTACCAAAACAAGGAGAACGGTGTGCGGAAAACGCTGAAAAGCCCGGTTGGAACGACGCGTCAATTTATCGAGCGTATGCGCGATTTTTACGGGATCGCGTCGCCCGTTTGCGGCATGGTGGTCTTTTGCGACACCGACTGCACGCTCAATCTTCCCGAGGAGATGGACGGCGTTGCCCTTCTGAGCGAAAAGAAAATGGTTTCTTACATCAAGGCGCGGGCGAAAGAATTGGGCAAGCCCGACGGCGAGATCGACCCCTCGCGCATTTTGCGCTGCACGCGCTTTTACAGCCGCGACAGCGAGTTCTGCAAGGGGATCCTTGCAGACAGCTTTTTCGAGTGTAAGACGCAGGGCGGCGACACGGTGCGCATTGACACACTGAGCCTGCAATATCTGAGCGTGAAGTCTCAAAATCTGCGCCTACGCGACAAGCTGCTCCTGACCTACGTCAACGGCGCGACCGACGTCTTTTACAGCGGCGACACGGTCTTTACGGTCGCCTGCCTTGACGGAACCTACCGCAAGATCTCCCTGAACCGTATTCGCCACATCGTATTTTAAGCATGAAACAGATTGAAAGTTATATTCCCGAAAGCCAATTTTATAACGGCAAGGATGAATCAAAATGTCGGATTTTTCATGATGACTGCGCCGTGCTGAGTGACGACGATGATTTTCGGATCATTGCCGCCCGCGGCTTTGAAAAGCAGATTGGACAGCCCTTTTTCGAGGCAGTTTTAACCGATTCGGACGCGCGCTCCCGCCTGAGTGCATTTCTGCGCGGCACGCAGGACTATCTCCTGCTTCCCTTTCACGAGCAATCGCTGCTGTTCCTCTCCGCGTGGCACAAATCCACCACTCTCGTTCCTGTTTTCCTCTTGCACGCGTCCGAGAAAAACGTGCGCCAAATGCTGAATTTTGCATCACGTGATGCGTTTTCGGAGCTTTTTCGCGTGGCAAACGAGCCGGAAAACGGCGAAGAATCCTTGCGCGAGCAGCTGGCGGAGATCTTCTGTTATCTGGACGGATTGATCAAGCCCGGGCGCAATTTCTGGACGAGCTGTCGCATGCTGGCAACCTTTTTCGGGTGTTGCCTTGAGAACCTTTCCATGCCGTTTGAGGAGAAGATCGCGTCGGACGCGCTCTTTCACCGTGTGACCGCGTTCCTCGTTTGTCTGCTGCTTTCCCTGCGACACCGCACGGGATCGGTCAGCGCATACGGTTCCGTTTCTGCGGGTGAGGTACATGAAAATGTCGGAAAAGTACAAGTGGAAAACTGAGAACTCTCCCACCCTTTCGAGATCCCTGCGGGCGTAGATATGACGTCGGATTTTTTGCTTCGCGTGGAGCAGGTGTCGGTCTATGAAGCGAAAAGAAAGGACGCTCGGCAGAGCAGGATCCCCTGCCGCCCGCGTTGCTTTCGTTGATGAAGATCCCTGCCTTTCGTGATTTCCAAGCCCGTTTTGAGAACGGTGTGCTGGTCTTTGAAACGCGGCTGAACGCCTTTGATAACCTGCGCGCGCACCAAAGCGAGATGGAAATTCCGTGGATCAGATTTTCTCTTTGCCCTGCGTGTTAAAAGTTCGTTCACAATTATTCCGCGAAATTATTTAAAAATAACAACAAAACAGCCGAATCCGCGTGGATTCGGCTGTTTTGTTTATGTCTGCGGTGCCATTTGCTTGATGATGTTGTCCATCATTTGCAGGATGTCCGGTAAGAAGCGGCAAGTGAGCGCGGTGAACAGGATCGCGCCGACGCATGCCAGCACGACGGGAATCCACCCGGAACCCTTCTTCTCAAAGCGAACCTCCACGCGGTACTTCAGCTCCTCGGGGATATAAAAGTGCGCTTTGGTGAAATCCATGTGGAAATCGTCGCGGCTCTTGCCCGTAAAAAAGGACAAAATGCGGTTGCCCAAGCTTCTTTTTGCGGGAGCTTGCTCGTCCTGCGCCTTCTCTTCCTCGTCCTTTTGTGCGCTTTGGGCGGCGATAAACGCCTCTTCTTCACAGCATTTTACGTATTTTCGCATCGTCACCCCGCATGCAAGCTCGCGCCGCACGTCGGAATTGCGAAATTCGCCCAACTCCATCAAAGTTTTCGCTTTATCGGGCGTCAAGCAATCCTCTGCGATCATCTTCCGTAAGAACCCGCCGAGCTTTGTGCGCGTGTGCGCCACCATCACGGTTGCAATCACGATGCCGATCGCAATGCCGAAGATCAGCAAGCGCGCCGCATCATTCGCCGAGGGACCGATCGAAATATACTCGTATACGTGAAAATGCACGGTAAAATACTTGTCGATGATATAATCCACAAGCTCGCGCAGGAGCGTTTGTTCGTACCACCCGATCAAACGCTCCCAGAACGGGGCGCTGTAAAGGGTCGATTTTCCAAAAAACATTGTGATTCTCCTTTGATAAGACCCAAAGAAGCTTATTTCTTGATAACGTCAAGTCCGATATACTTGCGAAGCACCTCGGGGACGGTCACGCTGCCGTCTGCGTTCTGATTTTGCTCTACGAGAGCCGGGAAAATGCGGCTGGTTGCAAGTCCGGAGCCGTTGAGGGTATGCAGGAACTCGGTTTTTCCGTTCTCGCGTCTGACTCTCATCATACCGCGGCGTGCTTGGTAGTCGCGCGCGTTGGAAACCGAGGAGACCTCCTTGTAGCCGTTCATGGAAGGAATGTTGATCTCGATGTCGTATGTGCGCGCCATGGACGCAGAGCAGTCCTCTGCCGCCAGCTTGACCGTTCGGAAGTGGAATCCGAGCCCCTTTACGAGATTTTCGGCGTTGGAGACCAGCTCCTCAAACGCCTCGTCGCTCTTTTCGGGCAGGGTGTACTGCACCATTTCTACCTTGTTGAACTGGTGTCCGCGCACCATTCCGCGCTCGTCCGCGCGGTAAGAGCCTGCCTCGCGGCGGAAGCAGGGGGTGTAGCTGATATATTTCTTGGGCAGATCCGCCTCGGTCAGGATCTCGTCGCGGTGGAGCGATACCAGCGCGGTTTCAGCGGTGGGCAGCATGAAGCGGCGACGCTCGTCCTCTGCGGTCTCCATCCAGTACACGTCGTCCTGGAATTTGGGGAACTGACCTGCGGTTAGACCGCACTCATAGCCGAGCATGTGCGGAACGAGCATCAGCTGATAGTCGTTTCCAAGGTGGAAGTCGATGAAATAGTTGAGAAGCGCCCATTCCAGACGTGCGCCAAGCCCCGAATAGATCCAAAATCCGTTTCCGGAGAGCTTCGTACCTCTCTTGTAGTCGATCAAACCGAGCTCCGTGCACAGATCTACGTGATTTTTTGGCTCAAAATCGAATTTTCTGGGCTCGCCGTAGTAGCGAAGCGGCTCGTTGTTCTCTTTTCCGCCGGGCTTGAGGTCAAAATCGGGCAGGTTGGGCAGTCCCAGCATCAGTCCCGTGAGCTGCGTTTCCACTTCCTTCAGTCTCTCGTCAAGAGCTTTTGCGCGCGCGCCCATTTCCTTCATCGCCGCAAAGATCTCTGCGGTATCCTTGCCCTCTTTTTTGTACTGCGGGATCAGCTTGTTGGTCTTGTTCTGTTCTGCCTTGATCGCTTCCACGTCACCGATGATGGTGCGGCGCTCTGCGTCCAGCTTCAGGATCAGCTCGATCTCTTCCTTGGCATCTTTTCCTTTTTTTGCCAGTCTGTCAATGACTTCATCGGGGCTTTCTTTGATATATTTGATGTCTAACATGATTTTTCTCCTGCTTTCGGGGTAATTTTATTCGTTTTCGGCAAAGAAATCCTTGCCACAGATGGTTTTGAGCAGCTCTGCAAGATCATCATCGTCACTATACGCCAGCTCTACTACCTTTTTCTTGTTTGTTTTCAAAATTTTCACACGTCTTCCAAGGATCCCGACCGCGCGGTGCTCCAGATCGCGCATATATACCTTGCGCTGGGAGAGCTCGTTCTGCTCTTCCTCGTCAATTTCGTCCGGCTCGTAGTTCATCAGGCGCACCGTGCGCTCTACGTCGCGCACAGAAAGACCTTTTTCGATGATTTTCTGCGCCAGAGGTGCCATTTGCTCCTCGTTTTTCAGCCCCAGAAGTGCTCTTGCGTGTCCTGCGGAGAGGTCTCCTGCGCGTAAAAGCTCCAGAACCTCGTCCGGAAGGTCCAAGAGACGCAGATTGTTGGTGATCGCGGAACGGCTCTTGCCGACCTGCTTTGCTACCTGATCCTGCGTGAGTCCAAAGCGCTCGATCAGCGCGTCGTATGCGAGTGCTTCTTCTACGGGGTTGAGATCCTCGCGCTGTACGTTTTCGATAACGGCGACCTGCGCCGCCTTGAGATCGTCGCCCTCAAGAATAACCGCGGGGATCTCGCTCAGTCCCGCCATTTTTGCGGCTCTCCAACGGCGTTCGCCTGCGATAATTTCGTAGGTTCCTGCCAAAAGTGCGTTTTCGCGCACGATAATGGGCTGTAAAACGCCAAATTGTGCGATCGAATCCGCCAGCTGCTCCAGCGGCTCGTGCGCAAAGGTCTTTCGGGGCTGGTCGCTGCGCGGTTCAACGTCGGAAATGCGAAGATTGGTTGCGGCGGTCGTCTTATCACTCGCAAGAATGTTGTCGTCCAACAGCGAGTAGAAGTCGCGCCCGAGCCCGCTTCTTGATTTTGCCATTTTGAACCTCCTTAAATGCGCTCCGCCAGCTCTTTGGCGATGTTCATGTACTCAACGGCACCCTTGGAACGCTTTTCGTGGTAATATACGGGCGTGCCGTAGCTCGGAGCCTCGGAAAGCTTGACGTTTCTGGATACCGTCGTTTCGAACAGCTTGTCGTCGTAGTGCTTGCGGAGCTCGCTGATGACCTGCATGGAGTGCAGCAGGCGGTTGTTGTACATCGTGATCAGGATTCCCGTGATCGTCAGATTGGGATTGTAGTGCTTTTTGACCAGGCGAATGGTCAGCATCAGCTGAGAAAGTCCTTCCAGGGCGAAAAATTCGCACTGCATGGGGATCACGACGCCGTCGCTGGCGGTAATTGCGTTGACAGAAAGCATACCAAGCGACGGAGGACAGTCGATGATGATGTAATCGTATTCGTCGCGCACTGCCGCGAGCTTGTTTTTGATGATCTCTTCGCCTTTTTCGACGTCTGCGAGATCATGCTCGACACGCGCGAGTGTGGTGTTAGTGGGAATGACCGACAGATTGTCGAATCTGGTCTTGATAATGACGTCTTTCGCGGGGGTTTCGGTGGTCAGAAGGTCAAAAGCGGTCAGCTTCAACGCCTTTTTTACGATTCCAACGCCGCTGGTCGCATTGCCCTGAGGATCGAGGTCGATCAAAAGAACCTTATAACCGAGCACGCCGAGAGAGGCCGCGACGTTTACGGCAGACGTGGTCTTACCAACGCCGCCTTTTTGGTTTGCAAACGAAATAATTTTGCCCATATTTTACACTTCCTTTCAAGGGATTTGCGGCACGGTTTCCGCCGCAGGTGTGTTCTTTTATATTATATCATAATTATGCTCGTTTTGCAATGCTTTTGCGCAAGTTTCTGCGAAAAATATAATGTTTCACGTGAAACATCAGCCCCTTCATTTTAATCGTGCGATGTTTCGCGTGAAACGTCGCGCATCTTCCTCAAAAAAACGAGCCGATGTTTCACGTGAAACATCGGCTCTGTGGATGTGACAGCGCGTTATAATGTTTCACGTGAAACATTACAGCGGCTTTTTGGAGATTGTTGCGTAAGCGCGCGGATATTGAGGCGGCGTAGGCACGATCTTGGCGATTTCGATCAGGCCGCGCGCTTCCTCGCTGCTGTCTGTGACGAGCACTTTTTGGTAAATGGTCGTTTCGCCGCCGCCGAGCGTGCGAATGGCTTTTTGTGCTTCTGTGAGCTCCTCCTCGGCTTTTGCGCCCTTGAGGGCGATCAGCTTGCCACCAATCTTGAGGTATGGAATGCAAAGCTCGCACAAAATGTTCAATCTTGCCACGGCGCGACTGACAACAACGTCGAAAGAACCTAATTTTTTGCAGATCGCGGCATCCTCGGCTCTGCCGGAGATGGTGCTCAGGTTGGAAAGACCGAGCAGGACGGCGCTTTCTTGCACAAATGCGATTTTCTTGGCGGTACTGTCGAGGGCGGTGATGGAAAGATCGGGGCGGCAGATCGCCAGCGGAATCGACGGGAATCCGGGGCCGCAGCCGATATCCAGCACGCGTGCGTCTTGCGGAATGTAGCGGGCGACCAAGAGCGAATCGACATAGTGCTTGTAGATTGCGTCGGGGATGTTTCGGACGGCGGTCAGATTGGTGGTTTCGTTGACCTTTAAAAGATGCTTGGTGAAACGGTAAAATGTGTCGGTTATGTCGCGCGTTGGTTCTGAAAGCCCGTTTTTGGTGCACGCTGTGCGAAATAACGCTTCAAATTCGTAGTATTCCAAGGCTGGATCCTCATTTCATTCCTAAATAGATGAGCAGAACGGTAATGTCTGCGGGGCTGACTCCGCTGATGCGCGAGGCTTGGCCGACGGTTAAGGGGCGGATCGCAGCGAGCTTTTGCGCGGCTTCGATGCGCAGGCCCTTGATCGCGGCGTAGTCGATCTCGTTCGGCAGACGTTTTTCTTCCAATTTGCGGCGTTGCTCGATTTCGGTGAGCTGTCGGTTGGCATAGCCTGCGTATTTGACGTCGGTTTCAACGGTCAAGCGGACTGTGCGGGGGAGATCGGGGCGATTTTGGTCGATTTTTGAAAGGATCTCATAGGAAACGGGCGGGCGACGCAAAAGATCTGCCAAGGATGCGCCCGATTTCAAGGGTGCTTCGCCAAGGCCTGCCAAAATGGGATTTGCCTTGTCGGGTGAGACGTGCGTGCTCTCCAATCGCGCTTTCTCGGCATCGATGGCGGCTTTTTTGCTTAAAAACGCTTGATAATGCGCCTCCGTGACCAATCCCGCCTCGTATCCGATGGGTGTGAGGCGTTGGTCAGCGTTATCCTGACGCAAAAGCAGGCGGTATTCCGAGCGCGAGGTCATCATGCGGTAGGGTTCGTTCGTGCCCTTGGTGACCAGATCGTCGATCAGTGTGCCGATATAGCTGCCCGAGCGCGGCAAAACGACGGGATCCAGCCCTTTGACGCGGCGCGCGGCGTTGATGCCTGCGACAAGTCCCTGCGCGGCAGCCTCCTCGTAGCCCGAGGTGCCGTTAAACTGTCCTGCGCCGAAGAGCCCTCTGACGGCTTTAAACTCCAGAGAGGCATCCATTTGCGTCGGATCGGCGCAATCGTACTCGATTGCATAGGCGTAGCGCATGATCTCGGCGTTTTCAAAGCCCTCAAGTGAGTGCAGCATATCGACCTGCACGTCGGTCGGGAGCGAGGTGGAAAAGCCTTGGAGGTACATTTCCGAGGTTTCTTCGCCCATGGGCTCAACGAAGAGCCGGTGACGTTCCTTATCCGCAAAGCGCACGAGCTTGTCCTCGATCGACGGGCAATAGCGCGGCCCTGTTCCGTGGATCTTTCCAGAATAAAGCGCACTGCGCGTGATGTTTTCGCGGATGATGCGGTGGGTTTCGGCGTTCGTATAGACGATGTGGCAGGGAATTTGCTTCCTATTATATAAAAGATCCTCGGCGTGCTGTGCGCTGTAGGGAAGCGGCGCATCCTCGCCCGGCTGTTCCTCGAGGCGAGAAAGGTCGATGGTTTCCTTTTTGATGCGCGCGGGCGTACCGGTTTTAAAGCGCAGGAGGCGAATGCCCGCGTCACTCAAGGATGCAGACAGTCCCTTGGAGGGGAGAAAGCCGTCGGGACCGGCTTCGTAATTGACGTTTCCGACGAAGATCTCGCTTTCCAGATAGGTGCCCGAGGCGATGATGGCACAATCGCATTGCCAGACCTCGCCAAGTCGCGTTGTGACAGATGCGACATATTTTGCGCCGTCTTGGGGAGTGCTCTGCGGAATATCCGATGAAGGCAAGACATTTATTGCGGTGATCTCGGCTTGCACAAGGCGAAGATTGGGCGTGGACTCCAGCGTGCGCTTCATGATGGCTTGGTATTGCTTGCGGTCTGCCTGCACGCGCTTGCTTTGCACTGCTGCGCCTTTTCCGAGGTTGAGCGTGCGTGATTGCAGCGTGACGAGATCTGCGGCGCGCCCCATCTCGCCGCCCAGCGCGTCGATCTCGTAGACGAGGTGTCCTTTTGCCGTCCCGCCGATCGACGGATTGCAGGGCATATTTGCGATGGATTCAAAGGACATGGTAAAGAGCACCGTGTCAACGCCCATACGCGCGGATGCGAGTGCTGCCTCGATCCCCGCGTGTCCCGCGCCGATCACGGCGACTTGGCAGGAGAGAGGGAGGCGTGAGGTGGTCTGCTGTTCTGACATGGAAATTCTCCTTTGCAAAAACGAGAGAAAATGATAAGATAAATATTGCTATAGTACGGATATGCGAAAAAGGTAAAATATGGAAGAAAACGGCAATTTACTCGACGCGGGAGAGGTATTCCACCTGCTCGGGCGTGAGGGTATCGATGGCGATATTCATCGCGCGCAGCTTGATGTCCGCGACCTCGCGGTCGATCTCGGCGGGCACGGCGTAGACGCGTTTGTCAAGGAACTTTCCGTTCTTGGCAAGGTGCGCCAGACTCTTTGCCTGAATGCCGAAGGACATGTCCATAATCTCGGCGGGGTGGCCGTTTCCTGCGGCGAGGTTGACCAGCCGCCCCTCTGCGAGCAGGTTGATCATGCGGCCGTCGGGCATACGGTAGCCGCGAATGTTGGGCTTGCGCTCCCAGCTCTCGACCGACGCCTCCTCGAGATCCTTCTTGTTGATCTCCACGTCGAAATGTCCGCTGTTGGAGAGCAGGACACCGTCCTTCATCACGTCGAAATGACGGCGCACGAGGACGTCGGCACAGCCCGTGAGCGTGACGAACAGGTCGCCGATCTTTGCCGCCTCATCCATGGGGAGCACGGTAAAGCCATCCATGACCGCCTCGATCGCCTTGATGGGATCGACCTCGGTAACGACGACCACAGCCCCCATGCCCTTTGCGCGCATGGCAAGCCCTTTTCCGCACCACCCGTAGCCCGCAACGACCACCGTTTTGCCCGCAATGATGAGATTGGTGCAGTTCATGATGCCGTCGAGGGTGGACTGTCCCGTGCCGTAGCGGTTGTCAAACAGATGCTTGCAGTCGGCGTCGTTGACGTCGATCATGGTGTAATCAAGCAGCCCCGCCGCCTCGCGCGAGAGCAGGCGGTGAATGCCCGTCGTGGTCTCCTCGCAGCCGCCGATGAGGTTTTTTCCGTAGTCGCGGCACTCGCCGTGCAACAGAGAGATAAGGTCGCCGCCGTCGTCGATGATGAGATCGGGCGAGCAGGAAAGGGTGGCGATCAGATGGTTGCGGTATTCCGCGTCGCTCACGCCGTGACGCGCGTGAACCTCAAAGCCCTCGGCGGCAAGAGCCGCGGCAACGTCGTCCTGCGTGGAGAGAGGGTTGCACCCCGTGACCCAGACCTCGGCACCGCCTGCGCGGAGCACCTTTGCGAGGTACGCGGTCTTTGCCTCAAGGTGGATCGACATAGCGATCTTCATGCCCGAGAAGGGCTTGGTGCGTTCAAATTCTTTCTTAATCGAATTGAGAATGGGCATGTAGGACTGTACCCAAGCGATTTTATCCGCGCCCGAGGGGGCGAGGCTGATGTCTTTGATCTGACTCATAATTTCCTCCGTAAAATAAGACAAATATTGCTGTTTTTGGTGTGTTTTCACATGACATGTGCGACAGAACAGTGGACAAAACCTACGACACGCATCAGTATTCCGAGCAAGCGTCGTTGCAGCCGTCCCAATCGGGCGTGGGGGCGGTGGCGGGATCGTAATCGCAATCCTTGACCGCCGCATATGCGGAGTGTGCCGTGGGTGGTGGGTCGACGGCGGGAGCGGGGGGCGAATGAGGCTCCATGCTGTTTTTGATGTGCTCGGTCAATTCTCCCCGGCGGCATCTGCGGTATTCGGTGGGAGAGGTTCCCATCTGGCGCATGAAGGCGCGGTTGAAGGTGCGCGGCGTGTTGAAGCCGACGAGCGAGCCGATCTCGGTGATGGAGTGATCCGAGTTGAGCAGATAGCGGCACGCCTCGGACACGCGCAGAGAGTTGATGTAATCGTTAAAGCCCAGCCCCAAGCGTCCGCTGAAGAGGTGCGAGATGTAGTATTTGTTCAAATGCAGCTTTTCCTCAAGAAGCGAGAGCGAGAGGTTCTCGGCGTAGTTCTGCGTGCAGAAGGATACGATGGTGCGCAGCGTTTCGGAGTCCCCGACGGGGAGCTTGGCGATGGTCATCATGGGCAGGAGCTGTGCGCAGAGTGCCAGGAGATAGCCGCGGCGCAATTCGGACAGATGTGAGAGAGTGTCGCGGTCGCGCGTTTCGATCAGACAATCGATCAGCGCGCGGATCTGCGGCATATCGGCGGCTCCCTTGATAACGGGGGAGCGCGGCGTGCCCATGGTGAAGGTCTCCATCATTTCGGGCAGGATGTCGGGCTTGAAAATGAAGCCCACGTGCGCCTCGGGCGTTCGCTTTTCGTAGGAGTGGATCTGGTTGGGAAAGGCGAGAAAGACGTCGCCTGCGTGCAATTCACAGCGCACGGAGTCGGCGTACGCCACGACCTCGCCCTCCAGAAGGCAGATCAGCTCCACCTCGCGGTGCAGGTGCGGCATACATTGAATATTGTGACCGCCGAGAAAGGCGATGTCCTGAAGCTTTTGTTCGTATCTGACGTTTAGTGACATGGTAACTCCTTTCGATCAGCGGCGGCGCGAGCGGCGGTAGCCCCGGAAGATCAGGATGAATCCGAGCGCGCCTCCCGTGACTGCGGCAAGGATCGTGAAGAAGAGGGCGTAATCGGTTTTCGGGCGGTGGACGCTGATGTCTCTGATCCAGAGCCCGAAGTCCTCCGCGGCGACCTCGTCCACCGAATCGTCGGTGCTGACAAGGACCGTCATGACCACGGGCTGTGAGAGGTCGGCGGCGGAGGTAAAGGCGGAGACGTTGAAGTTGACGTCCTGCCACACGCGCACGGGGGCGTTTGTCTGCGCCTCAAAGCGGATCGGCATGCCGTTTTCATCCACGCCCTGCAATTGCAGGATCAGTATGCAGGTTTTGATGTCCGCTTGCTTGTACTGTGCCAGCAGGTGCATCGAGATCGAGGTCGCGTCGCGCAATTCCTTGCCGTCGGAGAGGATCTTGCGCACGCCCGTCTGTGCGTTTGCGGTGTTGAGCCAGGTGTAAAGCACGGGATCGTCGTATGCGCCCGATTGATAGCCGGAGGGGTTGTCCTTGGCGGAGAGATCCGAGCCGCCCACGGCGGAGAAATCATACCGCTCGCCTGTCGTAAAGTCGTAAAGAACGGTTTTCTTGCCGCTTCCCGCGCTGAGATTGCCCGTGCCCGTGAGCACGCGGTGCGAGATGTTCAGCGAGGCGACCGCATGACCGACCTTCTCGGAGACGGCACTGCAGGCGCGGAGCTGGTCCCCCTTAAGCCCTGTGTCAATGTTGCGGTACATATCCGCCACGGGGCGCGGTGTGCCGTCTGCGGCGTAAAGCCCTGCGGCATCGTCCTCTTGCGCGCCGTAGAGGATCAGGTCGGCGTTGACCGCGGCAGCCTTGGCGTAGGCGTAAGCGAATGCGACCGCCTGCTGCTCGGGATCTGCCGCGGAAAAGGCAAGGTCACAGACAGCCAAATACAGAGGCTTGTGGCTCTGGCGTGAGAGCGTGTCGGTGAACGCCTTGAGCGTGTCGGGGGTGAGGGTGGTGGCGTCGGCGGTGCCCCAGGGCGTTTTTTGCGAGGGATCGAGCGTCAGCGCGATGCCCCAATCAAAGCGTGTGTGTCCCGAAAGGCGTGCGCCGACCTGCTTGCAGTACTCTGCGGCGGCGGTGAGATCGATCTCGGGGCAAGCGACGTAGATGCGCCCCATTGCCACGTTGGAGAGGAGCGCGCAATGCGCCACGGCGGCAAGATGCGCCGTTTCTGCGGCGGGAAGATCGGTGTCGATCAGGAGCGCGGTCACGATGCCGCGATTGTACTGATCGTAGTGCTCGGTCAGAAAATCAAGAAACGCCGTGCGCAAAAGCGTTGCCTCGGCGGCGTTGTCGGAGAGGTCGCTCTGCGTGGTGCGCACGCGCAGCGTGACCTGTATGCCCGCGTGATAGGCGGCGTAGACCTGCTCGTCCAGCGACGCGAGCACTGTGGCGGAGAGGTAGTAGAGCTTGCCCGCAAAGGTGAACGCTTTCGCGTCGCTCTCGCTCGTATAGTCGGCAAGAGACGCGAGGCTGATGTCAAGCGTTGCGTGCGCCGTGCCCAGCGCGGCGGCGGTGTTGGCGTCCGACACAGCCAGCCCCTTGGGGGTATCCTTCCAGAGGGGGGCTGTGAGCGATGGCGCGAGGAGCGAGGGGTTGTCGATCATTTTGGGAACGCTGTTGATCGGCGTTCCGTTCTCGTAGCAGACCACAAATCCCGAATAGAGGCGCGAGCGCGTGCCGTCGTAGAGGTCGAATTTGAATTTCATGGAGGAGGCGATGGGTGCGTGATCCAGCGCGTTCTTTTTGGCGAGCGTCTTGGCGTTTGCCGTTTCCCCCGGGCGCAGCTCGTATAGGTAGGCGTTCTCGCCCTCGTGCGCCCGCACGTCGGACAGACCCAGCGTGACCGAGGCGTTGAGCTTTTCCTTTTCGTTCAGGGCGAGCGAGAGGAATGCCGTAACGGCGAGGGGGTCGTGCGTTTTGGCGCACGCGGCGAGCGGGGCGCACACGAGCATCCACGCGCAAACGAGTGTCAGGGCTCGTAAGATCCTTCTTTTTTGCATAACGGTATCCTTTATTTAAGAATTTTCGTAGATCCGCCCGACGCGTGCGGAGATGAGGCAGAGGGATTCGTAGTCGATCGTGCCTGCGCGTTTCGACAGCGCGCTGAGCTGCTGCGGCGTCTCGCCGAAGAACGTGACGGTGTCCCCGACGCGCGCGTCAATGCCGCTGACGTCGATGAAGGTCTGATCCATGCAAACGCGCCCGATCACGGGGACTGCGTGCCGCCCGCTCTCGGTTTGCAGAGTGACCGTGGCGCCGCTGTAGGCGCGCAGGATGCCGTCGGCGTAACCGATCGGCAGGACGGCAACGGTGCCGTCGCGGTCTGCGACGTGCGCGCCGCCGTATCCGACGCGCTCGCCCTTGAGCAGGGGATGGACGTGAATGACGTCCGCCTGCAAGCGCATCACGGGGCGCAGGGGGATCTCCCGATGCAGGTGGTGCGCGCCGCCGTACAAAACGATGCCGAGGCGCACGCCGTCGAACAGAGGCGGCTCGCCCGTGTCGGTTGCCGTCAGAGCAGCGGCACTGTTGCAGACGTGGTGAAAGGGGATTCTGATGCCGCGTGCGTCAAGGGCATCCTTCAGAGCGCGGTATCGAGCGGTCTGAATGCGCGTACATTCTTGCGCGTCCGCTGTTTGTTCGTCTGCTGCGGCAAAATGCGTGAACATGCCGTCAACGGACAGCGCGGGGAGGGAGACGGTCGCGGCGACGTCCTCTGCCGCCTGTGCGATCTCGTCGGCGTTATGGGCGCAAAAGCCGATGCGGTTCATGCCCGTATCGACCGCGACGTGCGTTCTCACGTGCGTGCCTGCCTTTTGCGCTTCTGCGGCGAGCGCACGTGCATAGTCGGGGGAGAGGAGCGTTTGGATGATGCCCTCGTCGGCAAGCGTTTGTGCGTTTTTGGGGTCGGTGTATCCGAGGATCAGAACGTCCGCCTCGGCATTCTGCTTGCGGCAGGCGTTGCGGACGGCGAGTGCCTCCTCAAGGCAGGAAACCGCGAAAAAGTCGCATCCGCATTCCAGCAGTGCGCACACGCACGCGGGTGCGCCGTGTCCGTACGCGTCCGCCTTGACCACCGCGATCGTTTTCGCCTGCGGTGCGCGTGCGCGGATACGCGCTTGCAGAGCCGCAAAATTGTGCCGCAGCGCGCCAAGGTCAACGAGTGCGCGTCGGCTCTCGCTCCCGCCCGCGCTCAGCGATGAATATAAACTGTATTCGATGCTTGCCACCTCCTTTGGGTCGTTGGGGGATCGTGTGGAAGACCTCTTGAAGGAAGCTTTCCACACCCTTTCAAGAGCTTTCGCCAAATAGATAGATTACCCGCAGAAGGCATTGCTTACATAGCGGTGTCCTCTTTTGCAGGTGCTTGATGGGTATTTCGCGTCTATTATCCACATTATACCACGATCGGACAAATATTGCAATCCCCATTTTACATGAATCCGAGAAAATATTCATATAAATAGCATATAAAACTGCCAAAAAGCACTCTGTTGCGTTTGGCAAATCCGAACAGGCTTGTGGGAGAGATTCTATGATTCGACAATTTTTGCTGTTTCTGACCCTTTGCGTCGTCCTTTCCGTCACGGGTTGCGGCGGCTGTCGCGGGGCGGGTACGTCCTATTTTGCCTACCGCGAGGCAGGCTTTTCGGCGGAGATCGGCGGCACGCTTGACGGGAGCGCGTTTTGCGCCACGGTGGTGCACGACCCGAGCGGCGCGTCCTACATACGCTATTCTGCGCCCGCGTCGCTCGATGGGCTTTGCGTGGAGCTGTCGCGCGACGGCGTGGCGCGCGCAACTCTGAACGGGCTTTCCTACGTTGCCGATGCCGACACGCTCGCGGGTCTGCTCCGCCCCTTGACCGCCCTCTCGTCCTGCTCGACCGAGGTGCGCGCGGTACAAAAGCGGGACGGGCGCACCACACTCTCGCTTGCCGACGGTGTCACGCTCACGCTCGCGCCCGACGGGACGCCTGCGCGCGTGGAATCGCCGCACGTCTGCTTTGACGTGGTGTGGTGGGAAACGACGCAATGACCGCGTTTTCGACCCGAAAAATGCGAAAATGACGGGTGGATTTGAACAAAAATAGTCAAAATCGTTGTAACTTTATTCAATATGCACATTGACAAGCCTTTGTTTTTGTGATAAAATAATAATGGAATTTTTGATTTTTGTTTTTGTTGCACAAAAAAATACCAAATGTTTGTGAAAAAAGACCTTGCCTAAAAACGTCGAAAGCCCGATCCGCGCACGCTTTTTGACCGATCTTTTTTCTTTGTTTAGGCGGAAATGCCGATTTTTGTCGGTGCTTCTGTGCTAAACGACTAAAATTTGTTCAATGTGACGAAAACGCAGAGTCGGCTATTGATTTTTTTATAATATATGTTATAATGAAAATGTATAATAGTTTTGCCGCTTTGGATGACGGAAACGGCAAAAGGTGACGTGGAAAGAGGTGGACGTATATGGAAAACAACGAAGTGATGACGCATATTCCCGAGAACGGGGGCTTTGCCTGCGCGGCGGAGACGTTTCACGGGGGAGTGGCGCACCGCGCGTTTGACCTGCTGGGTATGCACCGATGCGGCGACCGCGTTGTGTTCCGCGTCTGGCTTCCCGGTGCGGCGCGCGTCAGCCTTTGCGGCGACTTCAACGCGTGGAGCGGTGACGCGACCCCGATGCAATGCGTGACGCAGGGCGGCATCTGGGAGGCGTCGGTGTCTGCCGACGCGCTCTTTGAGGGACAGTTTTACAAGTATCGCGTGGTGTACGGCGAGAGCGACAGACTGATCGCCGATCCTTATGCCGCCTGTATGCAGGTGCCGCCCGACACGGCGTCGGAGATCCGCGTGCTCGACGGCTTTGCGTGGAGCGATGAGAGCTGGCTTTCCTACCGTGCGCGCCGCTTGTGCCGCGCGGACATCGACGACCGCGCCGTCAACGCCTACCGTCTCTGCCTTGACATGTGGCGCAGACACGAGGACGGCACGCGCCTATCCTACGAGGAGGCGGCAGACGAGCTTGCCGTTTACGCCAAGCAGATGGGATACACGCACGTTGAGCCCGTTGGGATCTGCGCGCCGATCCTCTGCGACGGGATCGTCACGGGCGCGTTCTCGCCCGTTGGGGTCGGTGGCACGCCGCACGCGTTCATGAAATTCGTTGACCGCATGCACGAGGCGGGGCTGGGCGTCATTCTCGACTGGACGGTGGCGCGCGACTTGCCCGCGGAGATCTCTCCCGAGGAGCGCAGCTTCCTCTTGTCAAGCGCGGCGTTCTGGTGTGAGGTCTATCACATTGACGGATTGCGCATGCCGCAAACGGTACATACCGAGGCGGTCGATCGTATGCTGGCGGAGCAATTCCCCGACGTTCTCTCGGTCATGGAGGGCGCGGCACACGAGAGTGGGGCACAAGCCGCACCGACCGTGGAGGAGTTGCGGGCACGTCTTTTGCACATGATGACCGTTCCGGGCAAGAAGCGGCTCGTGATGGGCTGTGAGCTCGGTGTGCTTCACTCCTGCCGCGACGCGATCGATTGGTCTCTCGCTGATCAGGATATGCACGCAGGCTTCCGCGCGTTCACGGCGGAGCTCAATCACTTTTATCTTGAGACCCCCGCGCTCTGGGAGGAATCGGACGACGGCTGCTTTGAAGCTCTCGATGCCCCCGACGGCGCACTTGCCTACCGCCGCCGCGCTGCCGACGGACAGACGCTGACGGTGCTGATCAATTTCACGCCCGAGGCACAGCCCTTTTCGGTGGCAGTTCCCAAGGCGGGCACCTATGCGGCGGTGCTTGACACTGCCGACGCGCGCTTTGGCGGCGAGGGAAAGCCCCTCGGCACGCTTGAAAGCGCAAACGGCGAGGCACTGACGCTCTCGCTTTCCCCCATGCGTGCAATCGTGCTCGCACGTCGGTAACGGATCCAATTTAATCACATATATACAGGAGGTAAACCACGCTATGTTCAAAAAGAAAGAATGCGTTGCCATGCTGTTGGCGGGCGGACAGGGAAGCCGTCTTTACGCATTGACCCAAAAAACCGCGAAGCCCTCTGTTTCCTACGGCGGAAAGTACCGTATCATCGATTTTCCGCTCTCCAACTGCATCAACTCCGGCGTCGATACCGTCGGCGTGCTGACGCAGTACCGTCCTTTGCTCCTCAACGAATACATCGGCAACGGCTTGCCCTGGGATCTTGACCGCACCTACGGCGGCGTGCAGATCCTCGCTCCCTATCAGGGACAGAGCGGCGCCGACTGGTACAAGGGAACCGCAAACGCCATCTGGCAGAACATGGAGTTCATCAACCGATACGATGCGAAGTACGTTCTGATCCTGTCGGGCGACCACATCTATAGAATGGACTATGCAAAGATGCTGGCGTACCACAAGGAGACCGGCGCGGACTGCACCATTGCGGTGCTTGACGTTCCGCTGGAGGAGGCAAGCCGCTTCGGTATCATGAGCACCAACGAGGACGGCTCGATCTACAAGTTCACCGAAAAGCCCAAGAACCCCGACAGCACCAAGGCGTCGATGGGTATTTATATCTTCACCAAGGATAAGCTTCAGGAATATCTTGAGGCAGACAGCAAGGATCCCGAGTCCGCCAACGACTTCGGTAAGAACATCATTCCCAACATGCTCGCAGCAGGCGAGAAGATGATGGCGTACTCCTTTGAGGGATATTGGAAGGACGTCGGAACGATCCGGTCGCTGTGGGAAGCCAACATGGATCTTTTGGGCGACAACCCGGTTCTCTCGCTCGCAGAGGAATCCTGGCGCATCTACTCGCGCCACACCGCACAGCCGCCGCAGTTTGTCAGCAAGGACGCAACGGTTGAGAACGCGTCCGTCACCGCAGGCTGCGAGATCTACGGAACGGTTCGCAACAGCGTGCTGGGTGCGGGCGTTTACGTTGGCAAGGGTGCTGTGATCGAGGACAGCGTGCTGATGAACGGCGTGCGCGTTGAGGACGGCGCGACGGTCAAGTACGCGATCCTTGACGAAAACGTTACCATCGGCAAGAAGTGCACCGTCGGCGAGGATCGCGCGACGGCAGAGGGCATCGCAGTGGTCGGTGCGGGCATCAACGTGGGTGAGGGCAAGACCGTTCCCGCGGGTGCTATGATCTCGGAAATGTAAGGAGGGCGAAGAAATGACTGCAGCAGGATTGATTTTTTCCAATATTCATGACCAGAGCATTCCCGAAATGACGCGCAGACGTACCATGGCGAGCATTCCGTTCGGTTGCCGCTACCGTCTGATCGATTTCACGCTTTCCAACATGGTCAACTCCGACATCACCAACGTGGGTGTCATTACCCACTACAACTATCAGTCGCTCATGGATCACATCGGCAACGGCAAGGACTGGGATCTGGCGCGCCGCTCGGGCGGTATCAAGATCCTGCCCCCGTACGTCACCGCGTATGAAAACTCCGCGGCGGGCAAGCTGTACGAGAACCGCCTTGAGGCTCTGATGGGATCGGTCAACTTCATCAACCGTTGCGGCGCGGACTACATTGTGCTCAGCGACTGCGACGTGATCATGAACATCGACCTCTCCGCCGTGATCGACGAGCACGTGCGCTCGGGCGCGTATATCACGCTCGTGGCAAAGAAGGTGGACGTGAAAAATTCGCTCTTTGACAAGAGCGTGGATATCCTGACGCTTTCCGACGAGGGTCGCGTGACCGACATCGAGTACACCATGCCCAAGAAGGGTCAGTGCTACGTCAATACCAACCTCATGGTCATCAGTCGCAGCGATCTGCAAAGTATCGTTTCGGATTCCATCGCGCACGGCTATAAGAGCTTCTCGCAGGATATTCTCAAAAAGCAGCTTAAAAAGAAGCTGATCCGCGCGTACTGCTTCGACGGCTTTTGCGCGTGCGTGTCCTCTCTGGAGAATTACTTCAGCACGTCTATGATGCTTCTGGAGGACGACGTTCGCCGCGACCTCTTCTCCAACACCGACCGCAAGGTCTATACCAAGATCCGCAACAGCGCACCCACCAAGTACGACAGCACGGCGTGCGTTAAGAACAGCATGATCGCAGACGGCTGCACCATCGAGGGCACCGTGGAGAACTGCATCATCTTCCGCGGCGTCCACATCGGTAAGGGCACCGTGGTCAAGAACAGTATCCTGCTTCAGGATACCTACGTCGGCACCAACGCACGCCTCAATTGCGTTATCACCGATAAAAACGTCGTCATCAAGGACGGCAGAAACCTCTCCGGCTACGACACCATGCCCTTCTTCATCGGCAAGGGTGTAATGGTTTAAGCTGATTTGCGAGAAGGATCGGGGGAAAGGACTTTTTGAAAAAAGTCCTCTCCCCGTACCCCTCTCTCAAAAACTTTCACCAACAAGTGTTTTGCTGCCCTCGGCATACACGCTTACAAAGTGTTTCCCACTTTCGTGCTCTGCGTGGTGAAAGTCCGTTCGTGCGGTACAGATTTTACTGTATGGGAATGTTGATCGCGCAGACGGAAAGGTGCTCCCGATAGCACTTGGGCCTCACATCCCAAGCGCTCCACTTGTTTAGCTTGCCGTTGGCAAGCAATGTTGTAATGAAAACTATCTGCCTCTGCCGATTCACGCACAAGCATCATTACGGGCGAGCGAACGGCAGTGAGCTATCAGATTGCGAGGTAAAAACAGACTCTGTACTGCATTAAGGACTTTCACCGAGCACTTATAAACGAGGGTACACAATGTTGGCAAGCCCTTGGTAGGAAAGTAAAAAATCCATGTAGGTGAAAGTTTTTGAAGAGGGGGTACGGGGGGGAAAACTTTTTTCAAAAAGTTTCTCCCCCGACGCATCCCCCCAAAAAAACGAAAGGAACAACAACATGAAAAAAATCTTATACGTAGGCGCGGAGGCGATGCCTTTTGCGGCGACGGGGGGACTTGGCGACGTCATGGGCTCGCTGCCGGCGGCACTGGCACGCACGGGCGAGGCGGACGTGCGCGTAGTGATGCCTCTGTACGGCGCGGTCAAGGACGAGTGGCGCAAACAGATGAAGCAGGAGGACGTATTTTACGTGGATCTTGCTTGGCGTCAGCAGTACTGCGGCGTGTACAGCCTTGAAAAGGACGGCGTGACCTACTACTTTATCGACAACGAATATTATTTCAAGCGTCCCGCGCTGTACGGCTTTTTTGACGACGGCGAGCGGTATGCGTATTTCTGCATGGCGGTCATGGAGATGCTGGGAAGATTGCAATATTTCCCCGACGTGCTCCATGCACACGACTGGCAGTCGGCACTGTCGGTGGTCTACCTCAACTGCATCTACCGCGGACGCCCCGGCTACCGCGCGATCCGCACGGCGTTCACCATTCACAACATCGAGTATCAGGGGCAGTACGATTTCTCGATCCTTGGCGACGTGTTTGCGCTGGGCGAAAACGAGCACACGCTCATGGAGCACGGCGGCTGCATCAACCTGATGAAGGCGGCTGTGGAGTGCGCCGACTGCGTCAGCACCGTCAGCCCGCGCTACGCGGAGGAGATCAAGTCGGCGGAGTATGCGCACGGGCTTGAGGCTTGCCTCTGCCGCAACGCGTATAAGCTGTCGGGTATTCTCAACGGCATCGACTACGACTACTACAACCCCGAAAACGACCCTGCGATCGCGGCGGCGTTCACCTGCACGCGCCTTGCCGGCAAGGGCAAGGACAAGGCGGCAATGCAGAAGGAGGTCGGGCTTTCCGCACGCGCGGACGTGCCGCTTCTTTCGGTCATTTCGCGTCTGGCGGCACACAAGGGGCTTGACATCGTGTCCGAGTGCATCTGGGACATCGTTGCAAACAACGACGTTCAGCTCATTATTCTTGGCAAGGGCGAGGAGCGATACGAAAAGCTGTTCTGCGACCTGCAGGCGGCGTATCCCGAAAAGGTGCGCGCGCTGATCACCTACGACCGCGACCTTTCCAAGCGTATCTACGCGGCAACCGACATCTTCCTCATGCCCTCCAAGAGCGAGCCCTGCGGACTTTCGCAGATGATCGCATCGCGTTACGGCGCGATCCCCGTGGTGCGCGAAACGGGCGGACTGTACGACTCGATCAAGCCCTACTGGGTCGAGGGCGACACCATTCACGGCAACGGCTTTACTTTTGCCAACTACTCCGCGGCGGAGCTGCGTGAGAGAACCGAGGCGGCGGTGGCTCTCTGGAACGATTCCAAGGCGCGTCGGAAGCTGGTGCAGAAGATCATGAAAACCGACTTCTCCTGGAACACCTCGGCGCAGAAATATCTGGAGATGTACGCAAGGCTTTAAGCGGGACGTGTTAAGCGGGACGGTGGGCAAGCCTCTCAGTGATGACACGATAAAAAATGCGGTGCTGACATAAAATGGGAGTACCGCTCCATTGCATAAATTACAAACAAAAAAATATTATTTTTAACGCTTTCCCGCAATCGCGGGGGAGTGACACGATACCCATAGGAGGCTCATTTGTTATGAATTACAATCCCAACAGTGCACAGGTCAAGGAAATGCTCGAGGGCGTGCTGCAACGTCACTTCGGCTGTACGGCTGCAGAGGCGTCGCGTGACCAGATGTACAAGGCGGCAGCGATCACGGTCAAAAATATTCTGAGTGACAAGCGCTCCGCTTACAAGAAAAAGGTCAACAAGGCAGGAGCGAAACGCGTGTACTATATGTGCATGGAGTTCCTGCTCGGACGTTCCCTGAAAACCAACCTTTGCAATCTCGGACTGGCAGATGCTTACGAAAAGGCACTCGCGTCCCTCGGCTTTTCCCTGGACGACCTGTACGAGTGCGAGCCCGACGCAGGTCTTGGCAACGGCGGTCTTGGCAGACTTGCCGCTTGCTTCGTGGATTCTCTTGCGTCGCTCGACTACCCCGCAACGGGCTTTTCGATCTGCTACGAGTACGGATTGTTCAAGCAGATGATCGTGGACGGTATTCAGGTCGAGACTCCCGATATCTGGCTCCCCGGCGGCGAGGTATGGCTGGTTCCCAGAACCGACCGCACCTACAAGGTCCGCTTTGGCGGCCGCGTCAAGGAAGAGTGGAAGCCCGACGGACACTGCGAGATCCTTTACGAGGATTGCGAGGAGATCGAGGCGGTGCCTTACGACATGATGATCTCGGGCGCGGACAGCTCGGCGGTCAGCCAATTGCGTCTGTGGCGCGCGCGCAACATTCAGAAGTTCGACATGCGCCTGTTTACGCAGGGGCAGTATACAAGAGCCCTTGAGGAGAGCACCAATGCGGACATCATCTCCAAGGTGCTGTACCCCTCCGACAACCACACCGAGGGCAAGCTGTTGCGTCTGTCCCAGCAGTATTTCCTCGTTTCGGCATCGATCCAGAGCATTATCCGTGACCACATGGCGGTCTACGGCACGCTGGATAACCTGCCCGACAAGGTCGCGATCCACATCAACGATACCCACCCCGCACTCTGCGTGCCGGAGCTGATGCGTATCCTGATCGACGACTATTTCTTCTCTTGGGAAAAGGCGTGGAGCATCGTCACGCGCACGGTTTCCTACACCAACCACACGGTCATGCCCGAGGCACTGGAGACCTGGAACGAGGCTCTGTTCCGTCTCAAGCTCCCGCGCATCTATATGATCGTCAGAGAGATCAACGAGCGCTTCTGCCGCGAGGCGTGGGCGGCGTTCCCCGGCAACTGGGGCAGGATCTCGCAGATGAGCATCATCGGCTACGGACAGGTGCGCATGGCGAACCTTTCGGTCATCGCGTCGCACTCGGTCAACGGCGTGTCCGAGCTCCATTCGAGCATTCTCAAGGATTCCACCTTCAAGGACTTCTACCGCATCTATCCGCAGAAGTTCGATAACGTCACCAACGGTATCGCGCACCGCCGCTGGCTCTGCTATTCCAACCCCGCGCTGGCGTCGCTCCTTGACGAGTGCATCGGCACGGATTACCGTCACCGCCCCGAAACGCTCGCGGATTTTGCCAAGTACGCGGACGACAAGGCGGTTCTGGAAAAGCTCCGCGCGATCAAGCACGAAAACAAGATCCGCTTCTCCAACCTCGTTGCACAAAAAACGGGCAAAAGGATCGACACGCACTCGGTCTTTGACGTGCAGATCAAGCGCTTGCACGAGTACAAGCGTCAGCTGCTCAACGCGCTCAATATCATCGGTCTTTACCTTGATCTGAAGGAGAATCCCAACCTTGACATGCAGCCGCAGACCTTTATCTTCGGCGCAAAGGCGGCTCCCGGCTACGACATGGCAAAGCGCATCATCAAGCTGCTTTGCATGATCAGCAAGGACATCGAGCAGCACCCCACCATCAAGGAAAAGCTCAACCTTGTGTTCCTTGAGAATTACAGCGTGAGCATGGCAGAGGCACTCGTGCCCTCCGCCGAGATCAGCGAGCAGATCTCCTTGGCAGGTAAAGAGGCGAGCGGCACGGGCTGTATGAAGCTGATGATCAACGGCGCGCTCACCATCGGCACGCTCGACGGCGCAAACGTCGAGATGCAGGAGGCGGCAGGCGCGGAGAATATGTTCATCTTCGGTCTGAAGGCAGACGAGGTCGAGCAGCTCTGGCTCAACGGCTACAGCGCGGCAAATTACTATATCTCCAATGAGAGATTGATCCGCATCATCAACCAGCTCACCGTCGGCTTTGCGGGCGAGTCCTTCGCGGATATCGCGTCGTATCTGCTCAACAACGGTCACGGCGTGGCAGACCCCTATATGTGCCTGGCGGACTTCGAGTCCTACCACCTGACCCACGAGGCTATGATGACGGCGTACCGCGATAAGGAAAAGTGGAACCGTATGTCGCTTCTCAACATCGCGGCGGCAGGCAAGTTCGCCGCCGACCGCAGCATCGAGGAGTACGCACAGCGTATCTGGAAGCTGAAAAAAGTGAAGTGATGGTTTTGAGGGGAAGGACCTTTTTTCAAAAAGGTCCTTCCCCTCACCTGTCTCCAAAAGCTTTCATCACATGGGGTATTGCTACCCTCGGCAGGAACCGCTGACACAGCGGTTCCTTTTTTCGTGCGGTGAATGGTGAAAGCTGTTTATGCAGTACAAATTTTGGCTCGCGGCGCACAAACAAAAAAGGGCGCGCTCATAGGGTGATGTCCTTAGCGGAGAATTTATACAAACAGAAAAGGAAACAAGGTTAAATGCCCTGTTTCCTTTTCTATTATCCGTTTCGTTTCATTGTAAAGTAAATGCTTTGGTCGAATCTACGTTCGGGTTGTAATAAATCTTCTCCGTTGTTGAGAATGATGTTATATAATTCATCTTTCGTAATTAACGGCTTTGTTAATCTTGGATTAGCCATATACTTGTTTGTAATTGAGCCGTTTGCGGCGAACTCTTTGTCTGTTTGCAAATCAAAAGTCATCTGCTTATAAATATCTCTCAAACTAACCTTTCCGACACGACTTAATTCAAACAAGCACCGAGCAAGACGAGCCGTACATCTCATTTGTCTTGTAATTTTTGTGTCTGCTTTATTATCCAAAAATAAACGAGTAAACGCCAAATCACTCCAAATGTATATATCGAACGCATTCTCTGCTAAAATCGGACTTTGACCTTTCGTTTTCCAAACGGGTTGCATAATCAACGGAGATTGAATATGCACAAACTCTTTCTCAAAAGTGTTTACACAATCTAATAAAGACGGAAATGCTGTAATAATTTCTGTTGAATTACTCCAATCACGAATTTTGATACAAGTATCTTCAAAAATATTTCTTATTTTATCAAATTCCTTTTCGCAAGCACTTGCAATACCCAAAGCACAATAAGAGGTCGTTGCAGGACGAATCACAATTTCCGCCCCCCACTTATTCTCGTCCTTTTTACAACTTGCTTTGTCGGGGAGAACTGTAAGTTTTACTTCTAATGGGCGTAAGAAATCGCCGTTAAGATTTTTGACTACTAAATCTATATTGCCAATATCATCGTAGGCAAATTTAGAGTAAGGGGCGAATTTGCTTTCAAAAGAAAAATACAACTCTTTCGATGATGTTGTACCGCAATTATAGACTTCACTTATGTCAATTTCGCTTGTTTCGGTTTTCAGTTGCTCATTTAGATATATGTATATGGCTTTCTTGTTGGACTCTTTCATATAATTTGCAAGAGCAACGGGGAAACTTGAATTAAACATATTCTTGCCCCAAAAGCCTTTTTTATCACGATTCGAGTGTTCAATTCCAAATAAAGCAGGTTTTTTCATAATATTTTTCCTTTGTTGACGTCAAACTATTGACGTCGCTGTTTTTTTGTGTTATAATGTGTAATAGAAAATTTATTGTATGATATTATACCATATTTTGTGTAAAAAGTAAAGAGGTGTTGCTATGAAACTTGTCGATTTATTTGCAGGGTGCGGCGGAATGTCGTTAGGTTTTTCAAAAGCAGGATTCGATATTGTTGGTGCATACGAATTTTGGGATGTGGCGGTAAAATGTTACGGAAACAATTTCAATCACCCTGTTATTCAACAAGATTTATCAAATGTGGATGAGGCGGTGGAATCCATAAGACAACTTGCCCCTGATGTTATTATCGGCGGCCCTCCGTGTCAAGATTTTAGTCACGCCGGAAAAAGAATAGAGGCAGACAGAGCAAATTTGACCATTTCCTATGCAAAAATTATAAGTCGTATTAAACCCTCGTTTTTCGTAATGGAAAATGTAGATAGAATTACGGATAGTAGGACTTATGTAGAAGCACGACAAATATACAAAGATTCAAATTATGGTTTAACGGAAATCATATTAGACGCTTCTTTGTGTGGTGTTCCCCAAAAAAGAAAAAGATTTTTCTGTATTGGCGGACTTGGGTTAGAAGATAATTTTTTGAAAGATTCTGTATTGCAAGACCTTTCAAATAAGCCTATGACCCTTCGTGATTATTTCGGAGAGACCTTGGATTTTGAGTTTTATTATCGTCACCCTCGCAATTATAGCCGTCGTGCAGTGTTTTCCATAGATGAGCCTGCTCCTACAATGAGAGGTGTAAATCGCCCCGTACCGAAAGGATATATAGGACATCCAAATGATGCTTGCCCATTGAACGAAAACATTAGATGCTTAACAACTTTGGAGCGTGCCCTTATTCAAACATTTCCTGCCGATTATAAATGGGTTGGAAACAAGACAGATACTGAACAAATGATCGGAAATGCTGTGCCTGTAAATTTAGCGTTTTATGTTGGAACACATTTGATGAATTATATTCAAAAACAAAATTCTGTTAATTCAAATATAGAACAGTTTTCCGGTTGGTTGAAAAACAATAAAAACTTTTCGGATAGAACAGTAAGAGATGTTCAGTCTCGCATAATGCGTGCAGACAAGTTGCAGTCGAGAGATAATAATGATATGACATTGTATATCTATTATTTGGAACACAATCCTCAATATTTGCAGTTGTCATCTTCGGTTAAATCACAGATAAAAAGAGCGTTGAATTTGTTTGACGAGTTTATCAAAAACAAGAACGAAAGTGCGAGCATCGCATTTGACCAGTCAAATGCACATTGGGCATAGCCCAAACCCATAAAGCAAAAGGCAGACAGCTTTGGCTGTCTGCCTTTTGCTTTTCTCCGTCAAGAATATCACGCTATCGCGTGCCCTTTGGTGGCAGGTATAACCCATGCGGTGAGTTTTTTGAAGAGAAGTGCGGTTCTAACTTCATTTGGAAAAGTTTTCTCCCCCGACGCATCCCCCTCGTATCTCGCTCCCTTAAAATACCATCTTGTTATTCTTCAAAAACGCCTCAACCTCGGCGGCGACGGGGATCGAGACACCGGCACCGGGGCGGCTGACGGTGATCGCGGAGACGGCGGAGGCGTAGGAGACGGCATCGGTCATGGAGAGCCCCTCGCAAAGAGATTTGCAGAGTCCGCCGATAAAGCTGTCGCCCGCGGCGGTGGTGTCAACGACCTTGACGGGGTAGGTTCCCGCGTAGCGCACCGCGCCGTTTTCGGTGTAGGCACAGCCGCGCTTGCCGAGCGTGATCAACGCGTCGGCGCAGCCGAGCGCACGCAGCGCCGCGAGTGCCTTTTCGGCCGTGGCGTTGTCGTCGGGCGAGATGCCCGTGAGCCGCTCGGTTTCAAACTCGTTCGGGATAATCAGGTCGACGTTTTTGAACAGCTCGGGGTCGGCGGACTTGACGGGCGCGGGGTTGAGAACGACGCGCTTGCCGTGCTTTTTCGCCATACGTGCTGCAAATAACACCGATTCCATGGGGATTTCGTACTGCAAGACCACGAAATCCGCCCAGTCGAACAGAGACTCCTTTTCGGCGATGACGTCGGGCGTGACGCAGACGTTGGCACCAATGTCGAGAATGATATGGTTGTCGCCGCCGCAGATCGTGATCACAGCCGCGCCCGTGGGAGCGTTGACCGTGAGGACGTCGGCGGTGTCGATGCCGAAGGCTTGCAGGTTTTTGACGGCGAGCTCGCCCGAAAGGTCCTTGCCGACCGCGCCCAGCATCTTGACGCTGCAGCCCGTCTTGGCAAGTGCCATTGCCTGATTGGCGCCCTTGCCGCCGAAATTCATCGCAAAATCACTGCCCGTCAGGGTCTCTCCGAGCTTGGGCAGACGCTCGGTGTGGATCACGTAATCGACGTTGATGCTGCCGATCACAAGAATATTTTTGCTCATAAAAAGCTCCATTTTTGCAATACGTAGTGCGTTTTTTGTCAATTTTGGATCAGTTTTTGGAACAGATCGTTATAAATGCGGTCGCGGTTGAGGCGGCGCACATAGAGGTAGTGCGGGCGCGCGTTATCGAATGCGTAGAGGCAGTCGCTCGTGACGAAGGGGCGCGGGATCTCAACCGTGTCGCAGAACTGCGGGCAGATGAGTGCCGCCGCCGCGGTCACGTCCCAGATGATGCGACCCGCCACGGGGGTGGGGTAGGTTGCGCACTCCTCGGCGACGTTGTCCACGAGGTAGTCGCACAGCGCGTTTTTGCCGCTCAGATGGTACTTCAATTCGGGAACCGAGGTGACGAACTCGGTGCAAACCCCGGCGCAGGGGACCTGGAGCAGCGGAATGCCGCTGTCAAAGACGACCTGCGCGGCGGGAATGTCCTGCTTCAGGTTGAATTCCTTGGTGTGGGGGTGGTGGAGAGCCGTGCCGCCCAGCCAGATCACAGCGGTCTTTTGGGCGAGGTCGGGGCACTTGATCAGCGCGGAGGCGACGTTCGTGATCGCGCCGATGGCGATGACGATCACGGGCTCGGTGCTGCTCTCGACCGTGTTGATGATGTTGTCGGCCGCGTCGGATTCGACGGGCGTTTTTTTGTTGGGCAGGAAGGCGTTGGAGCCGCGATAGACAGGAATGTCGGCGCGCGGATCGACCAGCTTCATGACCTTGAAGATCTCTTGGTAGCTCTTTTCCATGCCGTCGCCCGCGTCGGTGGCGCGGCTGTTGAGGAAGGGGGCGGCGTTGATGGAGAGCAGATTGATCTTTTCCTTGGCGCTCATGCAGTAGGCGATGCAGAATTGGTCGTCGACCTCGTTATAGGCATCGGTATCAAGAATGACGTTGACGGGCTTGTCGGAGCGCAACAACGCCTTGAAATCTTGCAGGTTCATGGCAGATTTCCTTTCGCTTTGGAATTTGATTTTATGATAGCATATTTTGTGTTTTTTGTCAATAGACGAAAATGTGCACGTGACAAAGCGAAAATGTGCACGCGACAAAGCTTTTTGGCAAATGCGCAGATGCGTGTGGCGGGGAAACCCATAAAAAATCGAATTTGCTCGTATTCTTGCCAATGAGAGGGGGCGCGTAGCGGTGGGGGAACAGCGACAAGCATATGGCGCTATGTAGCATTCTTTTCGCCGAAAACGCATCACGTATGCGCAAAAACGCGTTTTTTAGGAGCTTTGACGCTGATGGTTGATGTAGTCCGATGGGAGGACGCCCACGTATTTTTTGAACATGTGGCTGAAGTGGTTCTGGTTGTTAAAGCCGCATTTGGACGCGATCTCGGCAATGGTGTTGAAATTGCCCAGCTCGATGAAATCCTTGGATTTTTGAATACGGTAGATGTTGAGGTAGTCCTTGAAGGTCTTGTCAAAGCACTTTTTGAACAAACGGCAGAAATGCTCGGTGCTGTACTGGAAGTAGGCGGCGATGTCGGTGGTGGAGATATCCTCGTCCAGATGATCCTCGATGTAGGCGCTGACACGCGTCATAAAGTCGAACATATAGGACGTGTTGCCGATCTGCGCGCGGCAGAGCCCGCCCGAGACGGCGATCGAATAGATGCGCATGAGCTCGGCAAAGACCGCGACCGTCCAGCCCGACGGTTGGGCTTCAAAGAGCGAGGTGATGCGGTCGACGCTCTCGCGGAGCGCGGCGGCAGCGGGGTGGCTTGCGGGGATCTTGTTTTCAAAGCAGACGCTTTTCAGATCTGCAAAAAAGCGGTCGTTTCCGCTCTCGGCGGGGAAGATGTGATAGGGGTGGAACATCACGCAGCTGCGCGAAAACTCCACGCCGGCATCCGAAAGATAGGTGCCGTGCGCCTCAAAGGCGTTGATGATGAGCACGTCGTCCTTTTCCACGGTCAGGGGGCGGTTGTTGATGACGACCTTGGCGCTTCCCGAGCGGATGCGGAAGATCTCGATGCCCTCGTGGTAGTGGTAGCCCGAAAAAACGTACTCGGCACCCAGAATATCCGTAACGGATTTGAGCATGGTGCGCGCAATGGGACGGTAGACCGCGTCCATGCAATAGGTCTGCTTGCGTGCGCCCTGTGAAAGCTCGTCCATGACGATGCTGACGGGCGGAACGGCGAAGAGGTCGGCACTGCCGACAGAAGTGGTTCTCATCGCTTGCCTCCTTGGTTTTTCTGTACTTTATATATTTTAACACGATATATATGTAAAGTCAAGTAGAAAAAACAAAAAATATCAATTTTAGGGCAAAAGATATCAATTTACTTATAGACAGTTCCTTGTAAAAATGATACAATAAACTGAATCATTTTCTGCTTTGTTTGGGCGTTTTGTTTACTTTTTGTTCGATTTTTGGTTAAAACGAACAAAAAAAGAGCCGGAAACGGCTTTTTCGAAGCGACAAACCCTGCCGTATTTGTTGGATATCTACAAAAACGGGCGCAAAATTCAGAGGAGAGGAGAGCACGGCTGTGAAAACGAGATGGATCTGCTTGCTGCTGACCCTTGCTATGCTTCCGGTTTTCCTGGCGGGCTGCAACACGCCCGAAAAGGAGCCCGCGACCACGCAAAAAAACTCGGATTGGGGTGCACCGCTGCCCGCGGGCGCGCTCGCGCTCGTGCACAAGGGCAAGGCGAATTTTACGGTGGTCTACAGCTGTATGAGCGCGCAAAGGCAGGTTTTTGCAAACGAGATCGCCGACCGCATCGAAGAGGTGACGGGTGTGCAGTTTCCCGTGGAGATCGATCTCAAATCCCAAAACGGACACGAGCACGAGATCCGCGTCGGCAAGATCAGCCGCATGGGCGCGCTGGAGCTTTACGATTCCTGGAGCAGCCTTGGAAAGACCGATTATGCCGTGGCAGTCAAGGGCGGTCACATCTACCTTTACGGCACGACCGAGGCGGCACTGGAAAACGCGGTTGCGTATTTTCTTGACCGCATGCCGATGCTTGACAAGGCATGGGCGGCAGTGGACGGAACCGAATTTGAGCGCGCGGTGCTTGAGGGCGACCGACCGACGGTTGCTTTTGACAGCTTTGACGGCACGTACGCTACCTTCGCGCTCAACGCGGATGAGGTGAACGAGAGCGAGATGCGCATCAGCCTGACCCCGAACACAGGCTGGCGGATCCGGACCGGAACGGCGCAGGACGCCGATTACAGGGACATGGGCGCGGCGCAGGGGTTTTGCTCAACCATTACGAGGAAATGAACCTGAATCTCGGGGACATGACAAAAAAGGCGGAGACCGACACGTGGCGCGCCGAGGTCTACGACGCTTCCATTGATTGCTACGTGTTTGCCACCGACCGCATGAGTGATGCGATTACAGCCTACACCGATCTCTCGGGGCATGCAGAGATGCCCGAGGAATGGATCTACGGCATGCTGATCTGCCGCATCAACCCCGATCTCTCGCAGCTTTGGAGCGAGAAAATCACCAACAAAACCGAGGCGAGCGAGGGTCGTGTGCCCGTAGGCGCGTACGACATGATCGCTTACATGGAAGCCTATGATCTTCCGTGGACGGGACTGATCCTTGAGGCGTGGGGCGGTGTTTCCGCGTTAGGCAAGATACAGGACCTCAAGGAGCTGTGCGATTACGTGTACAGCCTTGGCAAAAAGGTGCTGCTTTACATGCGCGTGGGACACGTGCCTGATGGCTTTGGGGGACGATTATCTGCTCGAGATGGTCACTCCGAGCGGTGAGACCACAACAAAGCTTCCTGCGGCGGATTCCCTTAATCCCGACAACTGTAATCACGAAGCAACGCGGGCGTTTACGTATATCGACATCACCAATCCCGAGGCGTGTGAATGGTTTTTCGAAAATCTCTGGTATCGTTGCGCCAACGAGATTGGCGTGGACGGCTGCAAGATCGACTTCTGCGAGGAGCTTCCCGAATACTATGAACTGAACTATTACGACGACGAGATGCCCACTGCGGGCTCTCACCACTGGTATCCCACCGCATTCTGTGCGAAATTCTGGGAGATGATCTCCGCAAAGCCAGACGGCGGTATGTGCTACACGCGCGGCGGCGGACTTGGCTCTCAGCGTGCCCCCTATATGTGGGCGGGCGACCAGACGCGCAGATACAGCTCGCTGCAATGGCAGCTCAACGCGGTGCTGTCCTCGGTGCTGTCGGGCGTGCCCTTTATGAGCTACGACATGTCGGGCTATCAGTACGGAAACGACTATGATGGCATCAAGGTGCGCGACCCCGCCTTCGAGGCGCAGGTCTTTATCCGCGGATTGCAATTCACGGCGTTCACGCCCTGTATGCAAACGCACGGCAAGGTGCGCAACGTGTTTGAGTTCGCCGCGGGCGACGTCAAGGGAACCAAGCTTTACTACTGCGAGGCAACCGAGACCTACACCACCGAGCAATATTCCACGGTGGACGGCGCGCGTGTGACCAACACGTTTTCCAAGCGGATCCCCACGACCGCCGGGGGCTTTGACCCCAAGACGGGCGAGGCGATCGGTACCGACTACGTTTACGAGGTCGAACCGGGCTCGATGACCTACGTTGTGGATATCTATCGCGCGTACGTCAAGCTGCACGAGTTGCTCACACCCTACATTACCGAATACAGCGCGATCGCGTGCGAGAGCGGCATGCCCCTGATGCGGCATCTGGCACTGATGTGGCAGGACGACCCCGTGGCGCGTGATATTGAGGACGCGTACATGTTTGGCGACGCATTCCTCGTAGTGCCCGTCCCGGACGACGGAAATGCGCGCGACATTTATCTGCCCGAGGGGCGTTGGCTGGATCTGAACACGGGCGAGGAGCTCGCGGGTGGCGGGTGGCTGACGGATTATGCGGCATCCTTGACGGCACTCCCCGTTTTCTACAATATGGATACGACGTCTGCCACCGCGCAGGTGCTGCTCCCGGGAATCGCGGAGATCTTCGCTCACGCGAGCGTGATCGGCGCGACGCTCCCGTAAACACGGACTTCACCGAAAGGCATTATATAAAAGGAGACAAACCCAATCGATAATGGAGGAAATTGAATGAGGATCAAATGGATCGCGTTTCTTCTGGCACTGGCTATGATGGCAAGCGTGCTCGTCGGCTGTAACGGCGGCGGGGATGACGCCACGGCAAAAAAGAATCCACCTGCAGGGGCTACCGAAAAAATCCCCGAAAACCTGCTGGTGCTGGCAAACGAGGGAACGACGAAGTACAGCATCATATATCCCATGTCCAAGCAGGGCTGGGCACCGGAATACGCAGAGGCTCTCTCCGAGGCGCTCGAGGAGAAGACCGGCGTTGCGATTCCCGTTAAGCACGACTCCGAGTCGGGTGCGAACGAATTTGAGATCCGCGTCGGCGACGTCAAGGGCAACCGTCGGGAGGTTCTTGAGGTTTACAGGTCGCTTGGCGGAACGATCGGCGACATGGATTTCACCATTAAGGTAGTCGGCAACACGATTTATCTTTATGGTATGAGCTCGCAGGGCGTTGCCGCCGCAGTCGACTATTTCATCAACAAGGTGCTGACGTTCGGCACGACCCTCCGCTATGCGGGTGTTGCAAAGGACGTTTTAACCTCTTATACAAAGTCTGAAAATCCCGGCGTTACGCTGAGCAAGAACGACGAGCATTACGTTGAATTCTCTCTCGGTGCGGGGCTTTTGGTGGAAACCTTCTGCCGTCTGTCCTACACGGGTAACGGCGGCTGGCGTCTGCAGGCCAAAACGAACGCCTCCGAGCCCTTTAACGATTTCGGTGCGGCACAGCGTCTGTCTTACTCGCTGGGCGAGCCCGATCCTGCCAAGCTCTATCCCATAACCGTTACGGTTGAGGATGGTGTTGCAACGATCCGCGAGGAGGGCGGCAGCTTCGTACAGCTTTCGACCGACGCGTTTGAGCTGAATTTCTTCGCCCCCTCGGGTCGTCTTGCAAGCACGATCACCGACGTTTACTCAAACGTGGGCGGCTGCCAGATCGTTGGTAAGCTGGAGGACGGCGAGGCTGTGTTCGGTACGGGTGAGCGCTTCAACACCTCCAACCAGCGCGGCAAGAAGATCAGCCTGGTCTCCCGAGATATCTGGAGCCAAGCCAGTGCAAGCTACGTGTCTGTTCCTCTGATGGCACTTTCCCGCGGCTCGGGTATCTTCATCAATCGCTACGAGGCGATGACGCTGGATCTGGGCAAGTCTGTTAAGGACGAATGGTGCGTTACGATCAAGAACACTCCCGTCGATTGCTACGTTTTTGCAACCGAGGAGCTCTCCGAGGTGCTGTACGGCTACACCGCACTGACCGGCTTTGCGGGTCAGCCCGAGGAATGGTCCTACGGTATGCTGATGTGCCGCTTTGCTCCCGATCTGAGCGGAAAATGGTCTACGGACATTACGTGGAGCGATGCGAGCTACGGCACGTCCCCGGATGGCTTGATGACTGCGGATGAGCGCGGTGCCGGCGTTTACGACGTGATCGCCAAGATGGAGGAGTACGATCTTCCTTGGACGGGCGTTCTGGCAGAGCCGTGGAGCCGTTATTCGGGTGTCAAAACGGCAGATCTGAAGGAGCTGTGCGATTACGTGCACAGCCTCGGTAAAAAATTCCTCGTTTACATCGCAGTCGGAAGCGGTATGGGTGACGGCGATGTCAGTAGCAGGATGGATTGCTTCCTTTCTCAAACGCTTCCCGACGGTACGATTAAATACAAGCTTCCCGACCAGCAGGATATTGAAGGTGGCAACCCCGACAGCGACGGTGCAGAGCGTTACTACCTCGACGTGAGTAACCCTGCGGCTTGCGAGTGGTTCTTTGGCGAGGTATGGGATGCTCTTGCGAACGAGGTCGGCGTGGACGGCTGCAAGATCGACTTCTGTGAGCTGCTGCCCGAAAGCCCCGAATTGAACTACTATGATAAGACCATGGAAACCGCAGGCTCGCACCACTGGTATCCCGTTGCGTTCTGCGCGAAGTTCTGGGAGATGATCTCCGCAAAGCCCGACAGCGGTATGTGTTATATCCGCGGCGGCGGTATCGGTCTGCAGCGCTCCCCCTACGTCTGGGGCGGTGACCAAAGACGTGAGTTTGAGAGCCTTCAGTTCCAGCTGACCTGCGTGCTTTCCTCCGGTATGTCCGGTATCCCCTTTGTCAGCTACGATATGTCGGGATACGAGTACATGGGCGGACGCGCATGGAAAACGGCTGCGGCAAGCGGCTCGTTCTGGAACGACCCGGGCAGAAGCTTTGCTTATGAATCGCAGGTATTCATCCGCGGCTTGCAGTTTACCGCGTTCACCATTTGTATGCAGACGCACGGAACCGTGCGCTGGGCATATGAGTTTGCCGAGGAGGGCGACCGCCTCTACGAACTTAAGGACGGTGTGCTCGTTCCCCGAAAGGACAAGGACGGCAACTATATGTACGACTATGTTTACGAGCGAGACGCCAAAACGGGTAAGATCTTGACTGACAAGAGCGGCGAAAAGATCATCGTGAGGGACGCAAGCGGCAATAAAGTGATGGCAACCCCCGGAACGTATGCTTATGTGACGGATATTTACCGCGCATACGTCAAGCTCCATGAGCTGCTCACTCCCTACATTACCGAGTACAGCACGATCGCGTGCGAAACGGGCATGCCCGTGATGCGCCACATGATCCTCGGCTGGCAGGACGACGCGAACGTGTACAATATTGACGACCAGTATATGTTCGGTGACGCGTTCCTCGTGGCTCCCATTCTCGATAACACCTACAGCCGTGATATCTATCTGCCCGAGGGCGAATGGATCGACCTGTATACGGGTATTGAGTACACCGTTGGCAAGGACGGCATGTGGCTTGAGGATTACGCCGTTTCCATCACCTCGCTGCCTCTGTTCTACAACGTAAACAACACGTCCGAAACGGCAGAGGAGCTGCGCCCCGGTATCGAAGAGATCTTTGCTTACCTCGACGAGATCGAGGCAGACATTCCCTCCCACCTGATCGGCAACCTGAAGTAATCTAATAATATGAGAGTTAAATTAACAGCAATCGTTCTCCTTCTCGCCATGCTCGCCGCCATCCTCGTGGGGTGCGCGAGCGGCGGTGGGGGAGAGACGACACCGAAAAAGCAGACCGACACGGGCGCGCCGATCCCCAAGGATCTGTTGGCTTTGGTCGCAAACGGCAAAACGAACTATCAGATCGTGTATCCCACGAGCGCGGAAGAAAGCGTCAAGGTGGCGGCGGCGGAGCTTGCCGATACCATTGAAGAGATGACAGGGGTCGAGATCCCCGTGGTGCACGCGCTGGAAAAGGAAAGCGATTACGAGATCCGCATCGGCAAGGTCAGCCGCAAGGACGCGTTGAGCATCTGGAACGGCTACAATGATTTCGACGAGCGCGATTACGCAGTGGAGGTCAAGGGAAATCACCTGTACCTCTACGGCAAGACCTCAGCGTCGATAATCGCGGCGATCGGTTACCTGCGTGAGAAGGTTTTGTACACGTCGCAAAGCGTCGTGGGTGTGAAAAAGGACTTTTCACAGATCCGGCGCGCGAGCGAGAGCGAAACTGCCGTCACCTTTGAGGGGACCGACGAGGACAGCTGCTACGCATACCTGACGCTGGGTAGCGGAAGTGCCGAGACCTACCTGCGGCTGAGCTTTACGGATAACAACGGTTGGCGGATCCAGTCCAAGCGGCGCGCGTCCGAGGACTTTAACGATATCGGTGCGTCGCAACGGCTCTCCCTCTCTCTTGGAGAGCTCCCCGTGCTCAACGTCTATCCGATCACGGCGGATGTGGGTGAGAGCGAGATCACGCTGCGTGCCGAAAACGGCTCCCACGTGATCATCAACACCGAGCAATTTGCAATGAATTTCTACAACGCGGCGGGCGAGTGCTCCGCAACGATCACCGAGATCGATTCCAACGCGGGCGGCTCTTATATCAAGGGCGGTATCAACCCGAATGAGGCGATCTTCGGCACGGGCGAGCGATTCAATGCAGTCAACCAACGCGGCAAAAGTTTGAATATGTTCTCCAAGGACGAGTGGTCGACCTCGACCGCTTGCTACATGGTCATTCCGCTGCTTTGCTTCTCGCGCGGTTCGGGAATCTTCCTGAACTCCTATGAGCATATGACGCTCAAGCTCGGAGATGCAAAGAAGAAGGCGGAGGCGGACGAGTGGAGCGCGCTGATATCGGACGCGGTGCTTGACTGCTACGTGTATACCACCGAGGAGATGAGTGAGGCAATTCAAGGCTACACCGATCTTTCGGGGCACGCCGAGATGCCGGAGGAATGGACCTACGGCATGATCCTGTGCCGCTACAGCCCCGATCTCGCACAGAAATGGTCGACGAGCATCAAACCGGGTGAGAGCGGCGGCGGACGCGGCATGGGCGTTTACGATACCATCGCGTACATGGAGGCGTACGACCTTCCCTGGACCACGATCTCCGCAGAAGCGTGGGGACCCTACTCCCAGGACACCCAGCACCGCAAGGATCTCAAGGAGCTGTGCAACTACGTACACGGTCTTGGTAAAAAATTCATCGTGTATATGCGCGTCGGCTGGGCAAGCGGCAGAATGGCGAATTTCAGCGATGACTACCTCGTGAAAATGGTACTTCCCAACGGTAGCACGACCACAAATCTTCCCGTGGCGGAGACCAACAACCCCGACACGGTGGGCGGCGCGGATGCGTATCCCTATCTGGATATCACCAACCCGAAGGCGTGCGAGTGGTTCTTTGACGAGATTTGGGATACGCTTTCCAATGAGACCGGCGTGGACGGATGCAAAATCGATTTCTGCGAAACGCTTCCCGAATACTACGAATTGAATTATTACGACAAAACGATGCCCACGGCGGGCTCGCACCATTGGTATCCCACCGCGTTCTGCGCGAAGTTCTGGGAGATGATCTCCGCAAAGCCCGACAGCGGTATGTGCTACACGCGCGGCGGCGGTATCGGTTCCCAGAGAGCTCCCTATATGTGGGCGGGCGACCAGACGCGTACGTTCTCGTCACTGCGGATGCAGCTGATCGCGGTGCTCTCCTCGGGTATGTCGGGAGTGCCGTTCATGAGCTACGATATGTCGGGCTACAAATACGGCGTGACCAATCCGAAAACCGAGGCGCACGTGTTCGTTCGCGGTGCGCAGTATACCGCGTTTACGATTTGTATGCAGCAGCACGGAACCGTGATGCAGGCGTTCCAGTTTGCAGAGGGCATGGTCAAGCGTGTGGCGGTCTATAAGACGGAGGGCGGCACCTACACGACCACGAAGGGAAGCAATACCTTCGTCGGCTGGGTGGACGAAACCACGGGCGGACTTGATCCCGCAACGGGCAAGATGCGCGAGGGCGACCTCGTTTACAAGGTGGGACCCGGATCGCTTGCATGGGCGACGGATATCTACCGCGCATACGTCAAGCTGCACGAGCTGCTTACACCTTACATTACCGAATACAGCGAGATCGCGTGTGACACGGGCATGCCCGCGATGCGCCCCTTGGCACTGGGTTGGCAGGACGACGTCAACGTGTACGATATCAACGACGAATACATGTTTGGCGACGCGTTCCTCGTAGCCCCCGTTTTGGACGAAACCTACGCGCGTGACATATACCTTCCCGAGGGCAAGTGGTTGGATCTGAACACGGGAGAAACCCACACGGTTGACGCAGGTGGCAAGTGGTTGCGGAATTACGATGTGCCTATGACGGTTCTCCCCGTGTTCTACAATCTGAGTACGACCTCAAAAACCGCCGAGGAGCTGCTCCCCGGTATTCAGGAGATCTTCGATCACCTCGAAGAGATCCAAAATGGCATTTCCGACGGTGCGTCGGTTGTGTCACAATAATCGAAGAATCAAAAATAATATATACAAAAGGAGGTTTTTTGATTTGAAAATCAGATTGATTGCAATCGTTCTGTTGCTTACAATGGTTGCTGCCTGCTTCGTGGGCTGTAACAGCGGCAAGGACGATACCACGACTAAGAAGCCGACGGTGTCCACACCGGATGAGGATAAGGTTCCCGAAGGGCTTTTGGCACTGGTTGAGAAAAATGCTTCAAAATACCAGATCGTTTACCCCATGAATTCCGGTGAGTCCGTGCAGGCAATTGCGGAGCAGCTTTCGGGCCTGATTCTGGAAACGACGAACGTTGAGATTCCCGTCGTGCAGGACATCGGTGTTGGTGTTGCGGAATCCGAGTACGAGATCCGTGTCGGTAAGGTCAGCCGTATGGACGCACTGAGCGTCTGGTCGAGCTACAACCACCTGACCGAGCGCGACTTTGCGGTCGAGGTGCACGGAAAACACGTTTACATCTACGGTACTACACAGCTGGCGATCACCACGGCGATGGAGTACTTCATTCAGAAGGTCATTTACATGACACCGAATGTCGTGGGCATCAAGAACGACTTCTCGATGCTCTACGTTGAGGAGGCTTGCGAGAACGTGACCTTCACGGGCGCGGATGAGAATTACGCGTACCTTACGCTCAATCCCGGTAGGATCTCTGAATCTTACCTGCGCATCAGCTTCAGCGACAACAAGGGCTGGCGTTTGCAGACCAAGAACAACGCGTCAGCAGAGTTCAATGATTTCGGCGCGTCCCAGAGATTGGCTTACTCGCTTGGCGAGGAGATGCCGCTCAACGTCTATCCCATCACGGCAAGCGTGGAGGGTGACCGGGTGACCATCCGCGAGGAGGGTGGCACGCACATGGTCATCAATACCGCAAGCTTTGAAATCAACGTTTACAACAGCAAGGGCGAGTGCTCTGCAACCATTACGAACATTTCCTCCAACCTCGGCGGCTCCGTGATCGAGGGTAAGGTCAACCCCAACGAAGCGATCTACGGTACGGGTGAGCGCTTCAACGCGGTCAACCAGAGAGGGCGGAAGATCCACATGTTCACCAAGGACATCTGGTCCCAGTCGGACGCTTGTTACATGGTCATTCCGATGCTTTGCTTCTCCCGCGGCTCGGGTATCTTCCTCAACATTTACGAGGAGATGAACCTGGAGCTCGGTAAGGCCAACAAGAAGTCGCAGGAGGACATCTGGACGGCAGAGATCAACGGCACGACGCTTGACTGCTACATCTTCGCTACCGAGCAGATGAGCGAGGCACTCCTCGGCTACACCGATCTCTCGGGACACGCCGAGATGCCCGAGGAATGGACCTACGGTATGATCATCTGCCGCTACGGTCCCGACCTCTCCCAGAAGTGGACGACTTCCATCACGCCCGGTGAAACCAGCGACGGACGCGACATGGGCGTTTACGAAGCGATCGCTTACCACGAAGCGTACGACCTTCCCTGGACGGCAATCCTTGCCGAGAGCTGGGGTGCGTACACCGAGGATAAATACAAGGATCTCAGGGAGCTTTGCGATTACACCCACAGCCTGGGCAAAAAGTTCCTCGTGTATATGCGCGTGGGTCTTGCAGACAACTCTATGGGAGGATACTCGCCCGACTATCTGGTTCAGATGGTGAAGCCCGACGGCACAACCACCACGCAGCTTCCCGCAGCAGCATCCAATAACCCCGACACGGGCGGAACCGGTGCGGGTGTCAAGACCTATCCTTACATCGACGTTTCCGACCCCGCGGCCTGCGAGTGGTTCTTCGAGGAGATCTGGTACAAACTTTCGAACGAGATCGGCGTGGACGGATGTAAGATCGACTTCTGCGAAACCCTTCCCGAGTATTATGAATTGAACTATTACGATGAGAATCTTCCTACGTCCGGTTCTCACCACTGGTATCCCTCCGCATTCTGTGCGAAATTCTTTGAAATGATCTCCTCCAAGCCCGACAGCGGCATGTGCTACACGCGCGGCGGCGGTATCGGTGCACAGAGAGCCCCCTACATGTGGGCGGGCGACCAGTTCCGTAAATGGGAGGCGATCGGCTGGCAGCTGACGGCGGTCCTGTCCTCCGGTATGTCGGGCGTGCCCTTCATGAGCTACGATATGTCCGGCTACCAGTACGGCAATGCTCCCACGGGCTCGATCGGCGGGTTTACGGTCAAGGATCCTCAGTACGAGGCAAAGGTCTTCGTACGCGGCTTGCAGTTCACCGCATTCACCATCTGCATGCAGCAGCACGGTAAGGTCAGACAGGCGTTTGACTTCGCCGAGGGTGATATCCACATGGTGGGAATTTACAAAGACGCTAATGGCACTTATACGACCACGAAGGGGGGGAACACCTTTGTTCGTTGGTGCGCGGCGACCACGGGCGGATTTGACAATAAGACCGGATACTTCAAGGGCATCGATCCCGCAACCGGAAAGCTGCAGCCGGGCACGGCGTATAAGTACGTTTACGAGATCCAACCGGGCGAGATGAGCTACGTGACCGATATCTATCGCGCGTACGTCAAGCTCCACGAGCTGCTCACACCTTACATCACCGAGCTTTCCAAGGAGGCTTGCGAAACGGGTATGCCCGTGGCAAGAATCCTGGCACTCCAGTGGCAGGATGACGTCAACGTGTACGATATTCAGGACGAATATATGTTCGGTGACGCATTCCTCATCGCTCCCATCCTTGATGACACCTACTCCCGCGACATTTACCTGCCCGAAGGCGAGTGGATCGACCTGATGACGGGTACGGAGTACACGGTAGATGCCGAGGGTATGTGGCTTGAGGATTACAAGGTATCCCTTGCGGATATGCCCGTGTTCTACAACAAGAATACCACCTCCGCAACCGCGACCGAGCTGCTTTCCGGTATTCAGGAGATTTTTGATTACCTCGATACCATCAAGCTTCCCGCAGCGTGATCGACGGATTCAAACAGAAACCAATTTTTAGGTAAATAAATATACAATGGAGGAATAAAACTCATGAAAAAAGTATTGATTGCAATGCTGCTTCTGGCAAGCCTGCTTCTGACCATGACTGCGTGCAACAACGGCGAAACCGACGACACGACTGCCGCGCAAGGGCAGAATGCTGCGGCAAAGAAGAAAATCACCGTTGAATTTGACAAAAGAGGTGTCGTTGACCCCGAGAAGTACAAGGGTAGAACCGACATTGAGGTCGTGATTATTCCCGAGGGTGCAAAGACCATCAACAAGGGCACCTTCGAGGGCTGCATCAACCTCAAGGTCGTTAAGTTCTCTTCCACCATGCAGAGCATCGGTGAGGCTTCGTTCAAGAACTGCGTATCCCTGAAGGAAGTTCACATCGCCAGCGAGCTCAGATTCGTTTCCAATGACGCATTTGAGAATTGCCCCGTTGAGTACGTTGTATTCGACGATTCTATGACCACCATCGGCGGTCAGCTCAAGCTGAACAGATTCTCCAAGCTCAAGAAGGTAGACTTCGGCGCAGAGGTTACCAAGATCGATTCCGGTATGTTTGCAAACTGCCTGTATCTGGAAACCATCGAGCTCCCCTCCACGCTGACCAACCTCGGTAACTTCGCATTCGAGAACTGCACCAACCTCAAGACCGTTGTGCTTCCCGCAGGTCTTGAAAAGCTGGGTACCAGCGCATTCTCAGGCTGTAAGGCTCTTGCCACCATTGCGATCCCCGAAAACGTGGATTCCATTGGTGCCCAGGCGTTTATGAACTGCACCGCGCTCAAGACCATCGTGCTTCCCGCAACGATCGACGAGCTTGGCGAATCCATCTTCAAGGGCTGCACCGCGCTTGAGAGCGTTTCCATGCCCGGCGTAACCAAGATCGGCAACGACGTATTCAAGAACTGCGCTTCCTTGACTACCCTGGGCGATACCTCTGCTCTGACCAGCGTTGGCACTGAGTGCTTCACCGGTTGCACTTCTCTGGTATCCATCGACGTTTCCGGTCTTACCGCAATTCCCACCAGACTGTTCTACAACTGCGCTTCTCTGGCAACCGTTACCCTGAACGATAACCTGACCTCGATCGGTGACGAGGCGTTCAGAAACACCGCGATCCTGAGCTTTGAAATTCCCGCAAGCGTGACCGAGATCGGTCTTGCAACCTTCCAGGGCACCGCTATTTCCGAGATCACTCTTCCCGAGGGCGTTCTTTCCATCGGCGACTACGCATTCAAGGATTGCGAGCAGCTCGCAAGCGTGATCCTTCCCGAGAGCCTTGAGTCCATCGGTATGTACGCATTCTACAACACGGCACTGACCGAGGTTGTGATTCCCGCAAACGTAACCGAGATCAAGACCAACACCTTTGCGTGGTGTGGCGAGCTTGTCAGCGTTGATCTGAACAACGTGACCAAGATCGGCAACGACGCGTTCAAGTCCTGCGCAGTGCTGGCTGACGTTGATCCGGGCGCTGTTACCGAGATCGGTGCATTTGCATTCGCAAGATGCGCGGCTCTGACTGAAATGGATCTGACGAATGTTGTGACCATCCGCAACGACGCATTCCACGGCTGTGCAAACCTCGCACAGATCACCGTTTCCAACGTACTGAAGCACATCGAGGACAGTGCGTTCTTCGCAGCAGCAACCGCTGATGGCGTTGAGCTGACCGTTATCGGCGGCGACACCACCGCAGTTGAGCTCTACGGCGTTCTCAACAGCGCGATCGACGGCAAGATCGCCAAGGCTCCGAACTGCCAGTCCAGACCCGATTTCGACGACATCTATCAGGGCCTGAAGGATTGGAGCAGCGATTACAACGCTCCTGCAAACTAATTGCCAACGTCTCGCCCTCTCCCCGCACGCACGGGGAGAGGGAAGCGAAGTCTATAATTTGAAGAAAGAGAGATGACAAAAGTGAAGAAATCTACTTTATCCAAGCTTTTCGCTCTGTTGTTGGCAGTCATGATGGTCATTCCCATGTTCGTGGCTTGTAAAACGCCCGAGTCTGCGGCACCTGTCGATAACGAGGACGAGGATAAGATCGTCGGCGATTTTCTCCAACTGGGTGAAAGAGGCTTTACCAGTTTTTCGCTTGTATATTCCGAGGACACGAAGGTCCTGACCAAGACCGAGTGTAAGAATCTGATCGATGAGATCAAGAGCGTTACGGGCGCAGCCCTTGCGCTCGTCGAGGACGCATCCCAGAAGACCAAGAGAGAGATCATCGTCGGCGTGATCGGTGAGATCGGCCGTGACGATATCGAAAAGGAGGTTGCAAAGTACAACCTCGGTGAGTACGACTACCTCGTTAAGGTATTCGGCAACGACCTGATCATCGCGCTGGGAAGCAATCCCGTCAGCGTACAGGCGTTTGCGTTCTTGAAGGAAAGACTCCTTTATATTGACAAGGCGAACGAAACCGTTTCGGTTCCCGCGGATCTCGAATACGTTTACTATTCCGACAACGCAGAAGACAAGAATGGCATCAAGAAGGTTCGTGCAGACAAGAAGAACCCCACCGAGCTGCTCTTTACCCTGCACCCCGGCTCCGAGCTGGACGTTTCCTGCCGCCTGACCTACACGGGCAACGGTGGCTGGCGCGTACAGACCAGACATAACATGGCAGTGCCTTTCGGCAATGTTGGCGCAGCACAGAAGCTGGCGCTTGATCTGGGCGACACGCCTGCAGATCTGCCTCAGACCCTGACCTACTGGGAGGATGACACCAACATCATCGCACAAGCTCCCGACGGCAGCTACGCCGTATTGAACAAGCTCGACTTCAACATCAAGTTCTGCAACGCAGAGGGCAAGCTGATCCGCACGCTGACGGGGCTCAACCACTCCATCACGGGTCGTCTTGACACGCTGACTCTGTACGCAAACTTTACCCTCAACGATACCGAGGCGATCTTCGGTACGGGTGAGAGATTCGATTCCGTCAACCGGCGCGGCAACAAGGTCGTGATCCAGAGCGGCGCGGTTGCCGATACCAAGGATAACTCCAACGTAGCGATCCCGCTGTTCTCCAGCTCCACCGGTTCCGGTATCTTCGTGAACAGCAACGCGTACATGGTGGCTGACATCGGTGCTACCAAATACAACGAGCTGAACGTCACGCTTAGCGCGGGTGCGCTTGACGTATACGTGTTTACCACCGATAAGATCGCAGACGTTCTGAACGCTTACGCGGCGATCAGCGGTTACGCAAAGGCTCCCGAAAACTGGATGAACGGTCTGCTTGTCGTTCGTTACGATGCAAACGTGGATACGCTGGAGGCGGTCAAGGAAATGATCGCAAACATGGAGGTTTACGGCACACCCTGGACCGGCATCGTGATCGACGGCTGGGACGTTCACGACTTCTCCAAGCACGAGGAGCTCAAGACGGTGTGCGATCTCGTTCACTCCATGGGCAAGAAGATCATCTGCAACGTCGATATCGGCTTCTTCCCGGGCGCATTCCCCGAGGGCATGTATGAGGACGTAAAGGTCGACAATTTCTATCTGACCTGGACCTTTACCTATTACTACGGCGAGCCGCAGGGAGACGGTTCCTTCACGACCAGTACCATCAGGACCAACACGACCGCAAATCTCCCGATCGTCGAAGCTGCAGGCTCTATGCTGGAAGCACCTTTGTTTACCGTGGCACCCACCGTAAACACCAAGGAGCCTATCAAGAGCGATCCTTTTGCAACCACTATTGAGGGCGGCGACAGAACAAGCAACGCTGACGACTTTACCTACGACACCAAGACCTACCTCGACATCACGAATCCTGTGGCTGTTGAGTGGTTCTTCGGCGAGTACTGGACGTATCTGGTAGAGGAGATCGGCTTTGACGGCGCAAAGGTAGACGGTACAAACCTCCTGCCCGACACGCACGGCACGCTGAACTTCTACGATAAGACCGCTGAAACCGGCGGCGCACGTCAGTGGTACTCCACCTGCTTTGCAGGTCTTTTGAACAACGTTCTGGCAAAGAAGCCTGACGGCGGTATATGCTTTACCACGGGCGGCGGCATCGGCTCTCAGCGCAATGCCATCGTGGTGGGCGGCGAGCAGAGCCGTACGACCAACCGTTTGGAAAGACAGATCTCGGGTCTGCTTTCCGCAGGTCTTTCGGGCATGCCCTTCGTATCCTACTACGCAGGCGGCTCCTTCTACAAGAACGACAACGAGTTGAGCATCGACCAGGAGGTTTCGATCTTCCTGCGCGGTGTCCAGTTCACCGCATTCACGGTCAGCATGATGACCGACAGCACCAACGTCAGAGGCGCGTTCGACTTTGTGGCTGAAAACGAGGATTACGCATGCGTGAGCGAGCTTTACAGCCTGTACACAAAGCTGCACGACGCAATGGCACCTTACATCGATGAGTACGCAGCAGAAGCAACCGCGAGCGGTATGCCTCTGGCGCGCCATCTGGTTCTGATGTGGCAGAACGACGCCAACGTTTACAACATTGACGACCAGTACATGTTCGGTGACGCGTTCCTCGTAGCACCCGAGCTTTACGGCGAAGGCACGAGAACCGTTTATCTGCCCGAGGGTACTTGGCTTGACCTTATCACCGGCGAGACCTACGTTGTGGGTGCGGGCGGCGATACGGTCGAGTGCAACGTGACCTTGGCGCAGATTCCCGTGTTCTACAACGTGAACACCACCTCTAAAACAGCTGCGGGCATCCTTGACGATGTCACCCTGATCCTCGATCAGATCAACGCGGTTGAGCTTCCTTAATTAAATAGGAGGGATTTCGTGGGGGACGCTTCTTTCGGGAAGCTTCCCCGCGCCCCTTTCAAGAGCTTTCACCAAACGGGAATAGGGATCTCCATTGGGCGCGCGACACAGTGCGCCCTTTTTGCGTGCCTGCGCGGTGTTCCATAGGTGCTCCCGAAGAGAGCGAAGCGACAGAACGTTAGCCTCCCGCTCCGCGAGATTACGGTCAACGCCGCGCGGGGCGGGGCAGGGGGCAAAGTTGGAAGAGACTGGTTAATGTGCACAAAAAGAAGATGCGTTTTTTGTGACTTTTTGAAACTTGACAAAGGTGTTTTGATGCGGTATAATATAGTAGACCTATAACGCTCTGTTCTGTTCGGGGCGGTAGGAATGGCGAGGGGAAAAACACCCTCCAATCCTTCAAAAAATTTAAAAAGGAGAGAAAGAACATGAAAAACATCATCAAAATTGCTGTGCTTCTCTTGGCTCTGCTGATGATCGTTCCCTGTCTGGCGGCTTGTAACAAGGGCGGCGGTGGGGACACGACTGCTCCTCGGAACCCCGGCGGAGAAGTTGAGGATCCTTATCTGGAGCCCGTAGACCTGAAGCGCTACGAGTACAAGGCGTTTGTGCGCAGCCAGGCCACCGGTAACAAGGCTTTTTACTGCGAGGACTTCTGGGTTGACCCTGCTACCGGCGGTGCTGATGCACTGTCTTTCGCGGTTATCGCAAGAAACAGCGAGATCGAGCAAACCTACAACTGCAAGATCACGCAGGTGTGGTCCACGCAGGAAGACTCTTTCGTTGAAATGCGCGGCTTGTTCAATACCAACCAGTTGTATGAGCTGACCATTATGATGGCGATTGACGCAGCAAACTGCGCAACCGCAGGCTACCTGTCCAACATCAAGAACGATCTGAACCAGACCTACATCAACCTCGATCACGAGGCGTTTGACCAGAACTCCATCGAGCAGCTGACTCTCGGCGATAGCCTTTACTACATCAGCGGCGACATGAACATCTCCGCTCTGGACAACACCATTTCCACCATCGTCAACGTCAACGACTATTACGATATCGCTGAGGAGCTGGCAATCACCTTTGACGACAGCGATTTCGAGAGTCCCTACACCCTCGTTGAGGAGGGCAAGTGGACCGTTGAGAACATGCTCAAGATCGCAGGTGAGTACACGATGGACGCAAACACCAACGACGGAGAACTGAGCTACGATAAGGAAGACCTGATCGGTTACTTCGTGTATCAGGCGTCTCCTCTGTACTACTACTACGGTGCAGGCATGCGTATCACCGATAACATTGGCGGCTATCCTCAGTTCATGATCGACACCGACGAGGCTTCCGAGGTTTACGACTACCTGTTCGATAAACTGAACCTTGAAGCAAACAACCTTCCCGGCGGTAATTCCAATAAGCGTTCCCAGAACTTCCAGAGCGGTCAGGTTCTGTTCGCGGACTACATCCTTTGGGACGTTCGTCGCGTGCTCTACTCCGCTGATATCGACTTCGCATACGGTATCCTTCCCATTCCTACCATTGAGGAGAACGAGGATTACCACAGCGTTCTGTACTTCCAGAACTGCGCACACCTGTGGGCACTTCCCTACAAGCGTGCTGAGGCTGACAAGGCAGCTCGTATGATGTACGTCATGACCGTATACTCCGGTATGGATGACTCCACTCTGGACGCATACTACATGAGAACCATGTACATGGAGGTTGCTAAGGACGACGGTTCCCGTGCATCCCTCGAGATCATTCGTCACTCTCTGGTTTACGATATCGCACTTCTGTACTGCCCTACCGACAAGTGGGGTAGATTCGATGAGCTTCTCGTCGACATCGATGTCAGAAAGGTTAAGGAGTTTGCAACCTACACCTCCGAGTCCCGTATGCAGGCCGCTCAGGACGAGATGAACGATACGATCGACCTGTTCATCAAGTTCGGAGCAGACTGATCTACAATTAATTGATTCCGACCTCGTTTTTCCTTCCCAATAACTTTTGAAGGACCTCGGGTCGGTAAAGCGGGAGGGGTGCAACAGCGCCCCTCCTGTGCCCGTTCAACAGATGTAAGGCTCTGTTACGACGAGCTGCGGGTTTTGGCTGTGCCGCGTTGGCGGCGGGGAGTATCAACCCCTCCGTCGCATCTGCGGTGTGCCACCTCCCCTTGCACAGGGGAGGCAAAGAGCAAGCGCGAACAAAGCAAAAAACTATTGGTCTTTGCTATTTACGGCTTGGGCTGCAATGAATGCACCGCCCCAAAGCCTCCCCTGTGTAAGGGGAGGTGTCATTTGACGCTTGCGTCAAATGACGGAAGGGGTGACGGTCTTGCATTTGGGCAGCGCGCAGAACTGCTTGATTCGTTGCTTTACTTATCCGGAGCCACACGTAAAAGCTCAAAGCAAGTCCTCTCGAGTCATAGCCCCCGTGGGGGCTTGCTTTGGGCTTTTACACCACACAGAAAGGGAAAAATTATGAAGAAAAACAAATTATTTCTCGGGATCGCGAGCGTTGTTGCACTGGTGCTCCTGATCCCTGCGCTCATCATTCCTTCGATCGGCGCCGGGACGCAGACGCTGTCTGCAAGAAATTATGGGTTTAACAATCAGGCGATCGGATCCACGAGTACGGCACTGAAGGATGCTTACGACGGTACGACGACGTATCCTACTACCGCAACGATCGCGGCGAACCCCGCAAACCCGAACTCCTCGGACCGCGTTCTTCGCATCGACAGTAAGACCGTTGATACGGGCAAGGTTGCCGAGTTTATCGCCGTCGGCACGTATGCTTACGAGGTTATCTGGGATGACGCGTCGAAGGCTACGGGTACGGCGAAGTACAATAACAAGACGCTTACGCTCACGAGCACCGACGGCGGTAAGACCGTTGTGGCTTCGGACAGTAAAACGTATACCGTTTCTACCGATGCTGCCCTGAGAGAGGCGGTCGGCGGCGGTAGCAACGTCGACAAAAACGTAACGGTCGGTAACGTTAAGATGAGCTATAGCGAGCTTGCGAACCCGACGGTGGTTTTGCAGGCAGAGTACTATATCCCCACGGGTGCTCTGGGAACCTTTGAAAGCCAGATCGTCAAGTACTCTACGAACGGCACCGCCAAAACTTACCTGAACCTGTTCAAGATCAATCTTGGTACGGGAGCGATTAGCTCGGGTGATATCCTTGGCTCTGACGATAAGGTGGGTTCTTTCACGCTTGAAAAAGATGTGTGGAACACCGTTTCCGTTGTAGTCAATCTGGAAACCGGTGCAGCTGAACTTTACATCAACAACATTCTGGTGTTCGGTGGTCGGTTTAGCATCGGTGGCACGGTTTTGACGAACCTCGTGTTCGATGAGGGTAACTGGAACATTGCAAAGCTGAACAAGCAGAGCAGCCTCGGCAACTTCGGCGGCTGCTTCTACGTCAATAACGCCAGATACCACAGCTATGACGCCACCAAGAAGATCGATCTTTCTTCGGGTTCCGATCTGTTGTACACCGAGGTGACGCTGGCTTCCGGCCGTAAGGTTGGCGCAAGCTCCGGCGATACGATTCTCGCCAATATCGACGTGGTATATCAAAACGTGCGTGTGGCGGATTATGCAGACATGATCGCCCCCGTTGAGGGTGCATCGCTCCGTCTGACCAACACCAGCGGTCTGCGCTTTGCAACGCAGATCAACACGGCCATGATGAACGAGCTGGTTGCGGCAAAGGCGGCAGGTCACATTAAAAACGTAGAGATCGGTACGCTGATCACGCCTTACGCATACGTGACCGAGGCGGGCAACTTCACGATTGACGCGCTCAAGACGCTGTCGTATTCCGCAAAATACCTCGACGTTAAGGCAACCGTCGGCGGCTACTTCAACCCCCCCGGTCTTACCCCGTCTGAGGGCTACAACACCTTCTTCGTCGGTTCTATTATCGACATCAAGCCCGCAAACCGTAACCGCTTGTTCACGGGCATGGGCTACGTGAAGGTTACGCAGAACAACGGCACTGTCAGATATATCTACAGCTACGATTACAACAATGCTACCACGCAGGAAAGCAAGTATTCCAGAAGCATTTCCTACATCGCATCCGTGTTCGTGAACGATCCTGATTTCTCGCAGTATCAGGAGCTTCTGCAGAGCTTCGTGCAGGGCATGACGGTTCCTGCACTCTCCAGCTCGATTATCCAGAACGTACAGTACTCCTACAACGAGTTCTTCTTCCAGAACGCAGCGGGTGTTGCGTGCCAGCTCATTTACGACGGCAACAACGGCTGGCGTCTGCAGGCGGTCAAGCCCACGCAGACCAACAGCAAGTACAACGAGTTTGACAACATGGGCGCGGCGCAGGCTCTGTCCCAGTATCTGGGTGAGGAGCACGACGATAAGGCGATGAAGCTGATCGTTACCAATGACAGCTCCAAGTTCACCATTCGCGCAGAGGGAACCGATTCCTACGTGACGCTGAACATCACCGGCTCCTTCAACCTCCGGTTCTTCTCGCCCAAGGGCGTTCTGATGAACAACGTCACCGCCATCACTGCTAGCGGAACAAGTGATAAGGATAAAAGCATTAAGCTGACGGGTGACCTTTTGACGGGCGAGGCAATCTACGGCGGCGGTGAGAGATTTGATGCGGCAAACAAGCGCGGCAAGTCTATGTCGCTCTATTCCTACGACGCATACAACTCCGGTGTTCCCGGTACCGCCAACGAGGCGGGTACTTACACCGTTATCCCGCTGTTCACCTCCTCCAGAGGTAGCGGTATGTACATCAACCGTTACGAGATCATGACCGCGGACTGGGGCGAGACCTCCTCCAACCAGTGGTCTGTTACCATTCAGAACGACCTGATCGACTGCTATTTCTACTCCACGGGTAACATGGCAGACGCGATCTACGGTTACACCGACCTTGCAGGTCACGCAACCCTGCCCGAGGAATGGGCACAGGGGGTTCTGATCTGCCGTTACAGCCCCGACTTCACCGGCCTCAACGGCGAGAAGATGTATTTCGACAAGCTGGAGGACATTCCCGGATACGAGACGCTGACACTCTCCAGCGGCGGTGATCCGGCTACCACCAAGACCTCTTGGACAAAGGGCGACAAGCTCTATTCGGGTAGCTCCATCAAGTATATTTACGCAGATTACGACTTTGACGGTGACTACGAATTCGTTCGTACCTCCAAGAAGGGCGGCGCTCCCATGGGTGCGGGCGTTAAGGCGATCGTTGAAGGACTGATCGACGCCGGCATGAAGCCCACCGCAATGGTGCTGGAGGGACTCGGCTGGACCAGCCTTGGTACCAACTCGTCGCAGTACGCTAATTTCGTTGAGGTCATCAACTGGCTCGAGGAGCGTGACATCAACACCACGATTTACATGGCAGTTGGTGAAATCGGCTCCGGCATGCCCGGCTATAAGGCGGAATATCAGCTGAAGGCAAACGTGACCTACTCTCTGGACTATGGGAACGGTGACTCCGATGGATGGGGGGGTACCTATCATCATGAGTTTACAGCGGGCACGCAGACCACGACCAAGATCCCGAAGAATGCAGGTTCCGACAACCCCGATGCAGTCGGCACGGGCACGCAGACCTACCTTGATATCACCAACCCCGAGGCAGTGGATTGGTACATGGACGTCGTTTGGGGTCAGCTCATTGAGCTTGGCGTTGACGGCTGTAAGATAGACTTCTGCGAAACCATGCCCAACGAGGGCTTTACCTTCGATCTGGTCGGAACCAAAACGAGTTGGCTTACCGGAACCACGAGTGTGAAGGTTGGTACGGCAACGCTGGAATACCAGTGGTACGATGACACCGTCTTTGAGGGCGACGACGTTCACCACGCATACTCCTCTTACTTTATCTCGCTCTTCTGCCAGAGAATGTTGGAGAAGGCTCCCGAGGGCTTTGTCGTACTGAACCGCGGCGGCGGTATCGGTATGCAGCGTAACCCCTACATGTGGGCGGGCGACCAGACGCGTGAGGAGATTACGCTTACCACGCAGCTGATGGTAGTGCTCAACTCGGGTATTTCGGGTCTGCCCTTCATGACCTACGATATGGCAGGTTATGCTTACGGCGCCGAGCCCGACAACTATTGGAACGGCACGTGGGATGCGGCAGGCGCAGAGGCTGCAAAGAAAACCGAGTCCGAGATCTTCATTCGTGCGATCCAGTACACGGCGTTCAGCCTGATGATCCAGACGCACGGTGACGTTCGTCACTTGTACGATCTGAGCGAGGAAGCACAGACCATTTCCGCACAGTACACGGCACTCCACGACGAGCTGATGCCTTACATCCGGAAGTATTCGCAGATCGCGTGCGAAACGGGTCTGCCCGTGCTGCGTCTGTTGGTTCTGCACTACCAGAACGATACCAATGTATACGATATCAACGACCAGTATATGTTCGGTGACGGACTGATGGTAGCACCTATTCTGGAGCTGGGCTCTACGTCCAGAACCGTTTACCTGCCCGAGGGTAACTGGATTGACCTCTTGACGGGTAAGGAATACAGCGTCGGTGCGAACGGTCAGACCATTACCGTGACCGCGAAGCTCAACCAGATTCCCGTATTCCTGAATGCGGATTCCGATGACGCACATGAGCTTGCTCCGATCTTCAACGGCTCGATCTGGCAGAAGATCAACGGCGGACACAAGATTCGTGATTTCTACACGGACGACCCCGCACAGGACGATATCTTCGGTAAAAAATAACTGACAACGGCGGAGGCGGTTGGGAACAGCCGCTTCCGCTCACAAAGAAAAGGAGTATTTGGTGATGCTGAAACGAATTCTTACGGCGCTCCTCGCGGGGATCTTGCTGCTTTCGCTTTGTGCGTGCCAAGGCTTTGAGAACGAAACGACCACGACCACGGCAGATGGCGGCGGATCGCCCGATCCTGATCCCGATCCTGATCCTGATCCTGATCCCGATCCTGATCCCGATCCCGATCCCGATCCCGAGCCCGAGCCTGACCCTGACCCTGACCCTGATCCCGATCCCGATCCCGATCCCGGTTCCGAACCGGATCCCGAGCCCGAGCCTGACCCTGATCCCGATCCATGGACGCCGTGGGTTTAAAAAAGTAAAAAAACGGAGCTTTTTATGAAATTGATGTATGAAGAGCCGCAGGCAGAGATCATTCGCCTGGCAGACGAGGACGTTTTGAGGACCTCCGACGAGGAGGACTACTGGACGCCGTTCGTTTGAGAATAAACGAGCAACACGGGGAGAAAACCTTTTGAACGGTTTTCTCCCCGTGTTTCATCTCCTACCCCCAAAAAGGGGGACGGAGAGGGCGGCTCGGCAGGGGCAGTATGTTCCACTAACCCGTAGGGCGGGTGCTTGTCCCAGCCGTATTTATTAGGTGTTGTGAACAATTTTTGCGGCGGCTTTTGTGGCAAATTGCCAAAAAAATGGGGCAGGACGGAATTTTACTTGACAAAGTGGGGCAAAAAGGGTATAATTAAACTATATCGAGAAAAATCTCAGAAATTTCACATAAAAGGAGATTGATTCCATGAAAAACGTTATGACGAAATGCCTGGTTCTCCTGCTTGTTCTTTGCATGGCAGTTATGATCGTTGCCTGCAACGGCGGCGAGGGCGACACGACGAAGGAAAAGGGCACGACGCAAGGCCCCGGTCCGATTGTTCCCGACGGCGAGCCGACCACCGGCGGCGGTAGCAGCGATGTTACGCCCGATCCTCTTGATCCGCTTCCCGGGGGTGACCCCAACCGCGATCCCGGTAAGCCTGATCCGTTCTGATTTTGATCTTATATGCGCCGAGCCACAGAGCTGTGGCTCGGCGCGTGTTGCTTTTAGGAAGGAGATTCATTGTGAAAAAACATATTTTGCGCGCGCTTTCCGCCGTGCTGATACTTGCCATCACGATCCCGATGCCGCTGCTCTGCGCGTCTGCGGACGCGGTCAGCGTGGGCGGCGAGATGGTCAATGTTGGCGACGGCGAGGCGCAGGTAACGCTCGGTGCGGCTGACGCAAAGCTGCTGTACACAACCGTGACGCTCGCTGACGGCACACGCTACACCACCGCAGACACGGCGATCGACACGCAGGAGGATATGCAGATCGACGCGAAATACGTCAAGCTCGCAACCCTCACCTCTCCCGAGGCGCGCCTCTGCATGCCGCTGGGGCTTCGCTACGTAACCGCGCTTTCTGCCGCAGACTATGCGGCACTGGCGGCTGACGAGAGCGTCAAGGAGATCCGCGTGGGCACGCTGATTGCCCCCGAGGAGACCGTGCGCCGCGTGGGCGGCATGACCAAGGTGCTGCTTGCGGACGAGGTCTATATCGACGTTCCCGCAACGGCGGGCATGTGGTATGACGAGAGTGATGACACCGTGTTCTTCGCGGGCTCGATCGTGGATATCAAGGAAGAGCATTACAACCTTGCGCTCGTGGGCGTAGGCTACGTTGAGGTCGAGCTGGAGGACGGCTCGGTCTACACGGTCTACGGCGCACAGTCGGACGACCTGATCGCTTCCGGCATCGCAACGGAGGCGAAGATCACGCTGCGCGACGCGACGCTCGACAAGTCCGAGCAATACTACATGAACGTCTTTGCAGACGCATTTGACGGCGACATGGAAATGCTTTACAATCGTGATTTTACAGGGCTGAACGTGCTGGCTATCGGTGATAACCTGTTCAGCGGCGCGTTCGAAACGATCGGCGACAAGGTTTGGGTCAACCTGCTGGGCAAAAAATACGGCTGGAATCTGACCAACCTCGGCATCAGCGGCGCGGCGGTTTCTTACGACTCCGACCGCACGGCGACCAATGCCTCGATGTACGGGCTGCTGATGAACGACGCAGACTACAAGTTCGGTTCGCCCTCCTACTACAACGCAGGCAACCCCTCGGGCAACCCCGAGGACGTGGATCTGATCCTGCTTGAGGGCGGCAGCAACGACTACGATCCGAAGGTGGGCGCGCCGCAGGGCACGGTTGCTTCTACGGATCCCGCAGATTTTCTTGGCGCGTGGCGGCTGATGACCGATGAGCTGCTCCACCGATACCCCAACGCGACGATCGTGTTTGTGACCGCGTGGGAGAACGTCAACCAGACGCGCGAGGACGGCGCGAATTCGATCATTTACACCTCCGCGGTCAAGAATCTGTATAGATATGCGTACAAAAACAATGCGCGCGTCTATATGATCGACGCGGGCGACCCCGACGTGTCGGGTGTGGATATGGTCAACGACGACGGTACGCCCAACACCGCGTTCAAGTCGCAGTACGCTTACGACCGGTACCACCTCAACGACGCAGGCATGGGGCTGATGGCAGGGAACATGCTGCCCCTGATCTGGGACCTCGTTGTGGAGGCGCACAGAACGCCCCGCACCAAGGTCGAGCAGATGCAGTACGACCTCAATTCCCTCAACGTGCTGGCACTTGGCGACAGTCTGTTCACCGGCTCGGATCAGACCACGGGCAAGGACGTGTGGATCAACTCCATTGGCAAGGACTGCTTCTGGAACATCACCAACCTCGGCATTGGCGGCGCGACGATCTCGTATGACCCCAACCGCACGGCGACCAACGCGTCGATCTATAAGCTTCTGTTCAATGACGAAACCTACAAGTTCGGAAGCCGCGAGAACAGCCAGTTTTACAACAGCGGAAGCACCGTCAAGCCCAAAGAGGCTGTGGATGTGATCTTGCTTGAGGCGGGCAGCAACGATTATGGCACCAAGGTGCAGGCTCCTATGGGAACGGTGGATTCGGACGATCCTGCGACCTTTCTGGGTGCTTGGCAGCTCGTAACCGAGGAGCTGCTGCGGCAGTATCCCAACGCGATCGTGATCTTCATCACGGCGTGGGAAAACAACAACCAGACGCGCGAGGATGGCGCGAACGCGATCGAGTACACGTCGAGCGTGGTGACGTTGTACGACGAGGTCTATGCCGATAACGACCGCGTGTACCTGATCGATGCGGGTGACCCCGACGTGTCGGGCGTGAATATGCGCTCGCCGGGCTTCAAGAGCTTCTACGCGTACGATGCTTTTCATCTCAACGACGAGGGCATGGCGCTGATGGCGAAGAATATGCTTCCCTTGATCTGGGACGTTATCAAGAATCAAGCGAAGATCCGATAAAGAACAGCAAAACGCCCCACAACCGTGGGGCGTTTGTTGGACGGTAGACGGGTGCTTGCAAACGCGATGTGCCGATTTGCGCGCGAAGTGCGCAAAAATGCCACCTCCCCCAAGGTAGGGGCTAACGGTCTGTTGCTTCGCTCTCTTTTGGGTGACGGTACTCTTTAAGCTCTCGCTCCGGGAGAGCTGTCAGCGTTAGCTGATTGAGAAGGTGACCCCCTGCCGAATGGACGTACCAACATTCCCTTGCAAATATTCCCCAAACGAAAGGAAATAACCATGAAAACGAAAATACTGACATTTTTTCTCGCGCTCACTCTTTGTCTGGCGCTCTTACCCGTTGCGGTGGCGGCGGACGGAGCGGACACGTTGGTGCCCGACGGCTTTTTGTTCGCCGTAACAAAGGAGGGGGAGGTCGTGACCGACCCCGCGCAGGTGCCTGAAGAGGGCGCAACGGCGTACAGCCTCACGCTCTCCTCGCGCGCAAGCGAAGTGCGCCGCGTGTGGCCCTCGGGTATACGGTTCGCAACATCCGTGCCGTGTGACCAAATGGACGCGCTTTTGGCGTGCGACGCGGTGGCATCGGTGCAGCTCGGTACGCGCATTTTGCCGCGCGATCTGCTCGGCGAGGGGGATCTCATGTCATCTGTGGACGCTGTGGACGTGCCTGCAACGGTCGGGCAATGGTATGCGTCGATTCCGAGCGCCTATCTGTTCGCGGGCTCGATCACGGATATCAAAGCTGCCAACCATGGCAGGGAATTCGTCGGCGTTGGATATGCTATCGTGACGCTGAAAAACGGTGCCGTGCTGACGGTGCAGGCAAAGACTGCGGCGAGCGGCGTGTACGGTCGACTGGCAGAGGCGCTGATCAAGGACAGCAACGTGACGCTGACAGACGAAGCGCGCGCCTTTTTTGAGGCGGCGGTGCAGACGATGCTGGTTGCGGATCTGAACGAGCTGAACGTGCTGGCGATCGGCGACAGCCTCTTTGACGGCGACTATCTTGCAGGCAAGAACCAGTGGATCGGCTTGCTTGCCACCGAATGCAAGTGGAATTTTACGAATCTCGGGCACGACGGCTGGACGGTCGCCTATAATCCCGACGTGTACGCCCCGGGGCAGAACGTGCGCAAGTCGATGTACGATTATCTGTTCAACCACAGCGACATCTACCGCTTTGGCGGAAGCAACGCCTCGCATGAGCGCGGTACACTCTACAACAAGACCGCCGAGGACGTGGATCTGATCCTTTTGGAGGGCGGCGTAAACGACTATAACTGGAACATTCCATTGGGAACGGTCAACGATACCGACGGCTCGACGCTGCTGGGCGCGTGGCGGCTCATGATCGACAAGCTGCTGGTCGACTACCCGAATGCGACGATCGTGTTCGTCACGTCCTGGTACGTCGAGGCGCAAAAGACCGTCGACGGCGAGGTGCGGCAGCGCATGGACTACGTCTGCAACGGCATCAAGTCGCTCTTTGCCGCGCACTACGCGGGCGAGGCGCGCTTTACGGTGATCGACGCAGGCAACCCCGCCGTCTCGGGCATCAATATGGCGGATTACTCCTTCCGCCTGACCTACGCCAAGAACACGAGCGACACTAACCACCTCAACGAAAACGGTATGAAGCTGATGCAGACCTTCATGCGCCGCGAGCTCTGGGAGTTGTTGGTGGAGTGATAGGGAAGGCTGCGGGGAGAACCTTTTTTCAAAAAGGTTCTCCCCGCAAATAACCTTTGCCCCTACAGCATCGTCCCGACCGAAAAACTCTCGGGGCGGCGCATGTCCTCCACGGCGTCGAGCAGAAGCGCGAGCGCGGTGCGGTAGCCGTAAAGATCGCCGCAGGAGGCGCACGCCAGCAGCGTGACGGCTTGCTCGCTGACGCGGTCGACCACCGTGTAGCCCGCCGCAAATTCCACGCTCTCCGCGTGCGAGAGCCAGTAGTCGTTGAGCGTCTGCACCGCCTCCACGCATCCCTCCTCGCCCACATCGGGCAGAGCTTCGATCTGCTCGATCAATTCGTCCGAGATGCGGTTGATGTGGACGTAATTCCACGTGATGCCGCCGAGCATCAGCACAAGCAGGATCAGCGTGGTTGCAAGTGATTTCATCGGGTTCCCTCCTTTTCGCGTGTGATCCAGTAGATCTCGCCCGCCTCGTTTGCCGTTACGCAGTAAAGGCGGGATTTTTGCACGCCGCGGCGCGAAAGCTCGGACTCCAGCCACGCGCGATCTTTCCCGATCAGGCGCAGCCCCGTGTCGCTGAACGTGCCGCCCGTGTACACGATGTGCATCAACGCCTCGTCTGCGGCGTGCACGCCAAGCTGCTCGGCGTTTGGCTGCGCGTACGCGGGCTTTGGCAGAACCGTCAGCTTGCCGTTTTTCTCAAGGATCGCGCACTCCACCTGCGCGAGCGACGTTAGCCCCTGCTGGCGCACCTCGCTCATCAATTCGTCAACCGACACCCGCACCTCACGCATGGCGCGCTGGTCCAGCGTTCCCTTGTTGATCAGTACCGTCGGGCGCGCCGAGAGCAGGCTTTTGAGCCTTGGCACGCGCAATAATATATAGGAAGACAACACCTCAAGCGTCAGGAGCGTGATCATGGGAATGATCGCGTAGACTACGGGAATGTTGCGGTCGGTGATGGGGAGCGAGGCGATCTCCGAGAGCAGAAAGGTCGTGACGAGGTCGGTGACCTCTAATTCGCCGATCTGCCGCTTGCCCATCAGGCGCATGGTCGTGATCAGACAGACGTAGATCAGCACGGTTCGGAACAGTATGGTCGTCATGCGCCCTCCTTGAGTTTTGAAAATCTGCCAACAGTATGTGCCGATGCCGCGTTTTTATGCGGAAACGGCTTTTGGTGAAAGTGCTAAAAAATATTTTGATTTTTTGTGAAAAAGTACTTGACAAAGGGGGGAGATGGTGATATAATAACAAGGCTGCGCAAAAAGTGGCTGTATCGCAAGCGACACTTGAAAAAAGTTGGAATTTTTTAAAAAAACTTTCAAAAAACTATTGACAAGGCACTCGGATTGTGATATAATAGTCAAGCTGCCGCAAAAAAGGGCAGCGGAATGATCTTTGAAAATTGAACAACAAGAGAGAAGTACAAAGCTAAAAATAGCGTGTGTATTGGATCTCGAACAATTCAAACGAGAATACTACTCAAACAAAAAGTAAAATTGCTAAGAGCAAAAG
>JAZODU010000043.1:0-37736 GCA_045597145.1 Eubacteriales bacterium
CACTGCCGCCGTGCAGAACTTGAAGAAGATTGCCAACCTATGTTGGAGGGATTCCTCCAATGTCCTCACATTTTTACTATTTCTTTGCAAAAAACAAAGCCTATCTCGTGCTTGAAATAGGCTTTGTCAGTGATCTGAGGACGCACGATGTGCGTCCTTTTTTTGTGGGTATACTTGATTCCCGCCGCCTTCATAAGCTGAAACATTTTGCGCACGCCAAAGCGTTGCTCAAGCGTTCCCGTACTGATACTGATCTTCATATCCTACCACCAAGGTTTTTTGTATTGTAACACACCAACGCGCTTTTTGTCAATACAAAGCGTTTTTTTTGCCGATGAATCTTGCAATGCGCGTGCGGTTGTGCTATAATGATGAATGGAATATTATTTTTTAAAGAGGACATACAAATGAAACTGACAGAGCTTTTCCGAAAAGACACGCTGTCGCTCTCCTTTGAGGTCTTTCCTCCCAAGACCGACACGGCGTTTGAAAGCGTCAAGCACGCCACCGAGGAGATTGCAAAGCTGCATCCCGCGTTCATGAGCGTGACCTACGGCGCAGGTGGCGGTACGAGCCGCTACACGTTGGAAATTGCGCAGAATATCAAGAAAAACTATAACGTGCCGACCTTGGCGCACCTGACCTGCGTGTCCTCCACGCGCGACACCGTGCGCGAAAAGATCGCGCAGATGCAGGCGGCGGGGATCGAAAACGTCATGGCCCTGCGCGGCGACCTGACGCCCGAGCTGGAGCAGAGCGACCGCAGCACGTGGGCGTACCGCCACGCGGTGGATCTGATCCGCGATATCAAGGAAAGCGGTGCGGATTTCTGCATCGGCGGCGCGTGCTATCCCGAAATTCACCCCGAAAGTGCAGACCGGCGCGAGGATATCCGCTATCTGCGCGAAAAGGTAGATGAAGGCTGCGATTTTCTGACTACGCAGATGTTTTTTGACAACAATCTGCTCTATAATTTCCTGTATAAGATCCGCGAGGCGGGCATTACCGTTCCCGTGATTCCCGGTGTCATGCCGATCACAAACGCCAATCAGGTCGAGCGTGCGATCAAGCTCTCGGGCTCCTTCATGCCGCAACGCTTCAAGAGCCTTGTGGATAAGTTCGGGCACTCACCCGATGCGATGAAGCAGGCGGGGATCGCGTATGCGACCGACCAGATCATTGACCTGTTCGCCAACGGCATTACCAACGTCCACGTCTATTCGATGAACAAGCCCGACGTGGCGGAGAAAATTTTGAGCAATCTTTCGGACATTCTCGGATAATGGAGCATCGCATGAACATCACCGAATTTTTAAAGGAACATATCGTGTATCTCGACGGCGGCATGGGCACGCTTTTGCAGGCGCGCGGACTTGCCGCGGGCGAGCTGCCCGAATATTGGAATCTGTCGCACCCCGACGAGATCGTGGCGGTGCACCGCGCGTATTTCGAGGCGGGGAGCAATATCGTCAACACCAACACCTTTGGCGCGAACAGCCTCAAATTTTCGCCCGATGAGTTGGACGCGATTGTCAAGGCGGCGATCGAAAACGCACAGCGTGCGCGTAAGCTGAGCGGAAAGAGCGACGCCTGGGTGGCTCTTGACATCGGCCCTACCGGGCGGCTTCTCAAGCCCTTGGGTGACCTTGATTTTGAGGACGCGGTGGCGATTTTTGCCGAAACCGTGCATCTTGGCGTGAAGCACGGCGCGGATCTGATCTTTATCGAAACCATGAACGATGCCTACGAAACCAAGGCGGCTCTCCTTGCGGCAAAGGAGAACAGCACGCTCCCCGTGTTCGTTTCCAATGCCTACGGCGAGGACGGAAAGCTGATGACGGGGGCTGCCCCCGAGGCAATGGTGGCGCTTCTTGAGGGCATGGGGGCTGACGCGATTGGTGTTAACTGCTCGCTCGGCCCTGCGGCTCTTGCGCCCGTGGTGGAGCAATACCTCCAATATGCGTCCGTGCCCGTGCTCCTCAAGCCCAACGCGGGGCTGCCCAAAAGCGTGGACGGCGTGACGGTTTACGACGTGTCACCCGACGCGTTTGCTGCCGGCGTGTGCGCGCAATTGGCGCGCGGCGTGCGTCTGTGCGGCGGCTGCTGCGGAACGACGCCGGAGTATATCGCCTCGACCGTGCGGCAAAGCGCGGGGCTGGCACCTCTGCCCGTGACCCCGAAAAACGACACCCGTGTGTCCTCTTACACGCACGCGGTGATCCTTGGCGCGCGCCCGATCCTCATCGGTGAGCGCATCAATCCCACGGGGAAAAAGAGGTTCAAGGAGGCTTTGCGGCAGGGGGATATGGATTATCTGCTCAAGGAGGGCATTTCGCAGGAAGAAAAGGGCGCGCAGATCCTTGACGTGAACGTGGGGCTGCCCGAGATCGACGAGCCCGCGATGCTGACGGATGCCGTGTGTGCCTTGCAGGGAGTGACGGCGTTGCCGCTCCAGATCGATACATCCGATCCCGTTGCCATGGAGAGAGCCTTGCGCCGCTACAACGGAAAGGCAATGATCAATTCGGTCAACGGCAAGCGCGAGAGCATGGAAGCCGTCTTTCCGCTGGCGAAAAAATACGGCGGCGTGGTCGTGGCACTGACCTTGGACGAGGACGGGATCCCCGCCACCGCCGAGGGGCGTCTTGCCATTGCGCGCAGGATTCTTGACGTTGCTAAAGAGTACGGCATTGACAAAAAGGATCTTGTGTTTGATCCGCTGGCTCTGACCGTGAGTGCCGATCCGTGCGCCGCACGCGAAACGCTTCGTGCGGTGGAGCTGATTCGCCGTGAGCTGGGGTGTCACACCTCGCTCGGCGTATCCAACGTGTCCTTTGGACTGCCGAACCGTGACGCGATCAACGGCGCGTTCTTCACGCTTGCCATGTCGCGCGGACTTTCCGCCGCGATCATGAACCCGTATTCGCTTGAAATGATGAAGGCATACCGCGCGTATCTGGCACTGTCGGGAATGGATGATAACTGCGCCGATTACATCGCGTTTGCCGCAACTCTGCCCGAAGTGGCGGCGGTGAACGTTGCGCCGCAGGGTGCTTCTTCTGCGGTGTGTGACGCCCGTTCGGAGCTTCAGACGGCGATCGTCAAGGGCTTGCGCGACCGTGCGGCGGCACTGACGCGGGAGCAAATCGGCTCGGTTGAGCCCCTGACGCTGGTGCAAAAGGAGATCATTCCCGCACTGAACGCCGTGGGGGAGGGCTTTGAAAAGCAGACCGTGTTTCTGCCACAGCTCCTCATGAGTGCCGAGGCGGCAAAGGCGGCATTTGAGGTCATCAAAGAGAAGATGCCGAGCGAAAACGCTGCCACGCGCGGGGTATTCGTGCTTGCCACCGTCAAGGGGGATATTCACGACATCGGAAAGAACATCGTCAAGCTTTTGTTGGAGAACTACGGGTTTGACGTGCAGGATCTTGGCAAGGACGTGCCGCCCGAGGCGATCGTTGCGGAAGCCGTGCGTCTGCACGCGCCGCTGGTGGGCTTGAGTGCCTTGATGACGACCACCGTGCCCGCGATGGAGGAAACCATCCGTCAGCTTCGCGCGTTCGCTCCGTGGTGCCGCGTGGTTGTCGGAGGTGCTGTCCTGACGCAGGATTACGCCACCGCCATCGGTGCCGACTTTTACGCCAAGGATGCTATGGACACCGTCCGCTATGCGGAGAGCTTGATGGGATAAAGTTTTTGGGGAGAGGGGGACTTCTCCCCAAGAAGTCCCCCTCTCCCCAAGCCCCTCACCCTTCAAGACCGTCACAAAAGGGCACGCCCCGCGCGTTCACGTCTTAACAACGTGAACGCGCGGGGCGTGTGCGCTTCTGCGAAGCACATTTTCGGTTAAGGTGTATTTTTACCAACAGTACCCATGTGGCGAAAGCTTTTGAAAGGGAGGCGGGGAAAACTTAACGCAACATTCCCTTGCCAATCTCCGCCAAGTGGCGCAGAGCCTCGGGGACGAGCGCGTCGGGGTATTTTTCGAAGTAATGAGTGCCGACCTCAAAGTTGAGGGTGCCCGTGTAGCCGATTTCGCGCAGAGCGGCAATGATGTCTGCCCAATCCATTGTGCCGTAGGTGAAGGGCTTGTTATGGCGATCCTCGTTGGGTTCCACCTCGTGCGCGTGAATGATTTCCACGGTTTTGCCGAGCTTGCGAAGCGCGTCTGCGGGTGTGTCACCCGTGTCGGGACCCGTCAGAGCGAAGTGCCCGAGGTCGGGGCAGGAGCAGAAATATTCGCTTCCGAGCTCGTTGATGAATTGCAGGATCTCCTCGGGACGTGAGCAAACGGTGGGGCAGATTTTTCCGTCCGCGCGATTCCACATCGGTTCAATGGCGATCTTGACGTTGTATTTTTCAAGATAGGGAAGCAGCTCGCGGAAAAGCTCCAGATTGAATGCGTGGCAGGCATCGTAACCGTCGTCAAACAAACGGTCGGCAAGGGTGACGGGATGGATGACTGTGTGGTGGCAATGCAGAACCGAGGTTGCGATAATATTTCTGACTGTCAGTTTTATATACAGGTCGCGGTGGTTCAGCGCGGCGGGCGCGCCGAACACTGCGTGCGTTTGTCCGAACGTAAGACCGATGCGCTGTGCGGTTTCGTACATACGCGTGTAGTAGGCAACCAGCTCGTCCTCGCTCATTTGAAGGTTGCAGCTGGCGAGAAGCCCATCCTCGGTGCCGATCCAACCGTCCAGATTATAGTCGAGCGCGTCAAAGCCCGCGTCCTTGATCATTTGAAATGCTTTTTCATATCCGAAGCGCTGCTCCATATGACGTGTGCAGATACTGAGCTTCATAAGCTGCCTCCAAACGCTTTTTTCTGTATTGTACCACCTTTTCGGTGGAAAGTCAAGTTAAATATTTATAATAAAAGTGTTGACAAACGGGGAAAGGTGTGGTATACTGTCTTGGAATGATGTTGACGAAGAACGCCCGTGTGAGAGGACTTGCAGAGAGCGTGCGGTTGGTGCGAGCACGCAGTGAATATCACTATGGGGAATCACTTCCGAGTCGGCGCGACGAACGCAAATGTCAGTAGGCGAGCCCGTGTAACCGCGTTAAGGTTGGCACATAGGTGCATAAGTGCGCGCATTTTTGCGCGAAAGTGAGTGGTACCGCGGAATTTTCGCCTCACAGTCGTTTGACTGCGAAGGCGTTTTTTATTTGTAACATTATCCGAAAAGGATCAAAATAGGAGAGAAAAAATGGCAAAGGATTACACCAGTACATTAAATCTGCCCACGACCGAGTTTCCCATGCGTGCGGGACTTCCGCAGCGCGAGCCCGAGATGCTCAAATATTGGAATTCGATCGATCTTTACAACAAGATGCAGGAGAACGCAAAGGATAAGCCCTTGTATATTCTGCACGACGGTCCTCCGTTCTCCAACGGAAACATCCACATGGGTCATGCGCTGAATAAGATCCTCAAGGATTTTATCAACAAGTATCACGCAATGACGGGTTATCGTGTGCCGTTTACCCCCGGCTGGGATAACCACGGTATGCCGATCGAGTCTGCAATCATCAAGCAGAGCAAGCTCAACCGCAAGAAGATGTCCATTCCCGAATTCCGCAACGCGTGCTATGCGTTTGCAGAGAATTTTGTCGACATTCAGAAGGAGCAGTTCATTCGTCTGGGCATCACCGCCGACTGGGAAAAGCCTTATCTGACCATGGATAAGAAGTTCGAGGCGCGCGAGATCAAGATCTTTGGCGAGATGTATAAGAAGGGCTATATCTACAAGGGACTCAAGCCCGTTTACTGGTGCCCGAACGACGAGACCGCACTGGCGGAGGCGGAGATCGAGTATCAGACCGATGCTTGTACCTCCATCTACGTCAAGTTCCGCATCAAGGACGATCGGGGCAAGCTCGCGGGCATTTGCGATATCGCCAACACCTATTTCATCATCTGGACGACCACGACCTGGACGCTGCCCGGCAACCAGGCGATCGCGCTCAATCCGAACGACGACTACGTTGTCGTCAAGGCAGAGAACGGCGAATGCTACGTCGTTGCCGAGGCACTCTGCACGCGCACGATGCTGGAGGGCGGCGTTGAAAATTACGAGATCCTGGCACGCTACAAGGGTCAGGACTTCGAGTACATGACCGCACAGCATCCCTTCCTTGACCGCGACAGCCTTGTGGTCGTTGCCGACTACGTCACCATGGAAAGCGGTACGGGCTGCGTGCACACCGCAGGCGGCTTTGGCGCGGACGATAATATCACCTGCCGCCGTTATGGGCTTCCGCCCCTCGTTCCCGTGGACGACCGCGGTTATCAGACCGAGGAGGCAGGCAAGTTTGCGGGACTGCGCTACGATCAGTCCAACGACGCGATTCTTGCCGACATGAAGGAAACCGGGGCACTCTTTGCATCCGCACAGATCGAGCACGAGTACCCGCACTGCTGGAGATGTAAGAACCCGATCATCTTCCGCGCAACGCCCCAGTGGTTCTGCTCGGTAGATGCGTTCAAGAACGAGGCGGTCGAGGCGTGCGAAAAGGTAGAGTGGCTGCCCGAGTGGGGCGGCGACCGCATCAAGAGCATGGTGCGCGAGAGAGCCGATTGGTGTATCTCCCGTCAGCGCCATTGGGGTCTCCCGATTCCCGTGTTCTACTGCGACTGCTGCAAAAAGCCGATCTGCAACGATGAAACGATCGAGCGCGTGTCCGAGCTGTTCGGCGAATACGGCTCGAACGTATGGTATGAAAAAACGGCTGCCGAGCTGCTTCCCGAGGGCTTTGTTTGCCCCGAGTGCGGCGGCAAGACCTTTACCACCGAAACCGACACTCTGGACGGTTGGTTCGATTCGGGATCCTCGCATTTTGCGGTGCTGGAGGACAATCCCGATCAGGTCTGGCCCTCCGATATGTATCTTGAGGGTGCTGACCAGTACAGAGGCTGGTTCCAGTCCTCGCTTCTGACCGCCATCGGTGCGCGCGGCGAGGCGCAGGCACCTTATAAGACCGTCTTGACCCACGGTTGGGTCGTTGACGGCGAGGGTAAGGCGATGCACAAGTCGATCGGTAACGTCATCGTTCCGTCCGATATGGTGCAAAAATACGGCTCGGATCTGGTGCGTCTGTGGGTCGCATCTGCGGATTACCGCGTGGACGTGCGCGTTTCCGATCCGATCTTCAAGCAGCTGTCCGACGCGTACCGCAAGATCCGTAACACGGTTCGAATCCTCATCGCAAACCTGAACGATTTCGATCCCGATCAGCACGCGTTGCCGCTTGATTCCCTCGCTGAGATCGACCGCTGGGTGATCTTCGCGATGAATGAGCTGACCCGCACGGTCAGAGGCGCGTATGAGAAATACGAATTCCACGTGGCATACCACGCGATCAACAATTTCTGTACCACCGAGCTCTCCAAGCTCTACGTTGATATCACCAAGGACCGCGTATACACGGGTCGCACCGACGGCGAGCCTCGCCGCAGTGCGCAGACCGCTATGTACTTCGTTCTCTCGGGGCTTGTGCGACTGCTCGCACCCATGATCTCCTTCACGGCGGAGGAGATGTGGCAGGCAATCCCGCATAAGGCGAGCGATAACTGCCAGAGTGTGTTCCTCAACGATATGCCCGCATACGACGAGGCACTGACCTTTGGAGCGGTGGCAGAGAAGTGGAACAAGCTCTTCGAGATGCGCGACGACGTGATGAAGGCTCTGGAGCTGGCGAGAGCCGAGAAGCTGGTCGGTAAGTCTCTGGAGGCAAAAATCACGCTGTATACCAAGGACGCCGAGATGCTCGCGCTGCTCAACAGCTTCGGCGCGGAGCTTCCCACCGTGTTCATCGTGTCGGGTGTTACGCTCGTTGAGGGCGACGCTCCCGCAGGTGCTCACACCGAGGGGCTTTCGGGCGTTGGTGTGCTGGTTGCACCTGCCGACGGCTGCAAGTGCGAGAGATGCTGGAGCTACTCCACCGAGGGCGACGACCTTGGTGATGACGGGTTCCTCTGCGCTCGTTGCCGCGAGATCCTGAAATACTGATTTTAAAACATGCGAGGAAGGAAGACACCATTTTCCTTCCTCGCACCTATCAAGGAGAGTGTTATGATTTGGATTGCAGTTGCCATTATCGTCGGCGTGATCGGATTGGATCAGTTGACAAAGCTTCTGACGGTCAAGCTACTTGAGCTGGGTGAATCGTTTCCCCTGTGGCAGGACGTGCTTCACTTTACGTATGTTCAAAACCGCGGTATGGCGTTCGGCATGTTTTCCGACGCACGCTGGGTGTTTATGATCTTTTCCACGGTTGCGATCATAGGACTGCTGGTCTATCTGTTTTATTTTCGCCCCACCGGTAAGTGGCTGCTGATCTCGATCGCGTTCATTACGGGCGGCGGCATCGGCAACATGATCGACCGTATCTTTTTGGGATATGTGATCGATTTTATCGACTTTACGCTGATCGATTTCGCCGTGTTCAACGTGGCGGATTCCTTCGTGTGCGTGGGGGCGGGCATGCTGATCGCTTATCTGATCCTGGATATCATCAAGGACGCGAAAAAGGAAAAGGCAAAAAAGCTTGCCGAGGAAAGCACGGAGCAGAACGATGAAAACGGAATGGAATGAGCTTGAAAGCGAGGGCGCGTCCCTGCTTTTAACGGCTGACGCTACGGACGCGGGCGCGCGGCTTGACCGCTTCGTGTCCGACAAGGGGGCGCTTTCGCGCTCGGCGGCGGTCAAGCTGATCGAGGAGGGAAGTGTGGCACTCAACGGCACCCCCGCACCCAAAAATTACCGCATGCGAGAAGGCGACCGCGTGGAGGTCACGCTCCCAGAGCCCGAGCCGATGGAAGCGATCCCACAGGATATTCCGATCGACGTGGTGTATGAGGATGACGATTTGATCGCAGTCAATAAGCCTGTGGGCATGGTCGTGCACCCTGCCGCAGGCAACCCCGACGGTACGCTTGTCAACGCGCTGCTGCATCATTGCAAGGGAAGCCTGTCTGGCGTGGGTGGTGTGATCCGCCCGGGGATCGTCCACCGCATCGATAAGGATACGAGTGGTCTCTTGGTCGTGGCAAAAAACGACGCGACACACTTGGCACTCTCCGAGCAGCTCAAGGGGCATCACATCAACCGCATCTATACCGCAATCGCACTCGGCAATTTCCGCGAGAATGCGGGAACGGTGGACGCGCCGATCGGCAGACACCCCGTTGACCGCAAGAAAATGGCGGTGATCCGCAACCCCGAAATGCGCGCACGTGACGCCGTTACGCATTGGACGGTGCTCGCACGCGGCGAAGCGGACGGCAATTCCTTTACACTTTTGCGCTGTGAATTGGAAACGGGTCGCACCCACCAGATCCGCGTGCATATGTCCTTCACGGGTCACCCGCTCCTTGGCGACAGCCTATACGGCGGGGGGAATACCAAATTTGAAGCCCGACACCGCGCCCTTATTACAGGACAATGCTTACACGCAGGCGAATTGATCTTCACTCACCCGCGCACGGGCGAGATGCTCCGCCTGCACGCACCCATGCCGCGTGAGATGCAGAGCGTGGTTGCGCGACTGTTTGGGGAATGACTGTGCCGTTCTCAAAATAAACTCTCGTGCAATGCCCCTGCGCGAGAGCGCACACGCCCGCCGCGTTCATGTTGTTCAGACATGAACGCGGCGGGCGTGCTCTTTTGTGAAGGTTTTGAAGGGGAGGGGAGCTTGAGGGGAGGGGGACTTTTCCTTAAAAAGTCCCCCTCCCCTCAAGGTCTATTCCTTACCCCTCGTTCAACGCCGCACCGATAACAGTGCCGAATTGCGCGTTTTCGGGAATGATAAAGCGAACGCCGAAATCGCTGCCAAGGCTTTCAAACACGTGGCGAACCGGCGCGATTGTGGTCAGGTTGCCGATGAGCACGATGTCCTGCAAATTGTGCGCACGTGCCGCGAAAATCGCCAGCATGGCAACCGTTTCCGCCACCAGATTGGCAATTCCGAGCGCCAGATCGGCAGGCGTTGCCATGTCGGACACCTTGCCGAAGTTTGCCGCCGTCAGATTTTCGTTGATGCCGTGGTAGTTTCTCTTGCGCGAAATATCCTTGATCCGCAGATCCACGTTGTCAAGGTTGCCGTCGGCACAAAGCTGCTCGATGTGCTCGACGCTGTCCACACCCAGCATCTTGCGCGAGAGTCCGATCAGCGTGCCGCCGCCAACGCCCGTGCCGCCCAGATACTTGATCTCATACTTGTTCTTTCCGATCTTCTTGGCATGGTTGAGCGCCGTGCCCGTGCCCATGCTGACCACGATCGCCTCGTCAAGCCCGGAGAGATAAAGCCCTCCGATGCCGCTGCCCGAAAACTCGGGAACCGCCTCGCATTTGAGGTTGTAGATGCCGCCCGACACGACCGACGAGCCGGCACCCGTCATCAATATTTTGTCAATGTCGGAGAGCTCCAAGCCGTTCTCCGACGTAAATTTTCCAAACGCTCCGTAAATGGAGGTCAAGGGATCCGTCGCGCGCACGAACTGCGGCGCGATCAGCTCCTTCTCGCCCTTTTCACCTACGCGAAAGCCGACGATCTTTGTGGTCGTACCGCCAACGTCAATGCCGATGACCGTTCTTTTCATGATTTTGTTACGTCCTTTCTGAACTTTTCTAAAATTATTATAGCATTTACTTGTAAAAAAAGCAAGATTATGGTATAATATTTTTGAAGTTTTTTGAATTTCGAAAAAAGGAGGCGGTAAAATGGCGTTTGATGCGGGAATGCTTGCGTGCGTGGTGGCGGAGATATGCGAGAAAGCACCGGGCGCGCGCATTGAAAAGGTCTTTCAGCCAGAGCGCGACGAGATCGTTCTGCAGATGCGAAGCCTTGAGGGCGGCAAACGACTGCTTATCAATGCAGGCTCGTCCAATCCGCGCATCGGCTTTACGACCGAGCAAAAGGAAAACCCCATGACCCCTCCCATGCTCTGTATGCTTTTGCGTAAGCATTTGCAGGGCGCGAAGCTTTCGAACGTGCGTCAGGAGGGCTTTGAGCGCGTTGTAACGCTCGAGTTTGAAACGCGCGACGAAATGGGCTTTGATTGCAAGCGCTATCTCATTGCCGAGATCATGGGCAAATACAGCAATCTGATTTTTGCAAACGACGAAAAAAAGATCCTCGCCGCGCTCCACACTGTGGATTTTTCCACCTCGGTGCTGCGGCAGGTTTTGCCGGGAATGGTCTACGAGCTGCCGCCGAAGCAGGAAAAACGAGACCCCATGACCCTGTCTCGCGAGGAATTTTGGCCTCTGATGCGCGAGGGCGGCACCGATCGCCCCGCCGATAAATGGATCACGTCTGCGTTTTTGGGCATTTCCGCCGCCGTGGCGCGAGAGATCGCCTTCCGTGCGAGTGGGCAGACCGACACGCCTCTTGGTCTTTGCCGCCCCGAGCGGCTGTGCGACGCGTTCTTCGCGGTGACGGATATGATCCGCACGGGCGCGTACGAGCCCTGCATGATTCTGCAGAACGGCAAGCCGATCGAGTATGCGTTTTGCGTGCTTTCGCATTACGGAAGCGAATTTGAGCTGCGCCGCTACGAGAGCGCGGGACTGCTTCTGGACGAGTTTTTCCATACGCGCGACCGCGAAAACCATATTCGCCAGCGCGCCGCCGATATTTTGCGGATCTTGTCCAACGCCGACACGCGTATCCGCCGCAAGCTGGAGCTGCAAAGAAGCGAGCTTGCCGATTGTGACAAGGGTGAGGAATATAAAAAATATGCCGACCTGATCACCGCAAACCTCTACGCGCTCTCACGCGGAATGACGCGTGCGGAGCTGATCGACTACGAGGATTGGCGCGAGGAGACGGGAACGTTCGGTACCTGCGTGATCGAACTTGACGGGCGGCTTTCTCCCTCCGCAAACGCACAGGTGTACTACAAAAAATACAACAAATCCAAGACCGCTCGCGTGGAGTTGACCCGACAGATCGCGCTTGGCGAGGAGGAGCTGCGCTATATCGATACCGTTTTCGACGCGCTCTCGCACGCCGAAACGGCGGCGGATCTGACCGAGATCCGCGATGAGCTTTACCGCTCGGGCTATGCCTCGCGCATGAAGTATTATGCGCTATCCAGAAAGCAACCCACGCCCACCGTAGCGGAATTCCGCACGAGCGGCGGATACCGCGTGCTGTGCGGCAAGAACAACGTGCAGAACGAATACATTACGCATAAGCTGGCGGGGAAGAACGACTACTGGTTCCACGTCAAGAACCTTCCCGGCTCGCACGCTGTGATGCTGTGCGACGGCGAAGAGCCAGACGCCGAGAACTTTACCGAGGCAGCAGAGATCGCGGCGTACTTTTCCAAGGGTGCTGACGGGCAGAACGTGGAGGTGGACTACACCTTCGTGCGCCACGTCAAAAAGCCTGCGGGCGGCAAGCCCGGGCTTGTGATCTATCACACCAACTGGTCGTGTATCGTCACGCCCGATGCCGAAAAGATCAAGCGTATGCGCGTAAAATGAATGTTTTGAGGTGACCCGATGCTTTATGATATCATGATCGTCGGCGGCGGACCTGCCGGCATGACGGCGGCTCTCTACGGCGCGCGCGCCGGAAAAAGCGTGCTTCTGATCGAAGCCGAGGCGTGCGGCGGACAGATACTGGAGTCGCAGAAAATTGAAAATTATCCCGCACTCCCCGATGCGGACGGATATACCTTTGCGGAAAATCTCAAGGGGCAGATTACTGCTTTAGGGGTCGTGATCGAGAACGGGCGCGTGCAAGCGATTCGCGAGGAAAACGGCACTTTTTGCGCATACGTAGGTAAAAAAAGCCACTGCGGGCGCGCTGTGATCCTTGCAACGGGGCTGCACCACCGCAAGCTCGGTGTTGCGGGTGAGGCGGAGTTGATCGGGCGCGGCGTATCCTTTTGCGCGACGTGTGACGGCATGTTCTTTCGCCGTCGCGAGGTCGCGGTCGTGGGCGGCGGCAATACCGCCGTGCAGGACGCACTGATGCTGTCGGCGTTTTGCTCAAAGGTCTATTTGATCCACCGCCGCATGGAGCTGCGTGCCGAAAAGCACCTTGCAGACCGCCTGTGGGCGCAGGAAAATATCGAGTTTTTCGGGAACACCGTCGTGCGCGAGATGCGCGGTGACGGGTGCCTTGAGGAGCTGGTTTTACAGCAGGCAGACACCGAAAACACGTACACGCTTGCAGTTTCGGGCGTTTTTGAGGCCATCGGGCAGCTGCCGCAGAACGAAGCCTTTGCCTCCTTGGCGGAGCTTGACGGCGATGGCTATTTTGTAACGGACGAGCAATGCCGCACCTCGCGCCGGGGTGTCTTTGCAGCGGGTGACGGCAGACAAAAGGCGGTGCGTCAGTTGACGACCGCGGTGAGCGACGGGACGCTTGCGGCACTTTCCGCCGTAGCGTATTTGGACGCTTTGAAGGAACATTGAAAGGATGTGAAGCTTTGAATATTTTGATTGCAGGATACGGCGACGTCGGTGAAACGTTGGTGCAGCTTTTGTCCGAGGAAGGACATGATCTGACGCTGATGGATTCCGATCCGCGCGTGTTGGAAACCGGTATTGAACGCTACGATATCATGGCGGTGCAGGGAAACTGTGCTTCGATGGAGAGCCTGCGCCGTGCTGGCGTGAAGAAAGCCAAGCTCCTGATCGCGTGTACGGGTAGTGACGAATTGAATCTTCTGTGCTGTATGACGGCGCACAGCCTCAATCCGCGCCTACACACCATCGCGCGTATCCGTGACCCCGAATACCTGGAGCAGGTCTATGAATTGCGCGATTCGTTCGGCATTTCCACGACCTTTAACCCCGAGCAGGATGCGGCGGCGGAGATCGCACGGCTGATCAAATTCCCGGGCTTTCTGACGCGCGAATCCCTCCTTGGCGGACGCGTGGAGTTGGCTGAACTGAAGCTTGACGAGGGAAGCCGCTTGTGCGGTGTACAGCTGCGATCGCTTGACAGCATCATCAAATGCCGCGTGTTGGTTTGTGCAGTTCTGCGCGACGGACACTCGGTCATTCCCGACGGTCAGTTCGTGCTTCAGGCAGGGGACAGGCTGTTCGTAACGGCACCTGCCGACGATCTGGCAACCATGCTCAAGAGCCTTGGAATCGTGACGCACCGTGCGCGGAGCGTGATGATCGCAGGCGGTGGAACGATGGCGTATTATCTGGCAAAGTCTCTCAAAAACAACCGCTCGATCGACGTGCAGATCATCGAGGAGGACGTAGAGCGTTGCCGCGAGCTCTCCGAGCTTTTGCCGCGCGCAACGGTTTTGCAGGGAGACCCGAAAAATCAGCGCTTCCTGGAAAGCCAAGGGCTGGGAGAGACCGATGCGCTGGTGTCCTTGACCGACCTTGACGAATTGAACGTGATCCTTTCGCTGTACGGAAACAGCCGCGGTGTGCCGCAGATCGTAACGAAGCTTGCGCAATTGGAAAGCTCCGAGTTTGTAAAGGATCTGCCTCTTGGCAGCGTGATCTCGCCCGGAAAATTCTGCTGCGATACCATCGTTCGTTATGTGCGTGCGATCGGAAACCGCGACGGTGCGGCGGTTGCGATCCATATGATCGCAGACGGGCAGGCGGAGGAGATCGAATTTGACGTCGATCCCGACACCTTCCATATCGGTGAGCCGCTCAAGCAGATCAGAATGCGTCCCAATATTCGTCTTGCGTGCATCGTGCGCGGAAACGAGGTCATGATCCCGAACGGCGACTCCTATTTTGAAGAGGGTGACAGCGTTGTGGTCGTGGTGAACGGGGATACCGTGATCCCCACGCTCAACGATATTTTCGCATGACGTAAAGGAAGGGCTTTACATGAACTATAAAATGATGTGCCGCTTCTTTGCAATGATCTGCATGGCAGAAACCGTTTTCTTCCTGCCGGCGCTCGGTATCAGCATTTACGACGGTAGCACGGGCGCGATCGTAGGCTTTGCGGTTTCGGCGGCAATTTCGCTGGCATTATATATTGGATTTAAATATATCTCGCGCAGAACAACGGGGATCCTGTATGCCAAGGAGGGCTTCGTTTGCGTGGCGTCAAGCTGGATTCTGGTGAGTCTGATCGGCGCACTTCCGTTCGTGATTTCGGGCGCGATCCCGAATTACGTGGACGCGCTGTTTGAGATCGTTTCGGGCTTTACCACCACGGGTGCATCGATCCTTACCGAGGTAGAGTCACTTCCGCGCGGTATCCTTTATTGGCGTAGCTTCAGTCATTGGGTTGGAGGCTTGGGAATTCTGGTCTTTTTGCTGATGCTGGTTCCCGGAGGCAAAAACGAGGGCTTTACCATGCACCTATTCCGCGCGGAGAGCCCCGGCCCCGAGGTGGGCAAGCTGGTGCCCAAAATGCGCCAGACTGCAATCGTTCTTTACATGACCTATATCGTTTTAACGGTGCTTAATTTTGCACTCCTGGTGCTGGGGGACATGGACGTGTTCGAGGCACTTTGTACCGCGTTCGGCACGGCGGGTACGGGAGGCTTTGGCGTGAAAAACGACAGCCTTGCCGGTTACAGCCCATATATTCAGAACGTAACGACCGTCTTTATGCTGTTGTTCGGTGTCAACTTCAGCTGTTATTATCTGTTGATTTTGCGCCAGTTCAAGGCGGTATTCCGCGACGAGGAACTTCGTCTGTATATTGGGATCGTTACGGCGGCGATCGCCATGATCTGCATCAACGTCTTTGCAAGCGGCATTTACCCAACGGTAGGAGAATCCCTGCGACACGCGGCGTTCCAGGTGGGAAGTATCATCTCTACGACGGGATATTCTACAACGGATTTTGACCTTTGGCCGATGTTTTCCAAGAGTATTCTGACTGTTCTGATGATTACGGGCGCGTGTGCAGGAAGCACCTGCGGCGGTATGAAATGTGCGCGCGTGCTGCTGTTATTTAAAAATCTGCGTCGCAACATTCACAATTTGCTCCACCCGCAAAGAGTGCAGGTCGTGCGCGTAAACGGACGCGCGGTTGACGAAAAGGTGGTTGCCAACACCAACGGCTATCTCGCTGCATACGTTATCATTCTGTTCGTCAGCTTCGTGCTGATCTCGCTGTTTGATAACGAAACGCTCGGAACGAATTTTTCGGCAGTTCTTGCTTGCTTCAACAACATCGGTCCCGGCTTTGAGGCAGTGGGTCCCATGGCGAATTTCGCGCATATGAGCATTCCGTCCAAGCTGATCCTGATCTTTGATATGCTCGCAGGACGCTTGGAGATCTTCCCCCTGCTGCTTCTGTTTTCGGGCAGCGTCTGGAAGAAAGCATAAATCAAAAGTCGGAAAAGGGTCCTCTCTTTTCCGACTTTTTTTGTGAAATGAATTGCATTTCCGATGTCCTTGTGCTATAATAAAAAATAACATCATGGCATCGGACGCAAGCTTATCACGGACGGGAGGCGATCGTATGATTGCGGTCAAAGGACGCACGGGACGGCACGACGTGGATATGACGAGTGGGAGCATCATGCGCCACTTGCTCTATTTTGCGTTTCCCTTGCTGATCGGAAATGTTTTTCAGCAGCTTTATAACATGGTGGATACATGGGTCGTTGGCAACTATGTCAGCACGGAGGCGTTCTCCGCCGTCGGCTCGGTCGGCCCGATCATCAATATGCTCATCGGCTTTTTCGGCGGGCTTTCGAGTGGCGCGGGAGCGGTGATCTCGCAATACTACGGCGCACGGCAATACGATAAGGTGCGCGACACGGTGCACACGGCACTTCTGATGACCGTGGCACTCGGTGTGGTATTTACGGCTTTGGGGATCACCATCACCCCCTTTATGCTGCGCCTGATGGAAACGCCCGCGAATGTGATCGGCGAATCCAAGGCGTACCTGTCCATTTATTTTGCGGGCGTGATCGGCTTGATGGTTTACAACATCGGCGCGGGGATCTTGCGCGCCGTCGGGGACTCTCGCCGCCCGTTCTATTTTCTGGTCGTTTCCGCCGTTGTCAACACGGTGCTGGATCTGGTGTTCGTGCTGGTGCTCCATATGGGCGTCAAGGGTGTCGCATATGCGACGATCATCGCGCAGGGCATCTCGGCGATCCTTGTGCTCGTCACGCTTTTTACCACCACGTCCTGCGTAAAAATCGATCTGCGGACGTTGAAAATGGATTTTTCGCTTCTCGGTAAGATCGTCAAGATCGGTATTCCCGCAGCCCTTCAAATGGCGATCACGGGCTTTTCCAACGTGTTCGTGCAATCCTACATCAATCGGTTCGGCTCCGCAGGTATGTCCGGTTGGACCGCATACGCCAAGATCGACCAGCTGATCCTGCTACCCATGCAATCGGTTTCTCTTGCGTCCACGACCTTCGTGGCGCAGAATCTCGGAAGCCGACAGGATGCGCGTGCGCGCGCGGGCGTGCGCACGGCAGTGCTGATCTCCTGGGGAACAACGGCGATTTTAATGATCCCCGTAATGATTTTTGCGCCGCATCTGGTTGCGTTTTTCAACGACGAGCCGCGCGTGATCGAGTTCGGAGCACTGCTTTTGCGCTGGATCTCTCCGTTCTATCTGCTTTGCTGTGTCAATCAGATACTCGCGGGAGCGCTGCGCGGAGCAGGGAACAGCCGCTCTCCCATGATCATTATGCTGGTATCCTTCGTGGCGTTCCGCCAGGTGTTCCTGTACGTGATGACGAATTACGTGATCCCACATCTGCAAGCGGCAATGACCCTGAGCGAAAACAGCCGATTCATTCTGACGGCGATGAGCTATCCCGCAGGTTGGCTTCTGGCAACGGTGATCACGGCTGTCTATTATCACAACGTCAAGCTTTCCAAGAGCACGGTCGTGGAGGAAAAGCCCATCAGCTGAGAGATCCTTGAGACCGAGTAGCCTTGGGACAAAAGCGCTTGTATTTCCTTGATGCGCAAGGATGCGAAATAAGACATCGATCCCTCTCCCGTGTAAGAGTAAAACAGCCTTTTGATGTAGCTTGGGCTGATGTGATGAATGGAGGAGAGCATTTCAAGGGTCAAGGGCTTGCGCAGAGCTTTCGTGGAATGTGGAGTGATTCCGGGGCGAGGAAGAGGTTTTGCGGGCAAAAGCCATAGTGAAAAAGAAGGGGTCACCCCTGCGTATTTCGTGCATCCGACAGACGCGCTGATGGAGCACGCCATTCTTTGCGACGATGCGTATTTCACGCTTCTTCCCGATGAGAGTCGCGAGATCGATATGGCTGTGCGACGTAGTTGAGGCATCTTCTTTGAAAATTCTGCTGTTTTCCGATTGGCACGACGCGCGGACGCAAATCTGATAGAGAACGAAAAGTGTAAAAAACGCGACACGTATCGCAAAAATATATCAAAAAAGCTTTTCCAAACGCATTCTGCATCCGGAAAAGCTTTTTTCTTTTTGAGAGAGGATCACCCCTCAAGCTGTCTTCCCAAAAAGCCTGCCGCAGTCAGGATCAGCTTGGTCTCCACCTCGCCCGAGGGCATGTCGCGGCGGATCTCACCGGGCTGGTCTGTGACCGACGCCACACAGCCCGCAATGTCCCCCTCGCTGATAATGGGCATGGCGCAGCTGATATAGTGCGAGCCGCCCTCGGCGAGAACGGGAAGGGGATCGCTGCCCTGACGGTGCACGTACAGGGCGCGGCTTTCGATGATCTGCTCCAGCTCCGAGGAGAGCGCCTTGTCGCTGTAATCCTTGCGGGACACGCCCGAGCAGGCGATCACGGCGTCGCGGTCGCAGATCACGATGGAGAGAGAGCAGGTCTTGTGCAGGGTTTCGGCGTACTGCGCGGCAAAGGCGGCAAGCTCGCCGATGGGGGAGTATTTCTTGAAAATGACTTCACCCTCGCGGTCGGTATAAATCTCGAGCGGGTCGCCCTCGCGGATGCGCATGGTTCTGCGGATCTCCTTTGGGATTACGACACGCCCAAGATCATCTATTCTTCTAACGATTCCGGTTGCTTTCATAAGAGCCTCCAATGGGATTTTGTTTGGGTTACACCTATTATTGGTACGCGGAACGCTTTTTATCCTTCCGTTTTTATGGAAAAAGATGGAGCACACAAAAATTTTTTTCGTAAAAATGGAGAAAATTTGTTTCCCAATCCCACTTTTATGTGAACTCAATGTGAAAAAACCAAAAAACTTTTGCCCAAATATGGAAAAGATATACAGAATTACACAAAACTGTATGGGCTTTAGTCAAATCGGCGCTTTTTTGGTGCCAAAAAGCATGAGAGAACCATAAGATGACTGGTAGGAAATGGAAGTGCTTACATTTTATGATGGGTTTGATATAAAAAACACGACCATATTTTACAGAAATATCCATGTATTCCTCTTTTTGGACACAAAACCCTCGTCATAATGCCCAAAATCCACCGTTTTTGTTGACAAAGCAAGTTTTTTGTGCTATAATGTGCAAAACAATGGGTAAGGGGATGCTATTTCATTTCTTAGAAAAAAACCTACCTATTGTAATATAGGCAGAAACCAATATATCATCATCAAGGAGGAAAAAATGATGAAAAGAAAAGTACTTATCCCGATTTTGGCAGTTATGCTGTGCGTGGGCATGATCGGCGTCGGCTTTGCCGCGTGGGTGATTACCGCTACTACCAGTAAACCGATTGAAAGCGACGAAATGTTTAAGGTCTATGATGTGCAATCGTACGTAGTAGACCATACTTCTGAATTTACGGAAGACACCGTTGCGTTTGGTACCGATAACAAAGAGTACACGTACAAGTGGCTCAAAATGGACGACGCTGCAAATTCTAAGGAAGATTTGACAGCTACGTTAAAGGTTACCCTCGACACTGAGGATTTGACAAAGATGGCAGGCAGAACCTTTTCTCTGGTTGTCGGTTCTCCTCTGATTAACAACAGCACGGAAACGACGAATCTTTATACGGACTATATCGATCTTCCCGACGCGATTTCTCTCACAATTACACTAAGCGATGCGGGTAAGATTGCTTCCGTTACCGATGCAAGTGGTAATACAATTGATTTTGAGAGCACAAACACAAATGCAGGTAAGCTTATCGATACATCCGGTGCAGTCATTGATGCAAACGGCGATGGTACGGCAGACATTTCCTGCACCGAAACAGGTGTATTTACCTTCCAGTTGATCTTCGGTTGGGGCGATGCGTTTGACAATGAAAACCCGAATAAGTTTTACAACTCGCATCCTTCCACCGGAACGATTTCCGGACAGACGTACAGCAAGCATGCAGAGGCTGCGTTGGGAGAAGTAGCTAAGTTGAAAGATAAAAAATACGTTGTAACCGTGACGACCGACATCGTCGTTGATTGATCGGAAATAAGATATGACCAAAAGGCTTCTGGCACTGTTAGAGGTGCTGATGGCGATCTCGATCATTTGCACGGGATACGCATCGTGGTCATTTGCAGAGGCAACCTCGCTTTATGCGGAGAGCAATTCTATGTTTTCGGCGTATGATGTTTCAAAGCAAGATGTAACCGTGAAACTTTCTGATTTTGGTATTGAGATGACTACCGCAATTGATAAGGTTGGATCATCGCAAACCTTCCAATATAAAACGGTAATGTTGGACGGAAAAACTACCGAGGAATTCACCTCTACGTCGCTGTCGATTCTGTTCAAGATTGATATTGAATCCATGAAGAATTGTGCCGTGGACGGCTTCCGCCAGGATTACCGCGAGGAAAGCTTGATTGTGACCTGCGCGGCGGAGAATGTTTTAGACAAAGATGAGAATGGTGAAATTGGGGATGACGAACGTGTTCCTAAAAGTTTTGATCCGAATGAGTGGCTTGGGGTTGGTTATTGGCTAACGCCCACTATTGCAACGCTGAAGGTTTATGGATATCCAAATGTATCGCATCAAGTGTCTGTGACAATCAACAGTGATGGGGCATTGGAAATGAGAATCCCTATGACCGAGCTTTACAATCTGTTGTTCCCGTGTAAAAATGGAGCACTGAACGGAACCAAGACTGTCGACAACAAGACTGTTCCCTATCAATACCTTCCGGTGGAATTGGTGATCGATTTTGAACAAACAGGCGAAGACGTAGAGTCAGACTTGATATATAGTATTACCGTTCCATGTGCATGGAGATACACCTTCTCGGCGCAATTGGCACCTAACACGTAACGAACAAATACAAAAGGGAAAGGAGGACATCGAGGATGAAGACGAACAATGGAACGAAAAAGAATATTGTGCGCCTTGTGGCAATGCTGCTGGTCGTGGTCGGTGTCCTCGCCGCTCTTCCCGCAAGTGCCTTTGCGGCGTGGAAATACCAAAATATCATCCGTAGCGGTTCTCAAAGCGAAAATTTCACAGGCACGCAGGGCGACATTACCGTGAATTATAAGTTCTTCGGCGAAAATATGTATTATGATGCTGAAGGCGAAACAACATATTACAATTTCGATTCTACGGCTTCGTCTACGCATTACATAGCGGCGAATGATAAGGGGGTATCTGATTTAGATGATTTGACGCTCACGGATATTCCATTTAAAACAGAAACCGTTGATTCTACAACAAAAAAAACGTTCTTAAACGATGTTGTGGGTACAACTTATTGTGCAGGGCATATTTTAAGTTCTTGTAGTGAGTATGTCGAAGAAGCACAGGTCTCATACTTTAATGAGAAATTCCCAATAGTCGCATCATTACCATATACGATGATCTCAGGATCGCCAATTCCGGATTATACGTATTCAATCTCTTTCACAATGAAAAACGGTGATGGAGAAGACGCTCATACAGGTAATCTGCCTTCCAAAACTTTAGATCCACATGAAGGTATAGTGTTTTCTCAAACCGTGGATGGGAAAACAACCGAGATCAAGGTTGTTACTGTTTTTAACGTGACCAGAGCTACTATATCCGTGGATGTTTCAACTAAGCGTGGCAGTCATGGTTTGTTCAATAGCCATTATACCTGTACAGGTACTCCGACGGTGGTACTTGAAGGAACATATCAATCTTATGTGGTAAAGGAAATAGGTGTTCCTGCCAGAACCGAGAAAATTGGTGCTGTTGAAGACGGGGCAGTTCTTTATGCGGTTGGAGGTTATAAAAGCGGTGACATCATTGCTGCTCCAAGTTTTCCTATTTTGAAAGATGCTCTTCCGGCGAGCGTTCAGGGGCGCACGATGAGTGTTATTGGTTATTATCCCGAAGCAACAGCGGATACGACAAAAGCGTATAAAATGCCTCTGAAGATTGGTGGCAATGACGATAATAGCATAACGCCGAGTGAAAAAACAGTTGTTGTGAATGAAAAAGAAGTCACACAAAAATATGTGGATATCTGGGTTAAGTTGGTAACAACGAATCCACAAACAGGAAATTCGCAAACCAATCTAAACGAATTTATTGGCTCTGACGGTCAGACTATTTTGACAGGCTCGTCAATCAGTAGCGACTTTGCTTATATACCCGATTATTATGAAGATAGCAAGGGGAATACGAGTGGCGCAATTGCGTTGACCTCGCCTACGGTTGCGGGCGCGTTAGACCTCGCAATCGCTGTTAACGGTTCGACAGCCACAAACGTGAATGCTGACAATGGGGGAACCCCCGGAACCGCGAACATCGCTTCTTCTAACGTGTCAGGCTCTAAAACAGTTCCTGTGGAGGATAATGTAAGAGATTTTACAATTGTGTTGCAACAAGACACGACTATTCAAGCAAAAGCAACAATGACGATTGGCGGATACACGGGTTCAATCAGTAACGGCGATGGAACGCCTCAAGGCTTGATTATCGGCAACTACGTGGCACTGGATTTGAACGGTTACACGCTGACCGTTGCTAACAATGGCACGTTACATTCCTACGGTTATATTTATGATTCCGTTGGTACGGGTAAGATTGTAGTGGAAGCGGGTGGAACCTTTAACACACAAATGGTGGTTTTGGGTTGGCACGGCGGTACGTCCTCGTTTGAGGCGTATGAAAGCGGTTTTTGCCCGTTTGAAGATTATTTCTTCCCCTATGTTCGTGCCACTGTAGAAGTTGAAGCAAGTAGCACTGATCACGGCAAGTTGGTTGGATTTACCATGATTTATGCAGCAGGAGAGCAACTTGGCATGTATCCTATTTCGGGGCTATATATGCCTGTTTTTGGCCCCTCCGAAGATAATCCGATGTTTTCTGCGTCGCTCAGAACGGGCAGTGCCGGGAAAATTTCAATGACGACCACCCTTTTGTCAAAAGATTCGTTTAGTCAAAGTTATACGGATATTCACAACCATGGTGTGGATATAAAAAATGCAATTTCGTTTGAAAATGTAAATGTTAAATTTGCACCGCCTATGTCAACCGTAAGTGGCCCTTTGAACGCCCAAATCTCGATGGATTTTCGTCGCACGAGATTTCCTCTTAGTCCAATGTTGGATACCAGCTTTTATAATAGTACAGTCACAATAAACCAACAAATTATGGTTATGCCGGGTTGTACGTTTACGGTTGATAAGGATAGCGTGCTTCGATTGGGATACGCAGAGCCCATAACCAAGTTGGTGGGCGGTTGGTATGTATTAGGTACTATTGAGGAGGTTAATAAACGGTTGTCGGGCGGAATATTTGCACTGCCGCACCCGTGCTATGGCGCGCAAAATGTTAACTCAAGCAAAACCGGTTTAGCCTTTAACGGTGGCTCAAAGTATGCAGGGTACTGGGATGTGTTTGGTATGGCATCGGTCAATATTTATGGCACAATCGAATTCCAAAGCGGAAACTACGAAGAATACGTATTATCCGGTAATATCAATGTTTCTTCCTTTAGGGTTGATTCGGGGGATTCATTGGCATGGACTTTAGATAATTTGACGGAGCAAAATCTTGAAAACGTCGCACTCCGCACCTATGGTTCTATAACCGCACTGGGAAACAACGACGATGGAATAAAAGTATACCATTATTATACTTCTCCAATGGTCAATAACGGTGTGGCATACATTCTAGATTCAGCCGTTAAGATATCCAACAATACACCATCGTATTCCTATACGGGTGCTATGTGTGGTACGTACGATTTGGAATGTGGTCAGTTTACAAAGTATAAGGCGATCGGTGTCTATAAAGACGATGGATATACCAAGTACATCATCGACGCTAAGCCCTATACCTTTAATGGCAGTTCAAGCAACAACGCTTTGCCGAATTCCGGTGTAACGTTGGAGTTTCAGCCGATCGTCCTTGGTATAACCTCCGAATTAAACACCGAATTGGTTACAGCAAGTAACGGAACAACGTATGTGTACTATGTAGGAACCTATCAACCTACCACTAGTGTAAGCACAACTAAGAATCCCAATGATACGTGTGTTATTAGCGGTGCGTATTTGAAGACCAACGCTACTGCGACAACATTAACATGCTCTGATGACCAATGGAACGCTACCTAACCCCTAAAACCCCCGACTTTGGTCGGTATATATAGATTCAAATAAGACCTCAATCAAATCAAAGAAAATTATGAAAGGATTCTCAAAGAAATACTTTGAGAGAGGTACATTCAAATGAAAAAGTTTACAAGAAGATCTTACAACCGTAAGCTGATCGTGTTCGCACTGTCCATGTTCATGGCCGTCAGCTTGATTTCCGTCGGTTTCGCGGCATGGGTCATGTCCGCGGTCACCAATGCACGCGCTGACGATGTTCCCGTTAAGGTCGCTGTATTGAGCGATGCTTCCATGGAAGTTACGCTCGATGACTGGGACGGTACGACTTGGAGCGGTGACGTGATTTGCTTTGACGCTGAAGCAGGCGACAACGCCGGACGTATGCAAGCATCCAACGACAGCGCACCCGTTATGTCTATGGTGATTTCCGGTAAGGTTTCTCACGCTGAAATGCTTCAGGATCTCACGATGAAGATCACTCTTCCCAGTGGTTTGGCAGATGTTCTTGAGTCGGAGAACGACTACGTCAACTTTAAGGGCGATTGGACAGAGGATCAGGTTGTTTACGATGATGCCACAAACACGATCACTGTTAAGATGTCTATGCTGAATGTGAGTGAAGCGGCTGCGGGCGACGATGGCATTCAGTACAAGACCTTCTCCTTTACGCTGGAGTTTGTATGGGGTACTTATTTTGGTGAGGAGAACCCCTCCGTGTTCTATGATGACGCTGGTCTGGTGGCTGCTTCCGGTCGTTGCGACGTCGTGAAGGCTACCGGTGAGCCTGCAGGCACGGACGAAACGGACGATTACATCTCCGATGATCTGATGAAGACTGAAATGCAGGACTTCCACACCATGCTGGTTGGCGGCTTGAGAGCTCCGGAGGATCTTACCACCGGTGCGTACAGCGGCTCCATCGCGATCGTTGTAGAAGCAAGCGCAACTGCTGCTGACTGATCCCGTGTCCGTAGATCCACTATGTCATGAATCCTTTTGAAATTATTGCCGCAGTTGCGACAACGCTTGGCGTATGTACCTTTGCCGCGATCTTCACGATTTTGTACCGCGGATACACGAAAGCCACCGTTAAGGAATTGAATGCCGGAAAGCGCGACATCGCGCTGATGGACGATTACATCTATGGCTGTATCCCGAGCGTGAAGATCCGGCGGAGAATATGGAAGGTCGTAAAGGGGATCCTCTTTTACGGCATTCTGATCCTGATGATCCCCGTGTTTGCCTTTTCGATCATGAACAAAATTCAGGGTAACGTGATGATGTTCGGCGAGCATACCGTGATGGTGGTCGCGTCCGGCTCGATGAGCGAGCAGAACGAGAAAAACGACTATCTCAAAACCGAAAAGCTGAACAACCAGTTCAACACGTATGACATGATCGTGCTTGAAAAGGTGAACGGAGCGGAGGATTTGAAGCAATACGACGTGATCGCGTTCGTAAACGACAGCGGCAAGGTGGTGATCCACCGTATCATTGCGATCAACGCCGACGGTACTTATGAAACCCGAGGCGACTCCAATAACCAAAGCGATTCCTATGAGCCGAAGCTTGATGACGTGATTGGACGTTACACGGACACGAATATCCGCTTTGTCGGTGCGTTCGTGATGTTCTTCCAATCCATCAGCGGCATCGTAACGCTTCTGGCGCTGTTCTACTGCCTTTTGATGCTGGATCGCTACAACGCGCGCATTCAGAACGTGGAGGCGGAGCGCTTGGAGAATCTGCTGGATTCGATCAATCTTGATCTCTCCGAGAAAAAGAGCGGCGTCCGCGCAGAGTTTCGGGAAACGCTTTATTATAAGGGCTACGCATATCATTTTAATGAAAAGGGATTCATCGGCAAGGATGAGATTACCGACGCGTCCTATCTTGAAAAATCCAATTCGGCGGCGATCCGTGTGGTGGATGCCGACGGAGAACGCCTTGAAACGGAAGTTCAAATTCAATCAGAAGAAGGGGACGATACGCCTTGAAACGTAATTATTATTTCACCCGTAAAAATCTGATCGCTCTGGCGATTGTGATTTTATACGCATTGTTTGTTCTGTTCACGGGTCTTTGTATCGAGGGCTCGAAGGACAGCGTTTTCGGTACCCGTAACGTCATTTACAAGGTTGCGACCGCGCTCAATTTTGATGCGGTCGAGGTCGAGCCCGTCGGATACGTCGGCTTGATCCTGACGAGCGTATACGTTGCGCTCCTGGGTGCTGCGATCCTGTTTATCAGACGCTACGCCATCGAAAACAAAATGAAGCCCTACCACTGGAAGCCCGTGCTTGCGTACGTGATTTCCTTCGTGGTGTGCACCGCGCTGACCCTTGGTGTGACCATTCTCATGGTATCTCCCAAGAATGGGGAAACCATCGGCAACGTGTTGATGTATCTGTGGAATTCTTTGGCATTGGGCACCTTGCTGTTTGTGTTCATTGGCGCTCTTTGCATTGCCGTGATCATGTTTTTCATCAACCTGATCTTCATCGACAAGCCGTTCAAGTTCTTTGGCAAGAACGAGCTTGACGTGGTCGAGGAGGAAGATGATCTTGAGCGCATTGACGTGACCTCCAGCTTTGATTCCAACGACGATTATCTCCCGCAGGGCGGCTATGGCGGCTATGGCGGTGGAGCCGGCGGCGGAAGCGGCGCAGGAAACGGCGGTGCTGCAGGTGGCGCGACGAGTGTGGAAACAACGGCAACGGCAGCGGCAGCAGGCGGTAGCGCGGCAGGCGGCTTTGGCGGTGCCGGCGGAATGCTTTCGGACGTCAACTCCACGGAGGAGCTCGGCGACCGCGAAAAGGTCTTCCCGGCGCTCTCCGCTATGGATATCCACTACAAGTACACGGTTCGCCCCACGCGTGAGTCGGTCGATCTTTCGCTTGAGGAGCTGTGCACAAAATTCCGCAACTATTTGGCAAAGGAAGAGGGACTGTACTTCGACATGGACACCATTCGCGTCTTTATCAGTGCATTTGCCGCTTCTCAGTTTATGATCCTTGAGGGTCTTAGCGGAACCGGTAAGTCCTCCTTGCCGCGTTACTTCTCGAAGTTCGTCGGCGGTCGACTCCTGTTCACTCCCGTGCAGGCGACCTGGAGAGATAAGTCGAGCATCCTCGGCTTCTTCAACGAGTTCTCCAAGACCTATTCCGAAACCGACTTCCTTCTCCACCTTTACCACGCGAACTATCACCCCGACCAGATCCACATCTTCGTTCTGGATGAGATGAACATCTCGCGCGTTGAGTACTACTTTGCAGATCTTCTGTCTGTGCTGGAGTACCCGAAGGAGGATTGGAAGCTGCGCTTGCTGCAGGTTCCGTACGGCTTTGTGCCGCCCGAGCAGATCGCGGACGGTAACATTCGCATTATGCCCGGCTGTTACTTTGTCGGTACGGCAAACAAGGACGATTCGACCTTCTCGATCGCCGATAAGGTTTACGACCGTGCCATCACCATTGATTTCGATTACCGCAACAAGCCCTTCAAGGTCACTGAAGAGGTCGCTCCCATTTCGCTCAGCGCATCGAAGCTGCGCACGCTTTACGACGAGGCGATTGCAAATGGAGCGAACCGCATGACCGAGAACGACTATGAAAAGCTGGAAACGCTGACGGCGTTCGTTTACGACCAGTTTGACATTACCTTCGGTAACCGTATCATGACGCAGATCGACAATCTCGTTCCCACCTTCATCGCCTGCGGCGGCTCCAAGGAGGACATCATTGACTTCCTGTTTGCGCGCAAGGTGCTGGTGAAGCTGGAGGGTAGATTTGAGGAATACGTCAAGGGTGCATTGCAGCAGCTCTTGCAGCTGATTCAGACCACTTACGGTCCCGGCGTCTTTAAGAGATCTGAAAAGGCGATCCGTAATTTGATCAGAAAACTTTGATTTGATTTTGTATTCTTTCACAGCGGCGAAAGCCGCTGTGAAAGAATCAGTTTGTTTTAGAGGTAAAAATATGAGAATCGTTGAGGAAGGGTATCTCAAGCGTACCGTTGCAAAATTGAATACGTTCGCAAAAGAGCAGGGTACTTATGAGTGCTTCTTTGAGCGGATCAGCTCCTTTGAGCCGGAGCCGTTGCAGGATCTTTCGTTCAAGAGCGACCTGTCCTATTTTGACGAGATCAGCTTTGTGCTGAGCGTGATCACCTCGATCATCAGCCATCCGCACATCTCCACGCAAAGCGAGAATATCATTTTGCGTACCGAGTTTGCGAATACCGTTTCTGCGGAAACCTTTCAGGAAACTCTGCGCGACCCGAAGCTTTGGAAAAAGGACGGGCTGCACATGGTTCCCGAATACGTGCATTATCACCAGAGTATCGACGACCTTTGCATCTATGAGAACATCTTTGTCGTCATGCTCGTAAAGCTGCTTTCCTCCGAGGTGGGGAAATATTCGGACTTTTACGCGTCCTTGATCCGCACCTTCAGCGGTCAGGCGCAGCTCTCGCTTGATGAGCACAACGTGTCGGTGGCACTTGCCAAGATCCGCACGCTGAACAAGAAGATCCGATACGTTCAGAATACAAGATTTTATAAGGAAATCAACCGCAAATACAAAACCCCGCGAACGATCCACCCAACAAACATTTTGCTCAAGGATCGTCTTTATAACCATTGCTTTAAATTTTACCGCACGCTCATTACCTATCCCGACAAAATGTCGCTGATGCAGGATTTCAGCATTCATTATTATATGCTGCTGCTCAAGTCGCTGAACAGTCGCGGATTCGTATTGCGTGACGCAGGCGGTGAATTGAAATTCGACGAAAACGGTCGCCTTTGTCCCACTCCCATGACGCTCGAGAACGCCTTGTATCGCGTACAGTTTGAGCCGTATCGGGAAAACGGCGGTATCGTTTTGAACGTCGAGCATAAATTGATCAAGCAAGTCGGCGCCCGTTCGGCGCGCCATTTGCTGCTGTTCAGCCCGCAGAGCTCCTTTGGTGACATTGAGGAGAGCGCGCTTGACAGCACGTGCTATACCACGGTGGAGGCGATCTCCCTTTGGAATATGGCGCATATTGAAAACGGAACGGTTCCCGTATACCGAAATCCGCTCTCGGAGCAAGAGGTCATGGACGAATGGCTGTCCTGCAAGCTGTCGGCAAGCCGCGCAAGCATGGCACTGTATCGCACGTTTTGTCCCTCCTGTCAAAGCCCCAACGTCAACGCAGACGAGCATTACGTTCGTCATTGCTCGCTTTGCGGCTCACAGTTTGCCTTCTTTAAGGATGAAGAAGGACGTGAAAATCTCTGGTTCTTAAAATTAAGGAGAACGGCATATGGCAAGAAATAACGATCATCGCTCGGAGCATCAGGAGGACTTTAACCTGATGCGTGAGCGTGCGCATGCGGAGCGTGCCGCGCAGGCACGTGCTCGCTCAATGGCGAAGGCGCAGAGCGTTGCCCGTGCCAAGGCTTTGGCAAAGGCGAAGGCGGATGCGCGGATTCGCGAGATGATGGTGGCGGAGGGGGAAGCACTCCCCGAGGAAGCGATGCCTAACGTTGAGGCAGAGGTCGAAACGGTCGTTGAAGAAGCACCGATTCCCGTGGATGCCGTGGAGGCATCGGTGAGTTACGACTCTCCCATGCGTGCCCCCGACGAGCTGGAATTTGCGATTCGGATCCGCGACCTTTATAAGGCATACGGCAAAAAGCAGGTGCTTAAGGGCTTGAGCCTTGACGTGTTTCCCGGTGAGCTCTTCGGCTTTATCGGACGCAACGGTATCGGTAAATCCACCACGATCGACTGTATGATCGGAGCCAAGCGCTTTGGCAGCGGCGAGATCACGGTGGGCGGATATGATATCCGCCGCGAGCCGATCGAGGCGAAATCCTCGTACGGATACGTTGCGAGTGAGCCGACCTGCTACGAGGTCATGACGGGGTACGATTATCTGGAGTTCGTTGCCAGCATCTATCAGCTGACCGAAACCGAATTCCAAGGGAACTACAAATATCTGTGCAATCGCCTGCAATTGAATCTGCAGGAGCTGACCAACCATATTTCGGGCTACTCCCACGGTATGAAGCAAAAGCTGTGCCTTGTGGCAAGTCTTTTGCACAACCCGAATATCTGGATCCTCGACGAGCCGACGGTCGGCTTGGATATCATGGCACAGGAGGAGCTGAAAAAGATGATGCGCGAGTACGCCAATCACGGCAAGACCGTGTTTGTGACCTCGCATAACATCGAGCTCGTGTCTGCGATCTGTGACCGTGTGGCGATCATCAACGAGGGCATCGTCAAGGCTGTGTATGATTTGAAGAAAAATCCCGAGTATCGGACGCAGCTGCCGCAGCTCTTCCTCGAGATCTACGGAGGTTGATATGCTGTCGCTGATCGCCAAGGATTTTAAATTGCTCTTTGCGTCACACGGAAGTGCGAAGAAAAGGGTGCTGTCGGCAATCACCTCCGTTTTGATGGTGGCGATCGTAATTGTGATCGAGCTGTTTCTGTTCACGACGATTTTGCGGAACGTACAGCAATTCAACAACGCGAGCCTGCCGTTTCTGACGCTGTTTTTGTTCGTCATTTCCTGCCTGATGATCCTGATCAATACCGTGCGCGCCAATCAGCTGTTTTTCAACCCCAAGGATATCGAGCAGTTGGTGCGCCGACCCGTGAGCAACGGGCAGATCGTGGCTTCCAAGCTGATCTTCCTCTTTGCCTCGCACTATGTGATGACCTTCCTTCTGGTCTATCCCATCATCGTGGCGTACGGCGTACTGGTCGGGAAAGTGGTCGGGTTTTACTACATCGGAATTTTTTATCCCGTCATGTCCTTCCTTTTTGAAGGGGGAATGGCACTGATTCTGGTCTATCCCTTTAAGCTTTTGTCCGATTTTTTGAAAAAGCATACCGTCGTGCAGTTCGTGCTGGCGTTGGTGCTGATGGTGGGCGGCTGTATCGTTTACCACCGCGTCCTCTCCCTCTTTATGGAGATGGTTGTGAACAACAATATCAATGCACTTTTTACCAAAAGCTCGATCGATAAGCTGATCTCGGTCAGAGAATACCTGATCCCGATCAACTTTTTGGCGGATTCGTTTTTCGGCTCTCTCAAGTCGCGCCTTCTGTTTTATATGTGCATTGCGGGCGGGCTGTTTATTCTGGGGGTGTCCTTGACCGTGTTCTCCTTCTCCTATCTGCGCAGCGTAACGATCCACGCAAAGGTGGGGAAGATGAAGGAGCGGCTCAGGATCACGCACCCTGCCGTTGCACTGATCAAAAAGGAATTGTTCCTTTTGTTTAAGGACTCCAACAATATCCTCTCCTTTACGGGACTTTTGATCGTACAGCCGTTTTTGGTGTACGTAATCATCGACGCGATCAACTCGGTTCTGTTTTCGGGTAAGCTCGGATATCAGATGATGGCGTTTCCCGCGTTCGTTCCCCTTGTGAACGTCCTGATCATCATGCTCTTTACACTGATCATCAATCAAGGCGCAAACGAGTATATTCAAAGCGAAAAGGGAAACGTGCGCGTGATGAAGACCATCCCCGTGCGTCCCATGATCCAGCTTGCGATCAAGGTGATGGTGCCGTTTGGATTGTCAACGCTTTCTTTGCTGGTGACGGTGATCGTGCTGCTTTCAACGGGACTGTTTGCACCCATGACAGCCGCGTGCAGCTTTTTTATGACGTGGATCCTTTTGGCAATCTTCGTTCTGATCTCACTCAAGGAGGAGATGCGCGTCAGCAACAATAAGCCGCGCTCAACATTTTTGTCTACCTGCTATTCCTACCTGCTTCCGTTCTCCTTCTTTATCATCTCTCTCATCGGATGCTGGAACGGTATGCAGATCGGCGTGGCGTATCTGATAGGCATTCTTGTGTTCATTCTTCTGGGAGTTCCGCACGTCATCAATATCAAACGCAAACTGGAGGATCTGTTCTTGGATCTGGAAATGGTGAACTGATATGAAAAAGAAGAATATAGCCATTCTTCTCCTGCTTCCTTACCTGATCGCGCTGTTGGGGGTGCTGACCGTCAACATCACGTTCAAGGTGTTTGAAAACGATATTGCTTATATCTCATGGAGCTATAAGGATATCGAGGCGTTCAAGCTGGAGGAGAATGCGCGCTATCAATTAAAGGCCACGGGCGTCAGCTCGTCCAATTATCCTTTAGCGGCGGGAAACGAGCTGGTTTGGAGCGTTGCAAACGCGGACGACTCGGAGGAGCCGCACGCTGCGATCGAGGAAGAGAACGGCAAGACCTATCTCGTGCCCTTGAGCGAGGGCGAGGTGACACTGACCTGCTCCAATGCGAAGGGAAACGTTACGCGCCGCACTACGATCATTATCTATCTGAACAGCGTGATCTTCGTGCGCACGAAGATCCAAAGCTCGCAGAACAACATCGACAACACGCTCTACTACGGTGAATATGACCTGAACAAATTGGGGCAGAAGGTTCCCGCACAGATCGATCTGGAGGTCGTCTGCTATCCTGCGGCGTTGCAAAAGACCGTTGTCGTTGAGAAAAAAACCGACAATCTGACGATGGACGTAGAGAGCGGTCGTGTCAGGATCTTAGGTCCCGGTGCCGCTTCCTTTACCCTGAAGGGCGGCATTGAGGAGGAGGGGACGCTTACTCGCTTCCAATACAGCTTTGAGGTCGTTGACGAAGGTGTGAACGTCTATACCTACGACGATCTGATGAATTGCACCAACCGCTCGCAAAACGGCGAGATCGTGGTTCTGCGAAAGTCCTTTGAATCCTTGGAAAACTCCAAGAGAACCGACGTCAATAACATCGTTTGCTTCGGCACTTACAATTCCAATACGCAGAGGTTTTCCTTCTCCAAGGACGTATACCGCTTTTCGACCACCTATAACCGCTCCTACATCGACCAATGGAATGCCTTTGCCAAAAAGGATTCTTACTATAAAGAGATCAGCGATCAGGTGAACGTCGGAATCCGCGTGCAAAAGGATTTCTACGGAAACGGATATACGATCAATCTGCACAATCTGACGTTTCCTTATGACGTAACGGAATATTCCGACGGTAACGGAAAGATCGTGTCGGTTCCCACGCTGAGTGCCGATAACCTCTTCCGCGGACCTCTGTCCTTCTACACGCTCGGAAATCCGAACAATATGCCGCTGATCTCGGTCTACGGACAGGATAACATCGGCATGTATATCGACGGCGATAATATCACCGTCAACGACGTGAACCTGAAGAACTGTGACATCGGCGACAGCTTTTCCAATTTGCAGTACGTCGGTACGGTCATGGAGATCGGCGGCGATAACGTCACGGTCAAAAACTCGGTTCTGCAAAACGGTAAGCACGTTGTGCGTGCGTTTTCCGCGCGGAACATGCTGATCGATAATTGTCTTTTGCAAAACGCGCTGAACTTTTTGCTGGTGACCGGATCGAATGAGTATATCCCGATCGACGGCTCGCAGACCTACACCTTTAAAACGCAGGACGGCGGCACCGTTACGACGACGTTGGACGATTTCTTGGATCCCGACGACGATTCGGAGCAATCCGGTAACATGCTGCTGACGCAGTATCTGGCAGGGAAGTACGATTCCGCCAAGATGAAGGCAGCGCTGGCGGCGATCCAGCAGGCGCTCAACAGCGGCGGCGAGAGCCTGCCGTACGGCGGAACGGTTGAGGTCAACGATACGCTCTTTTACAGAAGCGGCATAGCGTCGATCTGTATGGAAAGCTCCTTTAACGGGCCGTTCCTTTATTCCAACGCGCCCTCTCTTATTGCCGATCTGTTTTCCCTGATTACGGAAAACTCCAGACCGCTGGTGCCGATGACGCCCCAAAAGGTAACGGGTGTCAGCTATCCCGTCCATTTGAATCTGACGGGATCCACTAAGTTTTATGACTACAAAACCGAAGATGATCTGGATCTGACCTACCTGATCAACGAAAACATTTCTGCGATCGCGCAGGATCTGTTCGCAAGCATGGGGCAGAACAAGGATATCACTGTAACGATCGATGATATTTTCCCCTTGAAATCCATGCTCTACAGCGATGCTTCAAGGAAGGGCTGTTTGCACGGCAGTGACGGCAAGAGCTATCTCAACGTGGTGGTTGCCTTTTACGGCGGCGGCTTGAATATGTCGCGCGTGACCTACGACGGCTTGGAGAACGCCGATGCGATCGGTGCGGAAATGTCGGTTGACTGGGCAGGACAATATCTGTCTAACCAGGTTGAGATCGGGAATGTTCAGGATCTGTTCAGCAATCTTTCTGCAATGAAGGGTATGATGCAGAAAACGGTAACCGTCGTTACCGGAGTGGAGGCCTTCCGATTTGTATGTATGAAAGGAGAAGGTTATCTCTTTGGCGAAGCACCCCGTGTGTCGGAGCTGAGGGAGAATAGCCAAAATAAAACATGAAGAAAATTTTCTTGTACGTCGGCTTACTGACGGGGCTCCTGATTCTGGTGCTTTCAATGTCCTCTTGCGGATTTTCGGCATCGGATTCTCTGGAGATCGAAAAGATCAGTGCCGAATTACTTAACGACGGCTCCGGTGCGACCCGTATTACGATCGAATATTTTGACGATATGGAGGAGCCGTTGATCTTCGACATTCCCATGGGACTTCAGGGTGAGCAGGGTGAAGACGGTGAGAAGGGAAACGGAATCCAGCGTATTGAAATTACCAACAGCGAGGACGGTAACACCAAAACGATGGAGATCTTCTATACCGATCCCGATATGGAATCGACGCTGGTCGAGGTTCAGAACGGCGTCAGCATTCTTTCTGCCAATCGCGAGGATGTCAAGGAGCTTGTGACGAACGAAAGCGGCGAAGAGGTTGAAGTTACCGTTTCCTACATGGTGCTCACGCTTTCCAACGGTACGACGCAGCGTGTCAAGCTTCCCGAGGGCGTTCAGGGTCCCGGCATCGCAAAGCTTCACCAGGATATTGATTTGAGCACCAATGAAACCATCGTTGTTTTTGAGCTTGAAAACGGCAAACGCCTGACACCTATCCGAATCCAGCCCGGTGCACGCGGCAAGTCCATTGACCGCGTTACGACGGAGGATTGGATCGAGGACGGCAAAAAGCTGGGCTTGACGCTGAAATTCTATCTGGAAGGCTCCGACCTGCCCTTGGCGAGCGTCGATTTGCGAGAGGGTGCCGGCGTGGGTGAGATGAAAACCTCTCCCATTATGGTGGATGGAAAAAAGGTTGGTACGAAGTTCTATTTTGAAAAAACCGATGGCACCGTGACTGAGGAGATCGAGGTCAAGGACGGTGTAGGTGTCGTGGATATTGTTTCGGAGCCTCAAGCGGATGATTCGACGAAGGTTACCATTTATCTTTCCGACAATACGGCTACCTCGTTTATTATTCCGGCAGCGGTTAGCATTCGTGATATCAGCACGGACGTTCTGGCTAACGGAGACACGATTATCACCATACACAAGACGGTTGGGGATCCTACCACGTTTACTGTGAAAAAAGCGGTTGGAATCACGGACGTGAATATCATCCAGAACCCGGATGATATTACGCAGTATCTGATGCAGATTACCTATTCCGACGAAACCGTACAAAGCGTCCCGTTTGACAAGCCGACCGCATGGCATCACGGGAACGGTGCTCCTACGGCGGCACTTACGATTGAGCTGGGTGCTCACCCCGGTGACTACTATTTCGATCATGACGGAACCAGCATTTGGTATTACGAATCAACGGAAGACGGATGGCAGCTCGTGGCGGATCTGGATGCAACCGATGACCCCGCGACGTTGACGTTCCATATTGATCCGACACTGGGTGAGAGCTGGTCACGCTCTACCAGCACGTATTCCTTCACCAAGTTGAACAAGGGAGAGGTGTTCGCAGGATCGGGCTATTCTCTGATCGTGCCCAAGAAGACCCCCACCGAGGAGGAAAGGGCAGCGGGCATTGTCGACTACAGATTCCTGGGCTGGATGACAACGCGTGAGCCCACCGGCGCCAACGGTTATTTTACGGATCTGACGATCATTCCCGGAGATCTGGATCTGTTTCCCGCTTGGGAAGCAATTTACGAATAAGCATATTTTGGCGAGGCATTCTTCGGAGTGCCTCGCTTTTTGAAAAACTTGAAAAAAGTGAAAAAATATCGCAAAAAAGACTTGACAAACGATACTAAATATGATACAATAATATGCCGCTTGAAAAAGGCTTTTTTAAGTGTGTCAAAAAGACACCGCCTGTGAGTCAGCGAGTCTAAAAGAAAGAGAGGTGCTTTTCGTGTTTGCAGTTATTGAAACCGGCGGAAAGCAGTACAAAGTAGTCGAGCAGGACATCATTTTTGTTGAGAAGCTCGATGTCAACGAAGGAGAAGAGATCGTTTTCGACAGCGTTAAGGCTCTGTCGAACGAGAACGGCTTCAAGGTCGGCGCTCCCAACGTAGACGGCGCAAAGGTTACTGCCAAGGTTCTGAAGAACGGTAAGAACAAGAAGATCTACGTTATGAAGTACAAGTCCAAGAAGAACGAGAAGAAGAAGATCGGTCACAGACAGCCTTACACCAAGGTTCAGATCCTGACGATCGAGGGCTGATTTGATCAGTCAGTAAGAACATGACTAAAATCGTGTTTTTCAAAAGCGGTGGAGTGTTCTACGGCTTCGAGGAGCAGGGGCACGCAGGTTTTGCGGAGGCGGGCGACGACGTTGTTTGCGCGGCGATCTCCTCCATGACCATGTTTCTCATCAATACCATCGAGGTAGCGTATGCCTCTTCTGTTGATTACGAGATCGACGAGGGCGCGACGAGAATCCGCGTGTGCGCAAAGGCGGCACTTCCGGAGTTCGAGTCGGACGACTACAAGCGGTACGCCGTGTCGGGGATTATGATGGGTTACTACTGCCAGCTCAGCGATATGCTCGAGGATTACGCAGATTATCTTGACGTATCCGTTGTGGATAAGGCGTATGAAGAATAATTTCACCAAATCCTTCCGCGCGAAGGAACCAAAAATTTAGGAGGATAAGAATCATGTTGAAACTCAGCTTACAGTTCTTTGCTCATAAGAAGGGTGTCGGTTCTACCAAGAACGGACGTGACAGTGAGTCTAAGCGCCTTGGCGTAAAGAAGGCTGACGGTCAGGCAGTTGTTGCCGGCAACATCATCGTAAGACAGAGAGGTTCTGCAGTTCGCGCAGGCGAGAACGTCGGCGTTGGCAAGGACTACACTCTCTATGCTCTGATCGATGGTAAGGTAAAGTTCGAGCATAAGACCAAGTCTCAGAAGAAGGTTAGCGTTTACGCTGACTAATCCATTCTGACAGAATATACGGCATAGGTCACAAGACCTAT
>JAZODU010000044.1:0-51852 GCA_045597145.1 Eubacteriales bacterium
TGAGATATCCCACTAACTTGATTAGGTAAGGTCACTTGCAGACTACGAGTTTGATAGGTCGGAGGTGTAAGCGCAGTAATGCGTTTAGCTGACCGATACTAATAGACCGAGGGCTTGAACTTCTTTGTTCAAGATCTACAATTATTTGAGTTTCGCTTGGCTCACAAACCTTCTTTTATTCGATTTTCTATGGGCGTAAGTCCAACGAAAAGAACCGCAGAGTATATCTGCGGTTCTTTTGTTTTTACGGATTGATCCAACTGTGCAGACGCCATTTTCCGTCGGTGTAATCAAAAATGGTGGTGGTGCAGTTGGCAAAGCAGAGCGTTGCGCTTGTAATCGGGGATTGCAGAACGGTGCAGAGAAGGGCGCGCAAAAAGCCTGCATGTGCAAATGCGGTGGCGTTTTCGAATTCGGATCGCTCGAGTTGTTGCATGAACTGCTGTACACGGTCGTACAGCATTTCTCTGCTTTCGCCGCCGCACGGTGTAAAATCACTGTTTTGAACCGCTGCCGTGCCGTAGGGCTGTCCCGCAAGGCTTCCTACGTTGATCTCGCGCAACAGAGGCGTTTCTTCATACGTGCAGTTGGGGATCGCCGTTTCCTCCGTTTGCTTGGCGTGGAGCAGGTCGCTGGTGTAGATCTTGTCGAATCGGACACTCTCCCATAGCGGGCGGACTCCTTTGGCGTCCGCAAATCCCTTTTCGGTCAAGGATATCTGCGCCCAGCCCGTGTAGAGCTTTTTGGGGTCGTTTTCGCTCCCTCCGTAGCGAATAACGTATAGCTTCATGTTCTTACGCTTCCTTTTTATATCCTTTGTAGCGGTGGACGATGTTCAGATCCTCCATGTCAAGCCCGTGCGCGCCGGATTCGCCGTCGATCTCGTGACAGCCGTGGTCCATGGCGAAGCCAACCAGCGTGTTGTGGCTCTTCCAGTTGCGCTCGATCAGAGCCGAGAAGGTGGCAAACGTGCGGACGTGTACATGGTGCCGAAGCAAACGGGCGTGACGGAGGGTATAACCAAACCGAGCGGGATCTCGATATCCGCATGGAGCCTGACTTCACCAACCGGCTTTTCGTATTTTCATAGCCCCACTGCGCAATGGCATCGGGGTTGTACATGAATATGCGATCCGCCTTCTCACTGCCAAAGATCTTGTCGATGTATGCGACGAGATCCTCGTTCGGGCTTGCCGCCTCCTTCGGTGCCTCTATCCCCATCGCGTAGGCGAGGGACGCGCAGATCGTGTCAAGAGAATTGGGATTGTACATATCGAAGCCTCCTTGGCGATTGAATATACTACACGTTTTTTGTTTTGCAAGTCTTACTGCGTTTTTTGCGGAAGTATTTGCAAAATGGAGGAGCTTGTGCTATAATAAACGTATCACATATGAAAGGGTACTCGCATGAAGATCATCACACTCACCCTCAATCCCGCGTTTGACGTGCATTGCCACGTTGCGCGCTTTGCGCCGTATCATGAAAATCTTGCCGACGTAACCGCACGCGATGCGGGTGGCAAGGGTGTCAATATCTCCCGTGCGCTGACGAAAAACGGCGTTCAAAACACCGCGCTGGTCGTGCTGGGCGAGGAGAACGCAGAGGATTTTCGCCGCATGCTGGAGGCGGATGGGCTTTGCACGCGGGAGATCCTCATCGCGGGACGCATCCGCGAGAATATCACGGTTCACACGGACACCGCTCCCGAAACACGCATCAGCTTTGCGGGCTTTGACGCCGACGGCACGCTGTTGGAGCGCGTGGAGGATGCGCTGGGCGAGGTGGACGGCGACACCGTTGTGACCCTGACGGGGCGCGTTCCAGACGGGATCCCGATGCCCGACGTCAAAGCGCTTTTGCGGCGATTGCAGGAAAAGGGCGTGAGGATCGTGATCGATTCGCGCTCGTTTACGCTTGCCGACCTGATCGGTTCGCGTCCGTGGCTCATCAAGCCGAACGAGGAGGAGATCGGTGCGTATCTTGGACGCACGGCTGCATCTCTTGACGAGGTCATGCGTGCCGCCGAGGATTTGCACCGTCGCGGGATCACAAACGTGATGATCAGCATGGGAGAAAAGGGGGCGTACCTTGCGTGCGATGCGGGGAATTTCCGCGCCACACCGCCCTCGCTTACGCCTTTGTCTACCGTCGGCGCGGGGGATAGCTCGATCGCGGGATTCTTGGCGGCGACCGCCGCGGATAGGACTGCCGCCGAAGCCCTCCGCACGGCGGTTGCCTACGGGAGTGCCGCGTGTCTTTGCGAGGGCACACAGCCGCCGCGCGCCGAGGATATTGCAAAAATTTACGGGTGCGTGTCTGTCAGTCGAAACTGAATGAATGAAAAATCGGATGTCGGGCGGCATCCGATTTTTTATGCTCTTGACAATTTCACTAAAAAAAGGTATAATGAAAGGGAAATACAACCAAAGGAGAAACGGCTTGAAGATCACGGTTATCGGCTGCGGGAGATGGGGCTCGCTGATTACTTGGTATTTGGATAGGCTTGGACACGAGGTCACGCTGTACGGGCGCGCGGAGTCGCGGCACATGCGTGCGTTTTTGGAAACGCGGAGCAATGACCTGTTGACGCTTCCCGAAAGCGTACGGCTTTCCACGGAGATTTCCTCCGTGTGCGCCGCGGAGGCGATCATCATATCGATCGGCTCGCAGGGCTTGCGCGCACTTTTGAACGAGGAATTGCGCCCCCTCAACTTAAAGGATAAGATCTTCGTGCTTTGCATGAAGGGGATCGAGATCAGCACGGGCAAGCGGCTTTCCGAGGTCGTACAGGAATGCACCGATCCGTCTAACCGCACGGCGGTCTGGATCGGGTCCGGGCACGTGCAGGAGTTTTACGCGGGGATCCCGAACTGCATGGTCATTGACAGCGCGCACGAGGACGTCAAGGCGCGGCTGGTCGAGGCGTTTTCGGGGGATCTGATCCGCTTTTACTACGGGCAGGATCTCGTCGGCAACGAGATCGGCGCGGCGTCCAAAAACGTCATCGGTATTGCCGCGGGCTTCCTTGACGGCATGGGGCTTTCGACGCTCAAGGGAGTGCTGATGAGCCGCGGCACGCGCGAGATCTCGCGCCTGATCGATGCGTTGGGCGGCAATCCCTTCTCGGCATACGGGCTGTGCCACCTTGGCGACTACGAGGCAACGGTGTTCTCGCCCTATTCGCACAACCGTCGGTTTGGCGAAACATTTGTCAAGAGCGAGGCGTATACCGACTTGGCTGAGGGCTATTACACCGCCGAGGCGTTGCACCGCATGGCGGAGAAATACGACGTGGAGCTGCCCATCTGCGAGGCGGTGTGGCGCGTGCTTTATCAAGGTTGCGACGCAAAGGAAGAGATCGCACGCTTGTTCCACAGGAGCTTGAAGAAGGAGTTTTAGCGACCGTCCTTTTAGCAAGATTTATTTGCCGCTTTTTCTTTTGAGCGTGTAGCGCAAAAGAAAAAGCTTGACCAAAACTTTCACACGAGGTTCCTATGCACCACATATTTGATTCCCACGCCCATTATTTTGATGGGCGTTTTCTAAAGGAGGTCGAGGGAGGCGCGCGCGCGATCCTCTCCGACATCATGCCCGATGCCGTGTCACACATCGTCAATGTCGGAACGAATCTCAATTCCTCGCGCGCGGCGGTCGCGCAGGCGGCAGAGTACGACGGCATGTACGCCGCGGTCGGGATCCACCCCGAGGATTGTCACTATATCACCGACCCCAACGCGGTGCTTTCCGATCTGCGCAAGCTGCTCGGCGCGCCCGAAACGCGTGCGCGGGATAAGATCGTGGCGCTTGGCGAGATCGGGCTGGACTACTACTGGCAGTCCTATGCCGACGGGACGATCCCCATGGATAAGAAAAAGCAGGCGTATTTTTTTGACGCGCAGATGAAGCTGGCGCGTGAATTGGATCTGCCCGTGATCATTCACGACAGGGAAGCGCACGGCGATTGCTTTGAAGCCGTCCTGCGCCACCCTGACGTGCGCGGCGTGTTTCACAGCTACAGCGGCAGTGCCGAGATGGCGCGCGAGCTGGTCAGGCGCGGCTGGTATATTTCGTTTTCGGGCTCTCTGACCTTCAAAAACGCCGAGCGCGTGCGCGAGGCGGCGCGCGCCGTGCCGCGCGACAGACTCCTGATCGAAACCGACGCGCCGTACCTCGCGCCGCACCCCATGCGCGGCAAGATCAACCACTCGGGGCTTCTTTCCTACACGGCGCAAACCCTGGCAAGCCTCTGGGATTGCACCCCCGAGGAAGCGGTTTCCGTGACCGCGCAAAACGCAAAAAAACTATTCGGAATCGCATGAGTTATTCAAATTGAACAAAAAACGAGGTTTGTTTTTTACGTTTCGGTGTTGAAAAAGTTGAAAAAGCCCCTTGAAAAAAATCTGCCAATATTGTATAATAAAAGAAACCCGGTGTATTTTGGTATACCGGAGATCACAGAAAGGTACTCAAAAAGGTTTACTACAATGGCTAAGATTGAAACCAAGAACATCAGAAACGTCGCATTGCTCGGACACGGCGGCTCGGGAAAAACATCGCTGGCAGAGGCAATGCTTTATATTACGGGAGAGACCGACCGTCTCGGCAACGTGGTCGCGGGCAACACGGTTTGCGACTATGATGCCGAGGAAGCAGCACGCAAGATCTCCATTTCTGCGGCGATCGCTCCCATGATGTGGAAGGATGTTAAGATCAACGTCATTGACACGCCCGGCTATCTCGATTTCTCGGGCGAGGTTCTGCAGGCTCTGCGCGTTGCCGACAGCGCGATCATTCTGGTCGACGGAAAGGCAGGCATCGAGGTTGGTACGGAGCTGGCATGGAACTATGCCGAGGCGGCAAATCTGCCCCGCGCATTCTTCATCAATAAATTTGACGACAACGAGGCGCGCTTTGCTCGCGTGCTCGATTCTTTGCACGAAACCTTCGGTAAGCACATCTGCCCGCTGACCATTCCCATGGTCAAGAACGGCGAGGTGGTGGGCGCGATCGACCTGATCGATCAGAGCGCACACGTGTTCGATAACAACGGACGCCACAGCGTCGAGCTGATCCCCGAGGAATCCAAGGAAGCGGTTGAAAAGTTCCGTGACATGCTCATGGAAGCGGTTGCAAGCACCAACGAGGACTTGATGATGAAGTACTTCGAGGGTGAGGAGATCACCTACATGGAAGCCATCAGCGCGGTACACGAGGGTATCATTCACGGCGAGATCGTTCCCGTATTCTGCGGCGCGGCTGCAAAGCTGTGGGGCGTTTGGACGATGCTGGATAAGATCAGCGAATCCTTCCCGCGTCACACCGCGAAGAAGGAAGAACTGCTCGTTGACGGCGACTCGATAGAGATCGCTCCCGACGGCGAACCCGCTCTGTTCGTATTCAAGACCGTCGCTGACCCGTTCGTGGGTAAGATGTCCTTCTTCAAGGTCATGAACGGTACGGTTAAGCGCGACATGATGATGACCAATAACACCACAGGCGACAACGAAAAGCTGGCGCACATCTACGTGGTCAAGGGCAAGAAGCAGACCGAGGTTGACGAGCTGGCGTGCGGTGATATCGGTATGGTTGCAAAGCTCAACAACACCAACACCAACGACACCCTGACCTGGAACAAGAATTTCAGCTACTCGCACATCGAATATCCCACTCCGTACCTGACCAAGGTCATGATCCCCGTTTCCAAGGGCGACGAGGGCAAGATCTCGCAGAGCATTGCGAAGATGGTCGAGGAGGACTACACCATTCGCTTTGAAAACGACGCGGAAACCAAGCAGCTCCTGATCTACGGTCTTGGTGACGTGCACCTGTCGGTTCTCGCGGCACGCCTCAAGGGCAGATTCGGACTCAACGTCCGCTTTGATACGCCCACCGTTGCATACCGTGAAAAGATCACAAAGCTCGTGGACGTGGAAGGCAAGCACAAGAAGCAGAACGGCGGATCGGGTCAGTACGGTCACGTTAAAATGAAGTTCGGACCCGGCGAGAGCGACGGACTGATCTTTACGGTGTCGGTTGTCGGCGGTACCGTTCCGAAGAACTTCTATCCCGCAGTAGAGAAGGGAATTCAGGATTCCATGGTAAAGGGCGCGTACGGCTTCCCGATGACCTGCCTTGCGGCTGACCTCTACGACGGCTCTTACCACGCGGTCGACTCCGACGAGTTGTCCTTCAAGACGGCGGCATCGCTGGCTTACAAGAAGGCACTTGAATTGGCAGGTCCCGTGCTCCTTGAGCCCGTGGGTGACCTCTTCATCACCGTTCCCGAATCTCTGGTCGGTGACGTGATGGGTGACCTCAATAAGCGTCGCGGAAGCGTCATGGGCATGGAGCCTGCGGCAATGAAGGGCTACACTACTGTGCAGGCACTCGCTCCCAAGGCAGAAATTGCAGATTATCCGATCGTTCTGCGCGCTATGACGCAGGGACGCGGCTCGTTCGAATACAAGGTCACGGGCTATGACGTCGTTCCCGCAAACATTACCGCAAAGGTGATCGCTGATAAGAAGGATTAAAATAATCGATGTTTTTGTGGGGGAAGGAGCTTTTTCAAAAAGCTCCTTCCCCCACACCCCTATCTTCAAAAGCTTTCACCGCATGGGCATGGGTGGCGTGCGACGTAGTGAGCCCTTTTTTTGCGCCTGCGCGGTGTTCCATAGGTGCTCCCAATCGTAGGGGCGACCAATGCCCCTACATTGATATCTCACATTCCGGGGAATGCCACGTTGTTTTTTTAAAACGGTTCTCTTCCGCGTATCCTCCGAACGAACAAAAACACCCAAAAATGAAAATAGTTTTTGAATTTGCGCGCAAAGGACTTGCAATCTTATGATTTTATGATATAATGATAGATGAATTTATTGAAAGGAGCTTTTCTTTCGGTGGAATTAAAGGAAATTACCCAAAAAAGGGAAAAATACTTAAAGAAGCAGGCAAGGAAAGAAAAGAAGGAAGCCAAGCGTCTGGCGAAGAAGAACCGCCCGCACAGTATGCCCCGACAGATCATCTGGACGGTCGTGATCGGAGTGGTATGGATGTTGGCGGCGGCACTGGCGGTGCTGTCGGTCTGGTATCAGGCAACTTTTGATATGGAATTTGCGGAGCTGCTTTTCACGCTTCTGTCGCCCGTCGGCGGCACGGGGCAGAGCACCAGCTCGCTTATCATTGCCTCCTGCGTGCCTGCCGTGGTCGTGCTTGCGTTGGTGTACGTTGCGATCGCGTTCGGCTTACATTTCCGCACCAAGCTTTGCAAGATCCTGCGCCGTGTGGGCGCGTGGGTCTGCGTAGCCGCATTTCTGGTATCGGCAACGGCGGCGGTCATCGTGTTCCGTATCCCACGTTACATCATGATGCGTCTGGGACACACCATGATCTACGACGAGTACTACATCGATCCCAACACGGTCGATATTTATGATACCGACGGTGTTAAGAAAAATCTGATCTACGTTTACGTCGAGTCGATGGAAACCACCTACGCCTCTAAAGCGGATGGCGGTGCACAGTCCAAGAACAACTATATTCCGAACATGACCGAGCTTGCCTTCCGCGAGGAGAACTTCCATTTTTCCGACGGAAACGGGCTTGGCGGCTTCCACAGCGTAACGGGTACGGGCTGGACGATGGGGGCACTGATGAGTACGACTTCGGGAATCCCGTTCTCGCAGGACGTGATCGGTGACGGTAACGAGCAGGGCAAGAACGGAAACTTCTGTAACGATCTGACGGCACTCGGCGATATTCTGGAAAAGGAAGGCTACACGCAGGAGTTCCTGTGCGGCTCGGATGCTTCCTTTGCGGGACGCGATTCTTATTTCAAGCAGCACGGCAACTATGAGATCTTTGACCTTTATACCGCGCGTGAAAAGGGATATATTGAGGACGATTACTACGTTTGGTGGGGATACGACGATTATATCCTGTTTGATATTGCACGTGACGAGATCACGCGTTTGGCGTCCGGCAGTCAGCCCTTCAACTTCACGATGCTGACGGTTGATACCCACCACGTGGGAGGCTGGCAATGCGACGTGTGCGGCGACGAGTACAAAACGCGCCTTGAAAACGTCATCGCGTGCACGGATAAGCTGGTTGGTGATTTCATCGCGTGGTGCGAAACGCAGCCCTGGTACGAGGATACGGTCATCATCATTTCGGGCGACCATCCCCGTATGGATAGGCAGCTGGTGGATCAGTCCTCCTTCTACGACAGAACCATTTATAACTGCTTTATCAACTCCGAGGTGAGCACCGAGAACACCAAGAACCGTGTCTTTACCTCTATGGATATGTTCCCGACGATCCTCGCGGCAATGGGGTATACCATTGAGGGCGACCGCCTGGGACTTGGCACGAACCTCTTCTCCGACCTGCCCACACTTGCCGAGGAGCTTGGATACGACTATATGAATACCGAGCTTGGTAAATATTCGGCATATTATAAGAAGCATTTCTCATAAAAAACAAAAAATCCGAAAGAAATTGTGAAAAAGCTATTGCAATTTCTTTCGGATTGTGTTATAATACTCTCGTATGCCGTCAAGGCACCCGATGTCAAAGAACATCAAATTATGAAAAGAGGTAAAAAATCATGAAAGACGGAATCCATCCTAAGTACGAAGTATGCATCGTTAAGTGCGCATGTGGTGAAACAGTAGAAACCAAGTCCACCAAGGGTAGCGAGATGAGAGTTGAAATCTGCTCCAAGTGCCACCCCTTCTTCACCGGTAAGCAGAAGTTTGTTGACGCCGGCGGACGTGTGGATAAGTTCAAGAAGAGAATCGCATCCTTCCAGAAGTAATTTGGGTCGATTCTGCGGGAAAGGTCAGGCTGTTTTTTTCTCAGCCTGATCTTTTTCTTTTCAGAGGAGGTCGTATTTTATGGAATATAAAGCAGTTCGGGCGATTTTGGTCGGTATTTGCACCGATGACAGATACGCCGATGAAATTGAAAGAAGCCTTGATGAGCTGGAGCGCCTGCTGGAAACCGCGGGCGGTGAATGCTTTTGCAAGGTCGTACAAAATAAGGATAAGCCCGATCCGCGCACGCTGATCGGCTCGGGCAAGGTCGGGGAGATCGCGTCGCTTTGCGAGATGAACGGGATTGATCTGGTCGTGTTCGACGAGGAACTCGCCCCCTCGCAGATCCGCAATCTTGAGGACGACATCGGCAAGGACGTGCGCGTGATCGACCGCTCCATGCTGATCCTTGACATTTTTGCACTGCACGCGGTCAGCAAAGAGGGTAAATTGCAGGTCGAATTGGCACAGCTCAAATATACCGCGCCGCGTTTGAGCGGTCACGGAGCCGAAATGTCGCGGCTTGGCGGCGGAATCGGTACGCGCGGTCCCGGTGAGAGCAAGCTGGAAACCGACCGCAGGCACATGCACCGCCGCGTGACGGCACTCGAGGAGGAGCTGAAAAATCTGGAGCGCACGCGACAGACCATGCGTGCCTCGCGTGACCGCAGCGGGATCCCGAAGATCGCCATTGTGGGATATACCAACGCGGGCAAATCCACGCTGCTCAACCGCCTGACCGACGCAGGGATTTTAGCCGAGGATAAGCTCTTTGCAACGCTTGACCCGACGACGCGGAAGTATGAGCTTCCAAGCGGCGAGAGCGTGCTGCTCACCGACACGGTCGGCTTTATCCGCAAGCTTCCGCACCATCTGGTGCACGCATTCAAGTCCACTCTGGACGAGGCGGTGTACGCGGACGCATTGATGATCGTGATCGACGTGTCCGACCCCGAATGCCGCGAGCAGGCAGAGGTCACCGAGCAATTGCTTGAGGAGCTGGGCGCGTCGGGCAAGCCGACGCTCTACGTCTTTAACAAATGCGACAGAGGGGCGGCGGAGCTGTTTTCAATCGGCGTTCCCGCCGAGCACGCGCACACCGTTTTGGTGTCGGCGCGCACAGGGCAGGGGCTCGATCTGCTGCTGGAGGCTTTGCAGGAGATTTTGCACGAGGGCAAGCACCGCGTGACCTTTCAGATTCCCAACGCGCAGGCGGGCGCGCTCAATACGCTCTATCTGAATGCCACCGTCGAGGACGTGGAATACGGCGCGGAGGGTATCCGCGTGACGGCTGTCGTGGATGCCAAGATCCACGGTATGCTCAAACGCTTTGACCCTGATTGGAAGGAACAAAGTGAGGAGTAAGCTTTTGACAACTACCGCGATATCTATGGTGTGAAAGTTTTTGAAGGGGTATGGGGAAGCTTCTTTCAAGAAGCTTCCCCATAAAAAAGGAGGCTAACAATATGGCAGACGCTGTTTTTTATACGACGCTTGAGGGCGAGGGCGTGGCGGAATTTACCGAGAAGAAATCGGTGTTTATCGGACACGCCTGCCCCGTAAAAAGCGAGGAAGAAGCACTGGAGTATATCAAAAAACAGAAAAGCGCCTATGCGGACGCAAGGCATAACGTCTGGGCGTATCTGCAAAAGGGCGAGATCGTCGCGCGGTATTCGGACGATGGCGAGCCGCAGGGCACGGCGGGCGTACCCGTGCTGGACGCCATTCGCAAAAGCGGAGTCACCGATGCCGTGGTCGTGGTCACGCGCTATTTCGGCGGCATCCTTTTGGGCGCGGGCGGACTTGTGCGCGCGTATTCGCACACCGCGCGATTGGCACTTGAGGCGGCGCATATCATCACCTATGAGCAGTACACGGTCATGGAGTTGACTTGCAGCTACTCGGATTATCAGAAATATCTCGCGGAGCTGCCGCGCTATGGAGCGGTCACCGACGACACGCAGTTTTCCGACCGTGTGACGGTGATCTTTGCGGTAAAGGATATCGTCGTGGAGGATCTGTGCACGCGCGTGCGCGAGATCAGTAACGGGAGCGACGCACCCGTCGTGCGCGGCAAACGCTTCGATTACCGATAAAATTACAAATTTTTGTGAAAAAATCCGCGCAAAAAAAGTATATTGACGTTTTTTTGCGTATTTTATAAGTATAGAGATTGAAAAGGAGGCGGTACGGTGAATCTTTGCGAAATGTTTTTGGAGCGGGAGAAAAATACACTCTCTCCCTATGCGTTCCTGACGGCAAACACGCGCGGACGTGACTACCCATATCGCGTGTGCGAGATGCGCACCGAGTTTCAGCGCGACCGCGACCGCATCACCCATTCGCAATCCTTCCGCAGACTTATGCACAAAACGCAGGTCTTTCTCGCACCCACGGGTGACCACTACCGCACGCGCCTGACGCACACGCTGGAGGTGACGCAGATCGCACGCATCATCGCGCGTTCGCTTCACCTGAACGAGGATCTTGCCGAGGCAGCGGCACTGGGGCACGACCTGGGGCATACGCCCTTTGGACACTCGGGTGAGGACGCGATGCGTGAGCTGTTTTCGGCAGATTTTACGCACTACAGGCAGAGCCTGCGCGTGGTGGAAAAGCTGGAAAACAACGGTAAGGGACTGAATCTGACGTGGGAGGTGCGCGACGGGATCGTGAATCACACGGGATTGTCCATGGCGTCCACGCTGGAGGGCGTGATCGTCAAGTTCGCCGACCGTATCGCATACATCAATCACGACATCGACGATGCTTGCCGCGCAGGAATCCTCTCACCCGACGAGATTCCGAAGGATCTGCGTGAGATCCTTGGCGAGAGCCACGGCGAGCGGATCGATACGATGGTGTCCGCTGTGATTCGCGGAAGCACGGACCGAAACGAGATCCGCATGGATCCCGCTTATCAGGAGGCGACCGACCGCTTGCGCGATTTCCTCTTTGCAACCGTCTACACAAGCCCCGTTGCAAAGGCTGAGGAGGGCAGAGCCAAGGCGATGCTGGCACAGCTGTTTGAATATTTCGTTGCGCATCCCGAGGGAATGCCCGAGCTCTACCGCCGCAACGCGGAGGAGGAGGGGGTCAAGCGGTGTGTGTGCGACTTCATTTCGGGCATGACCGACCGTTATGCCATTGAAACCTATAAGAAATTGTTTATTCCGCATGTCTGGAATCAGTAACTTGAGGGGGTGTGATGAATGCGGTTCCCCGAAAATTTCATACAAGAGGTCGTGGACAGAACCGACATCGAGGAGTTGATCGGTCGCTACGTGTCGCTCAAGCGCACGGGTGCGAATCTGGTCGGACGTTGCCCCTTCCACAGTGAAAAAACGCCTTCCTTTTCGGTGTCACCGACCAAGAAGATGTTTTTCTGCTTTGGCTGTCACGCGGGCGGATCTGCGATCACCTTCGTACAAAAAATGGAGAATCTGGAGTTTCCCGATGCCGTGGAGTTTCTTGCAAACCGTGCGGGGCTTCCGCTTCCGAAGGAGAGCGGTGAGCGGCGTGAGGAGGGGATCGGGCGCAAGCGTGTGCTGGAGATGAACCTCGAGGCGGCAAAATTTTACCGCGCGTGTTTGTTTGATCCCAATATCGGCGGCGCGGGTATGCACTATTTCAAAAACGAGCGGCGGCTGAACGACGCGACGATCAAGCATTTCGGGCTTGGCTTTGCGCCGAACGAGTTCACCATGCTGCGCGATCATATGCGCAGGCTCGGCTACAAGGACGACGAGCTCATCGAGGCATATCTGTGCGCCAGAAGCAAGAAAAACAACAGCGTATACGATATTTTTCGCAACCGCGTGATGTTTCCGATCATTGACCCGTCGGGCAATATCGTGGCGTTCGGCGGTCGCGTGATGGACGATTCCAAGCCAAAGTACCTCAACTCATCGGATACGGCGGCGTTCAATAAGCGGCGGCAGCTGTTTGCACTCAATTTTGCGAAAAACTGCTGTGCCGAAAAAATGATCCTGTGCGAGGGATACATGGACGTCATCGCCCTGCACGCCGCAGGCTTTGAGTATGCGGTGGCAACGCTGGGCACGGCGATCACCCCCGAGCACGCGCGCGTGTTTTCCAAATACACGCAAAAGGTCATCATTTCCTACGATGCCGACGAGGCGGGGCAGAACGCCGCAAATAAGGCGATGAAGCTTTTGGGTGAGGTCGGTATGGACGTGCGCGTGCTCAAGCTGAACGGCGCAAAGGACCCTGACGAGTATATCCAAAAATTCGGCGCGGACCGCTTCCGCCGCGTTCTGGAGGAAAGCCGAACGGGGTTTGAGCACAAAACCGATCGGGTCTTATCACGGTACGATCTTTCGGTCGGGGCGGATAAGATCAAGGCGTCGAATGAAATCTGCGCAATCATCGCAGAATATTATTCCCCCGTTGAGCGTGAGGTGTATATCAGTGCCGCCGCTACACGGTTGGAAATGCCGACGGACGTGCTACGGAATACCGTGGAGCAGGTGCGACGCCGACAGGCGCGCGCGCGGCAATCGCAGGAGAGTCGTGAGGCGCAGGCATCGGTCAAAAATTTCGGTGATCGCATCAATCCCGAGGCTGCGCGTGACGTCAAGGGGAATGCCGCCGAGGAATCGGTGCTGGGGCTTCTTCTGATCTTTGAGGAATATCGCAACGCCGTGGAAAAGGGCGAGATCCCGCTTGCCGCCGAGGATTTCGTTACGGGCTTCCACAAGCGGGTCTTTGAGGAGATCATGCGCCTACATATGAGCGAGCACGGCTTCCGCTTTGAATTGCTCGGTATGAATTTTTCCGCCGATGAGGTCGGCAGGATCGAAAAAATGGAGATGACCCGTCAGCAGCTCTCGCAAAACGGACCGAGCGTATTCCGCTCGGCGGTGGCGGCACTGAGAGAGGCGCGCGAGCGTGAGAACGCACGGAGCGGGGATCTGAATGCCAGATTGGCGTACTTAAGAGAAAAGAAATTACATAAAGGAAAGGCTGATACACAATGAAAGAGAATGAAGCAGTAAAAGAACCCGAAGTGATCGAAACAGCAGAACAGACCGAGGAGAGCGGCAAAAAGCAGCTTGACGTCAATCAGCTCATCGAAAAGGGCAAAAAGGGAAAGCTGTCCGTGTCGGATCTGGACGAGGCCTTGGAAGAGGTGGATTTTGACACTGAGGATAAGATCTACGAAACGCTTGAGGACAACGGCATTGCGTTCGGCAACAGCGAGATTTCCGACGAGGAAATGAGCGCGATCGAGAGCGAGGTCGAGGCATTTGGCGCGGCTGAGAATATGGAGCGGATCCTGGAGCAGGAGGGCTTGGCGATCGACGACCCCGTGCGCCTGTATTTGAAGGAGATCGGACGCGTTCCGCTGCTCAACAGCGAGCACGAAAAGGAGCTTGCCGAGAGAATGATGGCGGGGGACGAAACCGCAAAGACCGAGCTGGTCGAGGCAAACCTGCGTCTGGTCGTCAGTATCGCAAAGAGATACGTCGGACGTGGCATGTTCTTCCTGGATCTGATCCAAGAGGGTAACATGGGACTGATGAAGGCGGTGGACAAGTTCGACTATACCAAGGGATATAAGTTCTCCACGTACGCAACGTGGTGGATCCGTCAGGCGATCACGCGTGCCATTGCGGATCAGGCGCGCACCATCCGTATCCCCGTTCACATGGTGGAAACCATTCACAAGGTGTCCCGCGTTTCGCGTCAGCTGTTGCAGGAAAACGGCCGCGAGCCTACCGCAGAGGAGATCGGTGAGCGCATTTCGATGAGCGCGGAAAAGGTGCGCGAGATCATGAAGATCGCGCAGGATCCCGTGTCGCTCGAAACGCCCATCGGTGAGGAAGAGGACAGCCACCTCGGTGACTTTATTCCGGACGACGACACGCCCTCTCCCGCAGAAGCGACCTCGACCAATATCCTGCGTGAGGAGCTGGAAAAGCAGCTGCACACCCTGACGCCCCGTGAGGAGCACGTGATCAAGCTGCGCTTCGGCTTGTACGACGGACGCACCCGCACGCTTGAGGAGGTCGGCAAGGAATTTGAGATCACCAGAGAGCGTATCCGTCAGATCGAGGCGAAGGCTCTGCGCAAGCTGCGTCATCCCAGCCGCGCAAGACATTTGAAGGGCTTCATGGAATAATTTTTTTGGATTGAATTAACAAAAAACGCCATTTGAATCTGTGCAGTGTGCCTGCTCGTATGGGCAAGTTGCGAGGGTTTGGATGGCGTTTTTTGTGAGAAATGCCATGCGAATTTGAACACAGTATGACCGAAACGCAAAATAGGGGTTCAAAATCGGTGCGCGTCACAAAAAAATCACTTGACAGAAGGGCAAAAAAGGTGTACAATATAAAGGTAAAAATGTAGGTTTGTTTCTGTATCACGGGAATCGGAGAAACAAACGCTTTTTGGGAGGAATCAATATGAAAAAGAGATTGATGTGCTTGTGCCTTTGCCTTGTAACCATGTTCTCTCTCGTGCTGACCGCTTGCTCTACGCAAACGGACGAACAGCTCGTAAAGGACATGATCAGAGAGCAGTCCAAGGGTGCTTACACGCTTACGATGTGGGTCGTATCCGAGGAAAAGGTTGACGCCGAGATCGGTGCCGAAATCACTGCGGCTGTCAACAACCTGATGCAGACCAAGCACAATACGAAGCTGGTGATCAAGTATTTCACCGCCGAGGAGTATTATGCAGAGCTGGATAAAACGCTTGCCGCATATTCTGCGAGCGCATCGGGCAAGGTTCCCGAGATCGGAGATTTTGAGATCCCCGAGGACGGCTTGTACGAGGCGATCTATCCCGAGGTCATGGCAAATCAGGTCGACCTTATCTACATCGGTGATCTCGTCGGCTCCGACGGCTCTATGCTGATGTCCGGTGAGGAGATGTACCGTGACCTGCGCGAGAACGGACATCTGGCGGCGATCGGCAGCTACCTCGACGATTCGGATGTCAAGAAGATCTACGAGTTCATTTCTCCCACGCTGCTCAACGCAGTGAAAGAGGGAGAGGAGACCTACGCGCTTCCCAACAACAATGTGCTCGGCTCCTACACGTACATGCTCCTGAACAAGGATCTGATGGATCGCTACTCCATGCAGGGCAAGTTCCTGGCAGACGAGATGGGCAGCTTCTATAATGCAAACGTATATCAGTACCTGAACATGGTGCTGGCAGACGGCAACAACGACGGTGTCGTTCTTCCCGTGGATGCCTCCTTCGAGGAATGCCTGTCGATGCTTGCATACTACTGGAACGTTGATCCCGACAGTTTTGACGTGGATTCGGATCAGTTCTCCATCTTCGGCGCGCTTTACGGCGCTGCAAGCTCGCTTTCTCTGGGCAACACCGTGCTCGGTACCGAAAGCCTGTTTGCCAACCCGCAGTTCGTGTCTGCTTATCTCCAGCTGAACAAATACCGCCTGGAGCAGGAGGACTTCTTCCGCAACGATAACAACGCAGGCGTTGTGTACGCAGATACGGCACTCAAGTTCTACGAGGGCGACCTTGATGAATTGACGATCGTTGACGGCGTTTCCTACTATTACGAGGGTGACGAGTGCTACTATGCGGTTCCCGTAAAGTATCCCACCGTTGAGCCCGAGGATATCTACGACGATATGTTTGCGGTTTGCGCATATGCTCCCAAGGAGTATATTGAGCGCAGCATGAAGATTCTGGCATACCTGAACACCGACGCGGAGATCCGCAATATCTTCCAGTACGGTGTTGAGGAAGAGCACTACTACATTCTTGACGATGAGATCGTCCGCACCGAAAAGGGCGAGAAATATCAGATGGATCTGTTTGCAACGGGTAACGCGTTTATCGCATATCCCGAGGCGTGGATGAGCGACACCATTTGGGAAAGCGGTAAGGAGCAGAACCGCGACGCAGTGATCAATCCTCTGCTCGGCTTTGATCTGTTTGACTATGCACAGTCCGGTACGGCAGCCTCCGGTGCCTTCAAGGAGCCCGAAACGCATAAGCACACGCTGAGCTACTTCACGGGCTTGAACAAGGAGGTTCTGGCTGACGATTTGCTGCTTCGGTCCTGGCTCGGTGCCTGCGACAGAAAAGCAGATGGCGTATATATGTACAAGAACGTAGAAACGGTTGGAAAAACCACTTACGCTACGCTGTACGTTTACAACACGCTGGGCGAGTCCGACATGGTTCTGGAAACCTCACAGATCATTGATAAGGGCGCGGAAAAGGGACTGGATCTGAATCTGTCCTACAAGACCCTTTCCACCACGGATACGAGCGTTCTCGGATACGAGCTTTCCGTGATCTGCTACAGCTACCCCAACGACTATAAGGGAAGCATCACCTGCGACGTGGACGGTAAGAGAACCGCGATCGTGACCGAAACGCGCGGACGTGCGCTGAACGTGGATCTTTTGAACACCGACAGCTATGCGATCGACGTATACGCAAATCTGACCATGGCGCACTTCTACAACAGCGCAGAGATCTACGCACAGCTCACGGAATGGAAGAACGAGCCCGGTAACGTGCCCGTCAACTACGTGCTGACGTGGGAAGAGAGCGGCGCGGACGGTGAGACGTATTACAATTATGTGATCTACCGCAAGAATCTCTCCTACGCAACCTCCGTCACCGTTCATCCCGTCGGTGCTTTGAACACACCCGCGCTCAAGGTGCTGTATACCGCTTACGAGGGAACGGCACCCGAGGGAGATTATAAGGACTACGCACTTTGCTACGTTCGCGTCAATGCCGAGGCAGGCGTGAGCATGGGCAATCTCATCTTTATGGAAAACAACGTTGCGGATCAGGCAAAGGTCGAGATCGTGGTGGCTGACGAGGCGATCGACTTCGATATGCTCGGTGCAATGGATACCGATCTTGTGAAGTACGCAGCAGCACTGAACGATGAGATCGTGGCACTTCTGAATGCGTGCACGACCTACGAGGAATTTGCGGCACTGGTCGAGGATCTGGTTGTTCTGCTCACTCCCGCGGCAACCGAAGCGCCCGTTTTGAATTCCGAGGCACTGATCGACGTTTTGACAAACGGCGTCGTGGGCGGCGATTTTGAAACGCTGTATACCAATCTGACCCACATGACCTCCTTTGAAACCATGCAGGATCCCGAGGCAGACGTGATCGAGGAGCTGGGTGAGAACCGCATCTACTACTATTCTCCCGCAGGCATCTACTACAAGTGGCTTGAGGAGAACGGATATCTTCCCAAGGAAAAATAATTTTTCGGAGCCTCGCCGCACGGCGAGGCTCCTTTTTGCGCAATTTTTTGAAAAAATTGTGCACAGCCCTTGTAAATTGCCGCGCAATATGTTACAATAAAGGGCAGAATACCCATTGAAAGGATAAAAAATATGTTTGGAGAACAAAAGGTCTGCTTTTCGGGCGTTCAGCCCAGCGGCAACCTGACCATTGGAAATTACCTCGGCGCGATTCGTAATTTTGCCGAGTTTTCACAACAGTATAAAACCTTTTACTGCGTGGTGGACGAGCACGCGATCACCGTCCGCCAGAACCCCGCAGAGCTGCGCCGCAGAACCTATGAAACGCTGGCACTTTACATGGCGTGCGGGCTGGATCCCGAAAAGAATACGCTTTACGTGCAGTCCATGGTGCACGAGCACGCAGAGCTGGGCTGGATCCTGAATTGCTTCACAATGTTTGGTGAATTGTCCCGCATGACGCAGTTCAAGGATAAGAGCGCAAAGCATTCCGACAACATCAACGCAGGACTCTTTACTTACCCCGTCCTCATGGCGGCGGATATCCTGCTTTATCAGACCGACGTCGTGCCCGTGGGAATCGACCAGAAGCAGCACGTGGAGCTGTGCCGCGATATCGCAACGCGCGTCAATCAGATCTATCCCGATCTGTTCACGATCCCCGAGCCGATCATGCCGAAGAGCGGTAAGAAGATCATGTCTCTGGCAGAGCCCACCAAAAAGATGAGCAAATCGGACGAGAACACGAACGCCGTGGTCTATATTCTGGACGACCGTGATACGATCATCCGCAAGTTCAAGCGCGCGGTGACCGATTCGGGCAGCGAGGTGCGCTTCAGTGAGGATAAGCCCGGCGTGAGCAACCTGATGTCCATTTATTCCTGCTTTACGGGCAAGGAATACGACGAGATCGAGCGCGAATTTGCAGGCAAGGGATACGGCGATTTCAAGCTTGCCGTGGGCGAGGTGACCGCCGACGCGCTCGCACCCGTGCAACAGCGCTTTGTCGAGCTTATGGCGGACAAGGCAGGGCTTGAGGCGCAGATGAAGAAGGGCGCGGAGGAAGCGTCCTACTATGCGCGTCGCACGCTCTCCAAGATCCAGAAAAAGCTGGGCTTTGTGCAGGTTCGTTGATGAAAATTGAATAAATCGCAATAGCAAAGGGAAACACTCGGTGTGTTTCCCTTACTTTTTTCTTTTTTGGAGGAGCTATGTTTTTCTTGATCGCGGCATTTGTGTTTGCGCTGACGTACGTGCTGACGCCCGTCGTTATCGCGCTGTCATGGAAGGTGGGAGCGGTGGATATTCCGCAGGATTGGCGGAGAATGCACCGTGAAAGCATAGCGCGCGGCGGAGGAGTGGCGATCGTTTTGCCGTTCGTGTTCGGGTGCGTTTGGGCGGGGAGGACGACGGGATATCTCGGCGCGGCGATATACGGCGGCGTCCTGATGCTCGCCGTGGGGCTTTTGGACGACGTGTTTTGCCTGGGACCTCGCATCAAGCTCGTTTTGCAGCTGGCGTCGGCGGTGACGGCGGTGCTGGTGTGCGATCTCGTAAGCGGCTGGGAGATCGTTGCGGCGGTGCTTTGGGTGGTGATCATGACCAACGCACACAATTTCGTGGATGGCATGGACGGGCTTTTGGCAGGGTGCTGTGGGATCGAAGCCATGCTGCTTGGCGGAACGCTTTTCCTTGTGGGCGAGGTGAGCGGTGCACGCGCGGCGATCCTCCTCTCGCTTGCGTGCTTTGCTTTCCGCCCCTATAACCGCCACCCCGCGCGCGTATTTGCTGGGGATTGCGGCTCGGAGTCTCTCGGATTTTTGTTGGGAATGCTTTCGCTGCCGCTCTTGTTCAACGGTGTGCCCGGTATCCCAAGTCTGTCGCCGCTTTTCCTCTTTGCCTATCCCTTGGCGGATATGACCGCGGCGGTCCTGCGCCGCATTTTGCGCGGCAGGAGTCCTTTGGCGGCGGATCGAGGACACCTCCACCATCGCTTGTACGCGGCGGGGCTTTCCGTGCCCGAGTGCGTCGGCGTCCTGCTGACCGTTTGCGCTTCTCTCGGTGTGATCGGTCTGCTGCTGACCTTGGAAAGCCTGTGGATTTTGGCAAGCGTTGCATGTTTGCTGGTGATCTTCGTCTTTGTGGCGGTGCGGAGCTACGTCGTGAGCAACGGCTTTGTTGATCGAAGCTGACGCTTTTTCGTTTTACGGTGGAACTTTTTTGGTCAAAGGATTGATTTCCTGTGCGCGGTGTGCTATAATCGAGTCAACCTGATTTTGCTTTGGAGGTGGCGGTATGAATACCATTCCTTTTGATCGAAAACACGTTAAGGTCGTAGCCCACAGAGGCGTGAGCCGGCTGGAGCGCGAAAACACCTGTGCCGCTTTTATCGCGGCGGGGAACCGCTCGTACTGGGGCGTGGAAACCGACGTGCGCACGACCGCAGACGGGAATTTTATCATTTTGCATGATGAAACGGCAGAGCGCGTTTCGGGCGTTTCTCTGCGCCCCGAGGAAACCGATCTTGCCACTCTGCGCGCGATCGAGCTGTATGATTTCGGCACGGAGGAGAAAAAGCCGCACCTGCATCTGCCGACCATGGAGGAGTATATCGCGGTTTGCAAGAAGTACGAAAAGGATTGTGTGCTGGAGCTGAAGACCGAGATGGAGGAGGCGACCACCAAGGATATGATCGACCGCATCGCCGCCTTGGGGTGGCTGGAGCATGTGACCTTTATCTCTTTCCTTTGGGAGGATCTGGTGCATGTCCGCCGGCTGCTGCCCGAACAGAAGTGCCAGTTCTTGTTTGGTGAAAAAAGCCAATCCGACGAGCTTCTTGAGAAGCTCGTCAGCTATCGCTTCGACGTGGATGTTCATTACGGCGCGCTGACGGAGGAGTGGCTGAAAAAATATCACGCTTCGGGAATTGAGGTCAACTGCTGGACGGTGGACGATCCCGCCGACGGCGAACGCCTGGCGGCTTGGGGCGTGGACTGCATTACCACCAATATTCTGGAATAAACACGAAAAACAGAAGAGTATGCCTCTGTTTTTCGGCTTTCCTATTGACAAATAACGGCTTTTGTGCTATTATATATAAAGGTATGAAAATTATTGATACACCGCTTGACAGTAAAGGAGTGTGAATCATGATTATAAGCATTTTGATTATCGTGCTTGCCAATCTGTTTTTGGTGGGCGGGATCCTTTGGTCCTTCTTTTTGCGTAAGCTCGGGAAAACAACCGTGCGGTTCTACACTGTGATCGGCGCGCTCGTCGTTTCGATCATTACCACGATCATCCTGCGCAACACCGTGTTTACGGAAGGGCTTTTGCCTTGGATCGGCGTTAAGTTTGCACCCGCCATCGAGGAATTGCTGGCGGTCTCGCCGTCCCTGTTGCAAGTCGTTATGGGGGCGATCGGCGGACTGGCAACGCCTCTGATCTTCTTCGTGGTATTCCTGCTTGCCAACCTGATCGCGTGGATCGTGTATCTCGTGATCGCAATGGTTCGTGGCAACAAGATGAAGGAAAAGGATGCCAAGGCGCGTTACGCAAAGACGAGAACCCTCATCTTTGCGATCGTACAGACCCTGATCATTCTGGTCGTGTGGCTGATCCCCGTCACCGCGTATTCCGAGCTGGCTCCCATCGTTATGGGGGAGATCTCCGAGTCGGGTATGCTTGACGAATCGGGCAGCGAGACCGTTGATATGATCTTGGAGGATTACGTCGAGCCCGTCAACAACAATATTATGCTCGGTGCGTTCCGCGTTCTTGGCGGTGACGCTCTGTGTGACGCAATGACCTCCTTTAAGGTCAACGATGAAAAGGTGCATATGGAGGACGAGTTGGATTTGATCGCTTCGCTGACGACCAACATCTTCTGCCTCTCGCAAAGTACCATGACCGAGTTCGGCTCCAACGAGGAGGCATCGATCCTTGCCATTGCCGATTCGGTAGAGAGCTCCAAGATCCTTTCCCTGATCGCAGGTGAGGTCGCGCATGCGGCAACCGATGCGTGGAAGAAGGGCGACGATTTCGCCGGCGTGAGCAAGGATTCCGTTTACATCGACAAGAGCGGTATGTTCAACGATTTTACCGATTCCTTGATCATCGTTCTCAATCAGGACTCCGCTCCCGGCAACGAGCAAGCACTGTGCAACGATCTTTCCACCGTGGCGGATATGGTCGTGATCATGATCCGCTCGGACGTTTTCGCGGGACTTGGCGATCAGGATGCTATGGTTGAAGCACTTTCCAAGGACGGGGTCATCAAATCGCTGATCACAAAGCTCGGTGAAAACCGCAGCATGAAGGCACTCATTCCCGAAATGACCAACATCGGTGTGCGTGCGATTGCCGCATCGCTGGAGATGGAGGAGAACAAAAAAGAGGTTTACGATCGAATGATGTCCTCCATTGCATCGGGGCTCAACTCCGCCAAGAAGAAGGACGGCGAGGCACAGCTCAACGCAGTATCCGATCTGCTGAAGCAGGAATTTGACGAGGCAGGCCTTACGATCGATAACGATATCATTCCTTGCTATTCTGCGGTCATGATCGAAAGCATCGTGATCCCGAGCGGCAACGAGCCGATCACCGCGCAGGACGTTCGCGTATTCTTTGCGGTTTATTCCTACAGCCTCTCCAAGAGTAACGTCATCCTCTCGGGCAACGGCGGCACGCGTCCGCTGGCAAGCGGAGGCAAGGATGCACGTCTTGCACTGCTTGCAGGCACGCGCTATGAGGCAATGGACGAGGACGCGCTGGCACAGTCCGGTCCTGCTCGTCTTGCACAGCTGACGCACAAGCTTGGCGCACTGTCCCAAACGGATGATCTTGCCGAGCAGATGACCCTGCGTGCCGAGGCGCGCGAGCTGATCCGGGGCTACTACGGTACGCTGAATACGTCGGCGCAGAAGGCACTTGACAACGCGATCGAAAATGCGGTCGTCGATGCGGATACCGCTTCGACCGGTGCCGAATTGTACGATTACAGCACTATGGCAAAAAAATCAAGCGTGATCACGCTTGACGAGCTGCTGGTGGACGTGGATGCGGCGGCAAAGAAGCTCAACGGCAGTGCCATTTCCAAGGAAGCAACGGCGATCGAGGAGATCTTCCATGCGGCACAGAAGCTGGCGGAGGAATCCGAAAACACGGACGGCAAGCTGGAAATGGATACGCTTGCCGAATCGATCGGATCGATCCTTAATGCGCTGAACGGAACGGTTTCCTTCGGACGCGACAAGACCGACAAGCTCTTTATTGCCGTTATGCAGTCCGACACAGTCCGCGAATCGGCGTCGATCGATATGAAAACGGCAACCCAGCTCGGACGCGACGGCTCCGACGGCGAGAATCTTGACTATCAGCAGACTTTCAAGGCGATCTTCAAGACCGTTGATGTCATGTCGTCCATGAGCAAGAATAACGGCGAGCTCAGCGACGGCGAGATCGAGGAATTGATCCGCGAGATCAACCCGCAGTCCGCATCGATGATCGAGTCCTTCGTGACTCCCGACCGTATGGAGGAGGAATATGACATGCCTACCCGCTATGCGGATACGGCGGCACCGCTGATCTCCAACATCTTCGGCTACATGGGTGACGCAGAGATGAGCGACGAGCAGTATCAGGCAGAGTCTACAGCGATCAATAATATCATGACCGTGACCATGACCGCGCGCGATAACGTCCGCGACCCCGACCACAACCAATCCCTCTTCGGCGAGGATGGTGTGCTTGGCAAGGATGCCAAGAGCACCGTTAACGAGCTGATGGCATCCGAATCCTTGGCGCACTCTCTCAACACGACCGAGTTTGAGGAGGATCCGTTTGAATTGAGCGAGGTCATGGCGAACAACCAGGATACGGACGAGGGACAGGAGCTGGAGACGGCGATCCGCGAGTACTATGAGGAGAACCCCACCGAGGAAACCAAGCAGACACTCGGCAACCTTGCAAAACTTTTCGGTGTTTCCGATATCGACTCGATTCTCGGCACACAGCCTACCGAATAATCTTTTTGAACCGTTGCACGGCAGTGCAACGGTTCTTTTTTGCAAAAACGCCGTTTTCTATTGCATTTGCGGGCGAAAAATGATATAATGAAAAAGGATCACGGGCACGTGCCTGTTGAAAAACGATAACGGTCGACCGACCGAGAGGAGAATGAATATGGCAACACCGCATATTGCAGCAGAAAAGGGCGACTTCGCCAAGACCGTACTGATGCCGGGAGATCCCCTGCGCGCCCAATTTATCGCAAATACCTATCTTGAAAACGCCGTGCTGATCAACAACGTGCGCGGTGTCCAAGGGTACACGGGCGAATACCGCGGCAAGCGCGTGTCGGTCATGGCATCCGGCATGGGACAGCCCTCGATCGGCATCTATTCTTACGAGCTTTATAATTTCTTCGGCGTGGAGAACATTATCCGCGTCGGTACGTGCGGCTCCTACCATCCCGACCTGCACGTGCGCGACATCATCGTGGCAATGGGTGCTTGCACCGACAGCAACTTTGCCGCGCAGTACCGCCTGCCGGGAACCTTCGCACCGCTTGCCGACTTTGATCTGGTGCGCCGTGCCGCCGAGGAGTGTGAAAAGCTTGGCGTGAATTATCGTGTGGGCAATATTTTCTCGTCCGACCACTTTTACGAGGACGACAATTCGGGCATGACGTGGGCAAAAATGGGCGTGCTTGGCGTGGAGATGGAATCCGCTGCGCTTTACTGTAATGCCGCGCGTGCCGGCAAGAAGGCACTGTGCATCTGCACCGTCAGCAATTCCTTCTCGCATCCCGAGGAGGATACAACGGTTGAGGAGCGCCAGAATTCCTTTACAAAAATGATGGAGATCGCACTCAATATCGCTTAAAAAGGGGAAACGTATGCCCAAAAGAGTATTTTTGATCGTTCTGGACAGCTTTGGAGTGGGGGAGATGCCCGATGCCGCCGATTTCGGTGACGCGGGGAGCAATACGCTTGGCGCGATCCGATGCGATCCCGCGTTCGACTGTCCTACGCTGGTATCCTTGGGGCTGTTCAACGTCAAGGGCGTGGGCGGCGGAATTGATATCCCCCGCGCGTCCTTTGCGCGGATGCGCGAGGCATCACTCGGAAAGGACACGACCGTTGGACATTGGGAGATCGCGGGCGTGGTGTCCGAACACCCCTTGCCCACGTATCCCGAGGGCTTTCCCACGGACGTGATTGCACGCTTTGAAGCCCTCACGGGGCGCGGCGTGCTTTGCAACCGCCCCTATTCGGGAACCGAGGTCATCAAGGACTACGGCGAGGAGCATCTTCGCACGGGGAAGCTCATCGTTTACACATCGGCGGACAGCGTGTTTCAGATCGCCGCGCACGAATCGGTTTTGCCTGTCAAGGAGCTTTACCGCTATTGCGAGCTGGCGCGCGCGATGCTTGCGGGTGAGCACGCCGTGGGGCGTGTGATCGCGCGTCCGTTTGGCGGTGCGTATCCCTTCACGCGCTTGTCCCTGCGGCACGATTATTCACTGGTGCCGCCCAAGAAAACCATGCTTGATTATTTGCAAGAGTCAGGCTTTGACACGATCTCCGTCGGCAAGATCAACGACATTTTTGCAGGACGGGGCGTGCGCGAAAGCTATCTCACCAAGAGCAACGCCGACGGTATGGCGCGCACAGCCGAGCTTGCCGCGCGGGATTTTTGCGGTCTTTGCTTTACCAATCTCGTGGATTTTGATATGACCTACGGGCACCGTAATGACGTCGGCGGCTATGCGGCTGCCATGACGGCGTTTGACCGTTGGCTTGGGACCTTCCTGCCGCTTTTGCGTGAGGACGACGTCTGTATCATCACCGCCGACCACGGCTGTGATCCGTCCACGCCCTCTACTGACCACTCGCGTGAGTACACGCCCATGCTGATCTGCGGGAGCGGCGTGCGCCGTGGCGTGGATCTCGGTACGCGCGAGAGCTTTTCCGATATCGCCGCCACGGTGCTGGAATATTTCGGCGTGTCGGCAGACGGCGTTGCGGGGAAAAGCTTTTACGGGGAAATTTGCAAGGAGAACTGACATGAAGGACTTGGAGCTGATGAAGATAGCGGAAGCGGCGCGCGAGCATGCCTACGCGCCCTATTCGCACTTTTGCGTGGGCGCGGCACTGCTGGCGGCGTCGGGCAAGGTCTACACGGGCTGTAACGTTGAGAACGCCGCTTTTTCTCCCACCAACTGTGCCGAGCGCACCGCGTTTTTCAAGGCGGTGAGCGAGGGCGAGCGGGAATTCGTTGCCATTGCCGTCACGGGCGGCAGGGCGGGCGAAAAGCCGCAACTCTGCGCCCCCTGCGGCGTGTGCCGTCAGGTCATGCTGGAGTTTTGCAAGGGCGATTTCCGCGTTCTGCTCGGCAACGCCGAGGGCATACGCGTGCTTTCCTTGCAGGAACTGACCCCGTTTGCTTTTGGCGCGGAGGATATCCTATGAGAATGTTTGACGTGATCAAAAAGAAGCGTGACGGCGGGGAACTGAGCGACGCTGAGATCCGTGCGTTCGTCACGGGCTACGTTTCGGGTGAGATCCCCGATTATCAGGTGTCCGCACTTTGCATGGCGATCTGGTTTCGCGGCATGAGCGTTGCCGAAACGACCGCGCTCACGCTTGCGATCCGCGATTCGGGCGCGCGCCTTGATACGAGCGGGATCGACGGCGTGCGCGTGGATAAGCATTCCACGGGCGGCGTGGGCGATAAGACCTCGCTCGTGGTGTCACCCATCGTTGCGTCCTTGGGGCTCACGGTTGCCAAAATGAGCGGACGGGGACTGGGGCACACGGGCGGAACTGTGGATAAGCTGGAAGCGATTCCGGGGCTTCGGACGGTTCTGTCTGCCGATGAATTTAAATCGGTCGTGCGCCGAACGGGTATTGCGATCGTGGGGCAGAGCGCTACGTTAGCTCCTGCCGATAAGCTCCTTTACGCCCTGCGCGACGTGACCGCGACGGTGGACAGCATGCCGCTGATCGCGTCGAGTATCATGGGCAAAAAGCTTGCCGCAGATGACGATTGCATCGTGCTTGACGTTAAAACGGGAAGCGGCGCGTTTATGAAAAGCGAGGCAGACAGCCGCGCACTGGCGAGGCTGATGGTGGACATCGGCAAGCGCGCAGGCAAGCGGATCTGTGCGCTGATCACCGACATGGATCAGCCGCTGGGAAATGCCATCGGCAACAGCCTTGAGGTCGCGGAGGCGATCGAGGTCTTGCGCGGCGGCGGTCCGGACGATCTGCGCGAATTGTGCGTGGTGCTTGCGGCGCATATGCTGGCACTTGGCGGTCGCGGCTCGCTTGACGCGTGTCGGGAATGGGCAGAGCGCGCTCTGACCACGGGCGCGGCACTTGACACCTTTGCCGCCATGGTGGAGGCGCAGGGTGGCGACAAGACCTGCGTGTACGACACCACGCGCCTGCCCGAGGCGGCGCACCGCAAAACGGTGTATGCGACGCGCGACGGCTACGTCAGCCGCGTGGACACCGAGGGCTACGGCATCGCCGCGCTTTTGCTTGGCGCGGGGAGAAGCCGAAAAGAGGATGGGATCGACCACACGGCGGGGATCTACCTGCACGCCAAGGTTGGCGCATTCGTCCGCACGGGCGAAAAGCTTGCTACGCTCTACACCACCGAGCACCCCGAGGCGTTTGACGCGGCGGAGGAAAAGCTACTGGCTTCCACCCGCATTTCCGACACGGCACCCACGGCGCGCCCCTTGATTTTTGACGTGATCGAAGCCTGATATGCTTGAGTGCAAGCCCGCGTGGCTTGCACTCGCTTTTATATTTGAACCAATATCCAAATGTTTTGGAAAAACACTTGACAACGGTGCTTGTGCGGTATATAATAACAATTGAACAACTGTTCAACTGTTTGATTGGAGGGCAAAAGAATGAAAAAGACCTATCAGATCGAGGTGGATTGTGCGAACTGCGCCAACAAAATGGAAATTGCCGCGTCCAAGACCGCAGGTGTCAAGACGGCGTCGGTCAATTTCATGGCGTTGAAGATGACGGTGGAGTTTGAAGAGGGCAGCGACGAGCGTACCGTAATGAAGCAGGTGCTCAAGGCTTGCCGCAAGATCGAACCCGATTGCGAGATCGAATTCTGACATGACGAGAAAGCAAAAAAAGATTCTTTTGCGCATTCTGTTGGCATCCGTGATGCTGGTAATCGTCCGGCTGTTACCGAGTGACGGATGGCTGCGCTTTGCGCTTTTCATGCTGCCGTATTTGTGCGTTGGCTATGATATTTTGATCAAGGCGGTCAAGGGGATCATTCATCTGCAGCCCTTTGACGAGAATTTTCTGATGGCTGTGGCAACGGTCGGCGCGATCGTGTTGCAGGAATATCCCGAGGGCGTCGCGGTCATGCTTTTTTATCAGATCGGCGAGCTTTTTCAAAGTGTCGCGGTCGGAAAGAGCCGCCGCAATATCAGCGCGCTGATGAATATCCGCCCCGATTTTGCCAATCTTGAGGGAGCGGACGGAGGGACGGAAGCGGTCGACCCCTACGAAGTGGCGGTCGAAAGCGTGATCGTGGTGCGCCCGGGCGAGAAGATCCCGATCGACGGCGTGATCCTGTCGGGCGAGAGCTCCTTGAACACGGTCACGCTCACGGGCGAGAGCACACCGCGTGACGTCGGCGTTGGCGACGAGGTTGTCAGCGGTTGCATGAACGTTTCGGGCGTGTTGCGCGTGCGCACGACCAAGCCCTTTGGCGAGTCCACCGTTTCCAAAATTCTGGATCTGGTGGAGAACGCGAGCGCGAAAAAGTCGCGTTCCGAGCATTTCATTGCCAAATTTGCGCGCGTGTATACACCCGCGGTCTGTCTGTCGGCTCTTGCACTGGCGATCCTGCCGCCTGTGGCGTCCTTGCTTTTGCAACGCGCGCCCATGTGGAGCGATTGGATCTACCGCGCCTTGACCTTCCTTGTCATCAGCTGTCCGTGTGCGCTGGTCATCAGCATTCCGCTGACCTTTTTCGGCGGCATTGGCGGCGCGAGCCGCGCGGGGATCCTCATCAAGGGCTCGAACTATATGGAAACGCTATCGCGCGTGAGCACCGTGGCACTTGACAAAACGGGAACCCTGACCGAGGGAAGCTTTGACGCGGTGCACGTGGAGGCGCGCGGCGTGTCGGAAGAAATGCTTTTGGAATACGCCGCCCTCGCGGAGCTCTATTCCACGCACCCGATCGCGCAGGGGCTTTGCAGAGCTGTCAAACAGCCGCTTGAAGCCGCGCGTGTGTGTGACGTGACCGAGATGGGCGGACACGGTGTGAATGCCCTTGTGGACGGTGTACGGGTGTGTGTGGGCAACGAAAAGCTGATGGCAACCCACGGTATCACGGCAGAAATGCCGCAGGGCGTCGGCACGGTGGTGTACGTGGCTTTGGACGGCGTGTACGCAGGCGCGATCCTGCTTGCCGACCGCGTCAAGGAGAGTGCCGCAGAGGCGATCGACGCGCTGACTCGCGCAGGCGTGCGCCGCAAGGTCATGCTGACGGGTGACGCGCACGAGGTCGGAGAAGCGGTCGCACGCGATCTGGGGCTTGACGGCGCGGCGTGTGAGCTGTTGCCGCAGGATAAGCTTGCGGCGGTTGAGCGAATGTTGTCCGAGCAGAAAAAAGGAGAGTATCTTGCCTTTGTCGGGGACGGCATCAACGACGCGCCCGTGCTTTCGCGCGCCGATATCGGTGTGGCTATGGGGGCGCTTGGCTCTGACGCGGCGATCGAGGCGGCGGACGTGGTTCTGATGGACGACGATCCGAGAAAGATCGCGCGTGCCATTCGTATCTCGCGCAAATGTATGCGCATCGTGCGGCAGAATATCGCGCTGGCACTCGGTGTCAAGGCTCTTTGCCTGATCCTTGGCGCGCTCGGCATTGCCAATATGTGGCTGGCAATCTTTGCGGACGTTGGCGTGATGGTGCCGGCGGTGCTCAACGCGATCCGCGCGCTGTACGTAAAATAACGGAGGAAGCTATGGAAAAGAAGGCATTGGTTTGCGGAGAATCGGCGGTGCACGAGGAGCTGGTGGCTCTGGTGGCACGCACGATGCCCGAGGAAACGCGGCTGTATGAGCTGGCGGAATTGTTCAAGGTGTTCGGCGATTCCACACGTATGCGGATCTTGTTCGTGCTTTTTGAAGCGGAGGTGTGCGTCTGCGATCTTTCGCGCGTGCTGAATATGACGGTGTCCGCGATCTCGCATCAACTCAAAATACTGAAGCAGAGCAAGCTGGTCAAGAGCCGCCGTGAGGGAAAATCTGTCTTTTATTCACTCGCGGACGGGCACGTGCGCACGATGATCGCGCAGGGATTGGAGCATATCGAGGAATGAATATGGAAAGAGAACGGTTTGAGCGTCAATTGGCTTTTATTTTGGAGGCCGACAAGGAAAAGAACGTCTTTCGGCAAACGCACCTGAGCGGGAACGGGCGTGCGGAGAACGACGCCGAGCACGCGTGGCACATGGCGATCATGATCTATCTGTTGAAGGAATATGCCAACGAGCCGTTTGACGTGTCGCGCGCCATGATGATGGCGCTGATCCACGACATCGTAGAGATCGATGCAGGGGACACTTACGCTTACGATACCGATGCACTTGCCACGCAAAGGGAGCGCGAGCAAAGGGCGGCGGAACGCATTTTCGGGCTGTTGCCCGAGGAGCAGGCGGCAGAGCTTCGTGCTCTTTTTGAAGAATTTGAAGCGGGAGAAACGCCCGAAAGCCGCTTTGCGCGTGCGATGGACAATTTCCAGCCCCTTTTGCTGAATCATTCCAACAACGGCGGCGATTGGCGCGCACATGACGTTACGCGAACGCAGGTTCTGGGGCGGCAGGAGCGAAGCCGTGCGGGCTCGTCTGCGATCTGGGAGTATTCCCGTGCCCTGATCGAGCAAAACGTGGAAAAGGGAAATATCAGAAACGAATAAAGAAGCACCGCGTGTGTAGCGGTGCTTTGAAAAATACGATAAAAAGGAGGGCGTATGACCAATCGGGAACGCTTTTTGCGCACGCAAGCACTGATTTTCGGCGTTGCGGGGCTGTGGGCACTTTGCCTCTACGTGCTCCCGTCGCCGCTGACGAAGCTTTTGAGCGGATGCCTGATGCACGATCTGCTGCTGTTATATTGCCCGCTTTGCGGCGGCACGCGCGCCGTGGGCGCGCTGTTGCGTGCCGATCTTTTGTCGGCACTTCGCTACAACGCTTTGGCGGTGGCGGGGATCACGGTGTTCCTCGCTTTCGAGGGGAGCGCATGGATGCGATTCTTCCTGAAAAAAGAGCCTTATGCGCGCATCGGGAAACGCTTTTGGATCGCTTGCGCGATCGTTACAGCGGTCTTTTTCATCGGGCGCAATCTTTTGATGGTCGCCTTCGGGATCGACCCCGTGGGGGATCTTGACGGCGTGTGGCGCGCAATACGGGGTTGATTTTACAGCTTTTCTGCAAGGTTGATAAAATCCACCCCGTTTTTTATGGCGTAGGAGACCGTGTAGGCGGTTCCGCCGTGCGAGGAGGTCAGATAGGCGATGCAAAAGTCGGAGCCGTCCACGAGGGCACGGTTGCGGGCGTGCATTACGCCGCCGTAAAAGCTTTGGCTGACGTAGCGCACCGAATCCACCATAGAGAGAATACGGTTGTAAAGCGCGGCGTCGGAAGCCGACCAGCCATCGGGTTGTGAGGGGCAGGGGAGTGTGAGCTCCAAGCGGATCTCGGGGTGGCGCAGGCGTGCGGAGAGAACGCAGAGTGCGGCAAGCGTGTCAAAGCCGCGCGCGCCGCCGGCACGGAAGCAGACGGCACCGCGCGCGATCTGCTCTTCAATTGCGTCGTCCAGGCACACCTTCAAGCGTGCGTATTGATCCTCGGGAATCGTACGGTGTCCCGTAAAGCAGACCGTTTGTTTCATGCCCTCGCCTCCTTTCAACAAACAGTATAGCACATTTTTGAAGAAAAGAAAAGTTTTTTTGCTCGAAAAAGAGAATCTTTTTTCAAAAAGCTTCTAAAAAAGGCAAAAAATCGTATGACAAGTCCCGACGGCACGCGACACCGACGGCGGCTTTTTTTCTTTTTTCTCTGCCCGTGCCGCCGCCATTCGATTCGCGCTTCGCTTTTTTTGCACCGTCCGTGCAAAACTTCCCAAATGCGCGCGGCGGCTTTCGACGTGTTCTGCGTGTGCAATGGAGTAAAATAAATGCAGAACATTGCATACGAGGAGGGGACAAGCTCATGCAGGAACAACAAACACGAAAAACAAACGGTGACACCAAGGAGCGGCGTGCTTCAAAGCCGAGCGCATCGGCGGCACTTTGGCGTGCGCGCACACGCGCGATAGGGGTAGAGATCCTATGGGCGTGCATCGCGTGGGTCTTTGGACAAGCCGGTATGCTCTTCGGGACGTATCCGTTGGGAATCGCGCTGCTGTGCGGCTCTGCACGCCACACGGAGGCAATTTTAGCAGGGCTTTTGATCACGTCCGTGGTGAATATGCGGGATCCAGTAATCTACATCTGCACCTATCTTGCCGCCGCGCTGATCCGCGTGTTTGCAAGCATTCTTCTTGACGCGCCCGAGTCGCGCGTCAAGCTGCCGACGCACCTGGAGGAAAAGCTGGCGGACGACGACGGGATCCCCGTGCGCCAAACGCGTCTGTCGCGTCTTCGCCGTCGCCTTCACCGTGCCAAGCGAGGCACGCGCGGACGCGTCCTTTGGGAGGAGTGGCGCGACGTGTTCAACGAAAGCATCGTGCTGCGCATGGTTGCCGCCGCGCTGGGCGCGCTCATCATCGGTCTTTATTACGCCATTGCAGGGGGCTTTCAGTATTACGATCTGTTTGCGGCGGTCTTTGCGGTCATCTTTTGCCCCGTTGCCGTCATGGTATATGCGGTGTCGCTGGGCGAGCGCGGACGGATCGCGTGGCTCACGCACCTGTCCGAGGCGGCGCTCTTGCTCTCCCTCGTGTTCGCGGCAAGGACGGTTACCTTTCTCTCCTTTCCGCTATCTCCTATGGTGGCACTTTTTGTTGCCCTTTACGTCAGCCACACGCGCGGGATCGTGCAGGGAAGCGCGGCGGCGGTTTTGGGAGGGCTGGCGTTTGCTCCGATCCACGCCCCTGCCTTTCTCCTCGCGGCGCTGATCTATCTGTTTTTCAAAAAGCTGGAGCACGAGGGCGTTGCCGTTCTGCTTGCCTGCGTGGCAGGGCTTGCGTGGTCGGTCTACGTCGCGGGAGCGGGGATGCTTTTGATTCTTGTGCCAACCTTTTTGCTTGCGGGGACCGCCTTTACCGCCACGCAACGCTTGCTGCTGCATGAAAAACGAACGGACAGCGAGGAGACCGAGGAGGAAAGTCGACGCACGGTCTTTCCGTGGGACGGCGCGCGTTATCAGGATTCCAACGACCGTTTTCGCGGCATTTCGGACGCTTTTTCCTCACTTTCCGAGGTCTTTTACAACCTGAGCGACCGCTTCCGCCGCCCGGGGACTCTGGATCTGCGTCGCATCTGTGACGACTCCTTCGATGCCTTTTGCGCGGATTGCCCGAACAAAACGGTCTGCTGGGGATTGGAATATTCCGCAACGCTGGCAACCACGAACGAGCTGATCTCGCATTTGCACACGCGCGGCAGGGTGTCCGAGGAGCAGATCGCAGAGCATCTGCGCCACCGTTGCGCACGTATGGAGGGGATTCTGGCACAGATCAACCGCGAGTGCGCACGGCTGACGGGCGAGATGCTCCGCAACAATCGCACCGAGATCTTTGCTATGGATTACGAGGCGGCGGCAGCGATCATCAACGACGCCCTTGAGGAGGACGATGGCGAATATCGCTTTGATCCTGCGCTTGAGCGACGGGTGACGGAATACCTCGGGGACGCAGGCGTTCGTGCCGACGGTGTCACGGTCTACGGAAAACGCCGCCGCAGGATCCTGATCCGCGCGGCGAATCTTGAGCACGCCAAGGTCACGGCAGAAACGCTTCGCTCGGATCTTGGGGAGATGTGCGCGTCGGAGCTTGGTGAGGCGACCTTTGAGGTCGAGAACGGCGTGAGCACTATGATCCTGCAAGCAAAGCAAAAGCTGGCGGTGACAGGCGCACAGAGCAACGTGTCTGCTGACGGCGGCGTCAGCGGCGACACCGTCAATCTCTTTTCCAACAAAAAGGAGTATTTTTACGCGCTGATCAGCGACGGCATGGGCTCGGGACGGGAAGCGGCGCTGACCTCGGGACTGTGCTCGGTCTTTTTGGAAAAGATGCTGCGTGCGGGCAACCGCGCCGGGACATCACTGAAGATGCTGAACAACATGATCTGCTCGCGCGGCGCTGACAGCACGCGCGAATGCTCCTCTACCGTGGATCTTTTGGAGCTGGATCTGATGACGGGAGAGGGGACCTTTATCAAAAGCGGGGCTGCGCCGAGCTTTGTGGTGCGCGGGAATATGGTGCAACGCCTGCAGGCGGGAACGGTGCCGATCGGCATTATCTGCACCTTGGACGCACAAACGACCACCTTTGAATTGCGCGAGGGGGACACCGTGGTGATGATCAGCGACGGCATCATGGAGAGCGACCCCGATTGCAAGTGGCTGACGGGATATCTGACCTCGTCTGCCGAGCATACCCCCGAGCAGATCGTTGCCGATATCTGCAACCACGCCGCCAACGGCGTCAAGCACGACGATTGCTCGGCGGTTGCCTTGAAGATCGCAAAGCACGAAGGGTAGTTTTCGTCAGAAGCATATTTTTCTCCGTTGCCCACATATAACCAATCCAAACGGGCATACTAATCCCGAAATCAAAAAACGGAGGTCAATATGTTCAAACACGAAAAGCAGTTATTTCATCCCGTAGCAGTCGAACGACCCAATCCGCAGTACGCCGTTCTCCTGCAGGAGCAGTTGGGCGGCGGCAATGGGGAACTCAAGGCGGCAATGCAGTATATGTCCCAGAGCTTCCGCATCAAGGATCCCGAGATCAAGGATCTCTTCCTCGACATCGCAGCCGAGGAGCTGGGGCACATGGAAATGGTGGCGCAGACCATCAATCTGCTCAATGGGCACGACGTGGATGCCGCAAGGGTACAGGCAGGCGAGGTGCAGACGCACGTTCAGCTCGGACTTAACCCGGGGCTTCTCAACGCATCGGGTTACTCGTGGACAGCCGATTACGTCACGGTCACGGGCGACCTGTGCGCCGACCTGCTCTCTAATATCGCGTCCGAGCAGCGTGCCAAGGTGGTCTATGAGTACCTTTACCGTCAGATCGAGGACAAGAAGGTCAGAGATACCATTGATTTTCTTCTCAACCGCGAGGAAGCGCACAATCAGATGTTCCGCGATGCCTTCAACAAGGTGCAGGAAACGGGATCAAATCGTGATTTCGGCACGACTAAGGCTGCAAAAATGTATTTTTCACTCTCAAATCCCGGACCGAATACGTTTGCAACGGGTGAAACTCACGCGCCGTCTTTCAAGTAAATATTCTAAAAGTCACCGTCAATGCTTGGCGGTGATTTTTCATTCAACACACCGATAGAAATAATTTTTTATGAAATAAAAAAACTCTTGACAATACTAAATGTGTATGTTATAATCAATTGAACTCAATTGAATTGAGTTATTATTTTTCGGAGGTGCGATATGAACGCATACGATTTCAAAGTTAAGAAACAAGACGGCAGCGAGATTTCTCTTTCTGACTACAAGGGCAAGGTGTTGCTTATCGTCAACACCGCAACTGGATGCGGATTTACTCCGCAATATGATGAGCTTCAGGATCTGTATGAGGAATTCTCAGCCGACGGCTTTGAGATCCTCGACTTTCCGTGCAATCAGTTTGGAGAGCAAGCTCCCGGCAGTGACGAGGAGCTCCATTCCTTCTGCACGGGGCGTTTTGGCATCACCTTTCCTCAGTTTGCAAAGGTTGATGTCAACGGTGAGAATGCCATTCCTCTTTACAAGTGGCTTACGGAGAACACCAAGTTTGAGGGCTTTGGCAAGTCACCTATGGCTTTGATGCTTTCGGGCGTTGTGAAAAAGACCGACAAGGACTACAAGAACAATGGAAACGTAAAATGGAATTTCACCAAGTTTCTCATTGACCGTAACGGCGAGATCGTAGCACGCTTCGAGCCTACCGATATGAAGAAGCTGAAGGAAGCGATCAAGGGGTGTCTTTGATGCGATACGAATATAAGACGGAGAATACCTGTTCGCAGATAATATACTTCGACATTGACGGAAACGTGATCACGAACATCGAGTTTTACGGCGGATGCAACGGCAATCTCAAATCTATATCAAAACTGCTTGAAGGTGCGACTGTCGAGGAAATAGAAGAAAAGCTCCTTGGAAATACCTGCGGTCGCCGTCCCACCTCTTGCACAGATCAGCTTGCACGCGCAGTCAGAATAGCATACAACGAAATAAACAGTTAAGGAGAATTCTATGAATATCGCAATTCGCTATTATACCCGTTCGGGAAACACCAAAAAGCTTGCTGATGCTATATCGGAGGCATTAAATATTGAAGCTTTCGATGTCAGCGTGCCTTTGAGTGAAAAAACGGATATTCTTTTCCTCGAATGCTCTTATTACGCATTCGACGTTGATCCCATTGTGAAGAATTTTATCGTCAATAACAAGGATAACATCGGCAAGATCATCTGCTTTGGTACATCAGCTATGATGAAGTCGATGAAGAAGCCTGTAACAAAGGTTGCAAAGACTGTTGGTATTGCCGTCTCAGACGAGGAATTTCATTGCCGAGGAAAATTCGGTAAGCTTCATAAAAGCAGACCAAACAACGAGGATATGAAAGCTGCCTCGGAATTTGCAAAGAAGGTAGTACAATAGGTATTGATAATGGGGTTAAATTGTGCTACAATATAAGTAACAATGAAACCTTGGAGGTGTCTTATGAGCCAATCTAAATACGATGCGTTGAAGCTGGAAAATCAATTGTGCTTTCCTCTGTACGCCGCCGCAAGAGAGGTGGTCAAAAGATACCGTCCTTACCTTGACGAGCTTGATCTGACCTATACGCAGTATATCACGATGATGGTAATGTGGGATCAAAAGGAGATCACCGTTAAGGCTCTCGGAGAAAGACTGTTTCTTGATTCGGGAACAATGACGCCCGTGCTCAAAAGCCTTGAAGCGAAGGGCTACGTTGTGCGCAAAAGAAATATGATCGATGAACGCTCGGTTAGCGTATATCTGACCGACAGCGGCGAAGCGCTCAAGGAAAGAGCCGTAGAAGTGCCTGCCAAGGTTGCAGGTTGCGTTGGACTTGAACCCGAAGAAGCCATTCAGCTTTACGGATTGCTTTATAAGGTGTTGAGTTCAGAAAAATAATATCTTATTTTGTTGCTGTCAGGAGACCACTTATGGCTAAATATAAGATTAAAAGAGAGTTCTTTCCGTTTTCACATTTCACGCCGCCCATCAGCGAGAAATTTCTCGCTATGGCTGTGCCGCACATGAAAACGCCCAAATTCATCTTCAAGGACAAGGATCTTGACGTGAGCCGTCACGAGATCGAAAGCTATGACGGCGAGAAAATCGAGTGCTTTCTGATGTCGCCCAAATCGCTGGGAGATAACGCTCCGTGCCTAATCTACATTCACGGTGGAGGCTTCGTGCTTGCAGCGGCAGGGTATCACTATAAGAATGCCATACGGTACGCCAAAGAGGTGGGATGCAAGGTCATTTTTGTGAATTACCGCCTCGCTCCGCAAAATCCCCATCCCGTATTCTTTGAAGATTGCTATGCCGCCATATGCTGGGCATACGATAACGCAAATACGCTTGGAATCGACACCACTCGCATCGGCATTGGCGGTGACAGTGCGGGCTCAACGCTTGCTGTTGGCGTGTGCATGATGGCAATAGACAGACAGCATCCCATAAAATTCGCCTTTCAGATGCTTCCGTATCCGTTTCTCGATATGCGCAATAACAGCGAGTCCTGTAAGAATTTCACCGATACGCCGATGTGGAACTCTACGCTGTCAAGCCGTATCGCGCCCATGACAAAGGTGGATCGGAACAATCCAAACTACATCTATTATTCGCCCGTGGAAGCCGAGTACTTTGAAGGTCTGCCACCTGCCTATATTGAAACGGCAGAGTTCGATTGCCTCCACGATGACGGCATTCTGTACGCGGAAAAGCTCCGCGCGGCGGGTGTCGAGGTCACGCTCAACGAAACCAAAGGCACGATGCACGGCTTTGACATTATGCAGAAGGCAGAGACAACCAAGGCGGCACTTGCGGTAAGAATTGAATTTATGAAAAAGGGTTTTGAGAACGATAAATAAGGGTTTGAAGGTGAGAATATGGAAGAAAACCAAAAAGCAACATTTTCAAAAATAGATATGGACTCGTGGGAAAGAAAAGAATACTTTCTTCACTACTACAATGACGTTCGCTGTACTTACAGTGTTACTGTCAATGTGGATATAACAGAAATATACAACCATGTGAAGGACAATGGGCTCAGACTGTATCCGACTTTGATATGGTGGATAGCAAATGCCGTCAATCATTTTGATTTTTTGCGTTTTAATCACGACGAGGATGGCAACGTTGGATACTATAATGAAGTGAATCCGTCCTTTACCTTTATGCCGCAGGGGAGCGAGAAATTCCACGTATTGTGGTGCAAATATGACCGCAGCTTCAAGGAGTTTTACAATCGTTGTGTTGCGGTTATGGACACTTGCGATACAAGCAAAATGTTCCCGATGAGTGATATACCGAGGAATTGCTTTGATATATCCTCTGTACCGTGGATAGAGTTTACATCGTTCAATCTCAACGTGTTCTCGACAGGTACGCACTTGCCGCCTATATTTACCACAGGAAAGCTGATCAAAGAGAATGACCGAGTAAAACTTCCGTTCTGTCTGCAAGTCCATCATTCAATTTGTGACGGCTACCACGCAGGACAGTTTTTTGACCATCTGCAAAACCTTGCAGATAAAGCAGATGGCTGGTTGAAATAATCAAATTCCAATAAGTCGAGCAGATAGCAACAGACAGTTGCTTGTCAACGTCAACAGTCCGTGATATAATATAACCACAAAAATTCAGGTGGTGATTTTATGGAAACGAAAGATATTATTTACGAATTAAGAACGAAAAACGGATTCTCGCAAGAAGAACTTGCTGAAAAGGTATTTGTAACAAGACAGGCAGTTTCCCGATGGGAAACCGGCGAAACGATACCAAATATAGATACGCTCAAACTGCTTTCCAAATTGTTTGATGTGTCAATCAATACGCTCCTCGGTTCTCCGAGAGAGCTTATTTGCGAGTGCTGCGGTATGCCGATCCAAGACTCTGATCTCAGCCGTGAGAAAGACGGTCATTTCAACGAAGAATACTGCAAATGGTGCTATGCCGACGGTGAGTACACTCTTGATATCTGGAAGCGATATGTTGAGATCGGTGGAAAAGAAAAACTCGAAGAATTTAAACAACAGCTGATTCACGAATTCAACACGCTTTTGCACATCGAAGGATTACCCAAGGTAGAGAATCTAAACGTGCTCTCAGGTGAATTTATCAATATGGAATATACGCTCCCAAATGGAGAAAAGGTAAAATTCCTTGATGATAAGCAAACCTATCTCGGCAGTCAACTCGAAAGCGAATTTGGCGGCAGATGCTTTGGTATAGCAGCAAACATGGACTTCCTTCTGGTATGTACCTACGAAGAAAATGGCGAAAACCCCGAACTTGTGATATATAAGAAAAGATAACATGGAGGGCTGACGAAATCAATCGTCAGCCCTCAAAAATTGCGGTGCAGTAGGCAAAGAAAAGAGTTTTATTGAATGTTTGCGAAAAAGTCAGTTTCCTTGATGATCTGGATGTTACAGCCTTTTTCATTGTACTCAATTGCTTTCTTTACTTTTGTACCATAAGTTCCATTAGAATATGCTTGACACTCACAAGCACCGATGACTAAATAGTCAGTGGTCTTTTTTACATTGGAGTCAACAATACCGCCTCGCTCGACTATGTACTTTTCAACGGCGGGCTTTTGTCCTTCATAAGCAAAATTGCCACTTAAACAAATGTGTTTTCCTTCAACGGAGTATATTTCTGCTTTTAAAGCTTCAACAGGATTGAGCATATCCTCAATAACAGATGTCAGATATTCAGATTCTTCTTTCGTGATAATGGAATCTTCGAGAACCTTGTCGACAATTTCGATTGCTTTGTTGAAGGGGAAATGATCGGACAAGTAAATGTTATCGTACAGCCATTGACGGAGATTTTTGCATTCGTCGTCAGAAATCTCTCCATCAACTGTGATCCCCTTTAAGATTCCGTCAAGAATTTGTGTTGCCAATGTAACAGGAGATGTTGACATTGAATCAAGATATTCCTTCATACACTTTTGGAGCTGAGCGATTTCATCCAAAGTAATAATGTTGTCATCTAAGATAGCATTGATAACTTCGATAATATCTGAAACCTCTTTGTGATCGGAATATTGAAGGTTACTATCTCTCCAAGCGGTAATATAGTCCATCTCATCTTGATTGATAGTATTGTCTATGGAAAAACCTCTAACAACACCGTAGAATTCGCTGATTGATTTTCTAAGAACGGCAGCATCTATGTATGAAGTATGTACGGATGTGTTGTTAGGATAATATTTTTTTACGCACTCATCGACATCTATGTCATAAGCCTCAACAAGAGCATTAAAAAGGTCGGAGCAGGCACACGCATCATCAAAAGCGTTGTGTTCTGAATCAATGTCAATTTCGAAATACTCGCAAAGAGCAGCTAAACTGTAATTAGAAACAGCGTATGAAGGGATAAATCTCCTTGCTAAATCATAAGTACAGATGTAGTAGAATTCAGGGATATCCAAATTGTATCTGCGTAAGTTTTTAACCAATGCATCCAAATCTGAAGAAGCAACATTATGACCAATTACAACGGCATTGGTAAAATATTTTTCAATATCTTCCCAAATTTCGGGGAAGGAAGGCTCATCTGCGACCTGTGAAGCTGTAATACCATGCACACGCACACAGTTTGAATCGAAACCGTCTTCAGGATTAACGTAAATATCCAATTCAGGATAATACGGCTCGTGATCATTATAATTTTCGCAAACAATACCAAGTTGACATATTGCCTTGTTTTTTGAATTAGCGTACTCGACATCAAAATACGTTATTTTTTCCATATTGCTACTCCTTGAAGATAAAATAAAAAGCCGCAAGGATGTCCTTACGGCTTTGATTTTGCGGTCAAAACCGCGATTTTGGTCGGAGCGACAGGACTCAAACCTGCGGCCTGATGGTCCCAAAGAAATCTGAGCCGATTTTTTCCTTGATTTACAAGGCTTTTCGGGGCTTTTTAGTCCAAAAACGATGCTTTCGGGTGCTCTTACAAGCACTGTTTCCACGTAGTCCGAAGCCGTAGATGGTCAAAACTGTGGTCAACCACAAACCTCCCACAAATCATCGCCGCGGAAATCTCTGCCGTCACTCCTGCGAGATATCTTATTAACGAAAACATTATACCATAAATCCACAGAAATGTCAAGGATACATATCCGTGAATTTTGTAACGTCGAACAGCTTCCCACATATCAGAATTTGAGTCGCAGTAGACGAAAGAAAGGGCTTCGCCGAGCAACTTGTTTTCCACGCTGAAAAGTAGAATAAAAGTCAGCGTGATTGTAAAGTGTGGCTATAGCACCACTTTGTGATTTTATGCAAATGCACAATTTCACAAAGTGAAACTAATGTAACCACGCAAAAATTGCATCGCTGTAAGCAAAGAAAACGCCCGACGAAAAAGTTGGATTTATTTTCGAAAAAGTGCTGGACTTTCTCTCTCTTCTGTGGTATGTTGTTGTGCTAACAGGAGGTGCAACCTATGAAAAGTATGATAAAAGAGCTATGGCACGGAAACATCATTCCGCAAGAGGACAGTCGAAACAACTCAAAAGAGATGAAAGAACTACTCGGATACATGGCAAGGCATCACGAGGACTTGGCAAAGACCTTCACCGACGAGCAGAAGGAGATCTTCGAAAAATTCCACGACTGCTGGGACGAATACGTAAGCCTTGCCGAAGCAGCCATCTTCGAATACGCCTTCCGCCTCGGAGCAAGGCTCACGATGGAGGTGCAGAAAGATACATAATATAATACAAATTGAGGATAGGTGAAAAAGCCTATCTTTTTTGTAAATGCGATTTTATAACAATTCAGCAACATTCCCCAAACAAAACTCAAAAATCGATATCGTAAAATATAGTCACAATGAAACAAAAGAACAGGAGTATTATGGAAAACAAATCTTTCACCTACAATTATTCGGCGGCAAGAAATAAGGAAGTCGAAAGCATCAGAAGAAAATATATGCCCCATGAAGAAAGCAAGCTTGAAAGGCTCAAAAAGCTTGATCTGCGCGTGCAGATGGCAGGCACGATTGAAAGCCTTTGCTTAGGCATCGTGGGTGCGCTTGTGTTCGGAATCGGAATGTGCTTCTTTCTTGATGTGTTCGCGGGTGCTGCTTGGATTACGGCAATCCTTATGATATGCGGTACGCTCTTGATGATCCCTGCCTACCCGATATACCGTCGCATCGCACGCAAAACCAAGGCAGAGCTAACACCCGAAATTCTTCGCTTGTCAGAAGAAATAATGAAATCCTAAAAAAATTCAGGATTAACAAAACAAAAACATTTTACAAAGAAATCAAAAACATCGGCACAGTATAATAAACTCGTAAATCAAAAACAAAAAAACAATCAGATAAGGAGAAAAAACAAATGGGAGTTAAGGCATTTTTCAAGAAGGCATTCGGTGATATGAAAGAAAGCGCAAAGGCACAGCATGAGGCAGACAAGGCAGAATTTGAGGCAGTAAAAGCTGAAAGCCGTGCAAATTTTGAGGAAAACAGAGGTCACAACACCTTCAAGAAGGCGAAGGGTGATGCAAAGAAGTCTTGGGATGATGCGCATATGAGTCCTTCCGAGAGAACTGCAAAGATGCGTGAGGAGAATGCGGCGAGAGTTGCCGCAGCAAACGAGAGAACCGATGCGGCTAACGCTCGTTACGAAGCGGCGAAGAAATAATGAAAATTAACAACGTAAGCGAGGCGTAAAAATGCGGCTCGCTTGTGTTGCATTCTATAAAGCAAAAGGCAAAGGAGTAGAAAATGAACGCTATTGAAATCAGAAATCTTTCAAAAAGCTTTCGCGGAATGTATGCGGTTGATCACCTCAATATGACCGTTCCGCAGGGAGCTATTTACGGTTTCATCGGTGAGAACGGTTCGGGAAAATCCACCACCGAGAAGCTTATCTGCGGCCATCTTGTTCCCAACAGCGGTGAGATTAAGTTGTTCGGCAGAGATTACACCGATCCCGGCGTGCGCGTGAGAGTCGGCGCACTGATCGAGAATGCCGGCTGTTTCCCCGGTTCGTCCGTGTATCAGAACCTTATGATGCAGTGCATCAATCTCGGTATCGAAAACGCAGACGAGGAAATCCGCCGCGTGCTCTCCATCGTTCGTATGGAGGACAACGCAAATATTAAATTTAAGAGTTGCTCTCTCGGTATGAAGCAGCGAATCGGTATCGCAATGGCTCTGCTTGGCGATCCCGCGCTTCTCATTCTTGACGAGCCGATCAACGGTCTTGACACCGACGGTATGCGTATTATGCGCGAGATTCTTGTGGATATTACGAAGAAATACGGTTGCACCGTTCTCATTTCCTCGCACATTCTCGGAGAGCTTGAAAAGATCGCTACGCACTACGGCATCATCCGTCAGGGCAAGATGATTGTGGAGCTTTCCGCCGAGGAGATGGATTCGCGTGCGCAGGTGTTTACCTCACTGAAATGCGCGGATATGCAGAGCGCAAAGGCGGTTCTTTGTAAGCAGTACGCCGACGTGCGCGAGGAAGAGGGATATATCCGCATTTATGACGTGGACGATACCGCTTCTATCGTAGATTACTTAATGAAAAACGGACACGTTGTAAGCGAAATTTCAAGAAACAAGATCGGTCTTGAGGAATATTACATCGAGCTGATGTCACGTCCTACGGACCAAAAGGAGGCAGAATAATGAATACAACACGTGAAATCAAATTTGAATCGCCTACCTTTGCTCGCAGAATTAAGGGTATGCTCGGCGTGGATTTCTACCGTCTGTTCCACACGCCTCTCTTTTACATCTTCCTTGCCATTGCCGCGATCATCCCTGCGATGGTTTCCTGTCTTACGATGATGCCCGATCAGAATGGACAGACGATGGAGCCTCTTTATTCTAACGTGTGGCAGATCATGGCGGCAAACGAGCCGCTATACGTAATCAAAACGATCTCCGACTACGCCAACATGAATATGGTGTTCATCTTCGGCGGTATTATGGTGTCCATCTTTATTGGTCACGACTATAAGAGTGGCTACGTAAAGCAGCTCTTTACAACCCACGCAAAGAAGCAAGACTATATGATTTCCAAATCTCTCACTTGCGCTTTTGCGATTGTCTGTATGTGTATCACCTATCTCATAGGCGGTATTGCCGGCGGAGCATTTGCAGGCTACGATTGGAGCGTTCATATCGGCTCTCTCGTAATTGCTATCCTCGGCAAGATCATTATGTCGCTCGGTTGGGCAAGCCTTTTCACGTTCCTTAATATCATTTTCAGAAGATATTTTGGCATCTCCGTGGCATCGTCCTTCTTTTTCGGCACGGGTATTCTCATTATCGGTGTTGCCGCTGTTGTCGAAGCTCTGTCTTTGCCTACGGGATTCCTCAACATTTTCCTTTACGGCGCATCGGTAAATGCTTGTCTTACAAGCGGAATTGGAGCACTCCTTACTTGTGCTTTAGTGTCGGTCCTGTGGGTGCTTATCTATAATTTCGGTGGAACGCTTATCCTTAACAAGAGTGACGTGTATTGATGGGAGGCGATAAAATGAATGCAGTTGAAATCAAAAACTTATCGAAAAACTTCGGACCCAAGCAAGCGGTGTGCGGTCTTGATATGACTGTGCCTATGGGCGCGATCTACGGATTTATCGGGGAAAACGGATCGGGAAAGTCTACCACCGAAAAGATGATCTGCGGACTCATCCCCACAAGCGGCGGCTCGATCAAGCTGTACGGCAAGGATTACACGGACGAAGCGGTACGTTCTAAGCTCGGTGTACTGATCGAAGTGCCCGGATGCTTTGGCGGACTTACCGTTTGGGATAATATGATGCTCCAAGCGGCGAATCTCTCGATTCCCAATGCGGAGCAAGAAGTCATTAAAGTTCTCAAAACCGTTCGTATGGAGGGCGCGGCAGGCAACAAATACAAGAACTGCTCGCTCGGTATGAAGCAGAGAGTCGGTATTGCTATGGCTCTGCTTGGTAATCCCACTTTGCTTGTCCTCGACGAACCCTTGAACGGTCTTGACGCCGACGGTATGAGAATTATGCGTGAGGTGTTCCTTGACATTATCAAGGACGGAACGCGCAGTATCATCGTTTCCTCCCACCTTCTCGGAGAGCTTCAGAAGGTAGCAACGCATTACGGCATCATCCGTCACGGAAAAATGATCGTAGAGATGACAGCCGACGAGCTTGATGCAAGCTGTCGCACCTATGTTGCGCTCACATCCGCCGAAATGAACAGAACCAAGATGCTTCTTGGCTGTAAGTATTCCCGTGTGGAAGAAGATGTGGCAGGCTATATCCGCGTGTACGATCTGACCACTCCAGAGGATATTGTGACGTATCTCTACGAAAACGGAATTTGTGTAACCGAAATCAAGACTGACAAAATCGGACTTGAGGAATACTACATCGACCTGATGAAAGGAGGCAAATAAGAATGGATAACATGGCAAAGCCAATGAAATTTGAAAAAAGAACGCTCGGTCAGAGAGTAAAAAGTATGCTGAAGGTGGACTTTCGGAGAATGTTAAAATCCAAGACATTTTACATCCTTATTGCTTCCGCTCTCCTCATTCCGATTATTATGACCGTAATGATGTCTATGATGGATGGTTCTGTTTCGGTTAATCAGCAGACCGGAGAGGAAACCGTAATTCAAGGTCCGGTGAACGCTTGGCAGAACATCGGAACTCCTCCCGGAATTGAAGCAACTGAAGGCGGTATGGATATCTTTGCTATGTGTAACATCAATATGATGTTTATGGCGGTAGCGGTGTTTGTTTGTCTCTTTATATCAGACGACTTTAGAAGCGGATATGCGAAAAATCTCTTTACAGTGCGAGCTAAAAAGGGAGGTTACATTATCTCAAAAACAGTAGCTGGAGTCATCTGCGGAGCAATTATGCTGATTGCCTATTTTATCGGTTCAATGGTAGGAGGGGCTGTAGCAGGTCTTTCTTTTGAGCTTAGCGATATCAGCACATTCAATATCGTAATGTGCATACTCTCAAAAATTCTTTTAATGTTCGTATTTGTACCGATCTTTGTCCTCGTTAGTGTGGCGGCAAAGCAAAAGGCTTGGCTTTCAATCTGCGGTTCTCTCGGTGGTGGTATGCTTCTGTTTATGATGGTTGGAATGATCACGCCTCTCGGCTCTACGGTTATGAATGCTGTGCTTTGTGCGGCAGGCGGTACAATGTTTGCATTCGGTCTTGGTGCGGCAAGTAACATGGTATTGAAAAAGACGAGCTTGGTATAAAAAATGTTAAAAGGCAACGCTGAAACGGCGTTGCCTTTTCTAAATTCAACACTTTTTGGCAATTATGTTGTTCAGTTTGCCCTCAAAAAATGATAAAATATATTCAAGAATTTTTCCGAAATGGCGAAAACACAAACAAAACTTTAACATTTCTATGTTATAATAGAGGTATAAAAGCAAAAATGCGCCCTTGGAGGATGAAAATATGTTCAAAATTTTAATTGTGGAGGACGACAGAGATCTGAACCGCAGTGTTTGCTCATTTCTCAATAACAGTGGATATGAGGCAGTTGGTTGCCTTGATGCAGAGAGTGCTTACGACGAAATGTATAAGACAACCTTCGACTGTATCGTGTCGGATATTATGATGCCGAATATCGACGGCTTTGAGTTTGCCAAGACCGTACGCTCACTCAACAACGATATCCCGATTTTGTTTATGACCGCCCGTGATGATTTCGCGTCTAAGCAGAGAGGCTTCCGCATCGGTATCGACGATTATATGACCAAGCCCATCGACCTTGACGAATTGTTTTTGCGTATCGGCGCTCTTCTTCGCCGTTCCAAGATTGCATCGAGCCGTCGCCTTGCGGTTGGTAATTTTGTGATGGATGCCGATGAGAGAAGCGCAGCTCTTGACGGTGAGGAAATCTCACTTACGGCAAGGGAGTTTGACCTTCTCTACAAGCTCCTGTCCTATCCCAAAAAGACCTTCACTCGCACACAGCTTATGGACGAGTTTTGGGACGTGGATACACAGACAAGCACACGCACGGTTGACGTGTATATGACCAAGCTCCGTGCAAAGCTGTCGGAATGCGATTCCTTTGAGATTCAGACCGTTCACGGACTTGGCTATAAGGCGGTGATCAAATGAAAAAAGGTAATACAACGAAAACCGTCCTTGGCACAATCAGTAATTTCTTCGTCTTTTTTCTACTTGCCGCCTTCGTAACCACTTGCTGTATTATGTTGTTTATCAACATATTGCAAGGCTCTATTGGTCGTGATTTCACACAGGAGGAAATCACGGTTGCGGCAAAGATCACGATGCTTAACGTTATACTTTTAAGTATTGGTATGGCAATTGTTGATTACGTTCGTCGCAAGCTCACCGTGGAACGCCCGGTAAAGCGAATTGCCGATGCGACCTCTAAAATGATAGAGGGAGATTTCAGCGTTCGCATTGAGCCTATCGCAAAATTTGCTACCGATGACAGCTTTAATGAAATAATCGAGTGTATCAATAAGATGGCATCGGAGCTTTCGGGCGTGGAAACGTTGCGTACCGATTTTATTGCCAATGTGTCCCATGAGATGAAAACGCCTCTTGCAGTGATGCAAAACTACGGAACGCTCTTGCAAACTCCCGAGCTTCCCGAAGAAAAAAGAGTGGAATACGCAAAGGCAATTACCGATGCTTCACGCCGTCTTGCCGATATGATGACAAACATTCTCAAACTCAACCGCCTTGAAAATCAACAGATATACCCGAATCCCACCACCTTCGATCTTGGCGAGCAGCTTTGCGAGAGCCTTTTGCAGTATGAAAGCACGTGGGAAAGAAAGAATATTGAAATCGAAACCGATATAGCCGAGAGTGTGATCGTATCCGCCGATGCGGAGCTTCTCTCGCTCGTGTGGAACAACCTCTTTTCCAATGCCTTCAAGTTTACCGAGGAGGGCGGCAAGGTCACGCTTACGCTTATGGCAGACGAGAAGTACGCTACCGTCAAGATATCCGACACGGGATGTGGAATGAGTGCAGATGTTGGCGCACATATTTTTGAAAAATTCTATCAAGGTGATACCTCTCACGCAACCCAAGGCAACGGTCTTGGACTTGCACTCGTCAAGCGCGTAGTTGACATTATGCAGGGGGAGATCGGCGTGGAAAGTGCCGTAGGTGTTGGAACGACCTTTACGGTTAAGATCAGGAGGGCTGAAAATGGATTGGAAGAAACTCGGTAAAGCCCTATTGTTTCCGCATATCGCCATAATGATCCTTCTTGTTCCCATAGCAACCGTTCTGCTTGTCGGCTCAATGGTGTTCGTCGGAACGGAGTCAGTCATTGCCATCATATCCTACGTTCTTGCAGCCTATACCTTAACAGTGTGGTGCTTCAAGATTCCGTGTTTGATCAGGTATTTTAAGACCTTCAAGGATGAAAACAAATATGCAAGAAGATGGCAAGACGATACTCGCTTGCGCGTGAACGTATCGCTCTACGGCTCACTTGCGTGGAACGCATTGTACGGACTTTTTCAACTATGGCTTGGATTTTATCACCATACCTTTTGGTTCTACTCACTCGGCGCGTACTATATCTGCCTCGGTGTGATGCGGTTCTTCCTACTTTTGCACACAAGAAAGTACGCCCCCGGCGAGAAAATGCAGACTGAGCTTGTGAAGTACCGCGCTTGCGGATGGGTATTCCTTCTGATGAACCTCGCGCTTGCGCTTATCATCTTCTTTATGGTCTATTGGAACAGAACCTTCGAGCATCATATGATCACGGCGATTGCGATGGCGGCGTACACCTTCACCGCATTTACGGTAGCCATCGTTAACGTGGTAAAATATCGTAAGTATAACAGCCCGGTCTTTTCGGCATCCAAGGCAATCAGCTTGGCGGCGGCGCTCGTGTCAATGCTGACACTTGAATCAACGATGCTCACGACCTTCGGCGACGAAACAATGACGTCTACTACACAGAAATGGATGCTCGGCGCAACGGGTGGTGCTATTTCCGTATTGATCGTTGCAACGGCAATTTATATGATCGTCGTAGGCACAAAGAAACTTAAACAATTAAAATCAGAGGTTGAAAATGGATAATAACAATCAAGAAAAAAGCGGATTTACCTACACCTACTCCGCCAAAGAGCAGGCAGAGCTGAAACGCATCCGTGATAAATATACCGCCCCGACAGAAACCGAGGACAAGATGGCTCGTCTTCGCCGACTCGATGCAAGCGTAACACAGACCGCACAGATTGTTGCCCTTGTGTTTGGTATCATAGGCGCACTCATTCTCGGCTTTGGAATGAGCCTTTGTATGACCGATCTTGGAGAAATCCTCGGTTCATTCAGAGATATGGCTATGGTCATCGGCATTATCGTAGGCGTGATCGGCGGCGTTCTTGCAAGCCTTGCTTATCCTATCTATAACGCTATCGTAAAGACAAAACGAAAGAAGCTCGCGCCCGAGATCATTCGCCTCACCGACGAGCTGATGAAATGAGGAACGAATATGAAAGTTGAAATCAAAAATGCCATCTTGGAAATGCTCTCGGACGATGCAAACGTCACCGATTTGTGCAATACCGCCGAGGACTTTATTTGGGTGTTTGACTATGTAAAAACCAACTCCGAGCAGCTCCGCGCTCGTTTCAAAACCGAAAGCTATAACACCACCGACGACTATAAAACCACGTTCTTCGTCAACGGACTCCGCGCCGTCATCACCACTTGGCTCGATAACAATTGCACCGAAACTGCCGAGCAGATGAACGAGATTGTGATGAGGGAATATAGAAAGCTGTTTGAAATGGCATAACAATCATATCAAAACTCAATATCTGCATCGCTGTAGTCAAAGAAAAGGCTCTCGGCGAAATCGCAGCTTCCGAAGGTGGTCTGTCCCAAAATGTAGGACAGACCTCTTTTGCGTAAAATGTTTGCACAGATTTGCGAAAATGAAGCCGATATTTACAGTTTTTCTTTTTCTGCCGTTTGCGATAATAGCGAAAAAGTCCCGATTTTTCAAGGAATTTCGGCTTTTTCGTGGTGATTTGTGATTTTGCGTATATGGTAGGAATAAAAAAACGAGCCGTTCATCTCTTGTTTATTGCATTTTGCCGTGAAATATGGTAAAATAAGAATACAATCTCAAGGAAGGAGGGATACCAATGAAAAACGAGAATACTGCAGAAAAGAAAGAATACGGAAATCTGCGAATCGTATCGCTTGACGGAAGTCAGATCTATCGCAGAGCAGACGGCAGAAGCGGTCTTGCGCCGCACAGCACACTAAAGGACGGCAAGCTGAACCCCGATGCCTTCGGCGGTATCCTTGACGAGAGCCTTGATACCGACAAGCTGTGCGAGGTGTATGAGAAGTACAAGGCAGAGCTACCATTCGCTTATACCGAGAACGGCAACTACACTCGCGCCCTCGTCAGCGTATCCTTCGATTATGCGGTGAAGGGATTTGAGCCGCACAGACAAAGATATATCCGCTACGGCGTTTCTGTTTCGGATGAGGATATGACCGACCACATCTGTGTTCGCACAATGGACGGCGATATCACTCTTATTGCCGTTGACGTGTGGGAAGAAAGCAGCTCCGACTATGTTCCCGTAGAAAAGCCTGTCGGTGCGGATATCCTCGGCAAATACTTTGTGTATGATGCAGACAAGCGAGCATACAGAAGAACCAAGCGAGATATTCCCTCTGTTGTGAAGAAAGGGGAAATCCGAGAAAAGCTCTATTCGGACGGCTTCGATATTGACGGCATCCACTATGTTCGTTATAAGCGTAGCGCAGGTAGTAGCCGTGACGGTCGCTGTTTGTTTATCGCAGAGCCGTTGTATCAAGACATGATGGCGTGGAGTGCCTGCGGTCTTTCTGCGGATAGTGTTTCGGATCAGGCATCGTGGCAGGCGTATATTGCACTTACGCTCAGTAGCATTGAAGCCACTGTAAAGCTTCCGAAGAAAGCCATTCTCATCATAAGAGATCGTGAAAGCGTGTTCACCGACACCGTCGTTTGTGTCAGGGAGGATGCCAAGGAAGGTCTCTCGGCAAAGGAAGAAACGGCAGAGATCAGGAACGTGATATGGGATGGCGAAGCTCTCCTTGACGTGAGCGTGTTTGATGAAAACGGCTACGGCGATAAAGGTATGATGCTCCTGCGTAACCGCTTCTTCAAGACCTGTGCGTTTAACACGAATCTGCAGAAATGGTTCAAGGACAAGGGCATCACAACGGTAGGACAACTCGCAGGTTACACCACTGCGCGAAAGGTCGAGGACATTAAGCTCGTTATCACAGAG
>JAZODU010000045.1:0-18668 GCA_045597145.1 Eubacteriales bacterium
CTCACTGCCGCCGTGCAGAACTTGAAGAAGATTGCCAACCTATGTTGGAGGGATTCCTCCAATGTCCTCACATTTTTACTATTTCTTTGCAAAAAACAAAGCCTATCTCGTGCTTGAAATAGGCTTTGTCAGTGATCTGAACAGGGCTTAACAGGGCTTTCAAGCCCTGTTTTTTATTGCTTTATTCGGCACACGCCTCAAGCACGATTCTTTGCAGCTCGTACTCGTAGTCGTAGTCGTAGGGGTTCTTTTTCTCGCCGCGCACGTAGGACGCAAACGCCGTCATCATGTCCTCGTATCTGCCGACCATGGACGGAACTTTGATCTTTTCACAGACGTTTCTGTAAATGTTGGGGCCAACCAGCTCCTTGGTGGAAAGATACACGTCGGAATCTATGCAAGGCGTTCCGGGATAGTTGACCTCCAGGGGCTTGATCTCGATCGTGCCCTTGGTGCCGCAGATGACGAGCTGACGGCGACCGAAGCCGTTGACCTGTGTGGAGGTTGCGCGCACGGTGGAAACGGCGTTGCCGTAGTCCAGCACCGCGCAGCCGTGGTCGACCACGTCCGTACCGTCGATGTGCGTGCGGCGGTTGAAGGGGTAGACCGTCTTGGGGGAACCGAGGAAGAGGTAGACGAAATCCACCATGTGACAGCCGAGGAAGAACATATTGCCGCCGGGGAACTCGTGCATCCAAGCACGCTTTTCGGGGTCGTGGCAGGTGTCCATGAAGGCATCGACCTGATAGATCTCACCAAGCGTGCCGTCTTTTGCCTTCTCAAGGGCGTACTGCACGCCGTGGTTATAGCGGTACATGTATCCCATATGTACCACCAGATCCTTTTTCTTTGCCATGTCAAGAATACGCTTGAACTGCGCAAGGTTCGCGCCTGCGGGCTTGTCGAAGTGGATGTGAATGCCGTTTTTGATGCAAAGCTCTGCCGCGTCGAGGTTTTTCAGCTCATATCCCTCGATCAGCATTGCGTCGGGCTTCCGTGCGATCAGCTCCTCCACGCTCATGATGGGGAGTGACTTGTAAAAGGCGTTGTTCTCGATCTTCTCTGCGTAATGCTTCGGGCAGGGCTCTGCAAGACCGACAAACTCAAAAATGTCGGACAAGCGCAGAACGCACTCGAGAACGGCTTGGGAATGGTCGTGCGACACGCCGAGGTGTCCGATTCTGATCTTTCTCATGAGAATGCTCCTTTTTATACTGTTATTTTGCGCCAGTCATACTGCACGAGCGGGAAAAGCTTATCCGTCATCAAGCGGTCATAGACCTCCTGACATTCCTCGGGGCGGTGGGTTTCCTCGACCATCTGCACGAGGTTGATGCGTCCCGCCGCGATCAGGCGCAGGATCGCCATAGTGTCGTCGTGCGTGGTCCAAAGCCCCTCGGAGCTTTCCACCTTGGGGCGTGCAACCGTGTGTGCGCCGATGAGGGAAATGCCGGGGCCGTGCACCTTGCGGTAGTAGTCGATGGAGAAGTCGGAATTGCGGGTACAGCCCAGAAGCGCCACGCGTCCCATGGGGGCCATGCAATCAAGGATTCCGTTGAGCCCCGCGCCCACGCCCGTGACCTCGATGCCAACCTTGGCACCGCCGTGGGTCAGCTCCTTGACGGTTTTCGCAAAATCGGGATCAAACGGATCCAGCGCGTAATCCGCGCCAAGACCAAGTGCCTGAGCGCGCTTTTCGGGAATCGGATCAACGGCGATCACAGGAACGGCACCCGCCGCGCGCAAAAGCTGCACGCCCATCAGTCCCAGAAGTCCGAGCCCCATCACGATGGCAGGCTCGCCGATCTCAAGATGGCACTTGCGGATCGCCGCCATGGGGAAGCAGGCGATGTGGACGATCGATGCCTCTTCAAGGCTGATGCTGTCGCTTTCGATCTTATGCGCGTTGCATTCCTTGACCTTATTGTACTTTGCGTGGTGTGCCCGGGAGATGGCGACGCGGTCGCCGGGGGCAACGCTCGTCACGCTTTTGCCGACCTCAATGACGGTGCCCGCGGTGCTGTAGCCCAGCGTGCGGGGGAATTTTGCTACTCCCGAATAGTCGGTGTAGCTGACGGTGGGATCGCCCGATACATTGGCGCGCTCGGTGCCGTTGCTGATGGTCGAGAACGCGACCTCAACCAGCACCTCGTCGTCGGCGACGGGGGTGATCTCACTTTCCAGAAGCTCCGCCTTGCCGGGAGCGGTGAATATGATCTGTTTGTTTTTCATGTCGAACTCCTTTCCGATTAGAAGGTAATTACATTGTAACACCTTGACAAGACGAAAAAAATATGCTATCATGTAAAAAAGGGAACGATTCTACAAATTTTTGGAGGGCGTATGAATCCATCTGTCTTTTCGGAAAAATTTCGCTTTCTTTTATTGACCTACCGTGAATACCACTATAACGATGCCAGACGCGGAAACGATTGCCATTATATCGGCTATATGCGCCACGGAAGCGGGCGCATCGTCGGGGAAAACGCGGAAATGACGGTCGAGGAGGGGGAATTATTCTATATTCCCATGGGATTCCGCTACGAATCACATTGGAGCGGCGTGCCCGAGGTGATCTTTGATTCCTTCGGCTTTACCTACTTCCCGCATTCCGCGAGCGATTCCTATCCCTTGCAGAAGATCCCCACAACGCCCGAGAGCCTGGCGCGCCTTGAGGAGCTCTCCGTGCACAAAACAGTAGACTGCCGCTCCATTGCGTATCTTTATCTGCTTCTTGACGCGGTTTTGCCCGTGATGCAAACGGGGAATTCCTGCTCCAAGCAGGTGGCTGTGGAGGAGGCGATCGCATATATGCAGGGCGCAAAGCGCTTAAGCGTGCCCGAGCTTGCGCGTCATTGCCGCATGAGCGAATCGGGGCTTTACGCCGCCTTTCGGGCGGTCAAGGGCTGTACGCCGATCGAAACCTGGCACCGTATGCAAAGTGAGCGCGCGGTTGATCTGCTTCTGACGACCGACCTTTCGATCGAGGAGATCTGTGAAAAGCTCGGCTTTTGCTCCGCCTCCTATTTCCGTAAGATCCTGCGGACGCACACGGGAAAAACACCGCGCGAGATCCGCAAGAGTGTGGGCGTGTGATGAGAAAACGCGATGCGAGAGGGACTTTTTTCAAAAAGTCCCCCTCGCGCTCCCCTCAAAAATTTTCACCCAATAGGGTACCCTCGGAGGGCACTGCCAACAAAGCAGGGCCTTCTTTTGTTTGTGCATGGTGAAAGCACAAGTGCTATTATGGGCGAGGATGCGGCAGCGTTCTACAGGATTGCGATGCACAAACAAAAGCAGGAACCGCTATGTGGCGATTCCTGCAGGGGGACTATACCTATCGGTGAAAGCTTTTGAAGATGGTGGAGGGAACTTGTTTAAAAAGTTCCTTCCACCACAAAAAGCCAAAATTATTCTTCCGCACTCCCCAGCGAATCGGTAACTTGAACGGTCGCGGTGCGCTTGTAGCACACGAACTTTTCGTCGACCGATGCGGGCGCGGTCTTTTGTGTGAAGAGGCTGACGAAGGGAACGAGGATCAAGCCGCCGACCATGGCAAAGACGCCCGAGTAGAGGGAGTTTCTGAATACGAACGAGAGGAAGGGAATCCCCTCGACCGAGAACACGCCGAGCGAAATGAGAAGCTGCACGATCTCAAGACCGACACCGAACACGAAGGATGTGTAAACGGCGGCTCGCGTCGTTTTCTTCCAGTAGAGCCCGTAAAGGAAGGGGGCGAGGAATGCGCCCGCGAGCGCACCCCACGACACGCCCATCATCTGCGCGATGAGCAGATTTTGCTCGTAGTACTGGCTGATCGCGATTGCCGCGGAAATGACGATGAACACGACGATAAAGCAGCGGATGCAGAGCATTTTGCCTTTTTCGGTCATTTCCTTTTTCTTGGCACGCAGAGGTGCTATGAAGTCAAGCGTGACGGTCGAGCCGCTGGTCATAACAAGCGAGGAGAGCGTGGACATCGATGCGGAGAGCACGAGCACGATGACGATGGCGATAATGACGGGATGGAGCTGGGAGAGCATGGTGGGAATGATCGCGTCAAAGCCGTCCCGTGCCACCAGCGCGTCGGTGGCGTAGAGGCGTCCGAAGCCGCCGAGGAAGTAACAGCCGCCTGCTACCACGACCGCAAAGAGCGTGGAGATCAGCGTACCTTTTTTGATTGCCTTTTCATCCTTGATCGCATAGAATTTGCCCACCATCTGCGGCAGTCCCCACGTGCCGAGAGAGGTCAGGAGCACGACGAAGAGCAGAAAGAGCGGCTCGGGGCCGAAGAAAGAGGTGTATTGTCCCGCAGGCTCGCTCTTCCGGGCGAGCTGCTCGATCGCGGGCATCAGTCCGCCCTTGGCGTTGAGAACCGCGACGATGACCGCCACGATACCGCCGAGCATGATGATGCCTTGAATAAAATCGTTGATCGCGGTTGCCACGTAGCCGCCGAGCAGGACGTAAACGCCCGTAAGGACTGCCATGACGATGACGCAGACCGAGTAATCGATGCCTTCGTATGCCATGGAGAACAGACGGGAGAGACCGTTGTAGAGAGAGGCGGTGTAGGGAATGAGGAACGCGAAGGTGATGACCGACGCCACGATCTTGAGCGCGGGGGAATCAAATCGCTGACCGAAAAACTCGGGCATGGTTTTGGCGGAGAGGTGCTGGGTCATGACGCGGGTGCGGCGACCTAAGACCACCCAAGCCAGAAGCGAGCCGATAAAGGCGTTTCCAAGTCCGATCCAGGTGGATGCAAGACCGAAGTTCCAACCGAACTGACCCGCGTAGCCGACGAAAATGACGGCGGAGAAATAGGACGTGCCGTAGGCAAACGCCGTGAGCCACGGGCCGATGTTGCGCCCGCCCAGCACGAAGCCGCCGACGTCGGTGGAATGCTTGCGACAATAGATGCCGATGCCCACCATCACGGCGAAAAAGACGATTAACATACCCGTTGTGATCCAGACCATAACAAAGTCCTCCTTTGAATGAATAAAAAATAAGCCCTCCTGACCGTAGATCAAGAGGACGCCAAAAACGTGTTACCACCTCAATTTACCCAATCCTCGCGGATCGAGCCTCTCGGAGTACCATCATACTCCCACGCCTATAACGGAGCGACCCGTTGCAGCTTACTTGCCTGAAGCGTTCGATGCAAGGCTCACGGAGTGTAATTCCCGCTTCGGTTCCGCGCTGCCTCGCACCACCCGGCAGTTCTCTGGTTGCGTGTCCCGATCGGTACTTGTTTCCGATCATCGCCTGTAGCTTATCATGCTAACAGTATATCACTTTTTTTCGGTTTGTCAAGCCCTTTTTTGAATATTTTTTGCGTCGACGCACGCTTGTGCGGCAAAAACGGCGGGGCGCAGGAATTTTTTTGAACTCAAAAAGGCGTGAAAAGAGATTGACAAACGTATAAAAGGAGGGTATAATAATATATTACCAAGAAAAGCGAGGAGGTGACGGAGTGGAGGAGAAGAACAGCCGGCAACGGGACGCCGAAATGGATGATTTTTGGGATATCGACGCGCTGATGCCGCCGCGCCGCGCGGCGCACTATGCGCACGACACCGAGGCGGTTGAGATCCTGTTGGAGCCGCAGAGCGGTGAGATGCGTCCGCGAGGCGCAGCTATCCCGCCGAGAAGTGACGCGCCCGAGCGGCACTTTATACCGCCGCATACGGCAGCCGAGATGCGCGCCGCACCGCCACCCGATGCAGAGTACACCCCCGAGCGTTCCTTGATCCGCGCCGTGCGCCTTTACCGGCAAAAAAGTCAGTATCCGTATTACGAGGATTTTTTGCGTGATGCCATGCGCTTGTACGCAGCGCACGGAGTCGAGTGCGCCCATATACCGTTTTTCTCCTACGTGCCGCAGTATTCGCAGATGAACCGTGCACAGCTTGAGTGGTATCTGTGGTGGCGCGAGAATTTCCGGAACGGGGGGACGCTGACTACCGATTACAGCTATTTGCTGCTTTACGCGTACGAGCAGATCAATCTGGCGGGCCGGGTCGATCCGTCCTTGGCGCGTGATGCGCTCTGCCGCCTGTGGCTTGGCTACCGCGAGGTGTTCCGCCAGTTGGACGGGTATCTTCCCGAGTGGATCTGCGACCTTTGCCTGATCCACCGTCTGCCGCCACCGCGCGAGATCGAGGGGCAGATCCTCTTTGCCGCCATGTCGCGGTGCGCGCTCAAGGAGTTTTATATCACGTCCTCGGGTGAGGAGGGACTTTTGCGCGTGCTTCCGATCTTTTGCTCGAATTATGATTTCCACAAGAGCAAGTTCTGCACCGAGGAGAACAAGCCGCTCTTTGAAAGGATCATTTACGGCGTGCTGCGAGAGGTCGGGCACAAAACGGGGAAGAACGGAGGACTTTTCGACACCGATGCGATGGATACCAGCCGCATGGTGCGTATGTCCTATCAGGGGGCGCTTTGCGCCCAGAGCGTCAAGCGCAAGATCGTGCTGGAATACACCTCCTTTTCCTGCTCGCACGAATTGAGGTATTTGATCACGGATATCATCAAATATACCGAAAACCGTATTCGTGCGCACATCGGTGTTCGCTCGCGGCTGAGCGTTTATGCCTTGAGCACTGCCATGCGTGCGATGATTGATGCCTATCTTGACGCGCACCTGCCCAAGCAGAATGCGGCAGTGGCGAAAAAAGAGGAGGAACCCGCGGCATACGAACGGCTTTACGACCTGCCGCGCGCGCCGCTCTCGCTTTCCAACGCGCTGGAGATCGAGCGTGCGTCGTGGGATACGACGGAGAGGCTGATCGAGGCGTTTGAAGCCGAAGCAGCGGAAGAAGCCGCTACGGCGGAGGTGCCTTTACCGATGCCCGAAGCAACGCGCGAGGCGGCGGACGGTGAGGAGGATCTGCGCCGTGTCTGCCGCCCGTATGCGGCGTTTATCAGGGCGGCGTTGGACGAGGATCTTGCGGCACAGCGTGCCGTGGCAAAGGAAATGGGGAAAATGCCCGATGCCGTGGCGGACGCGATCAACGAGCTCGTTGCCGAGGGCACGGGGGACGTTTTGCTGGAGGATACGGGGGAGGGATACGCCGTGATCGAGGATTATTGCGATCTTGCGCGCTCCCTGATTGAATGAAGAAAGGATAACACGTCATGGAAACAAATACACAGTTTGATACGCCGAAGGTGCCCAAGCGCATTCTTTCGTCGCTTCTCGCGGCCGTGTCGGCGGGGGTCGTTCCGCGAGCGGGAGCACCGTATATTGCCATCGGTCGACGCGATGAGATCGCCGCGCTGCTCTCGGATCTGGAGGCAGTCAACGAAGGCTGCGGCTCGATGCGCTTTCTCATCGGGCGCTACGGAAGCGGCAAGAGCTTTTTGATGCAGTTGATCCGCGGTTATGCACTGGAGCGCGATTTTCTGACCGCCGATGCCGATCTCTCGCCCGAGCGGCGATTGTACGGCAGTGGCGGGAGCGGTGTTGCGACCTACCGCGAGCTGATGAAGAATCTGGCGGCAAAATCCTCGCCCGACGGTGGGGCGCTTCCGAAGATCATTGCGCGCTGGATCGGGGAGCTGCAGGACGCGATCCTCTCTGACGGGGGTTCTCCCGAGAGCGAGCGGTTTGCGGCAGAGCTGAACCGCCGCGTGATGTCTGCGTTGCGAGAGATGGAATTTTTGGTGGGCGGCTTTGATTTTGCCCGTGTCGTAACGGCGTATTATCGCGCGTATACCGACGGAAACGACGCATGCCGCAGTGCGTGCCTGCGCTGGCTGCGCGGGGAATTTTCCACCAAGACCGAGGCAAAGCGAGAGCTGGGCTTTTCGGTTTCCGTCATTATCGACGACGACAACTGGTATGATTTTCTCAAGCTCTGGGCGGCACTGGCGCGCACGATGGGGTATCGTGGGCTCGTGGTTTTCGTTGACGAATGCGTCAATCTGTATAAAATCCCGCACCGCGTCAGCCGCGAAAACAACTACGAAAAGATCCTTTCGATGTTCAACGACACGCTGCAGGGGCGCGCACCGGGGCTGGCTCTGGTGCTTGGCGGCACGCCGCAGTTCTTAGAGGACACGCGTCGGGGGCTCTTCAGCTACGAGGCGCTTCGCAGCCGTCTGTGCGACAGCCGTTTTGCCTTGGAGGGCTTTAAGAATCTGATCGGCCCCGTGATCCGCCTGCGTCGGCTGTCCGACGACGAGCTCTTTGCGCTGATCAGCCGCGTGACCAAGCTCTACGCGCAGAATTACGGGCAGGAGCCGCGGATTACCGAGGCGCAGATGGTACAATTCTTGCAGATCTGCCTTGAGCGCGCCGGGGCTGACAGCATGATCACGCCGCGAGAGATGCTGCGCGACTATATGACCGTGCTCAACATTCTGATGCAGAATCCCGAGGCGAGCTTTGAGGCGGTCGTTGGAAGTGCCGTGACGCTGAAAACGGCGTGCGGCGAGGAGGACGAGACGCCTACCGCACCTGCGGACGCCGCTCCTGCGAAAAAATTTACGATCGACGATATTGAATTTTGACAGAAACAAAAACGGTCTCAAACGCATTCCGCGTTTGAGACCGTTTTTGGGTCACAATGTGATTCTTGCCGAACGGATGATCGGCTTGCAGGTGTGCCCCATGATGTCGTACTTGGGAGAATCGGTCATATCGATCGTGACGCCGCGGTGGAGTGTGGACTCCGTTCCGCGTATGTCGATCGTCGTTCCCTCGACCGTGACGATCGCATACAGCATTTGGTCATACACCAGCATGGAATCCATCCACGTCGCATCCGCAATCTCTTCCTTGGAGTAGTGCGGGTGCGGATTCGGGATCGCGTAGCAGGAGGCAGAATTAACCTCAAAATAGAGGACACCATCCAAAATGCGCAGTTGGTCGCAATGATTGTGCCCGTTCATGCACATCAGCACGCTGTTCTTTTTGCGTGCGTTCGCGCCGTTAATGATACGGAGCGCCGCATCCTGATTGCCGACGCCGCCGGCGTGTCTTCCAAAGCCCTCGCGGCTGATCGTGATGCAGGGGTAGGGGGAGGTGCGGATCGTTTCCTCCAGCCATGCAAGCTGCTCGGGCGGGATGAAATAGCGGCATTCGGGGATGCGACAGCGAACGTTGTGGTTGAAGTGAATATATTTGCCGTCAATGTAACAGTTATTCGGGTCAATCACGATGATGCGGTAGCCGTTGCAGTCAAAATAGTAGTAGCTGTTTTCCATACGGTACATGCGAAGCATGTCCTCAAGCGGGACGTTGTCGACGTCGTGGTTTCCAAGGCAATGGTAGCTCGGAATTTGAAAATTGTTATATTCCTCGATAAAATCCTTGGTTTTTTCAAGCGGACCGTGTACAAAGTCGCTTGCATGAATGATGAAGTCGCACTTTTCTTCCAACGCTATCTGCTGCAAGCGTCGCGGATCCTCGATGTTCCTTCCGAGAAATTTGCCGCTCATCCATCCGGGCGCGTAATGGAAATCGGCAAACAGTAAAAATTTCATAAGTCCCTCCAAAAGCAGGTGTGCGCCTCGGTATTATACTATACACTGCTGTATTTGCCAAGACACCTTGACTTTTTTGGGGTGGTGTGATACAATGATAGCAGGATTACAGGGGGAGGGCTTCCTTTTATGAGCGAAATATTCGACCGTTATCCCGATTTTGTGCGGGAATTTATCTATTCGCACGGCTGGGAGTCCTTGCGCGAGGTGCAGGTGGCGGCGGCGGAAACGATCTTTTACACCGATCACAATCTGCTTCTGACCTCATCGACCGCGAGCGGCAAGACCGAGGCGGCGTTCTTTCCCGTGCTCTCGGAGCTGATCGAGCATCCGCCCGCGAGCGTCGGCGTGCTTTACATTGCGCCGCTCAAAAGCCTGATCAACGACCAGTTTTACCGCATTGAGGAGCTTTTGCAGGAGAGTGGGATTCCCGTAACGCATTGGCACGGCGACGTGGCGCAATCGCACAAGAAAAAGCTGCTGCACAAGCCGTCGGGGATCTTGCAAATGACCCCCGAGTCGCTCGAGTCCATGCTCATCAACCGCTCCAACGATCTGGTGCGCATTTTCGGGGATCTGCGCTATATCATCATCGACGAGGTGCACACGCTCACGGGCAGTGATCGCGGCAACCAGATCCTGTGTCAGCTGGTGCGCCTGGGGCATATCATCGGGCATCACCCGCGCCGCATCGGGCTTTCCGCAACCATCGGAGATCCCCAAAAGGCGGCTGATTGGCTGGGCGCGGGGAGCGGACGCGAGACCGACGTGCCGCAGTTTGATCCGGGCAAGATCCGCTGGCGGCTCGGCATGGAGCATTTTTATATTCAAAACTCCAAAACCGAGCAGGCAACGGAGCCCAAGGATCAAGGTGACGGCCCCCCCGCGCCTGCTTACGATGCGGGCTACTCCTATATGTACGATTGCGTATGCGACCGCAAATCGCTCGTTTTTTCCAATTCGCGTGAGGAGACCGAATATCTTTGCGCGACCTTTCGGCAGATCGCAAAAAATCGCGGAGACAAGGATGTTTTTCTGATCCATCACGGCAATCTTTCGGCGTCGATCCGCGAGGAAGCCGAGCTGAAGATGAAGGACGAGGACGAAATGGCGGTGACCTGTGCCACCGTGACGATGGAATTGGGCATCGACATCGGGCGGCTTGAGCGCGTGCTGCAAAATCAATCGCCGAACTCGGTGTCAAGCTTTCTCCAACGCCTCGGTCGCTCGGGGCGGCGCGGTCAGCCGCCCGAGATGATGATGGTCTTCCGCGAGGAGGATCCGCTGCCGAACACGCCTCTGCCGCAATTGATCCCGTGGGAGCTGCTCAAGGCGATCGCTATCGTCCAGCTTTATATCGAGGAGCGGTTTATTGAGCCGCCGAATGTGCGCCGACTGCCGTACAGTCTGCTGTTTCACCAGACGCTGAGCGTTTTGGCGGCGTCGGGCGAATTGACGCTGAAGCGGCTTGCCGAGCGCGTCCTTTCCTTGCCGTCCTTTGCGAGCGTTCCCAAGGAGGACTACAAGGCACTCGTGCTCTCCATGCTCAACAACGAGTTTTTGGAGATGACCGAGGAAAAAACGCTGATCGTGGGGCTTGCGGGCGAGCGCCTCTTGCGGTCGTTCAAGTTTTACGCGGTGTTCAAGGATTCCGAGGACTACACCGTGCGCTGCGGCTCGGACGAGATCGGCACGATCACCACGCCGCCGCCCGTGGGCGACCGATTTGCACTTGCGGGACGCGTGTGGGAGGTCGAGGAGCTGGATATTCAGCACAAGCTGATCTACGTTAAGAGCGTGGAAGGGAAGATGGAAGTCTCCTGGCCCGGGGATTACGGCGAGATCCACACGCGTATCATCGAGCGCATGAAGCGGGTGCTTGAAGAGGATACCGTGTATCCCTATCTCAAGCCCAACGCGCAAAAGCGACTCGCGCAGGCGCGGCACGTGGCGCGCAACACGGGGATGCTGGAGCGCTCCGTTGTGCATCTGGGCGGATTTTCGTGGTGTCTGTTCCCGTGGGTCGGCACGCGCGCCTTCCGCGCGGTGCGCAAGATCCTTGTGCGCTACAGCAGGGAATTTCAATTGATGGGGATCGAATACGAGGGATCGTATTTCATCACCTTCAAAATGACGCGCGGCAACGATTACGAGCTGATCCGCCGCATTGCCGAGGATTTGCGCGCGGCGCAGATCTCTGCCGAGGAGCTGGTGTCGTCGGGTGAGATCCCCGTGTTCGAAAAGTACGACGATTACGTGCCCGCAGACCTCTTGCGCCACGCCTACGCTACGGACAAGATGGGCTTTTCCGAGGCGGCAGAGCGCCTTTTGCAGATCGGAGCCGAATATTAAAAAATGATGTCGCAGACTGTGAACCCAAGCCAAGGGTTATTGGTAAATTAAATAAAGCCATCAACCCTTCCGCCATTGCTGCGCAATGCCACCTCCCCTGTGTAAGGGGAGGTGGCGCGCTGCAAAAGCGCGTCGGAAGGGGTGTTTACGTTGTTAAGACAAATTTGACGGCACACTGCGGTCGCTGTTTTGCACAAAACAGCTACCGTTTTTTCGTAGATTTTGTGCATTGACAATTTTTTACTTTTGTGTTAGAATAAATTCGTAAAAATTTTACACAAGGAGAAACATGTATGAAAACACGTAAACACACCAAGATCATAGCATTGTGTATGGCATTGCTCATGATCCTGCCCGTGATCAGCCTTCCCGCTGTTGCGGCAGACAGCAGCTCTCCCACCGTGCTTTGGGCAGGTGACGATTTCGAGGGCACCAGCCCTTGGGGGAACATCCGAAGCAAGCCGACCTCCTCGACGCTTGTGACCGAGGCAAACGGCAACAAAGCGATCCGCTTTGAGGCAAAGGGCGTTCAGGGCGGCACCTACAACGCCGATTACTATATTGGCAACAAGGATCTTTCGGCTTCCAAAACGAAGTTCTATGAGGTGACGGATATCACCGAGAATGCTGACGGTACGGTCAGCGGAACGGTTGTGATCAACTCCACCACCTATACCTTCACGAGCCAGACTCCCGACCGGAACATTGAGAGCACGCTCAGCCCCTCGCTGTCCGGATACACGCTGTATTCGGGGGCGCAGGTAGACGCGTTCTACGGCTCGGGCAACGTGGCCGCTCCCATGCAGACCAAAAACCCTGAGATCTCTTATACCACGGCCTCCAAGGTTGTGTTTGAGAGTAAATATTACTTCGGCGAGGGCACGAAGGGCACCTTTGCAAGCCGTGCGCGTACCTCCGATAACGGTTATATCGAGTTGTTTGGTGTCATAGGTAACGGTTCGACAGTTACCATTCAGCAGCATGAGAACGCTACGATTATCGAGGGCGCTTCCAAGACCGTCAGCACGGATACGTGGGTCACGATCAGCGTTCTTTTGGATATGCAAACGGGTATTTGTTACGTATATGTCAACGGTGATATCGTATTTTCCGCAAAGAATGCAGGTGCGGCTCTCAACACGCCCATCACCATTAGGGCATCCAGGTGGGATCTGCTCCAGCTCAACCGTGGCAACAGAACCGCAGGGGAGATCGACGGTTACGTGATGATGGACGATATGAAGATCTACGACGGCAGTGCTATGTCGACCGAGATCGTTCCCGGTTTTAAGGACAATTTTGAACACTATGCACTCGGTGCCAAGATCACTACGGATTGGGGCTACAACACCCAAAAACCGCGCGAGATCGTAGCCTACAATAAGGTTCTTGCAGATCCCGACGGCAACAAGTTCGTCCGCGTTCCCGTGGTTTACGATGCCGATCAGGGAATTGACACGGCAGGTTTCACCAACTCGGATAAGACGCTGATGATCAATCAGCCCACGCTCAGCGCATCCGACGAGTTTATGGTTCTCGATATCTCTTACCGTCCGCACGGTAACGAAACCGAGGTGGCGGAAACCATCGAGTTGCAGCTTCGCAACTTCAACTTTGACCTGAAGGTGGCAGACGGTTCCGTCGTTACCCCCAGAGGCGGCACTGCGGCTGCGATTACCGAGGACATTTCCCAAAAGACGGGGCATTTTTGCAAGCTCTTTGACATCAACCTCAACACGGGTGCTCTCAGCTTCGGCGATCACTCGTCCGTTAAGGTGAACGAAGCGGCATTGAAGCTTGATGATTGGAACAATATTCGTTATATCCTGAATCTGAAGAATGCTACCGCAACCGTTCTTGTCAACGGTGAGGTGTTTGCAACCATTCACAGCATGATCTTGACCGGCACGAACTGGGATTCTTGTACCAACGGCTCCAATCTTACCATTCCTGCGGGCAACATTATTATTTCCAAGGTCAACAGGACTGCAACAGGCTCGTTCCTTACCACGCAGGAGGCGGATGAAAACTACTCCAACGTCAACTATATTGATATCGACAACATTAACCTCTACACCAAGACGAGCACCGAAATCGTAAATGAATTCAAGCCCGAAAAGTACGAGGGCATTGTGAAAACCGAGAAGAAGGCATCGATTCGTCACAAATTCCCCACGGGCTTGCGTTTTGCAACCCTCGTGGACGAAAAGCTTCTTGACGAGTTGTACGGCATGGTTGGAGAAACCCTTTTGGGCTTGGATTTCGGTACGTTGATCGTTCCGGAGTCTTATCTGGAGGATACCGACTTTACCATTGAAGCACTGGAAGCGGCAGGAAAGAAGTACCTCAACGTTGAAGCAACGTACGGTGCATATTTCCCTGTGGACGATGATGCAAGCACCACGCACTTCGTAGGTTCGATTATCAACATTCTTGAAGGCAATGAAAAGAAGATCTTTGCAGGCATTGGCTACGTAAAAGCCACGCTTCTGACGGGCGATGAATACTATTTCTACTCTCCCGTGGCATATGCGACCGACGTTCAGCAGACGGCAATGAAGGTGCTGGGCACCACCAACATCAGCGGTTATACCGCAGCCTCCAAGCGGGCGATCCAAGCGTATGCGGACGGCGTTTCTCTCAATTCCGTTATTGCAGAGGATATGAAAGAGCTTAACGTTCTGGCACTGGGCGACAGCCTCTTTGCGGGAACGGACGAGGGTACTCCCGGATGCGACCGTGCAAGCCAGTGGGTGAACCTTTTGGGTAACCAGAACAGCTGGACGCTGACCAATCTCGGTGTCGGCGGTATGACTGTGTCTTATACGGATGCAAGCTACACCACCAAGGGGCATAAGGCTTCTATGTACCATTGGCTGTTTGATAACATCAACGATTTCCGTTGGGGCTCGACCACGACCAGCTTCCCCGATACAAACTATGTTTACTACAATTACAACGGTACGAACTACCGCTATAATAGCTACTATCAATGCGGCGACTTCACGGGCAAGACCGCTGAGGACGTTGATTTGATCATCCTTGAGGGCGGCTGTAACGACTACGGTTACGAGATCTCAGCACCTCTCGGCACCATCACCTCCGATGATCCCTCCACCTTCTTGGGGGCTTGGAACTGCATTACCGAGAAGTTGCTTGAGGATTACCCGAACGCGAAGATCGTGTTCATTACCACCTGGTATCTCAATCCTCAGAATCGTCCCGACAATCTGACCTCTATTGAGTATTCTACCTCTATCAACACGCTTTACGATGAGGTTTACGCATCCAACGATCGCGTTTACTTGATCGATGCGGGTAACCCCGCTGTTTCGGGCGTTGATATGTTGGATACCGATTGGAGAACCGAGTATTCCAACGACTCCTACCATCTCAAGAACAACGGTATGGCGATCATGGCAAAGAACATGCTCCCGCTTCTGTGGGAGATCTGGATCAACGCAAACAGTTGATTTAAAACAAAAAACAAGGGCTCCGCGATTAGCGGAGCCCATTTTTATGCTTCAAGCGTCAGCCGTTCGATCAGAAGAACCGAAAAGACGGTTATCATAACGGGGAAGAGCAGATACGGCAGGACGCGCGGATAGAGGACGAGCGCACGGGCGAGATCCTGCTCGCGCATTTGAAGATAAGAGATCAGAACCGTTACGGCTTGCAGAACGGTCAGCGGCATTTCGATATGTAGGACCGCGCGCGAAAGCCGCCCGAGTGGTCGCAATTGCCGTTTTTTCATGCTTTTTCCTCCTTTTTTGCATGTTTTTTCTTTTTTGAAAAAATGTATATTGCCCCCTTGCATTTCAATGAATCTATTTTAACATATATGTAAGAAAAAATCCATGCAAAATAAGTTCCAGATACGGCAACCTTTGCATATATTGTATAGTAAGCACGTTTTTTTGAAAAAAGAATGTGGAAGTTGAATAAATATGCAAAAAATCAGAATAATTATGAAAAAATCGGGAGGCGGCGTGCAAAATGCGGCGCGATATTTATGCAGAATGAACAAAGAGCGGCGTAAGGCTTTAAGAACTGTGGATTTGCAAACGTGCTATAATGGGAGAACACAGCGAGCACCGTGAGTGCCTTGCTGAAAGGAGGAATTTTATGAGAAACTCAGATGCGAAGGGTACACGTCAGGTTCTGCTGACGGAGGATCACATTTACTTTGGCGGTATGAGCCTGACCTACGAGCTACATATGGTCATGGGAGAAGCCTGTCGCCGCTTTCGGATCCGTGTGGCGAAGTCGGAGGAGTTCTGCGAGGCGGAGGTGGGGTGCGATCTGTTCCGCGCCGTAGAATACTACCAAAGCGTGGTTGGCGGCACGGTTACGCCGTGCACACTGGAGGACGTTTTGCAGGATCTGCAATACGCGTAAAAAAATTCCAAAAAGGACTTTACATTTTGCACGCTTTATGGTATAATATATGGGAATTTTTCAAGAAAGGCCATTCGCGTGCGAATGAGCGGTAACGTACATGAGATGTCCGGGTTGCGGATTTCCCGAAAGTAAGGTAATTGATTCCAGACCCACGGTAGAGGGGAACAGCATTCGTCGCAGACGCGAGTGCCTCTCCTGCCAGAAGCGCTTTACGACGTTTGAGATCATCGAAACGGTGCAGATCATCGTCATCAAGAAAAACGGCGGCAAGGAGCTCTTTGACAAGCAAAAGCTTCTCGCGGGCGTGCTCAAGGCAACGCAAAAGCGCCCCGTGGACGCGGTGACGCTGGTCAACGAGGTTGAGGCGGAGCTGCAGAACACGCTGCGCCAGGAGGTCACGTCCACCGAGCTTGGTGAGATCGTGATGCGCAAGCTCAAGGAGCGTGACGAGGTTGCATACGTGCGCTTTGCGTCAGTCTACCGCGAGTTTAAGGATATCGATACCTTCCTTGAGGAGCTTCAGGAATTGAAGGATCGCGCGGAGGGGCATAAGATCCCGTAAGAAAAAGAGCCGAAAGGCTCTTTTTCTGTACCGATTTTACAAAGAGAGACATTCGTTTTGTTGCAAAATGACGGTTTTTAAAAAAATATTTTTCATATGACGCGCGAGCAAATGATATGAAAAAAGGAGAAAACCGGAGAAAAACGGAGATAGTGGTGCGCTAAATTAAAAAGCGTGAAAAAAGTTTTCAAAAAGGGGTTGACAAGCACCTCTTTCTATGCTATAATAACCGAGCGTGAAAAATTACTATCACTATTTATTGGAGGAAACACTACAATGTCTACGTTTATGCAGAAAAAAGAAGAAGTAGTCCGCAAGTGGTACATTCTGGATGCAGCAGGCAAGCCTCTCGGTAAGACCGCTGTTGCAGCAGCAGACCTTCTGCGCGGCAAGAACTCTCCCAAGTTCACCCCTCATGTTGACTGCGGAAACTTCGTAATCGTTATCAATGCCGAGAAGGCAGTGCTCACCGGTAAGAAGATGGAGCAGAAGTACTATTACCATCACTCCGGCTATATCGGCGGTATGAAGGCTGTTCAGGCAAAGACCATGATGGCAACCAAGCCCGAAAGAGCAATGGAGATCGCAATCAAGGGCATGCTTCCCAAGAACAGCATCGGTGACAAGTCCTTCACCCGTCTGAAGGTCTATGCAGGCGATGCTCACAAGCACGCCGCACAGCAGCCCGAAGCATACGAGTTTTAATTGAGAGAAAGGAAGGACATAACTGATGTATACTAGTGCAAAACCCTATTTCTACGGCACCGGCAGAAGAAAGAAGTCCGTCGCTCGTGTTCGCATCGTTCCGGGCACGGGTGCCATCACCATCAACAAGCGTGACATCGATGATTACTTCGGTCTTGAAACTCTGAAGCTCATCGTTAACCAGCCCTTCGGCGTAACCGGTACCGAGGGTAAGTTCGACATCATCGCAACCGTAAACGGCGGCGGTATCACAGGTCAGGCAGGTGCAATCCGCCACGGTTTGGCACGTGCTCTCGTTGCAGCTGATCCCGAGAACAGACCCGCTCTCAAGGCAGCAGGATTCCTCACTCGTGACCCTCGTATGAAGGAAAGAAAGAAGTACGGACTCAAGGCAGCACGCCGTGCTCCTCAGTTCTCCAAGAGATAAGTTATTATTTCTTATATACAAAAAGCTCTGCATCGCAGGGCTTTTTGTTTTATGCACCGAAGGTGCAAGTTCAATTCATGGCGGAGCCAATTCATGCCCGAAGGGCAATTCATTTTTCTACGTACTATTTACTTTTTGCCGTTTTTATGGTATAATCTAACTAATTGATAAACTTGAATTTGTAGGTGTGATAATGATTATTTTAATTACTTGAGCATCGCATACAGGAAAAACTGCACTCGCCCAAAAACTGCTTGAAAAATATAAATATCCGTATCTGTCGATAGACCATCTGAAAATGGGTTTAATTCGTAGCGGTAACACAGAACTTACCCCTATGGATGATAAAGAATTAACCGAATATTTGTGGTCGATTGTTTGCGAAATGGTAAAAACGGCCATTGAGAACAAGCAAAACTTAATTGTCGAGGGTTGCTATATACCATTCGATTGGCAAAAAGACTTTGACGCCAACTATCTTGAAAGCATCAAATATTACTGTCTGATAATGAGTGAAGAGTATATCAGAAACCACTTTGCCGACATAAAGAAATATGCAAATGTCATTGAAAATCGTGGAGATGATACAGATTATACTTTGGAAAGCGTGTTAGCAGACAATTTAGAAATGTTAGTCCTTGCACGAGAGTATAATGTAAACTATATACTCATTGACGATAAGTACGAAATCAATATTGATTTATAACGACAAATTCCAATTTG
>JAZODU010000046.1:0-45392 GCA_045597145.1 Eubacteriales bacterium
GCTGCTTCATTTCGGGAGAGTTGTTTCGACTGTCCATTTGCGGACAGATGTTCCCATGCCATAGGTCTTTTATTGTGTTGTTCATTTGTTGCACCTCCTGTTAGCACAACACACTACCACAGAAAGAGGAAAAAGTCCAGTAAACAAACTGTTAACTCGTACCGCATAGAAAAAAATCCATCACAGACTTTCATCCATGATGGATTTTTCTTTTGTCCTACTCGGTTAGTGTGATTTCTTCGTTAAGAACATCACGCTTTGCGTTGGGTGTCTTTTGTTTGGCGGAGAGAGAGGGATTCGAACCCTCGTTAGGGTATTAGCCTAAACACGATTTCCAGTCGTGCGCCTTAGACCAGCTCAGCCATCTCTCCGTACCGACCCATATATCATACCACAATGCCCTTCATTTGTCAAGCCCTTTTTGAAAGTTTTTTTGATTTTTTTGTCTGCCATTCCCCCGCCTCCGCGTCTCTTGTCGTATGCAGTCGAGCGAAAAATGAGTGATTGGTCGACAAATTTTGAAAATACTCTATACAAATATACTTTTTCATGTTATAATTATAAGGAATAGATTTGAAGCAGACGCTTTGCGTCCGGAAAGGACAAGCTACATATGGAAAACAAGAAGAAAAACGGCGGCAAGCCCGCATACGATAAAAGCCGCCGCACGGGAGAGCGCGATCGTCGCGACGTGCGCCGTCCCGCTCCCGCACCGCGCGAGGAGCTGCCCGTGCGCAACGAAGAAAACGGCATTCACGGCGACTACGAAAACGGTGCTGTGATCGGTCGCAACGCCGTCCGTGAGCTGCTGAGGAGCGAGCGTTCGATCGACAAGCTGCTCGTGCAAAAGGGCGAGCGCACGGGCTCGATCGTCGTGCTCGTGGCACAGGCGCTGGAGCGCGGGATCCCCGTGATCGAAACCGAGAAGGCAAAGCTTGACGCGCTGGCGGGCTATGCGCCCCACCAGGGCGTGATCGCCTTTGCCGCCGAAAAGGAATACTGCACGGTGGAGGATATCCTTGAGATCGCGCGCACGCGCGGCGAGGATCCCTTGATCGTCATTTGCGACGGAATCACCGATCCCTACAACCTCGGTGCAATCATTCGTTGCGCCGAATGCTGTGGCGCGCACGGCCTGATCATCCCGAAGCGTCGCGCGGCGGGGCTGACGCCGCTGGTCACCAAGGCATCGGCGGGTGCGATCGAGCACCTTGCCGTGGCAAAGGTTTCCAATATTGCATCCACTGTGGAAGCACTCAAGGAAAAGGGCGTTTGGACCTATGCCGCAGAGGCGGGCGGTCAAAGCCTGTACAACACCGATTTCAAGGGGCCCTGCGCGTTGATCCTCGGCAGTGAGGGCGACGGCGTTTCCCAGATCGTTCGCAAGACCTGCGACGCCGTGGTATCCATTCCGATGTACGGGCAGGTCAATTCCTTCAACGTATCCACCGCGGCGGCGATCCTGCTTGCCGAGGCGGCGCGTGCGCATCATCCCAAAAACTGATCCTCTCTATTTTGCAGGAAAGGAGTCAATATGAAACAACATCAAACAGATCCCACCGTGGCAAAAAAGCCGAACGTGTCGATCCCTCAATCGGCGAATGCGCCCGACTTCCGCAAAAAGGTTGGTGCCGCCCCCGTTCCCCCACAACGCAAAAAAACGCGCCGCTTTCATCAAACGCCCGTGACAACACTCCCCGAGGACGACGGACTGGACGAGGCATTGGACGATCTTGCCGCAGCTCCCATCATGGAGGAGATCCCGATCGACGAGCCGTACCCCGTTTCGGCAAAATCCGAAAAGTCCTTCTTCCCGTTCCACAGAAGCCGTGAGCACGCTCCGCAACGCTCCGAGACAGCCTCGGCGGCAGAGCTGATCCGCGGAAAAAGCGGCTTTTCCGAGAGCGACGTGGACATGCTGATCGAGCTTGGGTACGAGAATGAGCTGGGCCGCATCGTCGGTCACGAAAACGTCAAAACGCTCAAGCAGGATCACAAGACGCGCCTCGGTCAGGGCAACCGCCGTCACTATCACACGGCGTTTGGCTATTGCGGGCTGGAGGACGTCAATCCGCGCACCCGTGACAGCATTTTAGCTACATACGCTTACCACAAAAAGCATCTGATCATCCGCACGCTCCTGACGGCGCTTGTCACGCTTCTGCTCTTCCTGATCGACGCCCCCGCCCTCTTTGGCGGGGCGTACGAGGCGTTTTGGACGAGGCACGAGGTGCTCTCCGAGGCACTCTCGCTCCTTCTGCTTGGCGCGGCGTGCGTGCTTTCCGCGCGTCAGGTATTCGCAGGGATCCGCTCCTATTTCAAGCTGACACCCACGCCCTATTCCGCGGTCGGGATCCTGCTCCCCTTTGCCTTGATCTACAACGTCGCATCCTTTTTCACGCCCGACCCCATGCTGCGCGTGAACTGCTTGATCGGCAGCGTTCTGCTGCTGCTGACGTTTTGCGACGTGATGCGCTTGGTGTATGAGATGCGAACCGTTCGTTTGCTTTGCGAGGACGGCGTCAAGACCGTTCTGGAATCGGTCGAGCCCCGCAAGAAGAAGCTGCGCCACGGCAAAAAGCTGATCAAGATCATCAACGACGACATTGACGAGCAGTTCTATCGCGTGCGCCGCGCCGAGGAAACCACGGGCTTTTTCCGTCGCTTCAACGATTTTTCCTCCACCAACAGAACCTTCCATATTCTGCTGGGCGCACCTCCCGCAATCGCGTTCGTTTGTGCATTCGTCGCGCTTCTGATCACGCGTGACCCCTCCGTTGCACTCTCGCTCTTTATGACAGTGATCCTTGCAGCCGCGCCTTTTTGCTCGATCTTTACCTTCTTTTACCCGCTCGCCCGCGCCGGCAAGCTGCTCTCGCGTGCTGACTGCGCGCTGATCGGTGAGGAATCGGTGGCGGAGTACGGCGCATCCTCGACCGTGATCTTCCCCGACACCGACCTTTATTCTGCCGAGCAATGCGCAGAGATATCGGTGCGCGAGGGTGACGATTTCCGTCAGGATCTGCGCTTGGCGGCGATCCTGTTCTGTAAGGCAGGCGGCACGCTCGCCTCTGTCGGCAACGCTTACGGCGGTAAGGGGCTTGACGCTCCCGTGACCATCGTCCGCGTGACCGATACGGGGCTTGAGGCAATGGTCGAGGAAAACCGCCACATGATTGCGGGAAGCGCAGAGTTTCTCAAGAAAAACGGCATCCGCGTGCCGCGCGAAAGCTCGGACAAGGCACTTCGCCGCACGCCCAACATTGGCGTGATGTACGTGGCGATCGACGGTGTTCTCAAGCTCAGCTATGAGATCGAGTACCGAGAAACGCCCGCCTTCGAGCAGATCGTGAGCGACCTTTCCGACATCGACGTCGGCGTTGCGATCCGCTCCTGCGACCCCAACCTGAACGAAGGCTTTCTCACGCTCAACCGCCCCGACGGCGCGCCTCCGATCCGCGTGCTCAAGCCCAGCAACCACGAGCCCGACACAACGCTCAAATCGGCTGACACGGGTGCCGTGGCGCTCGGTGACACATCGGATATCGTCTGCGCGCTCCACGCGGTGCACGGCGTGCACCGCGCGCGCCGCTTTGGAACTGCCTTGCAGATGACGCTCTCCGTCGCTGGCATGATCGGAGCCACCGTGCTCTCGGTTACACCGCTCGCCGTTCACGTCACACCGCTGACTGTCGCGGCATATCATCTGTGCGGCATTCTCCTCTCTCTCGTCGCATCGCGCATCCTTTTGAACAGACGCACCTGCCGAATCAAAAAGAAGAGTCGCTGATGCCACGCCAACTTTGAAACAGAAAGGTTCTCAACATGAAGCTAACGAAAGAAAACCGCCCGAGCAGTACGATCCTCAAGTCGGTGTCAAAGCCCGGCAGATATGCAGGCGGTGAATACGGGCAGATCCTCAAGGACAAAGCCTCTGTCAAGGCGCGCTTTGCCTTCTGCTTTCCCGATACATACGAGATCGGCATGTCCAATCTCGGCGTGCGCCTGCTTTACGGTGCACTCAACGAGCACGACGACATCTGGTGCGAGCGCGTTTACGACCCGTGGGTGGATATGCAGGAGGAGATGCGCCGCCACGGTCTTCCGCTGACGGCACTGGAAAGCGGTGACCCGCTCTCGGACTTTGACTTTGTGGCGTTCACGCTCCAATACGAGATGAGCTACACAAACGTGCTGAACATGCTGGATCTGGCAAAGATCCCCCTGCGCTCGTGCGAGCGCGGCGAGGATGCGCCCCTGATCATCGGCGGCGGTCCCTGCGCCTACAATCCCGAGCCGATCGCGGATTTCTTTGATCTGTTCAACATCGGCGAGGGCGAGGATATGCTCCCCGCGATCGTCCGCCTCTACATCAAAATGAAGGACGATGGCACCTACACGCGCGCGGGCTTTTTGCACGAGGCTGCAAAAACCATTCCCGGCGTTTACGTCCCCTCGCTTTACAAGGTCACGTACAACGAAAACGGCACGATCAAGGCGTACACGCCGATCTACGACGAGATTCCGCGCCGGATCACCAAGCAGATCATCAAGGATCTGGACAAGGTATATTTCCCCGACAAGGTGGTCATGCCCTACATCGAAACCGTGCACGACCGCATCATGCTTGAGGTCTACCGCGGCTGTATCCGCGGCTGTCGCTTCTGTCAGGCGGGCATGATCTACCGCCCCGTGCGCGAAAAGAGCGCAGACGTGCTGAACGCGCAAGCGCGCAAGCTTTACGACACTACGGGATACGAGGAGATCTCGCTTTCCTCTCTCTCGATCAGCGACTACACCGCGCTCGAGCCCCTTTGCGACAAGCTCCTCTCCTGGACCGACGACAACATGGTCAGCCTCACGCTCCCCTCTCTGCGCGTGGACAGCTTCAACAAGGATCTGATGCGCCGCATCGAATCGGTTCGCTCCTCCTCGCTGACCTTCGCACCCGAGGCGGGCACGCAGAGATTGCGCAACGTCATCAACAAAAACGTGCGCGAGGAGGACGTCATGCGCGCTGTCAGCGTTGCGTTTGACGCCAAGAAAAACGCGGTCAAGCTCTACTTTATGAACGGACTCCCCACCGAAACGCTCGACGATATCGAGGGCATTGCGACCCTTGCCGAGCAGGTGGTGGACGCTTACTACAAAAATCCCAACCGCAACAAGGCGCGACCCGTGACGGTTACGGTCAGCGTTTCCTGCTTTATCCCCAAGCCCTTCACCCCCTTCCAATGGGAGGCGCAGGACACCATAGAGATGCTTGCCGAAAAGCAGGAATACCTGAAAGCCAAGATCAAGAGCCGCCACATTCGCTATCAGCACCACGACGCAAAGGTGTCGCGGATCGAGGCGGTGCTGGCACGCGGCGACCGCCGCCTCTCCGACGCGCTGGAGCTTGCCTGCCGCGAGGGCTTTTGCTTTGACGCGTGGGACGAATACTTTGACTACGACAAGTGGATCTCGGTGTTTGAGCGCACGGGCATCGACCCCGCGTTCTACGCCAACCGCGCCTTCGGCACAGACGAGATTCTGCCTTGGGACATCATCGATTGCGGCGTGAGCAAGGAATTTTTCCTGCGCGAGCGCGAAAAGGCGTATGCCGAGAGCACAACGCCCAACTGCCGTGAGTCTTGCTCCGCGTGCGGCGCGAACAAGCTCGGCGGCGTGCGTGCGGTCTGCCCCGGCTGCAAGAGTGCAAGCGAGACGGTCGACGTACCCCTGCCGCCTCTAAAAGAAACGCCTGCGTGGACACCGCTGGAAAGCTTTAAAACGATCCGCATCAAGTTTTGTAAGGTGGGAGATCTGCAATACATCTCGCACCTCGATCTGCAACGCACCGTGGCGCGCATTCTCGTGCGCGCAAAGATCCCGATGTGGTACACGCAGGGCTTCAATCCGCACGCCAAGGTGACGTTCGGGCTTCCTCTGTCGGTGGGAACCGAGAGCGCGTGCGAGTTCATCGATCTGCGCGTGGACAAGGATATCACGGGGGCTGAGGTCAAGGAGCTGCTCAACCGCGAATTGACCGACGAAATGCAGGTGCTGGACGCATACGAGCCGACGAGCAAATTCTCGGACATTGCGTGGGCACGTTACGACATGGTGCTGCGCTTTGCAGGCGCTGACGAGGTGCTTGCCGCGCAAATGCAAGCGCTTTACACCACCTCGCCCTTGACCATGATCAAAAAATCCAAGTCGGGCGAGCGCGAGGTCGATCTGATCCCGATGATCCGCGAAGCGATGGTTACCTCCCCCGACCGGGGCGTGATCCGCATCAACGCCGTGCTGGCGGCAGGCAACACCGAGCACCTTAATCCCGAGCTGGTCATCAAGGCGGCAAAGGAGCGCTTGGGCATTTTTTCGGGCGATCCCGCCGCAGAAACCTATTCGATCCTGCGCACCAACGTCTACACCGCCGACGGTGTGACGGAATTCGTTTAATATGATAAAGGGGAAGCTTAAACCGCTTCCCCTTCAAAAAAGGAGGTTTCTCCCCTGATCGAAACCGATATTCATCTTTCGGGCGGCGGCTACCGTGCCGACATTTCCTCGCAAAGGGACGGCATTTGCTTTCGCCTGATCCCCCCCACGGGCGCGGACATTCTTCGCACGCCGCGCGGCGAGGAGCATCTTGCCGAAAACGTCTACCTGTTCGGCAATCCCCCGCTCTTCCCGCCCAACCGAATCGTCGGCGGACGCTTTGATTTTGAGGGACGCGAATACGTTTTTCCGCTCAACGAGCCCGCAACGGGCTGTCACATTCACGGCGCAATGTGAGAGAAGGCACTTGCGATCGAAGCCTTGAGTGACACCCACGCGCGCCTTGTCTACCGCGCGAAAGCGGGCGACTACATCGTCTTTCCGCACGCGGATTTATGTAAAGATATAAGGAACGCGCGCGAGGGGGACTTTTGAAAAAGTCCCCCTCGCGCTCTCCTCAAAGCTTTCACCAAATGTGGGAATGGTGGCCCTCGACGGACGCACGACACAGTGCGTCCGATTTTTTGCGTTGTGGAGGTTCCGGAAAGTGTGTGGGGAAGCTTCTTGAAAGATGCTTCCCCACAAAAATCATATCAACTTTTCAGCCGCCCTCAAAAGCGGTTCTTTTTCGTTTGGCAGACGTTCGTCAAGAACGTCCTCGAGGAGCGCGTTCAGAATCTCCCCGATGCGCTTTCCCGCAGGCACGCCGAGGGCGATCAGGTCGTCCCCCTTTACGGCAAGCGTTTTGAGAGAAAGGCAGGTGTCTGCGGCGCGGATCGCGGTGATGATGTGCGGCACAGCCTCGACCTCGGGCGGCAGCGTACGGAAGAACTCTGCGTGCGCCATGCGGTCGCACCGCTTGATCTCCAAAAGGCGCAGAATGTCCTCATCCGAAAGCTTGCGCATCAATCGCTTGACCGTGCGTGTGTCGGGCGAGATGGGCAAGTCGTGCAGCTCTACCAGAAGCTTGAGCCGCTCGATCGTTGTGTTATCAAAGCGCAGACGGTGCAGGATCGTGTCGGTCAGCTCCACACCAATGGGCGCGTGACCCTTGAAATGTCCTCCCAGCTCGTCCTCGGTGTAGCACAAAGGCTTGCCGATATCGTGAAGCAAAATCCCCAGCCGCGTGACAAGATCCTTTCCTTCATTCAGCTCCAACGCATACAGGGTGTGCTCAAGCACGTCGTAGCAATGGTATTTGGTGTTTTGATCAAAGCCCACGCAACGGACAAGCTCGGGCAAAAATTCACCGATCACGTCGACGTATGACCGCAAAATTCCAACCGCGCCCCGGCCGCAAATCAGCTTGCAAAACTCCTCGCGCACACGCTCGGCGGCAATGTTCTGCAGCAAGCCGCGGCAGTCATGCACTGCACGTGCGGTGCCCTCCTCCACGTCAAAGCCCAGAACCGACGCAAAACGGATCGCGCGCAGAATGCGCAGCCCGTCCTCCTCAAAGCGCGTTGCGGGATCTCCCACGCAACGGATCCTGCGTGCGGCAAGATCCTCAAGCCCGCCGTACAGATCCACCAAGCCGCGCGTGGGGTTGTACGCCATGGCGTTGACCGTGAAATCGCGACGCGCGAGGTCATCCTCTACGTGCGCAGAAAAGGTGACGCTGGCGGGGTGGCGGTTGTCCAGATACTCCCCGTCGTTGCGGTAGGTCGTGATCTCAAGAAGCATTCCGTCGATCAGAACGCCGACCGTTCCGTGCTTGATACCCGTTTCGATCACGCGGTAATCGGCAAAGCACGCCATGGTTTTTGCAGGGTGCGCCGACGTTGTAATATCCCAATCGTTCGGAGCTATGCCAAGCAGACTGTCACGCACGCATCCGCCCACAACATACGCTTCAAATCCGTTGGCAGAAAGCGTTGCCAGTGCCTTTTTGACCTGGCTCGGAAGTGTGATTACAAGCTGCTCCATACATAGCTCCTTTCTTTAAAAATTAAACCCGATACGGATCAGCGAAAGATCCTGTCACCGTACCGTCTCAGCGTGGCCAGCAAAAGCATTCCCAGAACGTATGCGGAAATGATTTCGCCCACGCCAACGGTGAGCATCAAAAACGGGATCCCCTCCTCGGCACTATAGGCGTACGCCAGCACGAACGGTACGATCAGGGCGTTTGCCAGCACCGTGGGAAGCGGCACCAAGAACGGAAGCCGCCGCAACAGCCGCGCGCCAACGGCACCGATCAGCGTTGCAAGCGTTCCAAAAAGCACGTCCTGCCACAAGCACCCGGTTACAATGTTTGCCACAAGACACCCGATCGTCAGCCCCGGGATCGCCGCAGGCATGAAAAACGGGAGCACGCACAGTGCCTCCGAGATGCGGCATTGGATCACGCCGCTCCCGATGGGAGCGATGAGCAGCGTGATCGCGGTATACAACGCTCCGATGACTCCCGCCTCGCAAATGTAGACCGGCAACCTTCGAGTTTTTTCGTTTCTCATATTCTGTTTTCTCCTTAGTTTTGTTTATCGTGAGGATGGTTTCGAACTCACGTTGTGGGTTATACGGGGTCGTGTGCCAATGCACACGCAACGGCATCCGCGACTTCGCCGTAAAGGTAGAGCGAGCCCAGACAGATCAACGGAAGTCCGTTTTCGCGGCAATCCGCGATCGCGGCGCGCACGCCCGCCTCCACGCTGTCATACGCCGTGGCAGAAACTTTATGATTTTTGCATTGTGCGGCGTATTCCGCAGCCGACAAGGCGCGGGGATTTTGCGGTGTCACCGTGAAGATATGATTCGCCACGGGCTTGAGTGCCTCGATCATGGCATCGTAATCCTTGTCCGACATCACGCCCGAAAGAAGATTGACGCGCATCTCGGGGAAATAGTCGCGGATGCTCTTGACCGCCGCCTGAACGCCCTCGGGGTTGTGACCGCCGTCGTACAGAACGGTCGGATCGGCGGAAAGAAGCTCAAAGCGCGCGCTCCAGCGCACGTTGGCAAGTCCGCGACGGATCGCTTCCTCCGAAACGGAAAAGCCGCGCTCTGCCAGAATCTGCAGTGCCGTGAGCACCACCGTTACGTTGTAGGGCTGGTATGCGCCCAAAAGTGCAAGCTTTACGTCCGTATACTCCTGATAATCGAACACCGTTCCGTCAAGCGTTGCGCTCTTTTGGCGGTAGGTGGAGCGATCGACGTTATAAAACGGCGCGTGCTTTCTGTCCGCAAAGGCGCGAACGGTACGGTAAGCCGCGTTTTCCGCACCGCCGTACAGGCAAGGACAGCCCTCCTTGATGATACCCGCCTTTTCGGCGGCGATCTCCTGAATGGTGTTGCCAAGGAGCGCGGTGTGATCGAAATCGATGCCCGTGATGATCGACAGGAGCGGATCCTTGATGATGTTGGTGGAATCCAGACGACCGCCAAGTCCCACCTCAAGGATCACGACGTCGCACGCGTGGCGGCGAAAGTATTCAAACGCCACGGCGGTGATCAGCTCAAACTCGGTCGGCTTATCCTCCATCGCGTCGGCCATGGGACGGACGAGCGTGGTCAACTCTGCCAGCTCCTCGTTCGAGATCATCTCTCCCCCAACCTGCATACGCTCGTTGAATTGCTTGATATAGGGAGAGGTATAGAGCCCCGTGCGATAGCCTGCCTCGCGCAGAGTGCGCTCCAGCATGGCACAAACCGAGCCCTTACCGTTCGTGCCCGCCACGTGGATAAATTTCAGAGAATCCTGCGGATTCCCCAACTTTTCGCACAAAACGGAAATGCGATCCAAGCCCGGCTTACAGAACACCCAGTTCACCGAGTGGATATATTGGAGTGATTCTTCGTAATTCATCTGACACCTACACAAACTTACATAATACTTTTATCGGAGCATCTCCAAAAGGCGACACACCGCTTTATTTTTCAAAAGGAAATACAAAAGCGCAAATTCCACGCCTCCGACGATTGCATAATTGAGCAACCGCCACAAAAGGAGGACGTAAAACGGCAGATCGTAAAACGCCGACAAGCCCCATGTTTTGATCAGCACCGAGCCCAACAGATGCGCCGTTGCGACCGCTACGATCAGGCGCACCGTGTACGGCGCGCGCGAAAGAATACGGTAAACCAGACCGCCGCCAAGACCGATCGTGACAGCACCCAGCGTCACCACGGGATTGATGGCGTACCCCACTAATACGCAGCCCAGCAGATCCGCGACAGTGCCTACCAATGCCCCCCATACGGGTCCCAGCGCGACACCTGCAAACAGGATCGGCAGGTTCTCAAAGCTGAAGCGCATCACGGGTCCTGCGTTGATCGCAAGGTATTTACCGCACACGATCGACAGTGCCGCCAGAAACGCCGCCACCGCCAATGCGCGCAATCCACCGTTCAGAATGCTGTGGGCGAAGGTTCTACGATTCGTTTTTTTCATAAAAACACCTCCTTTTCCACTCATAACAGCAAAAAGGAGATCGTTTGTCTCGCGTGATCTTCATTGCTTTATGAAGCGGGATGCAAAACACAGACCGCAAAAGCCCTTGGCTTTTTTCGTCCGCACGGCAACTCCCCGTCCGTGCGGCACTCAGGATCTCTCCAACGCCTGCGTTTTTACTCTTCATCATTGCAAAAAATTCGCAACTTTATTCATTGTATATTATACCGCCAAACCAATGCCTTGTCAAGTCGGCAAAAGCACAATCATTTGTTTTGCTTCGCTCACCTTTATTGGGCAGATTGACAGAGCGCGCATGAAAAGGGCGACCCATGTGGGTCGCCCTGAAAGGTTATTCGTCCTTCTTTCCCTCTTCCGTGTCGGTATCCGTCTCGCCATCGGCACTTTCGTCACCGTCGGGAGATATGAAATCATCGGGATTCGGCTCGTCATCATCGGGATCGATGTCCTCGGCGTCGCCCAGATCCAAGGGGCGAACGCGCTCCTCGGGTTGCACCGTCGGGTTGAAGCCCTTGTGCATCACGACCTCTTCCTCGCCCTCGTGTTTTTTCGCTTCCTCGGCAGCCTTGCGCGCACGCTCCTCGTTGTCGCGGCGGCTCTGCTCTGCCTTTTCCTCTGCGATCCGCTCAAGGATCTCGTCGGTCGCGTCCTCCTTCATGGCAGCGGCAAACTGGTCGCCGTCCATGCTTTCGTGCTTAAGCAGATACTGTGCCACAAAATGCAAGCGATCGATGTGCTCGGACAGGATCTTCGTTGCAACCTCGTACGCGTCGCCGATGATCAGCTTGATCTCCTCGTCGATGTCCGCCGCCGTCTGCTCGGAATAGTTCTTGCCCGCACCGTAATCGCGTCCCAGGAACACCTCACTGCCGGAGTGCTCCGAGCCGTAAAGAACAGCACCCATCTTCGCACTCATACCGTAGCGCGTGACCATATCGCGTGCGATCTTGGTTGCGTGCTGGATATCGCCCGACGCGCCCGTGGAAATGTCGCCCATAATGAGCTCCTCGGCAATTCTGCCGCCCAAGCTCATGCGGATATCGTCGATCATCGCACCGCGCGTGCGGTAGGAAACGTCCTCAAGCGGCACGCTGACGGTCACACCGCCCGCGCGTCCCGAGGGAATGATGGTGATATGCTTGACAGGATCGGTATGCTCGCAATAGTAGGAAACAACCGCGTGACCCGCCTCATGGTAGGCGGTGAGCTTGTTGTCCTGCTCACGGCGCACACGCGCCTTCTTCTGCGGGCCCAACAGCTCCTTCATATAGGATTCCTCGATATCGTCCATGCCGATGAGCGACTTGCCCTTCTTGGCAGCCAAAAGAGCCGCCTCGTTGAGCAGGTTCGCAAGATCCGCGCCCGTAAAGCCGACCGTGCTCTGCGCACCCTTGTGGAAATCCACGCCGCTTTCCAGCGGTTTGTTGCGCGCGTGCACCTTGAGGATCTCTTCTCTGCCCTTCATATCGGGATAATTGACGGTGACCTGACGGTCAAAGCGACCCGGGCGCAGGAGCGCGGGGTCAAGGATATCGGGACGGTTGGTTGCCGCCATGACAATGATACCGTCGTGCGATCCAAAGCCGTCCATTTCGACGAGCAGCTGGTTGAGCGTCTGCTCGCGCTCGTCGTGTCCGCCGCCCAGTCCCGCGCCGCGGTGACGACCGACGGCATCGATCTCATCGATAAAGATGATCGCCGCGGGAGATTTGCGCGCGGTATCAAAGAGGTCGCGCACGCGCGACGCACCGACACCGACGTACATCTCCACGAAATCCGAGCCCGAAATGGAGTAGAACGGAACGCCCGCCTCGCCCGCAACAGCCTTTGCAAGCAGGGTCTTACCCGTACCGGGAGGGCCCATCAGGAGCACGCCGTGCGGGATTTTTGCACCAAGACGCGTGAACTTGGTGGGATCCTTGAGGAACTCGACGATCTCGACCAGCTCCTCCTTTTCCTCGTCAGCTCCCGCCACGTCCGCGAAGAGCACGCGGCTCTTTTCGTCGACCGACGGCGTTTTGGTGCGCGCCTTGCCAAAGGAATTGAACTTCCCTCCGCCCGCGCCGCCGCTGAGCTTTTTAAAGGAAATGATATAGATAACGACCAGCACGATGATGATAAAGAGCGTGGGCAAGAGGCTGACCCACCACGGTGTTTCTGCCACGGGCTCGATATCGTACTCGACGCCGTTTTCATCGTATTTTGCCAGCATCTCGTCGCTGATCAACGTGGACAGGTACGCGACCTTATAGGTCTTGACACCCTTATCGTCCTTCAGCGTGATCGTAACCGTGTTGTCGTTGGCGAAATAGAGCTTCTCGACCTCATTGTTGTTAATGTATTCTCTGACCTGAGCAAGATTCTTTGCCTCGGACGCCTCCTGATCCCCCCGCAACAGCGTTGAGAGCATGATGATGATGACCGCGAAAATCAGAACGTAAAACAGTATTTCGCGGACAAAGCTGCGTTTTTTCAAATTCTATTTCCTCCTCATAGCGTTACCGCCGTATTTCCGAATCCATTCGGCAAAAGAATCTCGATCCTCATGCCGACCGATGCAAGCGCTACACCGTCGCGCACACCGATCATGGGTGCCCAAAGCACGCCCTCGCCGTCGCAAAGGAGCGGAATGATCTCTCGCAGATCCTCGGGAATCCCCGCCGCGGCGTAAAGCTTGCGCACTTTGCGGTGCATACCGCCGCGCAGGATCACGTCTCCCGCGGCGCGCGACCGCCAATATACATCTTTTTTTATTATATCAAGCCCCGGCGTTAAAATTGTATGCGCGGGTGTTGATAAATTGTGAACTTTTTTCGTGCCGTCAATGCGCAAGACGCGGATCACGATGCCCGTGTTTCCCACCGCAGTGTCGCCCTCGGCAAACGGCAATCGATACGGTGCTGTTGCCGTGGGGATCTCGCTTGACAAATGCATCTCCCCTGCACGCACGTAAGCATAATGCGCACGCGGCAACGCCACGCATTCCTCCGCCGACGCGCCTGCAACAAGGTGCAGCAGGGACTGCACGTGAACGCTCTCGAGCACGCCGCACGCGTCACTCGCCCATTTTTTGAGCACACGTCGCACAACCGCCGCAGGGAGCGCACACAGCGTCCTGACCGAAAGCTTACCGTCGGCATCAGCCAAATACGCGTCAGCCAATCCGTCAAGGCATTCCTCGTCCTCGCGCAAGTCCTCGCACATCAAAGCCGTCCGTTCGGCAACGCCCGAAAACAGCGTTTCCAGAACGGGCAAAGCCTCGGCGCGCAAGCGATTTCGCGCATACGCCGTGTCGGTATTCGTGCTGTCGGTCACGTAAGGCAAGCCCCGTTCCCGACAGTACGCCAGAATTTCCTCCTTGGAAAAGTGCAACAGCGGACGCACAAGCGTGCCGCCCACGCACGGACGCACGGGTGCGATGCCGCACAGCCCCGCCAGCGTCGTGCCGCGCGCGAGGCGAAAGAGCAGGGTTTCCAGTTGATCGGTTGCGTGGTGCGCCGTGGCAAGCAGAGGGATCTGCCGCTCCTGCATCAGCCGCGCAAAATAATCGTACCGAACCTGCCGCGCCGCTTCCTCAAGCCCCATTCCGTGCTCGCGCGCGTAAAGCGGAACGTCTGCGTTCAACACGCACAATTCAAGCCCGAGTCTCTTGGCGTATTCCGCGCAGAAATCGCGGTCGCGCACAGCCTCCGCGCCGCGGATGCCATGGTTGACGTGCGCCAAGGTCAGGGGAAAACCGTCTTTTTTTTGCCGTTCGAGCAGCAAATACAGCAGTGCCACCGAATCCGCGCCTCCCGAAAAGGCAAGCAGGATCGGGGTATCGGGCGCGCATTTTGCCAGCTCCCACGGAAGCATCAGTCGGGTTTTATCCAACACGTTCTCGCTCATCCGGGCTCTTCCAGCTGCTTTTCGATGGTGACAAACTTGGTGAACTGACCGTTCCAGCCCATGTTGACCGAACCCACGCTACCGTGACGGTTCTTGGCGATGATGACCTCCGCGGTGCTCATCTCCTGCTCGCTCTTATCGGTCTTATAGTATTCATCACGGTACAAAAACAGTACCATATCCGCGTCCTGCTCGATCGCACCCGAGTCACGCAGGTCGGACAGCATCGGACGCTTATCGTTTCTGCCCTCCGCGCCACGGTTCAGCTGTGCACAGCAAAGCACGGGAACCATGAGCTCCTTTGCAAGGATCTTGAGAGAGCGCGAAATATCCGACACCTCGTTAACACGGTTGTCGGTGTGACGCTCGCCCGTCATCAGTCCCAGATAGTCGATAACGACCATGCCGAGATTCTTGACGCGGCGCAGTTTTGCCTTCATCGCCGTTACGGTCATACCGGGTGTGTCGTCGATCAAAAGGTCACATTCCGCCAGCGTGTTGGACGCTTTTGCAAGATGCTCCCAATCGTCGGCAGACAATTCACCCGTGCGCAAGGAATGGCTGTCCACCAGTGCCTCGCTCGACAGCACGCGGCTGACCAGCTGCTCGGCAGACATTTCCAAGGAGAAGATGCAAACCGTTTTTTTGGTCTGCTTTGCCACGTTGGTTGCGATGTTGAGCACGAACGAGGTCTTACCCATACCGGGGCGCGCGCCAACCAGCACGAGGTCACTCTTTCCAAGCCCTGCCAGCACGCGGTCAAGATCGGAAAAGCCCGTGGGTGTTCCCGCCGCTGCGTCCTTGTTGGTGGTCAGCTCCTGCAAATTGGCAAGCACGTTGCCAAGCACCTCGCGCACGTGGCGGAAGTTCTTGGTGTCACGCCCCTGCGCGATGTCAAAGATCAATCGCTCGGCGTGATCCAGAATATCCGTAACCGCCTCCTGCTCGGAATACGCCGACTCGGAGATCTCGGCGCAGGCATCGATGAGCTGGCGCAGAACGCTCTTTTCCTTGATAATGCGCGCATAGTCCTTGACGTTGAGCGCGTCGGGAACCGCCTCGCTCAGCGTGCGGACGTAATCCTCGCCGCCCGATTTATCGTAAATCCCCTTGCTCACCATCATATCGACCAGCGTGACCCAGTCGATCTGGCTGTTGGTAAGGAAAAGCTCGCGCATGGCAAGATAGATCTGCTTATGCTCCGAGAGATAGAAATCCTCTGCCGTCAACAGATCCGCCACCTCGTTGAGAGAGGCGGGATCCAGAAGGACCGAGCCGAGCAGAGATTGCTCGGCGGGCATGGAGAACGGCAGCTTTCGAATCAATTCTTCCTGCATAGTGTTACTTCTCGCACACGAGGACGTAGATCTTCCCCGTCACCTCGGTATAGAGTTTGGCGTCAAGCTCGTATTTGCCGTACGCGCGGATCGGATCGTTCATCACGATCTTTCTCTTATCGATCACGATGCCGTGATCCGCCTGCAATCTCTCGGAGATATCCTTTGCGGTCACAGAGCCGTAGAGTCTGCCGTCAGCACCCGAGGATGCGGGAATCTTGATGACCAGCGTCTTGAGCTTTTCAACCAGCGCACGCGCTTCCTTCTTTTCGGTTTCGATGCGGTAAAGTCTTGCCTCTTCCTTGACCTTGACGTCGTTGAGCGACTGCGCATCGGCAGCCTTCGCAAGCTTACGCGGGATCAGAAAATTCTTTGCGTAGCCGTCGGACACCTCAATGACATCGTTCTTCTTTCCCTGCCCCTTTACGTCAGCCAATAAAATCACTTTCATGATGTAGTTTCTCCGTTTTCTGTCTGTTTATTTTCTGGATTTGCTTTCGGACTCATATTCGTGGTCCAGGTAGTCGTCCAGCGCGACCTTGAGCTTGCGGCACGCCTCCTCCAGGGAAACGTTTTGCAGGCGCGCTCCCGCCATATCGTAGTGACCGCCGCCGCCCAGCTTTTGCATGATGATCTGCACGTTGATCTTGTCGTGCGAGCGCGCCGAGATCGTGACCGTGTTGTCGGCACGCAGGAGCGCGAAGGACGCCTCGATCCCATCGATGTTCATCAGCTTGTCCGCTGCCTTTGCCACGGCGATGTTGTCCTCCTCGGTTGCCACGCGGTCAACGCTGAGCCAGGTCAGAGCGACCTTTTCGCGGTAGGTTCTCGTACGGCTGTCGATATCCGATGCCGTAAAGAGGTTGGACATGGTTTCGGTAAAGAACCGACGCACGGTATTGGCGTGCGCGCCGCGCTCGTACAGATAATGGACTGCCGAAAAGGTCTGCATACCCACGCCCGAGGTAAAGTTCTTGGTATCCAGCATCATGCCCGCCAGCATCAGGTTTGCCTCCTCCTTAAGGAGCGTGTCGTGGTGCGGGCTGAACTCCAGCATCTCGCTGACCAGCTCGCTCGCCGCGGAAACGCCCGGGCGGATGTAGGTCATCAGAGGCTTGAAGTCGTAGAGCTGATCCTGACGTCTGTGGTGGTCAACGATCACCACGTTGGACACGCATTTGAGGAGCTTCGGCATTTCGGTGTTGAACACGTTGTTGACGTCGCTCATGATCAGGAGCGTATCGCTGCGAACCGCATCGAGTGCCGTGTCACCGCCGATAAACATCGCGCGGTACTCGGGCAGATGCGCCAAAAGATCGTAGCAGGTGCGGAAATTGACGTGATCGCGGTTGACCACGATGCGGATCTTGGAGGTATCTCCTCCGCGCGCACAGATCGCAAGGCGTGCAAGTCCCACGCAGGAGCCGATCGAATCGTAATCGGGAGCGCGGTGACCCATGATCAGCACGTTCCCCGCCTCCTTCATCAGGCGGCACAGGTGCTGGGAATTGACGCGCGAGGTAATAGTGGTAGAGCCTGCCATGGTGTTAACGCGGCCGCCGTAGGTCGTCACGCTCTTGCCGTCGTTGACTGCCGCCTGGTCGCCGCCCTTCTGAAGTGCCACGTCGAGGGCATCGCCCGCCGCGCGCTCCTTATCCTCGAAGCTTCCGTCGATCGCACCAACGCCGATCGAAACGGTTACGGGAAAGCTGTTGTCTCCCAAACGAATGCTGCGAACGGCATCCAGTATCGGGAATTTTCCCTTAATGGAGCGCTCCAGTGCCTTTCGCGTAAAGACCAGCAAATACTTTTCTCTCTCATATTCACGGAGCATACCGCCAAAGCCGCTTGCCCACTCCTTGAGCTTGGCTTCGATCTCGTTGACCGCCGTTCGGTAGCTGACGCGAATATACTGTGCCAGCTCCTGCAGGCTGTCGATCACGATGTACGCAACAACGGGCTCCTCCTCGTACATACGTCTGCGCATTGCCTCAAGCTCGGTGATGTCGTTGAACACGACGAAATAATAATCCTTACCGCGCGAGCGCAGAATATAGCAATGAAGTCCGAATTTTTTGCCGTCGATCACGGTGATCATCGGCTTGGTATTGTCGATCGGCACGCCATCCTCGTTGAAGGTGATATCTTTGACCTGACCGCCGTTCTGGGCGTAGGCAATGATCTCACGCATCGGCACGGAGCAGAACGTGCTCAGCGGCACGTTGCAAACGGGCGAGCGGAATTGCAGCAGCTCCTGCAAAGCACCGCTGACAACCTTGACCGTCCCGTCGCCGCCGATGATCGCATACGGAATATTGACCACGTAGCGGAACATATCGCTGATCTCGGTGGTCATCAGCTCCGCCGCGTCGTCGGCGCGGCGCACGCGCATATAGCGGCGCAGATATGCCGCCAGGATAATACCGACGGTCAGCAGGTAGCCTGCCAACAGCGCAATCCCGTAAAAGCGCAGTTGAGATACGTCATTTTCGACAAATGCCGCGATCACAAACAGCAGAAGCATCACGGCACCGATCACAGAGCACACGATCATGGGTGCTCGCAGATCCCGTCTGAAGGCGGTTGGTTTCTTTTTTGGCATAGAGTCACTCTCCTTTGTTAGGATCGGTATTTCAAGGTCAGTCGTCGCCGTCGTTTTCGTCTTCACTCTCTCCCCTCTGCATTGCCGCGCCTATATTGGCAAGCGCGCCCCAGAGTGCCAGGAAAGAAAACGCATAAACGGTCGTACAGCAAAGCATTGCCCCGAAAAGCAGGATCAGGATCAAGGATCCGCCGTTCGGTCGGCGCATACGTGCGGCGATGGCACCCAAGCCCAGCACGCAAAAGCCGGGCAACAGGATCAGGTACAAATTCTGCACCGCCGCGCCAAAAATCGAACCCGCACCGACGAACAGCGTCAGCACAGATGCAATGATAAAGAGGACGCTCGCCGTCATGCTCATCGTAAACACGCAAGCCTCGCGTGTGAGCACCTGCTTCCAGCCCGTGCGCAGATAGGTCATGCCAAGGAGCAGCTGCGCCTCGAACGCGATCACGCCGCACACCATGGCGGCAAATCCGGGCAGAACACAAAAGACGGTGGTTACGGTGGTATGCAGCATATTATCGCTCAACAGCTCATTCACCCGCGCGATCATCTCGGCGTTTTCCTCGCCGCCCTCACGCAGATTGGCAAGCAATCCGTCCCGATAGGCACCGAGCGACTGAACGATGCTCTCGCGCAGCTCTGCCACCGCTCGCGCAACGGTGTCTGCGTTGACCGCGCCGTACGTGCGCCCGACCAGCACCAAAGCAATGACCGCAAGCGTCAGGAACAAGCCGATCTGTGCCCACGCGATCACGCTCGTGCGTTCCTTCCCCCGCACCGTTGCGATCGCCATTGCCGCACCGGCAGGCAAAAACGCAAACGCCGCCAAGGACGCGTAAAGATCCCCCGTGATCAACCACGAGGTCACAAACACGGCAATCAGCGTCAAGGGAACCGCATAAAACGAGCGGAGTGCCGTCAGGAGCCACGCAAGCGCGCTCGTTCCGACGATCAGCGACAGCACCACCGACGCGCCCGTAAAGGAGCCCGCCAGGAAGAACGCCACCACCGCGCACAAGAGCATATGAACGACCGTTGCGGGTGCTTTGACGCTCACCACAACGTAGATAAAGAGCATCGGCAGAATGATCAGCGCAATGCGCTCATCCCCTGCGCATGTCAGCGCGAACGCGCACAGTGCCACCGCAAGGATCGCCAGCAGGATATTCGCACCGTGCAAGCGTGGGAATCCGCTTCTGTCCTGCCACGGATTCAATATTTTTTCATTTTCGGAAGCACTCATCAGCGAACGCACCTTTCCCGGGCACCCACGCCCGTTTTTCGGGGAAACTCGGTCGGAATACATACCGTCCTATTATAGTAGTATACCATACTTTTTTTGATTTGTAAACACTTACTTCCATAAATTTATATATTTTTACGCTTTTTTTCACAATTCCCACACAAACGCAAAAAGCCGCAGTGCTCCTTGACGGGCACTGCGGCAGTTATCAGGCAGTCGGACCTGTTTTCGTCGTTTCTTTTTTCGCGCGACGGAGCGCAAAGGCGTGCATCAGTATTTTTGTGATCGCCGAGGTCAGGACGATCCCAAGAGCCACCGCCACGGCAAGCCGGAGCGTATACATTCCCCTTGTCATAAACCCGTCCACGTTCCCCACGAACGCCGAGGTCATGGTGTAGTACAGCGAGCCTCCCGGAATGAGCGGGATGAGCGAGGTGATCAAAAAGGTCGTGGTCGGCGTTTTGAGCAGGCGTGCCATCACCTCCGCGTAGACCGAAAGCGTGACCGCCACGAGAAAATAGCGCAGAGCTTCGTTTGGCATCACGAATTTCAACAGGACGAACAGCGTCCAGGAAAGAAATCCGCCAAGGGCAGCCAAAAACAGCTTTCTGCCGCGGATGTTGTAAAGGATCGCAAAGCCAAGTGCCCCCAGAAAGCCCGTAGCGATCTGCAATATTTCAAAATTCGTCATGTCAGATCACCCCCAAGGTACAGGTAAAGAGGAAATACCCCGCCGCAATGGCAAGTGCCGTCAGAACCGCCTCGATCAGGCGCAATAGCCCCGCGATGCTGTCCCCCGTAAAAAGGTCACGCAGGGCGTTGGTCAAGCCCACACCGGGAATCAGAGTCATGATGTTACCGATCATGACCTTATCGATGCTTCCGAGCCATCCGAGCTTGACACCGCCGTATGCCAGCGCACAAGCCAGATACATGGCAAAAAAGCGGGCAAAAATCTTGTTTTTCAGCGTTTTATCGGTGAAAAAGACCACCCACTTCAAAAGCAGCCCCACGAAAAAGGACACCGCACCATCGATCCACGCACCGCCGAAAAAGAGCGTAAACGATGCGGCGATCACCGCATACGACAGGCACTCCGCCCACCACGGGTAGGATTTGGTTTTCAGCACCTCGCCAAACGCTTCCTTGATCTCTGCCGTGCCCATGCGCTCCTTGCAAATGCGGCGAGAGAGCGCGTTCAAGCGGTGCAGGCGCTCCATATCGGTTCCGATCCCCGTGATGCGTCGCGTTTGGGTGAACGGATGATCCTCGGCATCGTAGACCGTGGCGATCATGCTGCTGGTAATGATAAAAACGTCCACGCGCTTGGCGCCCAGCGACATGCACATACGCTTGACGCTGTCCTCTACGCGACAGACCTCCGCGCCGCAGATCAGCATATGCTCGGCAATATCCATGGTACAGCTTAACAATTCCTTCATAAGCCACTCCGTGTTTCAATGATGACACCAGTATAGCATTTTTGCGCGAAAATTACAAGAGGGTCGCGCGAATTTCCTTTTTTAACGCAAAAAAGCGCGAAAACGCCCCATGTGGGGCGTTTTCGCGCAAAATTTCGATCAATCGATCGACATATCCAGCTTGAAGCGCATGATCTTGCGCAGGGTATTCTTCGGGAACTCCTCGGTTCTGACCTTGAGCACGCCGATCTTCTTGTAAGGAACGGCGGTGCGGTTGTAGTCGTCGATATACTTCTGCAGGTGCGCCTGAATATCCTCGATACCGTTCTTTTCGATAAAGTCCTTGTCGGGATAGACCTCGGCAACGATCGCGTTGTGCTCCATGCCTCTCTTGCTCTGTCCCTCGTAAACGATGATATCAATGACGCCGGGCGTTGCGACCAGCTCGTTCTCGATCTCCTCGGGATATACGTTTTTACCGTTGGAAAGAATGATCAGGTTCTTCTTGCGACCCGTGATATAGAGAATGTTGTTCTTGTCGAGCTTACCGTAGTCGCCGGTCTTGAAAAAGCCCTCTTCGTCGATCGCGTCTGCGGTTGCCGCCTCATCCTTGTAGTACCCCAGCATGACGTTGGGACCCGTGACCCAGATCTCGCCCTCGCCGTCCTCGTTGGGAGAATCGATCTTGACGTGGTCGATGTCCAGCACCGTACCGACGCTTCCCTTAACGACGTGGCGGCTGTGGTTGACCGCGATGATGGGAGCGCACTCGGTGATACCGTAGCCGTTGAGCGTGGTGATACCGATCGCCTCAAAGAAATCGATGATCTCGGGGTTGATCGGAGCGCCGCCCGAAATGATCATCTTGACCTCGCCGCCGAACGCCGCACGAATCTCGCCGAACAGCTTCTTGCGCAGGTCAATGCCCGCCTTGCGTGCCGCGTTGCTGATCTTGATCATACGCTTGACCAGCTTTACCTTGCCCTTTTCCTTCAGAGTCGCCTGAATACGGCGATAGAAGGTTTCCAGATACAGAGGAACCAGGACCAGATGCTCGGGCTTCTGCTCCTTGAGCTCCTTCGGCACGTAGCGGATGCCTGCCGAAATATAGACCTCACAGCCGATCATCACGTGTCCGATGAGCATAACGGACGAGCCGAAGGTGTGGTGCGGCGGCAGAACGCTGACGGTCTTGCTGCCGAAATCGATATAAGGAATGATCGTGGACAGGTCGGTCAGGAATGCGTTCTGCGGAAGCATAACGCCCTTGCCCTTGCCCGTCGTGCCCGAGGTGAACACCAGAAGTGCCAGCGCGTGGGGGTCGATGGGAGCCGTTGCGTACGCATCGGGATCCGCCTCGTATTTAGCGCGTCCCGCTTCGATCAGGGAGGCAAGGCTGCTCTCTTCGGTCTTGGCGTTCAGATATACAACGGGTGCCTTGAGCCCGAGCTGCGGTGCGATCACGTCTGCCTTTTCCTTGAGCTCCTCCTCGCAAATGAGGAACGCCGCATCAGCCTTTGCCGCGGTGTCGGCAAGATCCTCGGGCTGCCAATCGCGGTCAAGCGGCACCAGAATGCCGCCGATGGAGAGGACTGCGTAGTAGGTCAGCGCCCACTCGTAGGACATCTTACCGATGAGGACGCAGTTCTTGCCCGCGCAGCCCATAGCGAGCAGCTCGGATGCCAGTGCGCGCACGTCGTCGCGCAGCTGAACAAAGTTGCGCACCTCGGTTTCTTCCTTGTGGGGGTTGGGTCTGAAGGAGAACGCGTTTTTCTCTCCGTAGGTCTCTCCCGCCCATTCGATCAGCTCGCGAACATTGGCAAAGTCGCGTCTTTCATGTAGCATTTCTTTCATAATCAAAATTCCTTTCAAAAAGCTTTTATCTCATAACCATATTATTTACCGTTTGCCGAAAAATATCACTTTTTCAAGCCGTCAAGCAAAAAGCCGAAGCTATAGCGGAAATTTCTGACCGCCTCCTCGCGAGGCAATCCGCGCCCCACGGCATCGGCGTTGTAGCCGCGACAGAAGCACCAGATCGAATAGCTCATCACGTCCGAATCCACATCGCGCAGAAGCCCGTGTGCCTTGGCGTACTCGATCAGTTTTTTGATCTCCCCCGTCCACCACTCATAATTCGCGCGCGAGAGAGAGTCGTTTTCAAACGCGAATTGGTTGAACTGCCTCTTGGTATCGTACGAAGCCAGAAGCGATTTTTCGATCACGTCCATGACGTATACAAAAAAATCGGTCTTTTTGTCGTACTCGGAAAGGATATCGCGCCGCACCTTCAGGCTCATGCCCTCGTACACGGCGTCCAGCACCTCCTCCACATTGTGAAAGCGATTGTAAAAAACGCGGTTCGTAATGCCGAGTGCTTGCAGGATCTTGCGCACCGTTACCGTGTGCGCTCCCTCCGCCTTGGCGATCCGCTCTGCCGTTTCGATGATCCGCAGAGACATCTCGTCCGAAATCAGCTCTTCCCTGTCCTGTATCCTATCTGTCAACAAAGCACCTCCTTCTGTTCAGCACACAGTGTGCTGTGGATATTATACCATATTATGGATGCGGTTGTCAATCGTTTTCTGCCATTGTTAACATCTCGTTCAAAAAAGCAAAACATACGGCAGCCCGACAAAGCCGAGCCGCCGCCACTTGTTATCAAAGGATGTCGAAGGAGAAGCTCGCTTCACTGACGCCCGCACGGAATGCAAAATCAAGCAGATAAACCGTCATGGGATCTCCCGCATGATTGAGATGGGTGTCCGTATGTACGCTCAAAGATACCTGAGCGGGGTCAAAACGCAGGACAACGTTGGCAACACGCACCTCGTTTTCGGTCACTTCGGGTGCAAGCATGGTCACGAAGCGGTGGGTGAAGCTGTCGATCTCCCCTTCAAAGCGATCGGTCAGCACAACGCCGTTTGCACTATGCTCCAGCGTGCGCGAGAGGCGTGAAAGCGCGGGAATGTCGTACGCTCCCGCCATTTCGATTGCGATACGGTTGCCCTCGTGCGCAATACTGCCCGCGTACTCGCACCCCATCATCTGCTCCCGTCCGTTGATCACGGGTACGCTGTGCCCGAGCGAGGAATTACAGAGGATCGCGTAACGCTCGTGCATGGTAAAGCGGAAGTACTGCCGCGTATACAGCCCCGAGCCGATGTCGCAGAACACCTGCCCCTGGTCGGTCGAGAGGATAAAGCTGCCCACGTCGTTGTGGTTGTGCGGCTCGTTATTATGCCCCGCCTTTGCAAACAGAGAGTATTTCTCCTCGTTGACGATCACCTGCCCCGCCTTCGGAAAATCATAATTCCGGACAGGCAAAAGCCGCGGCGCGTCCACGGGGGGCGCATAAGCAAACGCATGCGTCAGGTGCAGCCACGACGCGTTTCCGCCCCAGACCTCGCTTATCTCCCGGGGCAAAAGGTGAACCGATCCGGGAAATCTTTTTGACAGTCGGTACTGCAACGCGTCGGAGGTCTTTCCGTATCGCGCGCCGTCGGAAAAGCTGACCGTGACGTTTCCCTTCAAAAAGCTTTTTTGCATATACGCCGCGATCCTCTCCACCTTCTCGCTGTTCATCAGGTCGATTTTTCCGTTACTGAAGTTGAACAGCATATCCGCAAACCAAACGAAATTGGAAAAGCCGTAGCACCAGTAGGTCGTGCCCTCCATGCAGATCCCCTCGTCCGAAAAATCCCCGATAAAGCGTGACATATCGCCCAAAACGCGAGGCATGTGAGCGCGGAAGGCGTCGGGATCCAGGTACATCATCGTGCCGCCCACGTTGCCGCCGCAGACCGACGCCCAGTTGTTTGCCTGACTTTCATACCATGAAAGCCGCGTACAATAGGTATCCAGAATACGGCGCCGTATCTCCATTTTCACGCGCCGGTGCGTCACCGCATCCAAACACTCCTCCAAGGAATAGCAGATCTCCGCCAATGCAAACGCGGTTTCGGTACTGAACAGATCGATATGCCCAACGTCATTCTCGGGCGTGCCGTCGGTATGCGCGGGCACCGCCCAGGAATACTCGTCGCAGATGCCCACAGCATACGCTGTACGTAATCAAGATACGCGGGCTCCTCCGGGTAGATCAGTGCCAGAATTGCCGCCGACATCGTATTTCTGCGGAGGAAGTACGGCCTTTCAAAGCGTGCGCGGTCGCCCGTTTTGTAGTACAGCATGCGATCCTCGTAGGGCAACACGGGAATATCCTCATAGCGTCGTTCCCAAAGCGCCTGCACCTTTGCCATTACCCCGTCATATTGCGGATTTCCCACAGTCCCCCGCCAGAAATCACTGTCCCTGAGTATTTGAAAAATCATACCCTCTCTCACCTTCCTTTTTTCTCGTTATATCAGCAATCACGGTGCTTTTCCATGTAAATGCTGTTCTCTTTTGTTCAAATTTTGCTTTCCTCGCGCACCAGCACGTCCTCGATCTCGCACACGTACATGCGGTGAAAGCCGCCGGACGCGTAGTGGGAGAGCAGCGACGAATCCAAAAACGCCGTTTCCTTCAGATCATCCGCATACAGCTTGCGGCACAAAAGCACCGCCGATGCTTCGGCGGGGTACGGAACGCCCCGTTCGGAAAAAGCGGGCGTCAGCCCCGCACCTGCGAATTTGTCCTCGTTTCTGCCGCTGGCACGTCCGCAATAGGACAGCGCAGCGCGGTGGGCCTCGCCATCAAAAAAGGAGAGTGAGAGGCGGTCGGATGCCTCGACGAGCGAATAGGTATGACGCTCGGGGCGAATGAAGCAAACGGCAACGGGCTTGTTCCAAAGCACACCCAAGGTCCCCCACGAGGCGGTCATGACGTTCGGCTTTTCGCCATCGGTCGCGCCGATGAGCATCCAGTCCTTCCCGATACAGTCAAACGCCCCGTCGAACGCGCGGAGATCTGCGGATTTGAATTGATTCATAACGGTATGATCCTTTCTGCTTGATTTACTCTATTATCATACGCCGCCGATCCGTAAATTAGGCATACGGCGTGCACAATTATCCATTCGTTTCTCTGAAGACGCGCGGACGGACGCCGACGCGCTTCAAAAACAGCGTTGAAAAGTAATGCTCGTCCGAAATGCACAAGCGATTTGCGATCTCCTTGACGGGCAGTGCCGTCGTAATGAGCAGGATCTTCGCCGCTTCGATCTTGGCGGACAGAAGATACTCGTAGGGCGTGACGCCGTACCGCTTTTTGAACACGCGGATCAGGTTGGATTTTGAAACGTGCATCTTGTCGGCAAGCTCGTCAAGATCCAGCTTTTTATAGAGCGACGCGTTCAGCTCCTCACGAATACTGTGCTCGTCGGAGCGTTGCACGGGCACGCGCGTTGCCGCACACCGCGCGATGATCTTGTGCACGCAATCGGCAACCGTTCTGCCCGATTCCGCATAAGCTCCGCCGAATTTTGCCGTTTCAAATGCAAGATCGAAATATTTACGCGCATCGGCACACGGATAGATACCCGTGCGAACGCCGTACGCATCCAGAAAATCCGAGATATACTCGGCGGTGTAATTGATCCATCGCTTTTTCCATGGATTTTTGGGATCTGCGCGGTAATGGTGCTCCTCGCCCGCGCGCAAAAAATACACGTCCCCTGCGCGCACTTTTTTCCACACACCGTCAACAAGGATCTCACCCTCCCCCTCCTCGACGTATTCAAACACGTTGACACGGTGTCCCACCGCGCGGTCGATATGATAGGTGGGGTCCGGGTAGGTCACCCCTACGGTCGCATAGAGAAACGGCACGCTTTCCTGCGGGAGCAGGGCGTACGCCTTTTCCTTCTTGGCAAATTCCACGTGGAAAGCGATCGACTTGATGTTGCGCATATCTCACACCTTTTTGATCATGTTTCCTATTGCGCTCACGCGCTGATTTCATTATAATAGATATAGCAAAAAAAGACAAGACCTTTTCAAAAAATCGAGAGGAGATTTTTTTATGAGCATCAATACGACCTGTCCGCGTCCCGAGCATCCGAATCCTCAATGGGAGCGCAAGCATTGGCAAAACCTCAACGGTGAATGGATGTTTGAGATCGATTACTCCAAGAGCGGCGAGGAAAGAGGCCTGCAAAACGCCGACACGCTCTCTGGCAAAATCACGCTTCCCTTCTGCCCCGGGTCCGAGCTCTCGGGTGTGGGCGTGAAGGACTTTATGTACTGCGTATGGTACAAAAAGGTGCTACCCTTCACAGAGGAGGAGCTGTGCGGCAACCGTATTCTTTTCCACATCGGCGCGGCTGATTTTGACACCAAGGTGTGGGTCGGCGGCAAGCTGGTGGGATTGCCCCACGTTGGCGGCAGCACGCCGATCGACCTTGACATTACCGCTTACCTGAATGTGGGCGACAACGTGGTGACGATTGCCTGCTACGACGACACACGCGCAAAGCGTCAGCCCGGCGGCAAGCAGTGCATGGAGTACAAGTCCCACGGCTGCTATTACACCCGCACCACGGGCATCTGGCAGACGGTGTGGTACGAGATCGTTCCCGAAACCTACATCAAATACGCCAAGCTCACGCCCGACCTCTCCAACTGTTCGGTTTCCGTCGGCGTGGAGCTGTGCGGCACGGCTGATCTCTCGGCAGAGGTCTATTACGGTGGCAAAAAGGTTGGAGAAGCATCGAAAAAGAATCTCACCGTAACGGGTCAGCTTGAGATTGCCCTTTCCGAAAAGCACGTTTGGGATCTTGGCAAGGGTGAGCTTTACGACGTGATCCTGCGCTTTGGCAAGGACGAGGTCAAGACCTACTTCGGTCTGCGCTCGGTCGAGCTCAAGGACGGCAAATTCTTCCTCAACGGCCGCCCCGTGTTCCAGAGATTGATCCTTGACCAGGGCTTCTATCCCGACGGCATCTGGACCGCGCCCACCGAGGAGGCACTGCTCAAGGATATCAAATGCAGTATGTCCGCAGGCTTTAACGGCGCACGCCTGCACCAGAAGGTGTTTGAGCCGCGCTTTCTCTACCACTGCGACCGCGAGGGCTACATGGTATGGGGCGAGTACGCAAGCTGGGGGATCGACCACACCGATATTGCAAACCTCTCCACCTTCCTGCCCGATTGGATGGCGGAAATCAAGCGCGATTACAGCCACCCCTCTATCATCGGTTGGTGTCCCTTTAACGAAACCTGGGACTGGGAACCCGCGCAATTCGCACATCAAGACAACAATTTCCTGCGCATTCTCTACGAGCAGACCAAGCTGGCTGACCCCACCCGTCCCTGCATCGACACCAGCGGCAACTTCCACGTTGTCACCGACATCTACGACGTGCACGACTACAATCAGGATCCCACCACCTTCAAGGAAAACTACGACAAGCTTGTCAGCGACAACGAGCTGTTCGATCAGGTGCTTCGCAACCACCCCGGGCGTCAGGGATGGCAGGGCGAGCCCGTATTCATGTCCGAGTACGGTGGCATCGGGCTTCAGTTCCCCGACAACAACGGCGACAGAAGCAAGGCGTGGAGCTACGGCAAGGCAACGCACAGCTTTGAGGAGTTTTACGAGAGATACAAGGGACTCACCGACGTTCTTCTGGACAATCCACGCATTCTCGGATTTTGCTATACGCAATTGACCGATGTCGAGCAGGAGCAGAACGGTCTGTTCACGTACGCAGGTCGCGAGCCGAAGTTCGACCTTGACGTTCTCTACGCGATCAACTCCCGCCGCGCGGCAATCGAAGAGGATACAACGGCTTGATCGTCGCAAATATTCCGTACTGATTCTTTATCGGGTGCGGACGCACATTGTGCGTCCGCACTTTTTTTGCCGTGCGGAGAAAAAATCCCACTTTTCCTCTTGCAATCCGAGAAAAAAAATGATATACTGTAAATTGGAATATTATTATAGTATGTATAACATATTCAAATACGATCACGCGGAAAGGACTTGAACACACATGCCCGAAGAAAAACGAGAAAAAGCCCCCGCAAGGGAGAAAAAAAACGCACAAAGGAAGGCTCCTGCGGACAAGCCCCGCACTGCGCCCGTAAAATCGGTGCGTAACGCGTCCGACGCCCCCGAGAAAAAGGAGGCACCGCGTCGTAAGGAGGCCACCGCGACCCCCAAAAAGCCGCCCGAAAAGCGCGACGTGCACGCGCGCCCCTCGCAAAAGGGGGATCTGCCGCGCTCCATGCGCCCGTTGCACCGCATGATGCCCTTTATCCTGATCGGTGTTGCCGCGTTCATCGGTATCACCCTGATTCTGAACCTGTTTTGCCTTGACAGACAGCCGAGCGACCATTTGATGGGACTTGTCGGCTACGGCATCTGCTACGCGCTCAACGGTCTGTTCGGACCTGCCGTGCTGGCACTCCCCGCGCTTTTGGTCCTGCTTGGTGTCTATTGGCGACGCTACGTGGATCACAAGCTCGCCCTCTCCAAGATCCTTGCATCGGTTGTTTTCCTGCTCATACTCGGCGCGATCATCCATATCTTTAATATGATCGCCCTGCCGCGCATCCGCACCAATCTCCCCGCGTCGGATCTCTTCTTCTACGGAACGAAATCCAGCGGCGGTGGACTCTTTGGCGGATGGATCGCATTTGCGCTGTACGCACTCTGCCGCTTCGTCGGCGCGATCATCATCGGATTCCTCCTCTTGGCGGTATCGCTGTTCTACCTGCTGGGTATGACGCCGCAGCACCTCTGGCATCATCTGCGCAATCGCCGCGCATCGCGCCCCAAGAGCCGCCGTTCTCTCTCCGAGGAGGACGCAGAGGAAGCAAGCAACCGCGCAAAAATGGAGCAGAAGATCCGTCGCACCACCACACGCCAGATGGATGTGGACGACGAGGATTTTGAAAACGAAGCACCCGTGGGTGCCGTACGCGTGGTACATACGGCAAAGAAGAACCCCGAGGACAAATTCGCGCCCATGCCGATGCCCCGTCTTGACCCCAACGACGGCGACGATCTCTTCGTCCCCGAGGTAGTCAGTGAAAAGATGGCACAGGTCGAGGCTGAGGAAGCACTCGCCAACGAAACGGCAATGCGCGAAGCGGCACGATCGGCGGCTGTGATCCATGCGCGCACCGCGCCCGAGCTCAAAGAGCCCCCGCGTCAGCCCACCGCACCCCGTTCTCCCGCAGCGGCACCCGCCACGCCGACACGCGTGCCCGAGCCGCCAAAGCCCATCGATCCCGCAGCAAACCGCGATGCGGCTGTAGAACCCATTTTCCCGAAATCCACCGAGGGACGCATGGTGCGCCGTGTTCCCCGTACCGACCGCAATTTTGATCTGAAAACCATCTTTGAGGATCCGACGCCCGCGCAAGCACAACGCAAGCACGCGCCCGTGCCTCCCGAGGTACCGCTGGCGGGCACAAGACCCAAAACGGGCACGACGGCACAGCAAAAGCCTGCCGCACCCGCAGGTGCAACGCGTCCCGCAACGACGTCACGCCCGACCGCGCCCGCACGTCCCACGGCGGCACAGCAAAAGCCTGCCGTGCCCGCAAACAGCGTAGCGGGAACGATCCGCACGCCGTCGGCAACGGCGACAAAGCAGCCCGTCGCCCCCAAGACGCCCGCTGCCGCAGGCGCACAAAAGCCTCTGCCCACCAACCCCGCGACGGCACAAAAGCCGACGACTGCCACGCCTACGCGCGAGTTTGGCTTGACCAGCGAGGAATTTGAGCGTCTGGAGGCGCAGCAGCAGATCAATCTGCCGCGCCCCGGCGAAAAGAAGCCCGCGGCTCCCGCAAAGGCTGCCGACGCGAAGCCTGTCAAATCCGCAAAGCCCAAGCGTTACATCTTCCCGCCGATCTCCTACTTGCACGAGGCTGAGAAGATGACCGCGGAGAACCAGGCGGAGATCCAGGCAAACAAGGACGCTCTTGCGAATATGCTCCGCAGCTTCCACATTGCGATCGAGGACTACATCGGCGCGTCCTTCGGCCCGACGGTCACGCGTTACGAGATCACGCCCGCGCCCGGTGTGCGCGTTCGTTCGATCACGAATCTCGCGGACGACATTGCCCTGGCACTCCGCGCGCCCGGTAAAATCCGAATCGAAGCACCGATCCCCGGCACGAACTCCGTGGGTATCGAGGTGCCCAACCGCACGCGAAGCACCATTTATCTGCGCGAGCTGATCGAATCCAAGCCCTTTAAGGAATCCAAGAATAAGCTGACCGCGTGCCTCGGTACCGGCGTTGCGGGCGAGCCTCTGGTCTTTGAGATCAACAAAATGCCCCACCTTCTGGTGGCAGGTACCACCAACTCCGGTAAATCGGTCTGCATCAACTCCATTATCATGAGCTTGCTCTATCGCCTGACACCGGACGAGGTCAAATTCGTGATGATCGACCCGAAGAAGGTCGAGTTCACGTCCTACCAGAACATTCCTCACCTGATGGCTCCCGTAGTCACCGCTCCTGCCGATGCGGCGGGCGCGCTGCAGGCCTGCGTGGAGGAGATGGAGCGCCGCTACGAGCTCTTTGCTCAAGTGGGTGTGCGCGACATCAAGGGCTTCGCCGCGGCAACCGCAGACGACCCCGATATGCCGCATCTGCCTTTCATCGTCATTATCATCGACGAGCTGGCTGACCTGATGATGACCGCACGCGACGAGGTGGAGACCGCGATCTGCCGTATCGCACAGAAGGCACGTGCCGCAGGTATGCACCTGATCATCGGCACGCAGCGTCCGTCGGCTGACGTCGTGACGGGTCTGATCAAGTCCAACGTCCCCTCGCGTATCGCGTTTACCGTTAAGTCGCAGGTCGACTCGCGCGTCATTCTCGACGGCATCGGCGCAGAATCCCTCACGGGTATGGGTGACATGCTCTTCGTTCCCGTAGGTGCTATGCGCAACGAGCGCGTGCAGGGCACGTTCGTGTCCGACAAGGAGGTCGAAAAAATCTGCGAATTCGTGCGTGCGACCAACGGAACCGCCGAATACGACACCAACTTCATCACCAAGCTCAAGGAGCTCGCATCACAATGCGGCAGCAAGGGCAAGGGCGGCGGCAGCAGCGACTCTATGCCCTCGGGCGAGGATGCCAAGGGTGACGACAACAAGTACGCCGATGCCGTTCGCGTGGCGATCGAGGAAAAGCGCGTGTCCACCTCTCTCCTGCAGAGAAAGCTGGAGATCGGCTACAGCCGCGCCGCAAAGCTGATCGACCGTATGCAGGCGGAGGGCTACGTCTCTCCTCCCGACGGCTCCAAGCCCCGCGCAGTGCTGATTACGCCTGAGCAGTACATGGAAAAATTTGTTGACAATCCGAGCGGTGAAGAATAATCTAACACTATAAGGGGAGATACTCCAACGGGAGTATCTCCCCTTTCGTATCCCCGTCTTTTTTCAGGAGGTAGCCATGGCAAATCTGCAAAACAGGCCGAAAGGGCTTTTACCGTTCTTTGGCAGACGCCTTTTGGTGGTGCTTTTGATACTCGGGCAGATCGCTTTGCTGATCTACATGCTTTTTCGCTCCTATAACAGCTATTGGATCGCCACCGCGCTGAAGCTCCTGAGCATCCTGACGGCTTTTCATCTGCTGACGCGCCATGACATCGCCGCATTCAAGCTCTCACTGATCTTTCTGATCCTGCTCTTTCCCGTCTTTGGCGGCGCATTCTATTGGGTCTTTCATTTTCAAATGGGATCGTCGGGCTTCAGCTTCAGGCGTCTGTCGGATCGCCTGATCAAGCATGCACGCGAAGGCTATTCTCCGTGCCGCGACGCTCCTATTACCGCCATGCAAGCCCATCCGCAGGACGCAAAGCTTTTGCGTTATCTGCAGCAAACCGCCGCATTCCCCGCCTACACCGACACAGAGTCCTGCTATTTCCCGTCGGGGCGCGATATGCTCGTTTCACTCCTTGACGACCTGAAGAGTGCCAAGCGGTATATCTTTCTGGAATACTTCATCATCGCAGAGGGTGTCATGTGGGACGCGATCCTTGACGTACTGAAAGAAAAGGTGTCGCAGGGTGTGGACGTGCGCGTGATCTACGACGACATCGGCTCTATCCGCACGCTCCCTGCGGGATACGCCAAAAAACTGCGCAAAATGGGCATTCAATGCAAGGTCTTCAATCCCTTTCACCCCTTTCTGACCAGCACGCAAAACAACCGCAACCACCGCAAAATCGCCGTGATCGACGGTGAGATCGCTTATACCGGCGGCATCAATCTGGCGGACGAATATATCGACGAGCGGATCCGCTTCGGCAAGTGGAAGGACAATGCGATCCGTCTGCGCGGCGTCGCCGCCACCGGCTTCACCGTTATGTTCTTGCAGATGTGGAGCTTGCTGAACGCCAAAGAGGAAATCCCAAACGACTATCTGCCCGTCCCCATTGCCACGGCGTCCGCCGACGGTTGGATCCAGCCCTACAACGACTCCCCCATGGACAAGGAGGACGTGGGGGAGCACGTCTATCTGCACGCCATTGACCGCGCCCGAAAGCATCTGTATATCACGACCCCCTACCTCATGGTCGGCGACGAACTGATGGAGGCGTTGAAGGCCGCCGCCAAGGGCGGCGTGGACGTGCGCATCATCACCCCCGGGATCCCCGACAAGCGCACGGTGCACTTCACCACGCGCTCCTACTACCGCGAGCTGATTGCTTCGGGTGTCAAAATTTACGAGTACAGCGGCGGCTTCATGCACGCCAAGACCGTGATCGCCGACGGCGAGCTTGCCACCGTGGGCACGTTCAACATGGATTTCCGCAGTCTGTATCTGCATTTTGAGTGCGGTGCCGTGCTGTACGGCACGTCCTCGATCACCGCCATGGAAGCGGATTTTCGGACCGCGCTTGCGCAAAGCCGCGCAATCACAGAGGCGGATTGCAAAGCCAACCTGCTCGTCCGTCTCCTTCAGGACGTTTGTCGCATCTTCGCGCCGCTGATGTAAGACTCCCTCGGCAGGCATCGCCAAGGCGTTCATATTTTTTTTGCCGCGCGCGTATAGTAAACTAAAAACGCATGGAGGAAAAAATGAACGGAACGCAAAGACAGGACGTGCGCGCGCTGACCGAGGAGGAGGCGGTGCGCTCGCGGCGGGAGCACGGTGCAAACCTACTCTCCAAGCAAAAAACGAAAGGCTTTCTGCGCCGCTTTTTTGAAAACCTCAACGACCCTGTGATCCGTATTCTGCTGGCGGCACTGGCGGTCAATCTCTTGCTGCTCTTCCGCGACGGCGATTGGCCGGAAACGGCGGGGATCGGGATCGCCGTTTTTCTTGCCACGCTCATCTCCACCCTCTCCGAGCATGGCTCCGCCAAGGCGTTCGCGCGGCTATCGGAGCAAAACGCAGGGGGGCTCTGCCATGTCCGTCGCGGCAGTACGGTGCGCGCGATTCCGTTCGCCGACGTTGTGGTGGGGGATGTGATCCTGCTCTCCCCGGGTGAGCAGATCCCCGCCGACGGGCGGCTTTTTTCGGGGGAATTGCGCGTGGATCAATCCGCAATGACGGGTGAGAGCCGTGAGGTGCGCAAGCACCCTCATCCCGATCGCACGCTGACCCCCGACGCGCCGTCCGCCCTCTTTCGCGGCTGCACGGTCACGGCGGGAGCGGGTGAGATGTGCATCACGGCGGTCGGCGACGCGACCTTTCTGGGGGAGATCTCGCGCGAGATCCAGAAGGAAACGCGCGAAAGCCCGCTCAAGCGCCGCCTTGCCAAGCTGGCGCGGCAGATCAGCATCTGCGGTTACGTTGCCGCCGCGCTGGTAGCGCTTGCCTATCTCTTCAACGCCTTTTTCCTGAGCAGCGGCATGAACGAGGCGGTCATCCGCCTCAAGCTCACCGACACGCATTACGTCCTTGAAAAGCTGCTGCACGCCTTCACTCTGGGGCTGACGGTGCTCGTCACGAGCGTACCCGAGGGGCTTCCCATGATGGTGGCGGTGGTGCTCTCCTCCAACATCAAGCGCATGGTGCGCGATCAGGTGCTTGTGCGCAAGCCCGTGGGGATCGAAACGGCGGGAAGCATGAATCTGCTTTTCACCGACAAAACGGGGACGCTGACCGAGGGGCGTATGCGCGTGCAGACATTGCTCCTGCCCGACAACCGCGCCGCGAGCTTAACCGAGCTGAACCGACAGCGCGACCGCGCCTCCGAGCTGATCCCGCTCGCTCTGCGCTTCGGGAGCGAAGCGACCGTCGGCAAGGACGAGCGCGGTGCAACCGTCGCGCTCGGTGGCAACGCCACGGCGCGCGCGCTCCTGGAAAGCGTCATCAACCGCCCCGCTCCCGTGGGGATTTCCGTGCAGGCGCGCCTCCCCTTTGACAGCGCACGCAAGTACGCCGCCGTCAGCCTTGGCGGGCGTGAGCGGCTGACCGTTCTTCTGGGCGCGCCCGAGCGGCTGTTCCCCTTTGTGCACGACGAGCTGCGCGGCGACGCACTCGCGCCATTTTCGCGCACGCGTGCCGAGCAACAGATCCGCGAGCAGACCGCGCGCGGCGGACGCGTGCTGGCGCTCGCGCTCTCTCGCGAGGGCGTACCCGCCACGCGCCACGCGCGTGGGATACAGGGGGTGCTGACCTATTTGGGAGCGGTCTGTCTGAACGACCCGTTGCGTACCGAGGCGGCACGGTCGGTGGCACAGCTGCAGGACGCGGGGATCCGCGTGGTGATGATCACAGGTGACAGCCCCGAAACGGCGGCATCGATCGCGCACCGTGTAGGCATTTTGAGCGAGCAGAACGATCTGATCCTTTCGGGCGAGGAGCTGTCGCGCATGTCCGACCAAAGGCTCCGCGCGCTCCTGCCCCGCCTTGCAGTCGTGGCGCGCGCGCTTCCGACCGACAAAAGCCGCTTGGTGCGTCTGTCGCAGGAAGCGGGGCTTGTGGTCGGTATGACGGGTGACGGCATCAACGACGCACCCGCGCTCCGCCGCGCCGACATCGGCTTTGCGATGGGAAGCGGAACGCAGGTGGCAAAGGACGCGGGCGACATCATCATTCTCGACAACAACCTCGCGTCCATCGTGCGCGCGGTGCTTTACGGGCGCGGTATTTTCAAGAACATCCGCAAATTCATCACACTGCAATTGACCATGAATCTCTGCGCCGTCGGCGTGACGATGATCTGTCCCTTCCTCGGAGTTGAGTCCCCCGTGACCGTGGTGCAGATGCTTTGGATCAACATGATCATGGATACGCTCGGCGGCTTGGCGTTCGCGGGCGAAGCGCCGCTTCCCGACTACATGAAGGAGCCTCCGAAATCACGCGACGAGCCGATCCTCAACCGCTACATGGTCAACCAGATTCTTTTCTTGGGTGGCTTTACGGTCGCGCTCTGCATCTTCTTTCTGAAATCCCCGACCGTCACCTCACTTTACCGTACCGCCTCCGACAGCATCTATCTGCTCACGGCGTTCTTTGCGCTTTTCATCTTCTCGTCGGTGTTCAACTGCTTCGGCGCGCGCACCGACCGTCTCAAGGGCTGGGCGGGATTGCGCAAAAATCCGATCTTCCTCTTTATCATGCTGGCGATCCTTGTCATTCAGCTTCTGTTCGTTTACCTCGGCGGCAGTATCCTGCGCACCGCCCCCCTCACCGCACGCGAGCTGACGCTGACTATGCTCTTCTCACTCTCCGTTTTCCCCGCCGAAATCATTCGCAAGGCACTCTGGCGGTTGCGTGGGAAGCATGGGGGGTATTGATGTTTTTTGTGGGGAGCCCTTCTTGAAAGAAGGGCTCCCCACACCTCTTTCAAAAGCTTTCACCGCAAACCGCTAACACAGCGATTCCTTTTTTATGCCGCGCGGTGAAAGCACGTTCGTGCAGTACAGCACTTGGTTTGTGCGTCGCGCTCTCGGTAAACGCTGCCGCGTTCTCGCACGTAATCATGTTGGTGCGCTGATCGGCAGAGGCGGATTGTTTGCAAAATTTTTCTACATAATAAAAAAACTTTCAAAAATCCCTTGACAAGCCGTCCTCTTTATGATATAATGTTGAATTGGTACGGGCAAAAGCCCGTCTCTCTGCCGTGCAAATTTTTCACACAGCACGGTCGAATAGTCCATAGGGAGGTGTAAAACATGGAAAAGATTATCAATTCTTATGAAAGCATGCTCATCGTCAGCCTTGCTAACGGCGAAGAGGCCGCTAAGGCAACTGTGAGCAAGTTCACCGGTCTGATCTCTGCAAACGCAGAGCTGGTTCAGGTCGATGAGTGGGGCAAGCGTCGTCTTGCATATCCTATCCAGGATATGAACGAAGGCTACTACACCGTGGCTACTTTCAAGGGCGAGAGTGATTTCCCGGCTGAATTGCAGCGTTTGATGAACATTGACGAGTCCGTTCTTCGCGTCATGGTTATCAAGCTGGAGTACGAGGCAGTTGCTAAGGCTGTCGAAGCTCCTGCAGAAGTCGAAGAAGCAGAAGCTCCCGCAGACGCAGAGTAATCCGCGTCATCTTGAAAAAAGGAGGCATTTAAGATGTCCAGTTTGAATCTCAACAAGGTCGTCCTTTGCGGCAGACTTACCGCAGACCCCGAGCTGAAGCAGACCACCAGCGGCATCGCCGTCGTTTCCTTCACGCTTGCAGTCAACCGCCGCTACCAATCCAGAGGAGCTGACGGCGCACAGGCACAGCCCCAGGCTGATTTCATCAGCGTGGTTGCTTGGCGTCAGACCGCAGAGTTCATCTCTCGCTATTTCCGCAAGGGATCTGCGCTCTGCATCACCGGCTCCATCCAGACCAGAAGCTGGCAGGACTCCCAGGGTCAGAAACGCTATGCCACCGAAGTGGTTGCTGACGAAGCTATGTTCGTCGACAGCAAGAACGAAGGCGGTGCTGCTAACGGGCAGTTCGCCGACACCTACAACGCGCCGTCCTACTCTTCCGCTCCGGCAAGCGCGCCGAAATTTGAAGAGCTGAAGACCGACGCCGATCTGCCCTTCTGATGAAGCGGCACACAAAATGAACAGGAGGATTTCATAAGATGGATAACAACGTAACCAAAACGGAAGAAGTTGTTCGCCCGGCTCGCCCCGCGAACAACAACCGTAGAAGAAAGAAGGTCTGCATTTTCTGCGCAGACAAGGTTGCTTTCATTGATTACAAGGATAGCGCAAAGCTCCGCAAGTTTATCAGCGAGAGAGGCAAGATTCTTCCCAGAAGAATCTCCGGCACCTGCGCAGTTCATCAGAGAGAGCTGAACACCGCTATCAAGCGTGCTCGTAACGTAGCTCTTCTGCCCTTTGTAACCGACTGATAAAAGCGAAAAAAGAACCGCCCTCGGGCGGTTCTTTTTTGCACGCCCCCTCTTTTTCGACATATACTGACAATGAAGGAGGTGGCATAACATGCACGATTCTCAAAGCGGGTGCTTGGCAATCATAGGCTCTATGACGCAGGCGATCCGCGCACAACGGGTGCTGGCAAACGCCGCCATTCGTGCGGAGGTGGTCAAAGCGGACACGGGGGAAAACCGCCGAGGCTGTGCCTATGCACTCTCCTACCCCTGCGCGCAGGGTGCGAACGTCCGCACATCGCTCAAAAGCGGCGGCATTCGCGTGCGCGCCTATCACGGAGGCGACCGTGATCTATCTTGACAACGCCGCAACCTCATTTCCAAAGCCTCCCGCCGTGGGGCGCGAGGTAGCGCGGTGCATACAACAATATTGCGGCAACCCCGGTCGCGGGTCGCACGCACTATCTCTTGCCGCGGCGGAAAAAATTTACGAATGCCGCGAGGAGATCGCCGCACTTTTCTCCGCCCCACAGCCCGAAAACGTCATTTTCACGCCCAACGCGACCTTGGCGATCAATATGGCGATCAAGGGGCTTGCGCGTGACGGTGACCATATTCTGATCTCGGACATGGAGCACAACGCCGTCCTGCGCCCCGTGCACAAGCTGGCGCACGAGGGTCGCATCACCTACGACACCTTCCCCACCTTTCCTCTCTCACCCGACCGCACGCCTGCACGCATCTGCGCGGCGATCTTGGAGCGTATCAAGCCCAACACAAGGCTGCTCGTTTGCGCGCACGCGTCCAATATCTGCGCGGCATCTCTTCCGCTTGATGCCATTGGCGCGCTCTGCCGCCGCTACGGAATCACGTTCGTGATAGACGCATCGCAATCGGCGGGGCATCTGCCAATCGACATGGAGCGCATGCAGATCGATGTGCTCTGCGCCTCCGGCCACAAGGGACTGTTCGGCCCGCAAGGAACGGGATTTTTGCTTCTTGGCGACGGCGTGCGGCTTGACACGCTGATCGAGGGCGGCAGCGGCTACAACTCGCGCGATCCGTTCATGCCCGACGATGCGCCCGAAAGATACGAGGCAGGAACGCTTTCCACGCCTGCGATCGCAGGGCTGTGCGAGGGCGTGCGCGAGGTGCGGCGGCGCGGCGTGGAAGCGATCCACGCGCATGAATGTGCACTGGTCGATCAGCTCGCGGCGCGCCTTTCGGCAATGGAGCGGATCACGCTGTATGCGCCGCATCACCGTGGCGCGGTGCTTCTGTTCAACGCCGACGGCATATCCTCCGACACAATTGCGCACCATCTCAATACGCGCGGCTTTTGCGTGCGATCGGGATTGCATTGCGCGCCCTTGGCGCACACGACGCTCGGCACGCCCGACTCGGGTGCCGTTCGCGTCAGCCCTTCCCTGTTCAACACGCCCGCGCACATTCACGCGTTTGCCGATTGTGTGGGGGACATTCTGAAAATTTGAAAAGCCGCCCCCTGATACCATCGTATCGGGGGCGGTTGGTTATTGGCAGATCCAAGCGGTCAACAAAGAGCGACGCTCTCTCTCTTGTGCCATTTCCCGAAGCCGTCCCCAAGCGGCAAGCGCCTCAGCACGGTGTTCTTCGATTTGTGCACTGTTTTCTAAAATCTCCAACTCGATATACAAATCAAAGGCTTTAGCGGTGCTTTGCGGATCATTTTCAAGCTTTGCAAGCTCCTCGCTTGACAAGGATTCCAGAAAGCCAACGAGCATCTGCTTACGAATGATTATATAGCAAAGATCGTCCGCGTCCCCCTTGTACAGTTCCGGGTGCAAGCACAAATACAAATATGTGCAAACAGTGGTGGCGCGGTCCAAAAAGCTTAATTGTGTCGGAATTTGATAACGCTTCATATACCTTCCCCCTAAAAATAAAAAGTGCGCAGCCGAAGCCACGCACGAAAAACGCATGACTCCCTTACTGCGACATAAGTGTTTCAACTCAACCTATCATGGATAGTATGATATTCTGCGAGAGAATGCTATAGAAACAAGAGCCTGCATTTTTACCAAAGGGTAAAAATAGCATTCTCACTCGCGTTTTCAAATATTCACTTATGTCGCAGGATTATTGTACCACGTTTTTTGCATTTTGTCAAGGGAATTGGTGCTTTTTTGAAGTAAGCTATAGGCGAGCAACTCAAAAATCAAAAGCTGTACTGCACGAACGACTTTCACCGCGCAGGCATGAAAAAAGTGCGCACTGTGTCGTGCGCACTTCGGTGGGGTATTGATGCCCTGCGGTGAAAGCTTTTGGAGAGGAGCACGGGGAGAACCTTTTTGCAAAAAGGTTCTCCCCGAAACGCGTCCTTATCAATCAAAATAGCCTTCTTTATACAGCAGCTCTGCAATGAGGACAGCACCGCCTGCGGCACCGCGCCGGGTGTCGTGAGAAAGTCCGACGAACTTATAGTCGAACAGCGTATCCTCACGGAGTCTGCCCACGGTCACGCCCATGCCACCGTAGATGTCGCGGTCGAGCTTCGCCTGCGGGCGGTTGTCTTCTTCAAAGTAGGTGATAAACTGCTCGGGAGCGTGCGGCAGCTTCAGCTCCTGCGGCTTGCCCGAGAAATTCTTCCACGCGTCAAGGATCTCCTCCTTGGTGGGCTTGTTTTCAAAGCGCACGAACACCGCCGCGGTGTGACCGTCGGTCACGGGCACGCGAATGCACTGGGTGGTGATGAGCGGCGCGTCAGCCTTGACGATTTCGCCGTTTTCGACACGACCCCAAACACGCAGGGGCTCCTGCTCGCTCTTCTCTTCCTCGCCGCCGATGTAAGGAATGACGTTGTCGATCATTTCGGGCCACTCGTTAAAGGTCTTGCCCGCGCCCGAAATTGCCTGATAGGTCGTTGCAACGACCTCCTTGATGCCGTATTTAAGCAGCGGCGTCAGTGCGGGAACGTAGGACTGGATCGAGCAGTTGGGCTTGACAGCGATAAAGCCGCGCTTGGTGCCCAAACGCTTTCTCTGGGCGGCAATGACCTCCAAATGTGCGTCGTTGATTTCCGGGATCACCATGGGAACGTCGGGTGTCCAGCGGTTTGCGGAGTTGTTGGAAACCACGGGGATCTCTGCCTTTGCATAGGCTTCCTCAAGCGCGCGGATCTCGTCCTTTTTCATATCGACCGCGCAGAACACGAAGGAGCAGAGCTTGCCGACCTCTTCGATCTGTGCCGCGTCTACAACGACCATCTTCTTGTACTGCTCGGGGCAAGGAACGGTCATCTTCCAGCGTGCGCCGACAGCCTCCTCGTAGGTCTTTCCTGCGGAGCGTGCGCTTGCCGCCAGAACCGAAACCTCAAAATAAGGGTGATCTGCCAAAAGGGTCAGAAAACGCTGACCGACCATACCGGTAGCCCCGATCACACCAACCTTCATCTTACTCATAGCAATTGTCCTTTCGATAGGCTTTTTTCAAAGCATGATATTATATTATACACGATTTGCAACCAAAATGCAAGCCCCGCGCGCCATTTTTATCGCGCACAAATATAGAAAAATCGATTGCAAAAACCGCACCATTGTGTTATAATAGATAAAAATAACCTTGGGAGAAGCGCTATGAAACTGGAACTGGTTGCAACCTGCCTCTTTGGCCTTGAAAAGCTGCTCGGCGAGGAGATCGACGCGCTGGGGCTGAAGCGTCTTGATACGATGGACGGGCGCGTGACCTTTGAGGGCACGCCGCTTGATATAGCACGCGCCAATATCGGCTTGCGATGCGCCGAGCACGTGTTTATCAAGCTCGCGTCCTTCCCCGCCACCAGCTTTGCGGAGCTGTTCGACGGCACGCGCACGATTGCGTGGGAGGATTGGATCGGCAAGACCGATGCCTTTCCCGTCAAGGGGCACGCCATCAAAAGCAAGCTTTACTCCGTCCCCGACTGCCAGAAGATCGTCAAAAAGGCGGTCGTTGAGCGACTTGCGGCGCATCACGGTGTCAAGTGGTTCAGTGAGAGCGACATAAAATATCAGATCGAATTTTTCATCTTCAAGGACCTAGCAACGCTAATGATCGACACCTCGGGCGTGCCGCTCCACAAGCGCGGCTACCGCCCTGCGGCAGGTCCCGCCCCCTTGAGAGAGACGCTGTCGGCGGCGCTGGCACTCACCGCGCGTCCGCGCGAGGACGTGCTGTTCTGGGATCCGATGTGCGGCTCTGGAACGATTGCCATCGAAGCGGCACTGATCCTCTCGGGACGCGCCCCCGGGCTTGGCAGAGGCTTTGCCGCCGAGGCGTTCCCGCAGATCCCCGCTCCCCTTTGGGCAGAAGCACGTGCGGCTGCCGAAGGTGCGATCAAGACCGACAGCCAATACGAGGTCTACGCCTCGGATATTGACGAGGATATCCTCGACGTGGTCTATGAAAACGCTCTGCGTGCGGGCGTGGAGGAGCATCTGAATATCTTCCAATCCGACGTGCGAACCATCAAAAAGCCCACCCCCGACCGACGCGGCACGATCGTGTGCAATCCGCCTTATGGCGAGCGACTGATGACGCCTGCCGAGGCAGAGGCACTTTACCGCGACATGGGGCGCACGTTTGCCGAGCTTTCGCCGTGGCAGATCTATATCATCACCTCGCACCCGCAGTTCGAGCGATTTTACGGGGCGCGCGCCGACAAGATCCGCAAGCTCTACAACGGTATGATCCCATGTAGCCTGTATCAGTATTTTAAGCCGAAGAACAAATAGAGGATTGCCACATGGCAATCCTCTGCTCTTTTATCGGTTCGATTTTTCAAGGTTATGCTCTCTGCAAAGCATCTGACCGTTTTCAAGCTTTGTGTGCCCGCCGCGACTCCATGGAAGAATGTGGTCGGCGTGCATTTCCTCAATCGCCCATTGCTTCCGTATGCCCGATGCCTTGCACATCGGGCATACGCCCCTTTGCCGCTCGTACATCGTGCGACGCTCATTTTCGGTAAACTGGCGAATAGAAAGTGCCTTTTCCTTGGCTTTTCCGCTCAAAAGGTATTCGTAAATTCCCTTTTGGCGGGTAACGTCATCGTCTTGCAACAAGTGTTTGATTTCCGCCTCCAGTTGATTCGGATCGTACACATTGCGCCCGTACTCATTGTAGAGCAAGCCCCACTCCAAGCCCTTCATCAGCTTGGCACGATAATTAGGGAAGGTCAGCTCCACCCAATCCATCACGGTTTTAAAATACTGCTTTAGGGGCGTGGCGTGGGTATCGTGCTGGTGCTCTGCCATATAGTCCTCAATCGTTTTTCCCTCAGCAGAAGCAATCCAGGACAGCACGCTTTCCAAATAATCCTGCCGTATGGGCGTGCCGCTCATATAACATTCACCGATGCGATAGGCAAGACATTGATTTTTGCTGAAATATTGCTTGGCATCGGAAAGCCACGCGCCCGTGTAAATAGCGTTGCGAAGCTCCTGATCGGTCAGCTTTTCGCCCGCGATGTTAATGATTTTGAACCAATCCAGCTTTTCGGTGTGCGTTCCCTTGCACACGTAAATCATCAATTTGTAATCCAATACGCGCTGCGTAATTTCCTCGGAGGTATGCGCGTAATACGGTGTTGTGGGCAAGGCGGGATTGGCAAACACGGAAAAGCCGTTATCAAGCCACTCGCAAACCGAAATCGTGCGTTGCTGACCGTCCAGCATTTCGTAGCTTCCGTCCTCGTTCTCCGACCAGTACATGACGTTGAGCGGAAAGCCGTGCAGAACCGAGTTCAAGACAGCCTCTTTCTTTTTATCATCATATACAAACTCGCGCTGATAAGCGGGGCGCACGTTTAATCTGCCACCGTAGGCAAGCACCTGCCCCGTTTCTTCGTTGTTCTCATATCCGTCAAACACGTCACGAACGGGAATCTCGCAGAGTTTAATTTCCATTCTGTCGCCTCCGTATAAAAATTCTCCCATACACCCTTTGCCCGTTGACAACGCCGCATCCTCCTCTATCGTCTTTATGGACGGTATAGCCCAATTCAGTTAATATATTTTTAGGAGCAGAAGCACGTGTATTTCCGCTTGCCTGCCAAATAATATCAAATTGGTCGGGATTGTATTTGTCTAAAAACGTAATCGGAACACCCATAATGCCGTCGTAATCTTCAGGAATTTCCGCCGTTTTATTAACATTTATGGCATTATAATTATCATAGTGCGGGTATTCGTTGGCAGTATAAGATTTATACAGTTCTATATCCGTATGTCTCTCGGGATAGTCCATGTTCGTGAACCACATAACGCCCGATACGCGAATCATGCCTTCTTTATGTTGTGATGAAACCGCCGTATCCTCATAAGGGCTTCTAAAAAAGCCAACGTTTCCCTTAAACCCCTTTCCTAACCAAATTTTATTATCTTTGATCAGAGGGAAAATCTCTTTATATGTAATCGCGTTTTGATTGCCGATAATCAAAAATTTTTTATTATATTCAATCAGTTGTGCCACATACTCCCGAAAAAGTGAGAACGGTGGATTTGTTACAACAATGTCTGCTTTTTTTAGTAATGCGATACATTCTTCAGAACGAAAGTCCCCACTGTTGAGCTTTTTTATTATGTTTTTTCGATTTTTCAGCAAAAGTTCTACATCTACAAGGTCAACAGAACCATCGTTATTTTCATCAACAACCTCGGTAATTTCCACCTTATAGGGTCGCTTGTCAGGAAAAATCGACAACTGCTCCCCCGCCACGGGAGAAGAATCATAGCAGGTGCAAATCAGCTTTTTCAACCCCAAAAAGTTGAAATTCATTGCAAAATATTTGAAA
>JAZODU010000047.1:0-8923 GCA_045597145.1 Eubacteriales bacterium
AAGGTACCGTATATTCTCTGCACTCCTTCTTCCGTAAGCTGGCTCAGGGCGTAGGCCCCGCCGCCGTTCTGTATATCATGGGCAAGCTGGGTTACATCGCTGATCTGGGCGTAGGCGGCCAGTCTGCTGCTACTGCCAACAATATGTGCTGGCTGGTTGCTGCTCTCTACTGCTTCAGCGCCGTTCTCATGCTCGTCGGTATCGCATTTATTTACAACCTTGATAAGAAGACCCTTGCCAAGATGAACAAGGATCTGGGGCGTGACGTCGAGTCTGACGACGTTCTGACCTATACGACCGCAGAGGACAACGACAACCTCGCTTAATTTTGTTCTCTCCCGGTGCCCGACCCCGTCGGGCACCGATTTTGAAGAATTCATATTGAGTCAAAAAATACGATCATAACCCGAATTGACAGAAAGGAAATTACCAACGTGAGAACGATTCTGAATCTGAATGAAAACTGGCTGTTCATCAAGAACACCACCGATATCAACGCGCAGGGCAGCGAGGCAATCAATCTCCCCCACACCTGGAATGCGCTCGACGGTCAGGACGGCGGCAACGATTACTTCCGCGGCTCCTGCCTCTATACCAAAACGCTGAAGAAATCCGAGCTTCCCTCTGCTGACCTGTACTATCTGGAGCTGCGCGGCGCAAATTCCTCCGCTGACGTTTACGTGGGCGGCGAAAAGCTGGCACATCACGACGGCGGCTACTCCACCTGGCGCGTCAACATCACCGACAAGCTGACCGACGAGACCGAGATCGCCGTGATCGTGGACAACTCCCCCAACGAAACCGTATACCCCCAGATGGCGGACTTTACCTTCTACGGTGGCCTTTACCGCGGTGTCAATCTGATCGCGGTCAACAGCACCCACTTTGATCTGGACTACTACGGTGGCAACGGTCTGATGATCACCCCCGCAATCGATGGCAAGGACGCCAAGGTTGAGGTCGAGGTATTCATTAAGAACCTCAGTACAAACCAAAAACTGGTTTACACCGTTTACGACAAGGATGAAAACGAGCTCGACAAGATCGAATCCACCGAAACGAAGGTAACCTTTGAGATCAAGGACGTGCACCTGTGGAACGGTCGAAAGGATCCCTACCTCTACTGCTGTGAGGTTGAGATCGTGGAAAACGGCGAGGTTCTTGACAACGTCTGCAACCGTTTCGGCTGCCGCACCTTCCGCGTTGATCCCGAAAACGGCTTTATCCTCAACGGTGAGGAATATCCCCTGCGCGGTGTTTCCCGCCACCAGGATCGCCTTGGCATCGGTAACGCGCTTCTCCCCGAGCATCACGCCGAGGATATCGATCTGATCATGGAGGTGGGTGCCACTACGATCCGTCTGGCACACTATCAGCACGACCAGTATTTCTACGATCTGTGTGACGAAAAAGGTCTTGTGATCTGGGCGGAGATCCCCTACATTTCCAAGCACATGCCCGGGGGACGTGAGAACACGATCTCCCAGATGAAGGAGCTGATCACGCAGAACTACAACCACGCATCGATCTTCGTTTGGGGGCTTTCCAACGAGATTTCGATCGCAGGCTCGGACGACGACCTTCTGGAAAACCACAGAATTTTGAACGACCTCGTGCACGAAATGGACAAGACGCGTCTGACCACCATTGCAGCAGTTTCCATGTGCAAGATGGACGACCCCTATCTGCAGATCCCCGATCTCGTATCCTACAACCACTACTTCGGTTGGTACGGCGGCGACACGAGCATGAACGGACCTTGGTTCGACAAGTTCCACGCGACGCACCCGAACATCCCGATCGGCGTCAGCGAATACGGCTGCGAGGCACTCAACTGGCACACCAGCGACCCCAAGCAGGGTGACTACACCGAGGAATATCAGGCGTTCTATCACGAGGAGCTGATCAAGCAGCTCTTCAGCCGCAAGTATATCTGGGCGACGCACGTGTGGAACATGTTCGACTTCGGTGTCGACGCGCGTGCCGAGGGCGGTGAAAACGGACAGAACCACAAGGGTCTGATCACGATGGACCGCAAGTACAAGAAGGACGCCTTCTACGCGTACAAGGCATGGCTTTCGGACGACCCGTTCGTGCATCTGTGCGGCAAAAGATACGTTGACCGTGTTGAGGACGTGACCAAGGTAACCGTTTACTCCAACCTCCCCGAGGTCGAGCTCTTCGTCAACGGCGAGAGCATCGGCAAAAAGACCGCGCCCGACCACTTCTTCTACTTCGACGTCAAGAACGAGGGCGAGAGCGTGATCGTTGCAAAGGCAGGCGACTTCTCCGACGAGGGCAAAATCCGCAAGGTAGCCGAGAGAAACATGGACTACGTGCTCAAGGAAGTCGGCGCGGTGCTCAACTGGTTCGACGTGGTTGAGGTCGAGGGCAGATATTCGCTCAACGACAAGATCTCCGACATCATGCAGTCCAAGAGAGGCAAGCTCTGGTTCATCTCGATGGGACTCAAGATCAAGAAGAAGATGGATGCCGGCAAAAAGGCAAACAAGTCCGAGAAGAAGTCGGGCGGCTTTGACGTTGATCTGAGTGCCGGCGGCGGATTGATGGATATGATGGGCGGCTTTACCGTGCTGCGACTGACCGGCATGATGGGCATGATGAACGTCTCCTTCACCAAGGAGGAGCTGCTCAAGATGAACAAGAAGCTCAACAAGATCAAGAAGCCGAAGAAAAAGAACTAAAGACATAAAACACCAACCGCGACCTGGATTGGTCGGCGGAATACGACGCGGCACGCAACGGCGACCCCAACGACACGCAAACGATGCTTTGATTCGCTACATAAAAAAGCGGAGAGGAACCATAGGTTCCTCGCCGCTTTTCTTTAAAGATAGGATTTAAAAAATGCGTCAAGCGCGGCAAGATACCCCGTTTGATCCACGGGAAAGCAGATACCGTGCGCCGCACCCGGAACGATCACGAGCCGCTTATGTGCGGACGTACACGCGGCGTAGTTTTCCTCACTCATGTAGCACGGAACAAAGTCGTCGGTATCGCCGTGAAAAAAGATCACGGGCAAGGTGCAGCGCCTCATAGACGCCACGGGAGAATCACGGTCGGGATCAAAATGCCCGAACAGAACAGCTCCCAGGCGTGCGAACGGATACAGCAGATGCGGCGGCAGCTTCATGCCGCGGATCACCTTTTTGACGATGGCGCGGGTGGAGGTATATCCGCAATCCGCCAGCACGCCAACCACGTTCCCCGGCAGATCCATGGATGCCGCCATCATCACCGTCGCCGCCCCCATTGAGATTCCCGTGAGAATGATCTTGGCGTCCTTGTCGATGTGCTCGATGACAAAATCGACCCACGCACGGCAATCGCGGCTCTCACGCGCGCCAAAGGTGATCACGTGCCCGTCGCTTCTCCCCGCGGTTCGCTGGTCAACGACGAGCGCGTTCCGCTCCAGTGCAAAGCACCGAATCACGCCGCCCGACATGTCGCGGATCGCCGATCCCCGATAGCCGTGGAACAAAATTTCGATCGGCGCGCCTTTTTTGTATTCGTAGTAGCTGCCCCAAAGCGTCAGCCCGTCGTGGGAGCGGATCGACACGTCGGTATGCGGCATCTCGCGCACCTCTCGAATCCACGCGCGCATCTGCTCGCGGTGCGGGTCGTATACCTCACCGCGCGGCGTGGGTGTGGGATCTGCCTTTTTCGGCTTGCGCCGCGAGGCGTAAAAAATGAAGAGAAAGCACACGAGCGAGACCGTCAGCACTGCAAACGCCAACGCCCCCAATACAATTACAGGAATGACCCACCAATCCACCGTATTTTCCTCCTTTGCCCGATCACGGCACATTCTTTCTGTATTATTGTACCATCGGCAGACGCACTTGTCAACACCTTTTGAGCCAAACAATCATTCGAAACAAGACAAAAGGCGGCACGCTACGCATGCCGCCTGCTTTTATGGATTCACTTCGTTGTAATAATCAAGTGCGGTCTGTATATTCAAAATATACGGTATGATCTCAGCTCTGGTGCACTCGCGCTTCACCTTGATCTCCTGACCGTTGTTCATAATGTTGTAGAACGGCGCGGCATCCTCAAACGCCTTTCGCAAGCCCTCCAACCCTGCCTTGCCTGCATTTGCAGGATTGTAAACGATATCGTAAACCGTTTTAAAAATACGATTGTTGTCGATGTCATTAAAGATATCCTGGTCGTTTGTTCCCATGATCTCCTCAAGCGTTTTCAGCTTATCGTACTGGTCGCCCTGCTCCTGACCTACAAGGTAGGAAATGCCGTTTGCCGCCTCATATCTGTTGGGCGTTGCAATCCAGCTGTAAACGTCAAACGCGCCCTGCATTCCGAACGTTTCGCCGTCATAATCCGTAACGTCTGCCGTTCCCTCGTAAAGCTGACCAAGCTGATACCATGTGTTGCCTGCCGCACCGCCATTTGAATAGGAAACAGCGTAAACGATCGCCTCACCCGTGGGGCTGTCGAGAGGATCGACGGTAATATAAACCGTGTACTCACATCCCGCAGGAGTGCCCGATCCCGCATAATCATCTCCGGTATTACGTCCATCAACGTTTTCGCGCCTGACCATGATCGTAACGGGAAGCTCAACACCGTCAACGCTTACGGTTAAATCGGATCCGAACAGCGTGTTGAAGATCTCCTCCTCTTCGCCGATGTTTGCGATCACTGTTTCTCCCGTTTCCGCATATTTTTCGTTAAATTTTTGAGAGAGGTATTCGTATCCGCCACCCGGTGCGGAATCGTTCAGCACGGCAAGGAACTGATCGTGTACCGCATCCATCTTAATACCGAACAGATAGTTGATCAGAGTAGACGGGTACACCTGTGCATCCGAGCGGAAGATGTAGGTCACATAAAAGTCGCGGTAGGTCTGCGGCGGTATCCAGTCGTCGGAATTAAAGGTTTGTGTGGTATCGTTCGGGTGATCCTTTGTAACCACCGTTATTCCGTTCGCCTGCCCGATCAGTGAATTTGATTCGAAATCGGTCACAAAATCCGGTCGAATATACCAATAGGTTACGTCGGTATTATTATGAACTGTGATCTTATAAGTAATGCTACCGCCCACGGCAAAGGGATCTGCCGTAACAGAAAGGTTCGTTGGCAGGTAATAAGAGCACGATACGCTTGAGGCTCCGTTTTCCGAATAGACCGAAACATCGGAAATATATACCCCCTCATACGGCTTTCCGTTTGCAGCCACCTCTCCGCTGACCGAAAGATCGTCGGAAAGCATTGCATAGCCGCATATAAGCGTCACACACATAAGGGGCAACAGGATCCAAACAAGCATTTTAGTGGCTTTTATCACGGATCATCACTCCCCTTTCGTTTGCTAAAAATGTAATCTGTTGAACTCCCGTTTCTTCCGCATATACATCAAAAATGAAGCTTCTACATTTAAAGTATACCATACACCAAGAAGAAAAGCAATCATAAAATGACGCCCTCGGCAAAATTGTAGATCTTGCACAAAAGGCAGTTGAGGAGGTTGGTGATATTGCCGTTTGCATTGCAATGCGGGAAACGGGACAGTTGAACATCGCGCGCTATGCGCCTTGCCTACGGCAAGGTCGCCCGTACTGCCGCAGGCAAGGCGGTAGAGTTGCGCGAGCCGATTTCAGAACCAAAAAAGGAGGCACGCTATTGCGTGCCTTCTTTTTTGGTGCGGGAAACGGGACTTGAACCCGTACGGTGTGAACCACACGCCCCTCAAACGTGCGCGTCTGCCAGTTCCGCCACTCCCGCGTGCTACGCTTATTAGCGCAACATGTATATTATACACGATTTTTTGGAAAAGTCAAGAGGTTTTTTAAAAAAAATCAAAATCTTTTTTCTTTTTTCAAGCAATAAATTTTTTTGAGAAAAATTTCAAAAAAGTATTGACAAGCCTCGGCTGTTATGATATAATATCATTTGTTCCGGTTCGGAGCAAAACTCAATATGCGGGTATGGCGGAATTGGCAGACGCGCTAGATTCAGGTTCTAGTCGGGGCAACTCGGTGGAGGTTCAAGTCCTCTTACCCGCACCAAAAATTCGACAAGCTTCGGCTTGTCGATTTTTTTATTCAAGCCGCAAGCCAATCAATCGATCTTCCTTTCATATTTTTCTTGACAAAACAGGAAAAATATCGTATAATAAATAAGATGGTTTTAAGCGATCGCATTTTTTACGGATCGGAGGCATTCCATGGAGCAACCGAAAAAGAAAAAGGACAACAAGTGGACGCGGTACCGTCATCGCGTTGTGCGCAACATTCTGAACGTGTTACTGACCCCCTACACGCGCATCAAGTACGGTATCCGTGTTGAAAGATTCAAGGATTCGGGCAAACGCCCCTATCTGATCCTCTTTAATCATCAAACTGCGTTCGACCAATTCTTCGTCGGCATGGCGTTCAAGGGCGCGGTCTATTACGTGGCGTCCGAGGATCTCTTTTCCAACGGATTCGTTTCCCGGCTCATCAAATTTCTGGTCGCTCCGATCCCGATCAAAAAGCAGACCACCGATATGCGTGCGATCCTCAACTGCATCCGCGTATCCCGCGAGGGCGGCACGATCGCCCTGGCACCCGAGGGTAACCGCACCTACAGCGGTCGCACCGAATACATGAACCCCGCCATCGTTCCGCTCGTCAAAAAGCTGCAGATGCCCATCGCACTCTTCCGTATTGAGGGTGGCTACGGCGCACAGCCGCGTTGGAGCGACGTGGTACGCAAGGGAAAAATGCATGCTTACGTGTCCCGCGTGATCGAGCCTGAGGAATACGCAACGCTCTCCGACGACGAGCTGTTCGGGGTCATCGAAAAGGAGCTCTACGTCAACGAGGCGCAGAACGACGGCGAATACCGCCACAAGAAATGCGCGGAATATCTGGAGCGGGCAATCTACGTCTGCCCTACCTGCGGTCTTTCCGAGTTTGAGAGCCGCAAGAATATCATCGAATGTAAAAAATGCCACCGCAAGGTGCGCTATCTTCCCACAAAGCAATTGCGCGGCGAGGGCTTTGATTTTCCGTTTGAATACGTACTGAACTGGTACGATTATCAAAGTGATTTTATCAATTCCCTCTCGCTTGACGGTTACACGGATACGCCGATGTACACCGAGCGCATCGCGTTCTCGGAGGTGCTGCCCTACGACCGCAAGCTACTGCTTGAAAAAGACGCAACGCTCTCGCTGTACGGTAACCGCATGTGCGTCGGCGACAAGACGTTTTCGTTCGACGAGATCACGGCGGTCACGGTGCTCGGGCGAAACAAGCTCAACGTCTACCACGGTGGCAAGATCTATCAGGTCAAGGGCTCAAAACGCTTCAATGCGCTCAAATACGTACATATTTATCACCGATACAAAAACATATGCAAAGGAGAAGAACATGTCAAATTTTTGGGGATATGATTCCTGGGGCTGGATCATGCTCTTTGCGATCCTTCTGGGAAGTCTTCTGGTTGGAAACATTTTGAAAAAAAGTATTCCGTTTTTGCAGGAGTCGCTGATCCCGACCTCCATCGTCGGCGGCGCGATCCTTTTGATCATTGCTGCCATCTATAAGGCGATCACGGGCGAGGTCATGTTTGACACCGCGATCTTCAATTACAAGGGCACGGCTTGTCTGGAGCTGATTACATACCACGCGCTGGCACTCGGCTTTATCGCCTCTGCCTTTAAAACCACCAATTCAAAGCTGACCAAGCAACGCTCAAGCGAGATCTTCAACACGGGTGTTACCACTGTATCCACCTATCTGATTCAGGCAATCGTCGGGTTTGGCATCACTATGATCGTTTCTCTCGTGATCAAGGGGTTTTTCATGGCGGCAGGCGTTCTGCTCCCCTTCGGCTACGGTCAGGGCACGGGACAGGCGATGAACTACGGCAACATTTACGAGGTTGAAAACGGCTTTGACGGCGGTAAGAGCTTCGGTCTTACCATAGCCGCACTCGGCTTCCTTTCCGCGGCGATCGGCGGCGTTATTCACCTCAATATTATGAAAAAGCGCGGAAAGCTCGTGTATTCCAAGCGCTCGGACGGCAGTCTTCACAGCGAAAAGGTGGAATCCGTCAACGAAATCCCCATGCAGGAGAGCATGGACAAAATGACGGTTCAGATCGCCTTGATCCTCGTGGCTTACATGGCAGCGTACTTTTTGATGATGGGGCTTGGCAACCTTCTGCCCGGTATGCGATCGGTCATCTACGGCTTCAACTTCCTTCTGGGCGTTCTGACGGCGACTCTGATCAAGCTTTTGCTCAACTTCCTGCGACGCAAGCGCATCGTGAGAAAGAAATACACGAACAACTTCCTGATGACGCGCGCCAGCAACTTCTTCTTTGATCTGATGGTGGTTGCGGGCGTTGCGGCGATCCGCCTTGACATTCTGGAAAACTACTGGGGTGTCATTCTGATCCTCGGATTCGTGGGTGCTATCATTACCTACGTTTACAACCGCATCGTAGCGAAGCTTCTCTTCTCCGATTATGCAGAAGAGCAATTTCTGATGATGTACGGTATGCTGACGGGCACGGCAAGCACGGGTATCATTCTGCTGCGCGAGGTCGACAGCGAATTCAAGACCCCCGCCTCGGACAACATGGTATATCAGAACTTCCCCGCGATCGTGTTCGGCTTCCCCATGATGTTCCTGGCAACCTTAGCACCTACCCGTCCGATATTGACAATGGTCGTCTTCGTTGTTTTCTTTACGGTGATGAACATCATTCTCTTCAGAAGCAAGATCTTCAAGCGAAAAAACAAGAAATAAGGCTCTTTGTCAATAGTTGGGGTAGAAAAAATCTGACAAAAAGATAAAGAACTATTAAATTGCATAGGAAAAGCGTCACGAAGCGAAGCGGAGTGGCGCTTTTCCTATGCGCCGGTACGACCTTGATGGGAGAACATAAA
>JAZODU010000048.1:0-6728 GCA_045597145.1 Eubacteriales bacterium
TGTGGAATTCAGAGCGCGGCGGGGGCTGAGGGTGAGATAGTTACCGTGAGATACAGAGTCAGACAGACCGATGCCGAGCTGTTGCTGCTTGAAGCTCTGCCCGCTGATGCCGCCGATGTTCAGTCGGCTCAGGTGATGGCGGAGCGGATAGACGGGGTAATTAGCTCCGAGAGTGCGGGTACGGTGCTCGTAAAGAGCAATTTCAGCGAGGATGTTGACGCTATCCTTGGCGCGTCGCTTCGCTCCGCCGAAAGAGTCAACTATTATGACGGGCAGAAAAATCCGCCGACTCTCCCGATTTATCTATCGCGCGACGATTGCTCGGTGAGCGATTGCGAGATAGCTCAGACGAATACGGCGAGGTATGAATACGCAACTGTGAAATTATACGATTATAAAAAATAACGAGATGCCCATAGACCGTGAGGTCTATGGGCATCTTTTGTCGGTTGTGATTTATTTTTATTCCATGCAGAGATATTCGAGTGCCTCTCGGTATCCGTCGAAGCCCTTTCCGGTGATGGTTCCGATACAGGCAGCACGGATGTAGCTGACCTGGCGGAAGGCCTCCCGCTCCTCTACCTTGGAGATATGCACCTCAACTGTGGGAAGCATGGTCGATTTGACTGCGTCCAGAAGCGCGATGCTGGTGTGCGTATACGCTCCGGGATTGATCACGATGCCGTCCGCCTCCTCGAAATATGCCTCCTGGATCCAATCCACGAGCATCCCCTCGTGGTTGCTTTGTCGGCAGACCGCCTCGATCCCCTTTTCTCTGCAATGTGCCTCGATCATTTCGACCAGCTGTGCATAGGTGGTCGAGCCGTAGTGTGCGGGCTCGCGGATCCCGAGAAAATTGAGATTCGGTCCGTTTAATATATATAATTTCATATGCTCTCAAAATCCTTTTTAATCATTTCCGCAACCGCTTCTGCGCTGCCCGCGCCGTCCACACGGCAATCGGCGGTCGCGCAATAGCGTTCGTAACGCTCCCCGTAGCGGCGGCGGATCATATCGGCGTCGCTCGCCAAGGGTCTGTCCTCGGTGGGAAGCAGCATTTTAAGCGGGCGGTCAAGAAAATAGATCCAACCGTTGCGGCGCAGCTGATCGACGTTTTCGTCGCGCAGAATCGCGCCGCCGCCCGTTGCCAGAACAATGCCGTTCTTCTGTGCTAACTCCTCGCGCAACACGCGGGCTTCGAGCTCGCGGAACGCGCCCTCGCCGTCTTTGGCGAAAATATCGGGAATCGGACAGCCTGCCGCCTTGACGATCTCTTCGTCAAGATCGAAAAAGTCACGCCCCAGGCGTGCGGCAAGGCGTTTACCGACCGTGCTCTTGCCCGACGCGGGCATACCCGTGAGCACGACGTTCTCCTTTTGTCGCAGAATGTTTTGATATACGCGCTCGCACGTTCCCGTGTCGTAGGTGCGATCCAAAAAGATCTCGGACGCGCGTACCGCCTGCGCCACCAGCATATAAAGCCCGCCCTCAGCAGGAATACCACGCTTTTTCGCGTCCAGAATCAGCTGTGAGCGCAGAGGGTTATAGATGGCATCGATCACGCCCTCAAGGCGGGGGAACGCACCAATATCCACGGGCGTTGCGTTGGGGTTGGGATACATACCGCAGGGGGTGGTGTTGATGATGATCTCGGTGTCGGTGTGCTGTTCGTTCAACGCCTCGTATGTGATCGCGCCCTCGCGCGCCGTGCGGCTGACGCGAAGGATCTCTCGCGCTCCCCGTGCCCGTGCCACGGCAACTGCCGTGCGCGACGTGCCGCCCGTGCCGAGCACTGCGACCTTTTTACCGCGAAGCTCCACGCCCACGCGTGCGATCAAGTCACTCATACCGAAAAAGTCCGTGTTATAGCCGTAAAGAAGCCCCGCGCGGTTGACGACGGTATTGACCGCGCCGATCTGCGCCGCCTGCTCGCTCTGTCGGGCGAGGTAAGGAATGACGTCCTCCTTATACGGAATGGTTACGTTGATCCCCAGAAAATCGCGCGCCGTCATAAATGCGTCCAGATCCGTTCGCGCAACCTCGCAGATCTCGTAAGGGTTAGACGCGAGCGCGTTGTGAATCTCAGCCGAAAAGCTATGCTTCAGATGCTCGCCGATACAGCCGTATTTCATATGGGACCTCCTATGGGGAAATTATGCTTTGAGAAAATCCGTTCCGAAGCGAAGCGCCAGCAGGTCGCAAAGAGCCAGAGCGGTGATGCTGTCCACCACCACGCGTGCGCGGTGGATAATGGCGGGATCGTGTCTGCCCTGCAGGGTCAGGAGCGCGTTCTGCCGCGTTTCCATATTCACGCTTTCCTGCTCGCGGAAGATAGACGGTGTGGGCTTGACCACGCAACGGAATACCACGGGCATGCCGTTGGTAATGCCGCCGTTGATGCCGCCGTTGTGATTGGTCGAGGTCACGATCTTACCCTCTTTGTTGACGCGCAAGCCGTCGTTTGCCACGCTGCCGCGCATATCCGCCAGCGCAAAGCCGTCGCCGAACTCCACGCCCTTAATGCCGGGGATACTGAACAGCGCGTGCGAAAGCACGCTCTCCACGCTGTCAAACCAAGGCTCACCCACGCCTGCGGGAAGCCCCAGCACAGCGGTTTCCAATACACCGCCCACGCTGTCGCCCTCGCGCGCCGCGTCCTCGATCGCCTCGCGCATCTGCCGTGCTACATCCGAATCCAGCACGGGAAAGGCAAGGTCGCCGAGCGTTTCCAGATCGACCTCGCAGTTATCAAACGCGCGGTCACGCAGTCCCGCCAGACGCGAGATATGCGTGCCGATCAGGATCCCGTGTCCGCGAAGCGCGGAAATCGCGATCGCGCCTACGGCAACGAGTGCCGCCGTGATGCGACCCGAAAAATGTCCGCCGCCGCGAAAGTCCTGGTATCCGTGATATTTACATTCCGCCGTAAAATCGGCGTGTCCGGGGCGCGGAAGCCCCTTGGTATAATCCTTACTGCGCGTGTTGGTGTTGGGGATCAGAATGCACAGGGGTGTGCCCGTTGTCTTTCCTTCAAACACGCCGCTGACGATGCGAAATTCGTCCGCCTCGACGCGCGCGGTCGAAATCTTCCCCTGCGGTCGGCGCAGGGAAAGCTGATGGCGGATGAAATCCTCATCGACCGCAAGCCCGGGCGCCAATCCGTCAAGCACCGCGCCGATCTCCTCGCCATGGCTCTCGCCGAACAGCGTCAGAGCCACGCTCTGCCCAAAGGTGTTTTTCATTGCGCGCTCCCCTCTCCCAAGGTCGAACGGATCGTTCTCTGCCATTCGTCCAAGGGCATTTTAGAAATTTCAAAGTGACCGATCTCGTCGACGTATACGACCGAGATCTCCTTACCGTCGCACTTTTTGTCATGCGCGGCGAGCGCAAGCATTTTGTCAAGGTCACCGCGGATCTGCGTCGGCAAGCCCAATTGCTTCAACACGGGGATCAGACGCGCACGCACGCCCTCCGAGCACATCGGGAGCATACCGAGCGCGACGCATTCGCCGTGGTACAGCCCGTGCAAATCCTCCGCGCCCTCGATGCCGTGTCCGAGTGTATGCCCGAAATTGAGCACGCGGCGCAAGCCGTTTTCCTTTTCATCCTCCTCGACCACCGCCTTTTTGATGCGAAGCGAACGCTCGATCACGGTGTCGAGCTCACGCTCCCACGCGCCGCGCTCGAAGATCTCAAAAAGCACGGCGTCCGAGGTCAGTGCCATCTTGACCGCCTCGGCAAGTCCGTTTGCGATCTGACGGTGCGGCAGCGTTTTCAGCACCTCGGGGTCAACGATGACCGCACGCGGCTGATAAAACGCGCCCACGATGTTCTTGACACCGTCCAGATTGATCGCCACCTTGCCGCCGATCGAGGAATCGACCTGCGAGAGCACGGTGGTGGGAATATTGTAAAAATCGATACCGCGCATATAGGATGCCGCCGCAAAGCCCGACAGATCTCCAACCACGCCGCCGCCCACGGCAACGACGCAATCGCTTCGGGTAAAGCCCTTTTCCAAAAGCGTTCTGCAAAGCATTTCAAGGGTGGCAAAGCTTTTGCTTCCCTCCCCCGCGGGCACGGTCACGATAACGGGCTCGGCACATCGGCGCGCCACAGTACGGGCATATTCGGGAGGAACGCCCTCATCGGTCACGATCAGCACACGTCGATCGAGAGAGAGCCATTCATCTGCGCGTGCAAGAGCACCGCGCTCCAGATAAATATCGTATCCGCCCGTTGGCAGATCCAGATGTAAGATCATGTTCCTCTCCCCCTTCCCGTGTCAGGATCTGTGTTCATTGTAATAAGTACCTGCAAGCTTGAGCTTGTCGCAGAAGAAGCCAAGCTCGCGCATCATCCACTCGCCCGCCTCGGTGTAAACGTCGCCCTCTGCCTCGACGTAGAAATAATACTGCCAGAGCAGCTCCTTCATCGGGCGGCTGCGAAGCGTTCTCATGTTAAAGCCGAAACGACCGATAACGTCCATCGCCTTGGCAAGCGCACCCGCCTCGTTTTTAACGGTGAACAGCAGGATAAAATGCTCGCCCATGCGCTTGGAGTGCCGACGGCTCTCCACCCGCGTAAACGCGCCAAAGCGCGTGGTGTTGCTGCGGCTTTCGTTAATGTTCTTTTCCAAGACCTCAAGCCCTACGATCTCTGCCGCTTCCTCGCTGGCGATCGCGGCTACCGTCGGGTCGTTCTTCTCGGCAACGTAACGGGCGGCAAGAGCGGTATTGGAATACTCCACCGTTCCCCAGCCCGCACGGCGCAGATATTCCGCGCACTGCCCAAGGGCTTGCGGGTGGCTGACCACCTCGCGGATCTGCTCCTTTTTCGTGCCGGGCACGACCAAAAGGTCGTGCGTCACGGCAAGATCCATGATCTCGCTGACGTAGAGTGTGCCCGAGAACATCAGGTCGGTCACCTGCCCCACCTCGCCGTTATAGCTGTTTTCCAAGGGAAGGACAGCAACGTCGCACTCGCCCTTTTCCACAGCGCGGTACGCCGATTTGAAGTCTCCGTACGCAACGCGCTCTGCCATTGGGTACATCTTTCCCGCGGCAATGTGCGCAAACGCGCCCTCGGTTCCGCAGTACGCCACGCGCATACCCCCGAGCAAACGCGTTTGATAGGCACGCGACACCGCCATGTTGTTGCGGATAAAGTTGACGTAATATTCACGCAGGGTTTCGTCCTCGATAAGGCGTACATTGGTTTGCACGACCGCTTCCTCGCGCTCGGCATCAAGGATCGGCAGGGCATGCTCCTTTTTGTACTGCGCCACCTTTTCGGCGGCTCTCATGCGGCGCACGAAGAGCTCCGCCATCGCGGCGTCCACCTCGTTGATCTCGCGCCGCGCCTCGCTCAAAAGAGAGTTTTCCTCCGCTTTCGGCTCGTTGGAATATGGATTCATCGTTTTTACCTCTTGATACCGTAAGACTCTGCCAATTTTTTGAACGCGGGCAGAGAACGCTCGATCTGCTCGGTGGTCACGCAATAGGAGATGCGCACAAATCCGGGACAGCCGAAGCTGTCGGATGCCACGAGCAAAAGCTCAAACTCCTTGGCTCTCTCGCAGAACGCGTTTGCGTCCTCCTCAAGTGCTTTTACGAACAGGTAGAACGCGCCGTCGGGCTTGACGGGCTCGTAGCCGTAAGACGTGAGCGCGTCGTAAAGCATTTTGCGGTTGGTATCGTAAACCGTAAGATCCGAGGTTAGCCCCAGAACCGACGGGATCATGTACTGGAAGAGTGCCGGTGCGCAGACAAATCCCAGAGCGCGTCCCGCGCCGCACACCGCCTGATAGACCGCCACGGGCTCGTGCACCTTGGGCGAGACGAGAATATAGCCGATGCGCTCACCGGGAAGCGCCACGGATTTGCTGAAGGAATAGCAAACCAGCGTGTTGTCGTAATAATTGGGCAGATACGGCACCTTAACGCCGCCGTAGACCAATTCACGGTAGGGCTCGTCCGCGATCAGGTAGATATCCGTGCCGTATTTTTGCTCGCTCGCGGACAGAAGCTCCGCCAAGCCGCGCGCACTCTCCTCGGTCAGAACCGCTCCCGTGGGATTGTTGGGAGAGTTGACGATGATCGCGCGCGTTTTGTCGGTGATCGCTGCCTCCAGTGCCGCAAGATCGGGCTGGAAGGTCTTGGTGTCACACAGAACGGGAACCACCACAGCCCCCGTGCGCTCGACGAACACGCGGTACTCGGGGAAAAAGGGTGCGAGCAGGATCACCTCGTCACCGGGATTGAGGATCGCGGTCAGAGAAACCGTGAGCGATGCCGCCGCGCCGACGGTAAGATAGATCAGATCGGGATCGGCTTGCGCTCCCTCGGTGCGCGCGACATACTCCGCGATGGCACGACGCACGCCTGCATCACCCTGCGCGCTGGTATAGCCGTGGAGCGAAACGGGATCCTTTACGTCAAGCAGCTGCTTCAGCGTATCCCCCACTGCCTCGGGCGCGGGGACGCTGGGGTTGCCGATGCTGAAATCAAACACGTTTTCCGCGCCGATCTCAGCCTTTCTTTTTTTGCCGTATTCAAACAATTCACGGATCACGGAGCGACGCGCGCCGAGATCTCTCATCTTCTCGTTCAGCATAATTACCTCTTTACATAAAGAAAAATATAAGATATTATACACCCGCGGAAAAGCCGTGTCAAGGCTTTTGCTTAAAAAATCACATTTTTTCAAGCTTGGCAAGAAAAATCGGG
>JAZODU010000049.1:0-11572 GCA_045597145.1 Eubacteriales bacterium
GCTTTCCGCTTCTCTCTGTAAACATAGATGTTTCCTCCACGTTCTTTTTTACACCTATATTATACCATTTTTCTTCCTTCCTGTAAATACGACAAAAGAGCCCAAAACCTACGTCTTGGTCTCTTTGTCAGTGATCTGAAACCGTCGCAGCGCGACGGTTTCTTTTTCGTTTACGCTTCAGCCTGACTGGAGAAATCCTCGTTCAGGTCCTCGTATGCGGAGAGCATGGGCTTGACCTTCATGCCCTTTTTGCGGTCGTAGTAGTTTTTGGTGATGCGGCATACAAGGCCGCTCAAGCCGATCAGCGCGATCAGGTTGGGGATCGCCATAAGACCGTTGCAGGTGTCCGAAATCGCCCATGCAAGGTCGCTTTCGATGATGGCGGAAGCAACGATCAGCACGACGTAGAGCACCTTGAAGATCATGGTAGCGATCTTCTGACCCTTGACACCCGTTCCGCGGAAGCAGAACTCGGTTGCCTTTTCGCCGTAGTAGGACCATGCCATAATGGTGGTAAAGGCGAAGAGCGGGAGAATGATCGAGATGGCGACGGCTCCAAATACGCCGAAATTGCTCGAGAACATACCGAGAGATGCGTCGGTGTCGCCCTCGGCACCCGTCAGTGCACCAAGATTGGTGGTGGTCAGGAACATCAGAGCGGTCAGGGTACAGATAATGAAGGTGTCGAAGAATACCTCAAACACGCCCCAAAGCCCCTGCTTGACGGGCTCACGAGTTTCGGATGCAGAGTGTGCGATGACCGACGAGCCAAGACCTGCCTCGTTGGAGAAAACACCGCGTGCCATACCCTTTTTGATGGTTTGTGCCAGACCGTACGCAAAGATACCGCCGGCGGCTGCACCGAAGTTGAATGCGTCCTTGAAGATCATTGCGAACGCTGCGGGAATGGCGGTGACGTTTGCAAAGATTGCGAACAGTGCCATGCCGATGAAGAGCAGGGACATGAAGGGAACGAGCATGGAAGCGACCTTACCGATGCGCTTGATGCCGCCGATGATGATGATCGCGGCGAGGAGTGCGACGCAAATACCGATCACGAGCTTGACGACGAGCATGTTCTCAAAGTGGAACGCCCGATCGAGCGAGCCTGCGATCGTTCCCGAGATCTTGTTGGTCTGAACGCCGCTCATGCCGATTGCGGCGAGCATGCAGAATACGGCGGCAACGTAGCCGAGCCATTTCCAACGAAGACCGTAATAGATGTAGTAGAATGCACCGCCCGAGAATTCGCCGTCCGTATTTTTGCGGCGATAGTAAAGACCCAGCACGTTTTCGGCGTAGTTGGTGACCATGCCGAAGAATGCGGAGAGCCACATCCAGAAGACCGCACCGGGACCGCCCGTTAAAATCGCGGCAACGACACCGATGATGTTACCCGTGCCGACCGTTCCCGAGATCGCGGCGGAGAAGGCTTCAAACTGCGAAACGGTTTTGACGCCGTCCTTCTTTTCTTGCTTTTTGCCGATGGATTTGACGGTGGGAATGATGGTTGAGCCCCACGCGTTTCCAAACTTGCGGATCTGCAAAAAGCGTGTGCGGATAGAGAGCCAGAGTCCCGTTCCGAGAATCAGGATAATGACGGGCCAGCCCCAGACGATGCCGTTGATAAAGTTGTTGACCTCTGTAACGGCGTTGATGAAAGCGTTCATGATTTTGCTTTCCCTCCTTGAATTTGTTTTTGAAAAACAAAAAGAGCCAAACGAACGTTTGACTCCGGAAATACACAAACGCACCGCAAAAGCTACCCCTTACAGTGATTTGCGTGAGCTCCGTCCTTTTACCTGAGAGATTCGCATGCGCGGCACGCTTTCACCTTCGGTATCCAATTTGGACTTCTCCGGAGTGCTATCGGCATACAGTCCTTACCAAACGGCACCTGAGAGCGTTACTCCTTCGGCGGCAAAAGCCTTTTCCTGTATGCTTCATTTAGCATATTCATTTTTCAGAATGGGGATATTATAGCACACACTTGAAGCGATTGCAAGGGGGGTTGACAAAAAAATAAACTTTTTGTCGAAAAAACTTTTCCGTGCCGCCAAATGTTCACAGAAAATTGAAGATATTCAGGTTTGAATGTGATACAATAAACTGAATATTTGTTTGAAAAGAGGGTTTGTCCATGAAAAATAAATATCTGACTCGCATGGCGGCGATCCTTCTGTGTCTGTGTGCACTGTTTGTTCTGCCGTCCTGCGGCGGGGAAGAGAGTGAAGTGCCCGAGGGTATGAAAAGCGCTACGGCAGAGGGTGCGGATTTCCGTCTGTACGTCCCGTCAGGCTGGAACGTCAACACCGCGTACGGCGTTTCGGGCGCGTATTTCAACGCACTTGAGCAGTCCTCGGTCAGCGTTGTGAAATACGGAATCACCGAGGTGATGGAGAGCGAAATGGCGGCATCGGATACCGTTGACGCCGAGCGTCCCACCACGCGCCTGCAATGGTACTTTGAGGAAAAGGTCTATACGGCGCTCGTAAACGTCGCCGATGAGGGTTCTGTCACAGCGCACACCGAGGATTTTGCCGACACGACGCTGGACGGCGTCAACGCAAAGCATTATCACCATTCGCTCGAGGTCGATGAAACCGAGCTGCACTTTTTGCACGTGGTGGCAGAGAGAGCCGAGGCGTTTTACGTGTTCTCATTTACCGCGACCGAGAAGTATTATAAGGAGCTTTACACCGCGAGCGACAGCGACGTAAAGAAAATATTGAAGGAATTTAAGTTTGCGGACAGCGGATACAAGCCCGAGGAGCCTGCCAAGGAGCTTGAGGACGGTACGCCGCCCGACGGCATGAAGCTGGCGTCTACCAAGGAGGTCGCGTATCTGTTTTACGTTCCCGAGGCGTGGAGGATCAACGTAACGAACGAGATCTACTCCGCATCGGTAGACGGTGCGATGGTCAGCGTCACGCCCTATCAGCCCGATACGGTCAATATCAGCGTCAAGACCTACGCCGAATCCTGCGAAAAGCTGCTCAAGGATGCGAGCGAGAGCTATGAAGCTCTGACGCACTTTGCGGACGGCAAGCTTGGCGGCGGAAACGCGCTGATCTGGGAATATCGCTACACGGTGAGCGGCACATGCTATCGCGGACACCAGGTCATGGTCGGCTACGGCGGCATGATCTACAGCGTGACCTACACGGCGCTTGACGCGGAATATGACGCGCATTTGCAGGACGCTATGCGTATTTTCGAGGAATTTACCTTCCGCAGGAGCTGATCATGAGAGAAATTTACCTTGACAACAGCGCAACCACGCCTCTGTGCGAGGAGGCAAAGGCGAAAATGCTTGCCGCGATGGAGACGTACGGAAATCCGTCGTCGCTCCACCCCGTGGGGCAGGCGGCACACGCGCTCGTGGAGGAGGCGCGCCGCAAAATCGCCCTGACACTCGGCTTGCGCGGCACGCTTGACCCGAAGCAGCTGATCTTCACCTCTTGCGGCAGTGAGTCGGATAACCTCGCCATTCTCGGCGCGGCATACGCCAAGGAGCGCCGCCGCGGCGGCCGCGTGATCTCCACCGATTCCGAGCACCCGGGCGTGGAAAACGCGCTACGTGTGCTTGAAAAGGACGGCTTTGACGTCGTCCGTGTTGCCACGCGCGGCGGAGAATTGGATTGGGAAGCCTACGCGGCGGCATTGAACGACCGCACCTTCCTCGTATCCATCATGACCGTCAACAACGAAACGGGCGCGATGTACGACTTAAAACGCGCCTTTGCCATGGCAAAAGCGAGGAAAAAGGAGATCGTCACCCACACCGACGCGGTGCAGGGGTATTTGAAATGCCGACTGAACCCTGCGGCGATCGGTGCGGATCTGGTCACGCTCAGCGCGCACAAGATCCACGCGCCCAAGGGCGTGGGTGCTTTGTACGTATCGGCAGAAGCACACAAGCGGCGTGACATTGTTCCCACGCTTTACGGCGGCGGGCAGGAGAGCGGCTTCCGCTCGGGCACCGAGAACGTCATCGGCATCGCGGCGTTCGGCGAGGCAGCACACGCAGGATACGGAAATCTTTCCGAAAACCTCGCACGCATGTGCGATTTGCGCGATTATGCCGCGCAGCGCCTCTCGGAGTTGCCGGTCAGATTGCATATCCCGACGGGCGCGCGCGCACCGCATATCCTTAATTTCGCGCTCCCCGACATCAAAAGCGAAACCATGGTGCACGAGCTGTCGACAAGCGGTATCTGCGTGTCGGGCGGTTCGGCGTGCGCCACGCACTCCAAGAGCCTCTCACGTGCCCTTTTGGCGTTCGGTGTGCCCGAACGCGACGTGGAGTGCTCGATTCGTGTCAGCTTTAGCCATTTCAACACGCGCGAGGACGTTGACGCTCTGATCGAAGCCCTCGGCGCGGCGATCGAGCGGCTTGTAAAGATCCACAGATAAAAAAACGGTTCACACCGAGGTGTGAACCGTTTTTTTACTGCTTCTTTTTCAAGCGCACGAAGAGAGAGAGCAGGGCGCGGCCGTTGAAGGGGATGAGTGGGTAGAGATAGGACCGCTTGCCGCCTACGGTCTTGTTGGTCAGAAGGAGCAGGACGATCAGCACCGCGCCCAGCGCAAAGCCCCAGAAATCAAGCACCTGTATCAAAATAACCAGCCCAATGCGCAAAAATTTAAAGGCGTAGCCCAGCTCATAGCTGCGCTGCGTGAAATTGGCGATCGACACGAACGCCATATACAGAATGACCTCGGGGATCAGCCAGCCGATGCTCACGGCAAAGTCGCCAAGGATCAAGCCGCCCACGACCGAGAGCGAATTGGAGAGCATGCTCGGCGTGTTCATCGATGCCAGACGCAGTCCGTCGATCATAAATTCCACGAGAATGAGCTGAACGAATATCGGGATCCGCCCCGTGTCCTGCGGCAGAATAAAGGTGAGCCACGGGGGAATAAAGGACGGATTGCGGATCAGAAGGAACCACGTCGGCACGAGAAAAAGCGTCGACCAGAACACCAGATGCCGCACAAAACGAATATACGTCCCCGTCAAAGGCGGAAAATAGAAGTCGTTGGTCTCCTGCATAAAGTCGAAAATAGTGGAGGGGAGCACCATGACCTCCGGCGAGTTGTCGCACACGATCAGCACACTCCCCTCAAGCAGTTGTGCGGCGGCAACGTCGGGGCGCTCGGTGTAGCGGATCTTGGGAAAGGGGTTGTACCAGCGTTGCCGTATCAGCAGCTCCGCCAGGGATTCGTGCCCCATCGTCAGAGCGTCGGTGTCAAGGGAAGCGAGCTTGTCCGAAAGGCTCTGCACGTATTTCGCGTCCGCAACGCCCTCGACAAAGCAGAGCACCACGTCGGTCTTGGAGCTTTTTCCGACCGTGTGGTATTTCATCGTCAATCTCGGATCGCGAATGCGGCGGCGGATCATGGCGGTGTTAAAGACCATCGTTTCCACAAATCCGTCGCGCGCGCCCAGCATCACGCGGTCACTCTCGGGCTCGGCAACGCTCCGCGCAGGATAGGTGCGCGAATCGATGATGATCGCGTACGTGCCGAAGGTTTCGCCCAGCAGGAGCGTCGTTCCCGAGAGCAGCATCTGCATCATCGTCGAGGGGTTGTCGGTCACCTCGCCCTCAACGTAGGGCAGGTAGTGCTCGGCAAAAAAGCGCGCGTGCGCGTCGGGGGTCTGCTCGGTCGGGTTTCCCAAGCCCTCAAGCGAGAGGAAATAGATCATGAGCTTGTTCATCGCGCCGCCGTCGACGAAGCCGTCGATATAATAGAGTGTGATCTGCTGATCCCCGATATAGAGCGGCTTTTTGATGATGTCGAAATTTTCGTCCACGCGCAGTTCCCTGTCCACGCGCCGCACGTTTTCGCGGTAGTCGGAGCAAAGCTGTAGCATAAAAAACTTCCTTTTTTGCGTATTTGTGATTAGTATGCCGCAAAAAAACGCCGTTATACCTCATAAAATCGGTCACGCCCGCATAACATGGAACAAACCGGAAACGGAAAAAGAAAGGAGAATGGCAACATGATCGAGTTTTACCGTCCCGAGGGCGGATACGTTGAAACGGCGGCAAACAGGGAAGCACTGGCGAGTCTTTCGGGGCTGGAGCGCGCCATGCAGGAAGGTCGCGTGATCGAGGGCGTTGTGACGCTGTGCGACGAACGTATGCGCCTGCACGTGGGTCTGGGGTGTGCCAAGGGGATCATCGACCCCGAGGAAGCGGTCTGGTGTCGCGCGGGTGAGGAGAGAAAGGACATTGCCGTGATCTCGCGCGTGGGGAAGCCCGTCGCGTGCAAGATTTTGGGAATCGAGCTCAAAAACGGCACCCCGTGTGTGCGTTTATCAAGGCGTTTGGCGCAAAAGGCGTGCATGGAGGCTTACGTTTCGGGACTGCGCGAGGGGGACATTCTGCCGGCGCGCGTGACGCATATGGAGCCGTTCGGGGCGTTTTTGGACGTTGGCTGCGGCGTGGTGGCGCTCTTGTCGGTGGATTGCATCTCGGTGTCGCGTATTTCGCATCCGCGCGACCGTCTGCGCGTGGGTGAATCTCTGCCCGTGGCGGTCAAGTGTATCCATCGGGAAGCGCAAAGAATTTACGTAACGCTGCGCGAGCTGCTCGGCACGTGGGAGGAAAACGCGAGCTTTTTTGAAGCGGGGCAGACCGTCACGGGCATTTTGCGCAGCGTAGAGAGCTACGGCGTGTTCGTGGAGCTCGCACCCAACCTCGCAGGGCTTGCCGAGGTGCGCGCGGAGCTTGCCGCCGAGCTGCGCACGCGTATCGGGCAGAGTGTGGCGGTCTACATCAAAAGCATCGTGCCCGAGCGCATGAAGATCAAGCTGGTGCTCATCGACACCGATACTGCGTCGGCAAGCGCGTCCCCTCTGCGCTTTTTCATTGATCCCGCCATGACACCGCACATGGATCTGTGGCGTTATTCGCCCGCCGAGTGTCGCCGCACGGTGGAAACGCGCTTCGGGGAGTAGGCACCGTCTTGTCTCCCACCGCTTTCTGTTCGTGCTGTATAACCCTCTATGCGTCATCGCTGAGCGAGTGGAGCGCGTCGAATTTTTGCAGAGCGAGGAACGAGCGGCGCAAAAGCGCGAGGCGGTATGCCGAAGCGGGATCTATAAACGATTACCAATAGCTTGCCAACGGTTTGTTACATCCATGAAGCACTTTCGCAACTACTCCTCCGTCGCGCCTATGGTTCGCCGCCTCCCCTTGAAACCAAGGGGAGGCTTGGGATAGTGCGTTCAAAAGTAGTTTGCCGACAGTAAAATGGAGCTTCCTCTTTTTACCTGCGTTTAACTAACATTCCCCAAAATTTTGACTACGCGCTGCGCGCTCGATCGGGATGACACACGGACAGTCGTGCGGCACCAACAAATGGCAGCGCGCGCGCACCCGCCTCTTTTGCCACAATGCGCCCGCGATCGCGCGCACGCGTATATAATTATAAAGTTAATTGTTGAAAACGCCCAAAAAAGGGGCGTTTTTTTCATGCGAAAGTAACACTTGACAACAAGGGAATGCGATGGTATAATTTAGGTATGGTGATAGTAGTGCCATAGGCACTCAGCAAACGATGCAATTGGCAATTGCACTTGGCGCTCAAAGCGCACGGGACCTCCTTGACGATAAAGGTCATGGGGCTATCCTCTGTGCGGCGAACGGCAGGCACGCGAGAGCATTTGATCGTTTGCCCCTAAAATAAGGGGCAAAAAGCCCGATAATAAAAGAAGGAGAAAAATGCTATGAAAATCAGAAACTCAAGCAGAATCACAGCCATCGTTCTGGCGCTGATGATGATTGTCCCTCTGATCAGCGTTCCTGCAGTCGCAGCGACTAAGGTCGACGGAACTAAGGCTACTGCCATTGTGTCCAACGATTTTGAGTCCTACGAGGAAGGCACGCTCGCAGCCGGTAACGGTTTGAACGCCACCCCGCAAGCACCTTCCAACGCTGTTATCGCAACGCTTGAAGGCAACAATGTTCTCAAGTTTGATCTTACCCCTGCTATGACGCACAAGGATTCCGATATCTTTGTCAAGGGTAACATCAACGCGGATGGTAAGAAAAAGGATAAAGATACGTGGTTCATTCCTACGTACGAACTCGATTTCGCTAAGGACGAAAACGGCGAATTCATTATTGATGAAGAAACGCAGGATCTTATTATCGTATACGACGGTACCGTAAACGTTCACGGTACGACCCTGTATTTCAACGACGCTGTGCTGAACGATGTTGGTGCAGTCACTGCGTGCGTGCTTTACACGGACGAGGCTTGCACGCAGAAGTACACCGGCGACACGTTCCACCTCTGCACCGCACAGGTTCGTAACGCAATCCAGGGTGCAACCAACATTGCACAGCCCTCTTTCGCAGCAGGCACCGAGAATCTGGCAGGCAACTACTTCGTGTTCTCTGCGGATTACTACTTTGATTCCGCAATTGCAAACAAGACGTTTGACTTCCGTGTGCACAGCAACATCCACTTCGGTCACTTCGTCACCAGTGCAAGCGGTGTGACGGTCAAGCTGCATGCGGACATCGGGGACGGCAGACTGTACGATCCCGGTTACACGGTTCCGAAGGGCGAGTGGTTTACGCTGACCATTGTTGCTGACGCTACCGACGGTAAGAAGACCAAGATCACCATGTACGTCAACGGCGAGATGGCTGCATATGGTGAGCTGAGCACGGTGCTCGCTACCACGGGCAACGGTTGGAACCTCGGTCACGTACAGCGCGGTGGCAACGTTGATACCTACTACGGTACCTACTACGTAGATAACGTGGCAGTATACAACACCGCAGACGTGATTCCCGCTGATTGGGAAGGATACAATCCCAACAAGATCTACTCCGAGAACTTCGAGAAATACGCGGCAAACTCTACCGCACTTCCTTCCTCTCTGGTTTATCTCGGAACCGGTCACAAGATTGATAACAGTCAGGGCTCTACGGCATTCATGGTCGACTTCGACACTTGGGATGAAGTAGCAGGTGCCAACGGCAACGGATTTGGTAACCTTGACCAGAACTTGATTCTGAATACAAGTGCTGTAAATAGCGGTATCGTTTCCATCAAGGTTGACTATTTTATTCCCGAAGGCGCATCCCTGATGTTCCAGTCGCAGCTTCGTTCGGCGGGCGGTAAGGTTGATGGTGTTTCAAACAGCAACATTCAGTGGATCGACCTGTTCCAGTTCGACGTTTACAACGGTGTCGGATCGATCAAATCGGTCGCCGGCGGCGATAGCTCTAACCCCATTTACTATAACAAGTCTGTCCCCGTGGGTGAGTGGTTCACCGTTGAATCTGTGATCGACCTTGCAACGGCTGAGTATTCTCTGCTCATCAACGGCGTAACCGCTGCTACGGCTACCCTGCACAAGGGCGGCGAACTTACCGATCTTACCATCACGGCTTCCGGAACGAATAGCAAGGCAGGTATTATCGTTTGTAAGATGAACTGGGTCGGCGGATCTTCCTCCAACAAGGGCCCGACGCACTCCAAATATCCCGATGGCTACAAGGGCTACGTGCTTCTTGACAACATCAGCGTGAACAAGATTGACGATATGCCCGGTGTCATTCTCGGTGGCTCCACTGCAGACTTTGAGGACAAGACCGCTGGTACGGCCGCTCCTGCTCCCAGCAACACGCCCACCGCAGGTCCTTCCACCGCAACCTACATTGATTTCATGGGCACAAACGCAGTGCAGATCAGCATGCTGGGTCAGACCGAGGCAACCAAGCTTGAAACCCCCTTCATCGCGATCAACGCTCGTTCCTACGACATCGATATCACGAACATCGTTGAGTTCGTAGAGCCCGAGGCAGTTACGCTTGACTTCCTGAACAGCCTGACCTACAAGGGCTCTATCAGCGGCACGAACGATAAGCCCATTTACTACGCTTACGACGGCGAAACCGTTTACGTTTATAACTATGGCGGTAGGGAGGCAACCGAGGAGAACATCGGCGAATTCAAGCTGACGAAGTTCACCCTCACCGATGCAAACTACAACGGTATGTACCGTGCAATGTGCGGCGGTGCGGATTCGAACATCGATAAGAACTTCCGCGTTTCCCACGTTGGACTGACTGTTGCAGGCACCTACGTGCTCAGCGCTGACTACTTCGTAGCAAACGATGCCAGCGGTGAGATCCAGTCCCAGTCCTACTGGGCGGGAACCGATGCCAACGGTAAGAAAATCTCCGCTTGGATGGAGCTGTACCAACTCAACTTGACGAGCCATAAGTTCCACACCCTGAACGGCGGTATCACCGCTGGTAAGGACGGTCAGCCTCTGCTCGTTGACGAGTGGAACACCGTTACCATGATCGTGACCGTTAAGGAAGACCTGACTACCTCCGTGGACATCTACCTCAACGGCGCATACTGCTTCAGCAAGAATCTTGCTCATGAGTTCCAGGCAGACTCCTGGATCCTTGCTAAGATTGGTAAGCCCAATCTTGAGCAGACTCAGAATATGGCAGGCTACATTTACATTGACAACGTAAAGGTCAATGCAGTCAAGTACGATGAAAAGAACATTGTAACCGTGGACGCTTCCAATGTTCTGGGCTTCGATATCGACGGCAAGTCCATTGTGAACGTAAGCAACAGCACCGAGCTCAAGCTCTACGTCACCGAGAGCTACGCTGCATACGGTAAGGACTTCCTTGATATCCGTGTTGGCAACATCGTTACCACCACCGACAAGGCTTCCATCCGTCTGACCGACGGTACCGGTCTGCGGTTCGCAACCGAGATCAATGCAAGCACGCTGATGTTCCTTGACGGGATGATCGCATCCGGTATGATCGAGAGCTACAACCACGGTACTCTTATCGCTCCCACCGATACCATCACCGATGGTAAGGAGCTGTCCTTCGAGTTCTTTACCGAGGACGTTGACATGCTCGACGTTGAGTCCAACCTCGGCAAGTACTACGAGGTAGATGATGACGTATGGACCACGCACTTCGCAGGCTCCATCATCAACATCAAGAAAGCAAACATCGATCGCGCATTCTCCGGTCGCGGCTACTTCCAGGTAACCCTGAAGAACGGCGAAGTGATCACCTACTACTCTGTATACACGCACTCTATAAGTGTTGCACAGCAGGCACAGGATACGCTTGATGCAATTAAGAACGGCGAGAGCGCAGCGCTTTCTTCCGATACGCAGCTTGAGATGCTTGAAAATTATGCGTCTTATTTGAATTAATTTGAAAGGAGATTTGCGGAAATGAAAAATTACGTTGAACCTATTGTCAATCTTCTTTACCTTGACAGTGAGGACGTTATCAGAACCTCTGACCCCGGCGAGTCTGATATCTTCGGAGACGAAGAGGAAGAAATCTGAGTCCCTAAAAAAACTTTTCGTTAAATAAAAGTTCCACCCCCGAGGGAAAACCCTCGGGGGTGTTTTTGGGCTCTTTGTCAATAGTTGGGGTAGAAAAAATCTGACAAAAAGATAAAGAACTATTAAATTGCATAGGAAAAGCGTCACGAAGCGAAGCGGAGTGGCGCTTTTCCTATGCGCCGGTACGACCTTGATGGGAGAACATAA
>JAZODU010000050.1:0-8370 GCA_045597145.1 Eubacteriales bacterium
CCCTTATCATCTCCGGAGAGAACAACAACGGTATCGCCCTTTTTAATGTGCATTTTTGCCATTGTTCTTTACCTCCATCAAAGTACTTCGGGAGCCAGAGACAGGATCTTCAGATAATCTCTATCACGAAGCTCTCTTGCCACAGGTCCAAAGATACGGGTTCCGCGAGGAGTCTTGTCCTCACGAATAACAACTGCTGCGTTCTCATCGAACTTAATATAAGAGCCATCTGCTCTCTTCATGCCGTGTACGGTTCTGACAACGACTGCCTTTACGACGTCACCCTTTTTAACGACGCCGCCGGGAGCTGCCTTCTTGACCGCACAAACGACTACGTCACCGATGTTGGCATATCTTCTGCCGGTGCCGCCCAGGACTCTGATGCACATCAGCTCCTTAGCACCCGTGTTATCGGCAACCTTCATCAAAGTTTGCTGCTGAATCACTTTAATTTCCTCCTACTGATTCAATACGCTACGACGTATTTACTATTCGAATAAGTGAATGTCATTGAAAGGGCGAGATTATTTCGCCTTTTCAATGATCTCGACAACACGCCATCTCTTCGTCTTGGAAAGGGGTCTTGTCTCCATAATTTTTACCTTGTCGCCAACGCCGCAGGTGTTGTTATCATCCTGTGCGTGAACCTTCAGGGTTCTCTTGACGATCTTACCGTAAATGGGGTGCTTCACGTTGTCCTCGATGGCAACCACAACGGTCTTATCCATCTTGTCGCTGACAACCATACCCACACGGGTTTTTCTGAGTGCTCTTTCTTCTGCCATGACTTACGCCTCCTCTTTCTTCATTTCCTGAAGAACCGTCATCACTCTTGCGATGTCGTGCTTAACTTCAGTCATCTTGTGAGGGTTGTCAAGCTGGTTGATTGCATGCTGAAAGCGGAGATTGAAAAGCTCGGCCTTGAGCTCCTTCAGCTTTTCCTCAAGTGCTTCCACAGACATGGTTCTGAGTTCTGCTGCTTTCATTGATTAACCCTCCTTTGCTTCCGTATTTTTGGAAATGAACTTCGTTTTGATCGGAAGTTTATGGCCGGCAAGACGCATAGCCTCTTTTGCAACCTCTTCGGCAACGCCGTCCATCTCGAACATGATTCTGCCCGGCTTAACAACGGCTACCCAGTACTCGGGAGATCCCTTACCGGAACCCATACGGGTTTCAGCAGGCTTCTCGGTGATGGGCTTGTCGGGGAAGATCTTGATCCAGACCTTACCGCCACGGCGGATATAACGCGTCATTGCGATACGGGCTGCCTCGATCTGGTTGCTGGTGATCCATGCGGGCTCGGTTGCTACAAGGCCGTAGGAGCCGTTGCTCAACTTGGTGCCGCGGGATGCCTTACCCTTCAGTCTTCCGCGCTGTACGCGACGGAATTTTACTCTTTTCGGCATTAACATGATTACTTCGCGCCTCCTTCTCTAGGAGTTCTTTCTTTGCGCTCGCCGCGGAAGCCGCGGTTATCTCTGCGCTCACCGTTGCGGGGACCGCGATCGTTACGGCGGTTATCTCTGCGATCACCGCGTCCGTCTCTGCGGTCATTGCGGCGCGGTGCGCTGCCCGGACGGTTTACTTCGTTGAGGATCTCACCCTTGTAGATCCAAACCTTGATACCAATCTTACCGTACGTGGTGTTTGCTTCTGCAAAGCCGTACTCGATGTCAGCTCTCAGGGTCTGGAGCGGAATGGTGCCCTCATGGTAGTGCTCTGCACGAGCGATTTCTGCGCCGCCAAGACGACCGCTGCAGTTGATCTTGATACCCTTTGCGCCAAGACGCATGGTATTGCGGATCGCCATCTTCATTGCACGGCGGAACGCGGTACGGTTCTCAAGCTGCTTTGCAATGTTCTCTGCAACGAGCTGAGCGTCCAGATCGGGCTGACGGATCTCAACAACGTTGAGAGCGACAGGCATACCGACCATCTTCTCGAGCTGCAGTCTGTATTTCTCGATCTCGGAACCGCCGCGGCCGATTACCATACCGGGCTTCGCGCAGTTTACGAACACTCTGACTCTGTGGCCGTCGCGCTCGATCTCGATCTTGGAAACACCTGCGTCATAAAGCTCCTTCTTCAGGTACTTTCTGACGTTGTAGTCGGAAACAAGGGTATCACCAAAGACTTCGTCCTTTGCGAACCATCTCGAATCCCAGTTCTTAATCACACCCACTCTAAGGCCGTGGGGATTTACTTTCTGACCCATTCTGTTGTTTCCTCCTCTCTCAGTCTCTTTCCTTGACCACCATGGTTACATGGCTGGTTCTCTTCAGGATGCGGTCTGCGCTTCCCTTTGCACGGGGCATGATTCTCTTCAGCGTCGGGCCCGGGCAAACGAAGCACTCGGAAACGTACAGGCTGGATGCGTCCATGTGGAAGTTGTTTTCCGCATTTGCGATTGCGCTCTTGAGCAGCTTAATGAGCAGCTCGGAAGCAGCGCGAGGTTTGTTCTGGAGAATTCCCATAGCGGTTGCGACGTCCTTGCCGCGGATCAGGTCGAGAACGATCTGAACCTTGCGAGGGGAAATTCTTGCATATTTCAGATAAGCTTTTGCTTCCATTTCAATTTTCCCCTTTCAATTATTTACCGTTATTGGAAGTTTTGGATCCTGCGTGACCCTTGAACGTGCGGGTAGGCGCGAACTCACCCAGCTTATGACCAACCATGTCCTCCGTAACGTATACCGGAACATGCTTTTTGCCATCATGAACTGCGATGGTGTGACCGACAAATTCCGGGAATATGGTAGAGGATCTGGACCAAGTCTTCAGAACCTTCTTTTCGTTCTTTGCGTTCATTTCGCAAACACGATTGTAGAGTTTTTCCTCAACATAAGGTGCTTTTTTAAGGCTTCTGCTCATTTGATATTCCCTCCTTATTTAGCATTTCTGCGCTTTACGATGAACTTATCGGTACGCGACTTCTTGTTTCTGGTCTTGTAACCCAGAGCAGGCTTACCCCAAGGAGTAACCGGTCCGGGATGACCGATGGGAGATTTACCTTCACCACCGCCGTGAGGGTGATCGCAGGGGTTCATAACGGAACCGCGGACGGTAGGACGGATGCCCTTGTGTCTGGTCTTACCTGCTTTACCGATCTTAACGGTGTCGTGTTCAACGTTGCCTACCTGACCGATGGTTGCCTTGCAATCCAGACGGATGAAGCGAACCTCGCCGGAGGGCAGACGGATCTGAGCCATGCCGTTGGCTTCCTTGGAAACCAGCTGAGCCATAGCACCCGCGGAGCGAACGAGCTGTGCGCCCTTGCCGGGGTAGATCTCGATGTTGTTGATAACGGTACCAACGGGAATGTTGGCGATGGGCAGCGTGTTACCGGGCTTAATATCAGCCTCGGGACCGGAGTAAACGACGTCGCCGGTCTTCAGGCCCTCGGGAGCGATGACGTAGCTCTTGGTGCCCTCGGTATCCTGCAGAAGTGCAATGTATGCGGTACGGTTGGGGTCGTACTCGATACCGATAACCGTATTTGCATTTGCATTCTGGCGCTTGAAGTCAATGATTCTGTACTTGACCTTGTTTCCGCCGCCTCTGTGACGAACGGTGATGCGACCGTAGCTGTTACGACCTGCATGCTTCTTCTTGGTAACAATCAGGCTCTTTTCGGGAGTAAACTTGGTGATCTCCTCGAAAGAAGGAACGGACATGTTTCTTCTGGCCGGTGTTGTGGGCTTATACTTAACTGTAGGCATTTTCTCTTCCTCCTACTCTTAGTTAAGGCCTTCGAAGAACTCGATCTCGCCGGAATCAGCAGTCAGCGTAACGATTGCTTTCTTCCATTCGGACGTGTAACCGAAGTGTACACCGAGTCTCTTGGGCTTCTTCTTCATGTTGATGGTGCGAACGCTGGCAACCTTGACCTTATCTGCCTTGAAAACTTCCTCAACAGCCTTTGCGATCTCGGGCTTGGTGGAATCCTTTGCAACCTCAAAGACGTAGGTCTTTGCAGCCATCAGATCCATGGAGTTTTCGGTAATGATCGGTCTGATAATAATATCGTGAGCCGTTTTCATTATGCGTACACCTCCTCAAGTTTCTTAACTGCATCCACAGTCATAACGAGCTTCTCGGCATTCAGGATCTCATAGACGTTGAGAGTCGTGCTCTGCGTGGTCTTGACATAGGGAATGTTGTTGCAGCTCTTGATTACTGCGGAATCAACACCGTTGAGAACAACCAGTGCGCTCTGGGGCTTCACAGCCTCGCGGGTAGCGGTTCCGTAAACGGGAGCGCCGTCCTCGATGCTAACGGTCTTGTAATTCTTGGTGTAGGTCTTTTCAAAGCCGAAGGTCTTGAACATATCAACCATCACCTTGGTGGAGGGCTTGTTGCCTTCCATTGCGATGCTGTCAACGATTACGAGGTTGCCGCTTGCAACCTTATCGGACAGTGCGCTGAACAGAGCGACACGGCGTGCCTTCTTGTTCATATCGATGCGGTAATCTCTGGGCTTCGGGCCGAGAGCGATACCGCCGTGCGTCCACTGAGGAGAACGGGTGGAGCCCTGACGAGCACGACCGGTGCCCTTCTGTCTCCAAGGCTTTCTGCCGCCACCGGAAACCTCGGTGCGGGTCAGCGTGGACTGCGTACCCTGTCTTTGATTCATCAGATAGGTTCTGACTGCAGCATGGAGGACAGCGCCGTTGACATCTGCGCCGAAGAGCTTATCGCTCAGCGTCAGCTCGCCGACTTCCTTGCCGGCCATATTTACGATCTTTACGATTGGCATTGTTTATTTCCTCCTTCCGCTTATGCTTTCACAGAATCGCGAATGAACACGATGCCGTCCTTCGCGCCGGGAATAGCGCCCTTGATGGCGATCAGGTTCTTCTCGCTATCGATTTTTACGATCGTCAAATTCTGAACAGTAACCTGCTCGTTACCGTACTGACCTGCCATCTTCTTGTTCTTGAAGATTCTCGCAGGGTCGATAACACCCATAGAACCGGACTGACGGTGAATCGGTCCAATACCGTGAGTTGCACCCAACATGTGCAGGTTCCATCTCTTGATCGCACCGGTGTAACCGCGGCCCTTCGTCATACCTGTTACGTCGACCTTGTCGCCTGCAGCGAAGGTTTCGACGGTGATGAAGTCACCTACGTTTGCGGAGCAGTCGTCAAAGCGGAATTCCTTGAGGTGCTTTCTCATGGGAACGTTTGCTTTTGCAAAGTGTCCGATCTCGGGCTTGTTCAGATGCTTCTCCTTGACTTCCTCAAAGCCAAGCTGCAGAGCATCGTAGCCGTCCTTTTCGACGGTCTTCTTCTGTGCGACTACGCACGGGCCTGCTTCGATAATGGTTACGGGGATAACGTTGCCGATCTCATCGAAGATCTGCGTCATACCGATCTTTTTACCGATAATAGCCTTTTTCATTTTGTTTTTCCTCCTGTAAATTATTGGTTGACGAGCTCATCGCCAACATGACTTACAAAGTTACCGATCATTTCGACCCCGGGGGTCAACAACTCGGCTGTTGTCTTTGTGTTTTGACGTTTGATTTCGTGGTGCTTGATATTAGATTTTAACCTCAATCTCAACGCCTGCGGGAAGTTCAACGCTCATCAGCGCGTCTACAACCTTCTGAGACGGCTTGATGATGTCGATCAGTCTCTTGTGAGTGCGATACTCAAACTGTTCGCGGCTATCCTTGTACTTGTGTACTGCGCGGAGGATCGTGATGATCTCCTTCTCAGTGGGAAGCGGGATAGGACCGGAAACCTCGGCACCGTTTCTGGTTGCAACCTCAACGATCTTCTTCGCTGCGGTGTCAATCAGAACGTGGTCGTAGCTCTTGAGTCTGACTCTGATCTTCTCTTTCACTGCCATTGCTTTTGCCTCCTTATCAAGATTTCGCTCGTCTGCAGCCTCCTTTATATAAAAGGTAGGGTTTCGTCCGCAGGCCGCGTTTTTGCAAGGCAGGCATCACCACAACACGCTTCCGTGTGTTTCTTGACCCCTCTGAAAAATACGGAGTTTATCCGCGCCATCAGCATCTGGCGAGAACAAATTCCGGAAAATCAAGTCACACCGAATCGCTGCGCGTTCGCAGCTCATGCTCGGTGAACACCTTCGCCCGGTTCAACGGACATACTCCACGAAAATTCCCTGCCAACGGTGTCCCGCGGCAGCAACCTTTCGCTTCATCGCATATCAAGCCTATATATTATAGCAGAAAACTCCTGAAATTGCAATAACTTTTTACGGTAGGATTTGTAGATTTTTAACGCCATACACCACCGCCGATTGGTCATATTGAACAATTTTTGCCGTTTTGCCGCTTTTCAAGAAACACGCGGGCGCGTTTTGTGGCGTTTCGGAAGTCGCACGACGCCATCTCTTTGTGAATGTTTGACAACACCACCCGCGCCCTGTAAAAAACCGCACGCTTTTTTCGCAAATCTTCCAATCCGTCACATTTTATTCAAAATTATGTTATATAATAAAGTGGTATATTAGAACGAAAAGGATCGTTGCAATGAAAAACAAACTGATTTCCACCGTGCTCTACGCCATAAGCGGCACAGTGATCCTCACAGCCACAGCTCTGCAAACCGTGGCAGCTCTCCTTTTCCTTGATAAGGAAAGCAACTATTTTATATCGGGCTCCGTCCTCCCCACGGTGGCGATCATTCTTGCCGCAGCAGGCGGTGTCATCGGCATTCTTGCCGCGTGCCTCTCGCCGCGCAAGGGAGCGGCCGAAGTCTCGCCCTTCCCCGCGTCGGTCTATTCCGCGCTCCCGACCGCAGTCGTGCTTGTGTTGTTCGGCGTGATCCTCTTCGCGCCCGGACAAGCCACCGAGGTCACGCACGGTCTGCGCGTCCCCGCCGCGCTCCTCTCCTTTGCGGCGGCAGCATACGTCATTCTCTCTGCGATCCCCGCCCTGCGCCAAAAGCACGCAAGCGCGATCGCCCTGCTCGGCTTTACCGCACCGCTCGTCTGCGCACTGGCGAACGCTTACTATTATTTTGATCTGTCGATGGAGATGAACGCTCCCGTCAAATATTGCGTCCAGATGCCTCTGCTCTTTGCGATGCTCTATTTTCTCGGCGAGCTCCGCTATCTGATCGGCGAGCCCAAGCCGCGTCTGTTCGTAGCAGGCTCTGCGTGCACGCTCGCTGCCGCATCGCTCTGTGCCGTCGCCTTTCCCGTGGCGTTTTTTGCAGGCGCGATCACACGGTTTGATTACGTAATGGGGGCATATCTCGTACTGAGCATTTGCATCGGTATCTGCTTCCGCGCGATCCCCCTCATCAAAGCCTTCATTCTTTCCAAAGACCACGCCCCTGACCCCACCGACACGCAGAAGGAGGACGACTGCACCGTATGAACGCCAACATCCGCATTCAATGGCTTCACAAAAAGCTCTCTATGAAGGGCTACCCGAACGCGCAGCGTTTGGCCGAGCGTTTTGGGATCTCGCACCGCCAGGCACAGCGCGACTTTGACTATCTGCGCCGCGAGCTGGGTGCTCCCGTGGCTTACGACAACAGTCGCAAGGGCTTTTACTACGAGCACCCGTTCGTCCTGCCCATGCTTCTGACCTCGGACAACGACGAGCTCTATATTCCCGAGGTATTTAACGTCAAGTCCCGTCAGGAGCTTGGCGCCGACGACTCGATCATTCAGATGCAGATTCCCTACTCCGCGACGGTTGAGATCAAAAACAAGCTCACCGCCTTGGAATTGAGCAACTACATAGTAGCACGTGAACCGCATGACAGATACGTTTGTGAGTTTCACAGCGTGGAAAAATTTTTGGGATTGCTCCTCTCGATGGATGCGGACTTTCGCATTGTAGAGCCCTATTGGCTCAGAGAAAAGATCTTGCGTTCGGCAAGACGTGTCGTGGAAAATAATCAAGATTGATAAAAAACGCGCACCGTGTGCGCGTTTTTCTATCAATCCTTGTTGTTTTCCACTACACGTCTCGCGGAACGCAAGATCTTTTCGCGCAGCCAATAAGGCTCTACAATGCGAAAATCCGCATCCATTGAGAGGAGCAGTCCCAAAAACTTTTCTACGCTGTGGAACTCGCAAACGTATCTGTCGTGCGGCTCGCGCGCTACGATGTAATTGCTCAACTCGAGGGCGGTGAGCTTGTTTTTGATCTCTACCGTTGCCGAATAGGGGATCTGCATTTGAATGATCGATTCATCTGCAGCAAGCTCTTGCTTGGAGTGTACGTTAAAGATTTCGGGAATGTAAAGGTCGTCGTTGTCGGAAGAGAGCAGTACGGGGAGTACGTAGCTTTCCTCGTAGTAAAAGCCCTTGCGACTGTTGTCATAAGCAATGGGTGCTCCCAGCTCTCGGCGAAGGTAGTCAAAGTCGCGCTGCGCC
>JAZODU010000051.1:0-8751 GCA_045597145.1 Eubacteriales bacterium
TCGTGGGGAATGTCCCCCAGCTGATCGGCTACCCAACCGGCCACGGTGGAGATATCCGACTCTTCGTCCTCTTCAAACCCGAAGAACTCCAGCATATCGGCAAGGTCGGCCGAGCACAGCACCTGATAGCGGCGCTCGCCCACCAGACGGATCTCCTCGACCACCTCGTCGTGCTCGTCCCAGATCTCGCCGACCAGCTCCTCAAGGATATCCTCCATCGTAACGATTCCCAGCGTGCCGCCATACTCGTCAAGCACCACCGCCACGTGCGTCTGGTTCTTTTGCAGGGTCATGAGCAGCTCGTTGATCGGCTCACCCGGCTGTACGTAAACGACGGGCGTGAGCAGGTCGTCGAGGTTGCGCGTGGTAATGCCGTTCTTGCCGAAGAAATCCTTCTGGTGAATAACACCCACGATGGTGTCGATGCTGTCGCGGTAGACCAGCAGGCGCGAGAACCGGGAGTTTGCGAAGGTATCCGCGATCTCCTCCATGGTCGCGTCCACCGAAACCGCCTCCAGATCCATGCGGTGGGTCAGGACATCGTCGGCGCGACGCTCGGTAAACTCGATGACGTTACGGAGCAGGTCGCCCTCGTTCTTGTCGATGCTTCCCTCCTGCTCGACCTCGTCCACGAACATGAGCAGCTCCTCGGAGGAGGTTTTTTCTTCCTCGGGACGCTTGATGATGTTGTCGGTCAGCTTGCGCAGAAGCGTGAAGAACGCGGTCAGCGGGAACAGGATGTAGATAAACAGACGGATAAGAGGAGCGGAGAACATAGCGAACTTCTCGGGGAAGTCCTTTGCCAAGCTCTTGGGGGTGATCTCACCGAAGATCAGCACGACCACGGTGGTCACAATGGTAGAAACCGTAGGACCCGCTTCACCGTTCAGCAATCCGATAAAATAGACGGTTGCAATGGAAGAAAGTGCGATGTTGACGATGTTGTTACCGACGAGGATCGTGGAGATCAGGCGGTCGTAGTTATCTGCCAGCTTCAAAACGAGCTTTGCGCGATTGTTCCCCTTTTCCACGTAGGTTTTCAGCTTTGTTTTATTGATGGTCGAAAATGCCGTTTCGGTTGCCGAAAAATACGCCGACATGATGACCAGTGCTATCATGACGATAATGAGTGTCATACGAAAATTTATCTCCTTTAATTACGTTCTTGTTGATGTGTTGCTTTGGTGTCAATTCTCATTTTTTTGCTTTTTTTCGATCAGGGCCGTCTGTAAAATAAACACAAAAAGGCGCACCCACCCCGTCCGTTGCGGTGTAGATGTGTCGCCCGAATACAAGAATATGCAGTTAAAGGGATACAGTTCGCAGACTCGCTACTGTCGCCGTCCATGGTAAATTTGGTTCCTCCTTCTTTCGAGATTGCCCCTATTGTACCACACTTTTGCCGGTCTGTCAAGGGTTTTGACGAAATATTTTGCCGCACCGCATTGACAGCCCCCTTTAAAAGTAGTATAATGAAGAAAAAATCCGGAGGTTCGACCTATGAATATCTACATTATGGCAGACCTTGAGGGCATCAGCGGGCTGTACTGCCGCGAGGCAAAGGAGATACTGCCGTGGGTCGAAACGGCAGAGGAAGCATTGTTCAGGCTGTAAGCAAAATCCGCTGATGACACGGCGTGTCATCAGCGGATTTTTGTGTGCTCAAACTTCCTCAAGCATCATATTCATCATGTACGCCTCGCTGAAGGCGGCAGAGCCGCCGAGCTCCACGACGCGCGTCGCACGTGCGAGCCGCTCGGTGCGAGGAAGTCCCTCCGCGTCCACCAAGCACAGGCGCGCCCCTGCAAGGGCGGTGTTGCCGACGCTCTCGGTGCGCGTGCAAAGCGCACGCGGCAACAGCCCCGTTTGCGCCGCCGCTTCGACGTTCATGTAGTAGCCAAGCCCGCCCGCGATCAGCACGCGCTCCACCTCGTCCGCGCGAACGCCGCAGGCATCCAGCAGAGTCAGGATCCCCGACACGATGGCGGATTTGGCAAGCTGATATTGGCGAATATCCTTTTGCGACAGATACACGTCCTCGCACAGATAAAAGCGGTCGCCGCGCATGTGCGAGGCAAGCGGCGAATCGGATCCCTCAAACGCACCGCTCTCATCGATCAGCCCCTCGCGCAAAAGGCAGGCAACCAGATCAATCAAGCCGCTTCCGCAGATGCCGCGCGGGTGCGTGCCGCCGACCGTCCCAAGGATCAGTTCCCCGTCCGCGACCGTGACGTGATCCACCGCCCCCGAAACGCCGCCCATGCCGCATTCGATGCACGCGCCCTCAAAGGCGGAGCCTGCCGCCGTGGACGTGGCATACAGCGCCCCCTTGTGCGAGAGCAGGATCTCACCGTTCGTGCCGATATCGACGAACAGACGCGTCGCGTCGGTGCGATCCATGTCGCACGCCAGCGCGCCCGCCGTCACGTCGCTCCCAATGTAGCCGCTGACCGAGGGCAGGAGGCACACACGCCCGACGGGCAACCCCAAGGTCAAGCCGTCCACCCATTGCGTGTCGGTGAATTGCGGCGTGAAGGGATAGACGCCGATCGGGGTCGGGTCAACGCCCAAAAACAGATGCAGCATCGTCGTGTTGGCGGCAACGGTCAGACAGGAGATCTCACGACCCGCCCCGCATACCTGCGCCAGCATCCCGCGCACGCGCTCCAGCAAAAGGCTTTGCAAAAGCGCGCCCTTTCCCTTGCCCCACGCTTCGATGCGGCTGAGCACGTCCGCGCCAAGCACGCCCTGCGGATTGAGTGCCGAGCATTTTTCAAGCACCTCGCCCGTGGAGAGGTCGATCAGGCACAGTGCCAGCGTGGTCGTGCCGATGTCCAGTACCGCGCCAAGCCCCTCTGCCGCCCCCTTGATCGGGTGCTCTGCAAAGTGATCCAAGCCGCTCCCCGACGCCTGCGACAGAGCCAGCGTTACGTCGCCGCAAACCGACGCGCGACAAGCAAGGATCTCACCGTGCCCATCGGGTGTCGTGCCCGCAACCTGCCCCGACACGAGACGCACGCGGCACTTGCCGCAGCTTCCCTTGCCGCCGCAAGCGGCGGCAAGCGCATAGCCGTGCGCGGCGAGAATCTGCAACAGATTCTCGCCGTCCTCGGCAAGCACGACCTTTTCGCCGGGCAAAATTACAATTTTATGCTTCATAGCACCCTCCGACAACATTTCTGCCCCCATTATAGCATACTTCGCCGCTTGCGCAGCAGGACGGCGACGATCAGCAGCAGCGCGCCTCCACCGACAAGGATCCAAACGAGCAGGTCGCCGCCGATCTGCCCCGCTTCGGGCTTCTCCTTTACGAACGCATCGCACACGTCGCACGCGCCGTCACCGTCGGCATCGGCGTGCCCCGTTGCCGCGATCACGCCGTGCGTGTCGATATCGGCGATCGCGCGCGTACCCACGGCGTCCTCAAAGCAGTCGCCGCATACGCAGGTGTAATAGGCTTCCTTGCCTTTCCTGTCACAGCTTGCCGCCACCGCGGGCACGTGCGTCAGCGGAAGGAGATGCGCCCCTCTGCCGTCGCTGTCAAAATAGTGCTCGGTGCTGACCGTGCCGCACTTGGAGCAGGTATACCAATAGGTGTCACGCTCACAGCAATCCGACGCAGTCGCGCGCAGGTGTGCGTCGTCCTCGATCTTCTCGGTGAACAGATGCCCCAGCGCGCGGATCACAACGCTTGCACGATCAACGATCTCGCGCGTCGCGTCGGCATCCTCAAACCACTTGCCGCAGGTGCAGGTATAGTACGCGCGGTTGCCGTTCGTATCGCACTCCACGGGCGTGGCAGGCACGGGCGTCAAGGCGTTATGTAGGCAGGCATCGACCGTCAACAGATACTCATTCCCCAGGTGCGTGTAGCCGTATTTGAACGTGCCGCGCACCCCCGCCGCCGTGGCAATGTCGCGGATATTTTGCATGTACCAATTGATAAACGCCGCACAGTCGCCATCAACGTAAACGTTTGCGCGCAGGTTGCCATCGGCAAGCAGCGCACCGATCGATTCCGCCGTGTAGCCCGTGATCTTGCCGCCCAGGACGTTGAAATAGAGCGCATCGGTCGCCTCGCACGCAGGCAGCGCATAGGGCGTGGGCTCGATTGTGTGGTCCTCGCGCATCACCGCGTCGGTCTGATTGAAATAGGCGTGGTAGGTATTGGTCTCCTGATCGTTCCAGGTCAGATCCACGTGATAGTACGCGCCGTCGATCCGCACCATGTTCCACGCGTGATTTTCGGGCGCGCCCGTTGAGGGGTTGATGCCGGTACCGAACACCAGCACCGATTCGATCTGCACGCGGTGCAACAGCACCTGCAACGCCTCGGCGTAGCCCTCGCAGACCGCCGCGCCCTCCACAAGTGCCCCGTAGGCGTTGTGCGCGTTGGGAGCGTCGAGCGTGTAGGTCACGTGCGCCGCCAAGCGGTCGTGCAGGGTCAGCTCGCGCGCAAACTCACTCATGGAGAGCGTAACACCGTCAAGAAACGCGTCCACCGCATTCTCAAACGCCACGCGCGCGACCGCCAGCGCGTCGCCCGTCATCTCGTAGCTCGGCACGAACACCGTGACCGACTGCTGCGTGCCGCGCATGGAATAGGAACTTCCGAACCAGAAATGATCGGCGCGGTCACGGCGGTAGGCATCAACCACCACGGCAATGTCCTCGGTGGAAAGGTCGCCGCTGTCGCTCTTGACCGAAATTTCCGCGTCGCACGCTTCAACCCCCGCCACGATTTGGTCGTAGGCGTACAGCAGAGCCGCGGCGTTCGGGAGTGTGGCAAGCCCGTCGCGCCCGAGGTGCGACGAGAACGCCACGGGATTCAGGGGTACCGACGCGCCTTCAAAGCCGCCGTCCGAGGCAAAGCTCAAAACGAACACCGTCTGCAAGAGCAGGAGCACGCAAAAAAGCACGCTCGCCAACCGTTTGACCGTATATTTCATATCAAAAGCTCCTTTCAAAGGCTACATTTCATATCTTCATTATAGCATTTTTTGCGCATATTTACAAGAGCTTTCCGCACGTCGCATCAAAAGCCGGGGCGACCGATCGAAATCGGCCGCCCCGTGGAGGCTCTTACACCGTGCGCCGAGCCGTCAAATCTCTTTTTTGCTCGATCAGGAAATAGACGAAATAGAACGCCGAGATATACATCACGAACAGCAACACGACCAGGATCGGGTAGATCACGGGGTTGCCGCCGACAAGGTTGTAAATGATGTCGTAGGGCGTGCCGTCGCCGCGCATGAGGAACATATAGTTGCAGGAATGATCCTCGTACGGAATGGTCAGGTTCGCCGTCATTGCCGCCGCGCAGAACGCAAACAGGATCGCAAAGGTGATCGGAATGTTTCGTTTGTTCAGGGTCGACATACCCGAAATTGCGATGTAAAGAGACGCAAAGCCCGCGATCATGTGCGTAATACCCGATGCCACGTTATCGATGCTGAGAACGGGATAGGACGCGTAATTGTTACCCGCGAAGTAGGTGCCCATCACAGCACCCAGAATACCGAAGATGAACACGAAATCCAGCGCCGCGCTCTTGACTCTGCCCCGCGAAAACGCCGCGAGCGGAATGGTAATAAGCTGGATACTGCACAAAAACAGCGGCAGCATTCCGATCCAGCTCGTCGGATCGTCACTGCGGCAGAGCAGGATCACAATCTTGAAAATTTCCACCGCATCGATCAGAATCGCCGCCCAGATCAGCACTCTGTTTTTTTGCTTGTCGTCCCGATGCCGCATACGCAGCCCCAAAAGGATCGCCGCCGTCAGCATCACCGCCATCAAAGAGGACACGAACAGCAGATGCTGCCACGACATATATCCCTCTGCCTCGCGGACGTAGCCGCCAAAACCGAAAAACTCTTTCATAAAACGCTCCTTTGATGATTTTTCGAAGTGTTTTTTACCATTATAACATAAGATCCGACGTTTTGCAATAGGAAAGCAAAAAGAGAAGGCGGAACAATGCCTTCTCTTTTGTATCGGTTAATTGCTAATCCACTGAAAGGTCTGATCTCCGCCAAGCCTGAGCGTAAGATTCTCGTAAACGCCAATCCCCGCCGCACTCCAGACCGTGCTTTCACGGGTAATCTCGACCTCTGTACCGTCGCAGTACTCGAGATAAAGGGGATCTGTGTTATAAGACAAGCCCTTTATGGTTTCAAGATAAGCCGCCTTTGCGTCACTGTCACCCTTAAGCGTGAATTGCGCAAGAACCGTTGCACCCTCCTGCGTAATATCAAGAACGATTTGATCGCCATTCTTGGTAAAGGGAGCGGTCAGAGTGGCAATGTAGGTGTGCTCCAAGCCCCCTCGGCGATAGCTCTTGGTGATTTTAACGGTTGCTTCTTCACCCTTGATGGTGAGAACCGCCTTGTCACCGTTGATCGTTCCCGTGTAGGTATTGCCGCCCTTTTTGGCACCGTCTTCCTTGCCGCCATCGCAAGCACAAACAGAAACGAGTGCTATCAAAATCAAAAGAACAGATATGATGCGTTTCATTTTCAAACCTCCAAAGCCTAATGCGTATTTCGTCATATCGACAAGAACATTATACTCTTTTTCAAAAAAGCATTTGTGGCTAAACTGTAAATTATCGTGGGCTGAAAGAGATTTGTACAGACTTATTCTCGCCTCCGCAACCACGCAAAAAGGACACCCTTCGGTGTCCTTTGCGTTGTGTTGTACAGTAAATTTAGATGCCAACCTCAAAAAGTCAATAAAATCAAGGGTTTTTCAGTATTTGGGGTGATATCATGTGCATCCAAAATAGATGACAATTAAAAATCCTTTATGTTTTCTCTTATAAACTTTTTCAAATATGTTTCCAACGGCTCCATATCATAGAACGCATCGTCATACTCATCAAATGGGTATCTTTGATTTTGTTCTTCAAACTCGGCTACCTCTTCAATATCAAAGGAAGAAAGATTGTTAAGATCAATGCCGTATTTTGATATAAAATCATCGAACAGCTTTTTGTGATCGACTGCACCGATAATACCCATATATTCACTTACAAGCGGAGCGACCATACGACTTGAATTTACAAAGAACTGACAAAGTCCTCCGTTGTTGACCTCCATCTCGAGCCAATTAACAGAGTAAAATATTTTCTGTGATGGATTTAGCGAATTTACGCCATCTTCCCACTCGTCAAAGCTATCTACTTTGCTTTCCGTTCTTACTGTTGCCGCCTCAAAAAGCTCATCGTCGGAAAGAGCAGACAGTTCTTCTACGGTCATTTCAAGGTAACGCTTTTCGTTTTCCTTGGCTTCTTCGATGCTCTTCTTTAATTCTTTTCTGAATTTGATTATACTTTTTATTGCACTGAAAAGTCCCATTGTTTTAAGCCTTTCTTCTATCGTTTGTTGAAATAATTATAATAGACATCTAATAAATTTTTGTTTTTCTTAAAATCAAGCATTTCTATCTTTTTCTCGTTTATCCAATACGCTTTTTGAATGATTTGATAAGCATATTTCTCGTCCTCGGTTTTTGGGGGATTTCTCGAAAAAGATGCTTTGTACGCAAGCAGGGCTAATTTTACTTGATAATATGGCTTTAGGTCTATCATTTCGCGCTCCTTTCGGGTGGTAAACACATTATACCGAAAGATTGCGGAAAGTCCAGAGGTTTTTGAAATTTATTTATTGTCTTGATTTGCTTTAGCTGTATTAAGGGAAGAAATTAAAATTCTTTTCAGTTCCGTACATTTGTCGAGCAAAGTTTTATCGTGGTAATATCCACTTTCCAAGATAAGTTCTATCCAATATTCCGTTTCGGAACACTCTTTTAATGCTATTTGCAATTTAGCGATAAAATCAGCCTTGCCGTGAGCATAAAAAGCCTCTCTAATATTTGCCCCGATACTTGTTCCCGAACGCAAAAATTGATTGATCAAAGCACTTTCGCACTTTGCTACTCGTAATTCCTTACATACCTGTATCACATCAAGCGCAAACGCTTTGGATTTTATAATCAAAGGACTGTCAGCCATAACCTTGCCACCTTTCTCTTTGCTATATTAATTATACCATAAAACCTATTACTTTTCAACTTTAAAATAAAAATGCTTTTTGCCGTGGCAAAAAGCTACATCAGATACCTTTTCACTATTCACTATTACTTATTACCTCCAAAAAATTCCTCGACAGAAGGAGAAAAGTGAAGAGTGAAGAGGTAAAAAAAATCCTCGGAACAAGTCCGAGGAATTTTCTTGGTTGCGGGGGCCGGATTTGAACCTGACGACCTCCGGGTTATGAGCCCGACGAGCTACCAGACTGCTCTACCCCGCGATATTGTATTTACAGCAACCCGTCATCCCAAAGATGCCGGAAACCGGGCTTGAACCGGTACGTAACTTTCGTTACACGGGATTTTAAGTCCCGGGCGTCTGCCAATTCCGCCATTCCGGCATTTTGGCTCGGACGACAATTTGTCTTGCCCTTGCTGTTACAATAGTATACCATATATTTGAGACATTGTCAATAGTTTTTCAGGAATTTCTTTGCTTTTTACACCTGAAAAATCGACAAAATCCAGTATTAATAGGCGAAATCTCCATTATATCGGTTTCCGGCAGGTGAAATACCACCGAAGAGCTTCCTTGTCCGGTTCCGTGAAATCGAAGGAATCTGTGAATGCCACCATTTCCAGACCGGATTCGCGGAGACATTTCTCCAATGTGCGTTTGCTGTAACTCCGCTCCCTCTGTACACCGTCCGTACGTCTATA
>JAZODU010000052.1:0-42495 GCA_045597145.1 Eubacteriales bacterium
TGCTTTCCGCTTCTCTCTGTAAACATACATGTTTCCTCCCCGTTCTTTTTTACACCTATATTATACCATTTTTCTTCCTTCCTGTAAATACGACAAAAGAGCCCAAAACCTACGTCTTGGTCTCTTTGTCAGTGATCTGAAACGCTTCGCATAGCGAAGCGTTTCTTTTTTAGTGCTTTATTCTTCGTCGTCCGACATGGTAGAAACCAGTGTAAACACTGCGTTTGCACCGCTGAAGAGCCCCGACTTGAGATGGAAATCTGCAAGAGTGTCGTTGGTGGGATCTTCGTCGTTGTCAGCAATTACCGTGTAGTCCTCGGGAAGGATCACCTTGGCGTAGCAATCAGCCCAGAGGGCGGTGTAGGAAGCAAGACCGTTTTCATCGGTTACAAGCGTTGTAACGAGGGAATCGTCGGTGTGGCTGTAGATCTCAACCGTTACGCCTTGTACGCCGCCCTCGGTCAAGGTCTTTACGGAAACGGTGTAGAGGAAATCAGCCGTGGGATCGACCTCCTCAAATGTAAAGATCAGATCCAGACCTTCGGCAACGGTTGCCGTACCGATCGTGCCGACGGCGATGATAACGGTTTCGCCCTTTTCGATACCGATACCGATGCGCTCGGCACCGCTGCTTTCGCCCGTGGTGCGGTTATCCGCGTTGAGCACGATGTTGCTCTTGACATGGGCGCAGTTGACGTAGAAATTGCCGTTCTCGGTTGCCGTCCATTGATAGTAAATAGACGAATCCTTTTGAACGGGAACGTGCAGATCACTCAGATCCGCGAGAACGATGGGGTTGCCCATGCTTCCAAGACGTGCCTCAATGCGTACCTCAAAGGTGGCTTCTGCGCCGTCCTTGGCACCGATCGCAAGGATCGCCGCTTTTCTGCCGTCGCTCGAATCAGTGCTCAATTCCAGCGTGAGAACACCGTCGACAGCCTCGTAAAGCGTGTTGTTGTAGGTGATCTGTGCATTGGGGGATTCGATGATGACCTTCTGACCTCCCGGGTTCTTGACCGCTACGTGGTAGACCTTTCCGGTTTCCACCGTAACGCTCAGGGGTTCGTCTGCTATATAAGTGGGGTTGTCTGCGCTGCCGGGGGTCATGTCGGGCTCAACGGGAGGGGGAGGCGTGGTAGGATCCTCCTTGGAGGTCGTGCCGTCGTTCTTTTTCGTTCCTTCCTCTGTGTTGCATGCCGCAAGGCAGAAGATCGAAAGCAGAAGGAAAGCGGCGAGAAGAAGTGTGAAAATTCTTTTCATGATGTACCCTCTTATTCAGCCGCAGCCGTGTTCAGCGTGATCTCCACATAGTTCTCGCTGTTAAAGTAGTGGTAATCCTGATTGTCAAGATATCCGGAGGGGACAGAGAGAAGCTTGACCTTGTATGCAGCCTCTGCCATGTGCGTAATGGTGATCACACCCTCTGCGTTCGACGGGAATGCCATCAAAGGCGTGCAGGTGCCGGTTTCGCCGTTTATGTCTACGCAGAACTGCACTCTTACGCCCTGAACGGGTGCACCGTTTTCGTCAACGATCTTGACCGTGTAGGTGGGGTTTACGGGATCGGGTGTTTCTCCGCCGCCGTTTCCGGATGTCGTGCCGCTGGGCGTTGTGGTGCCATCATTTTTGGTGGTCGTTCCATCCTCGGTGCCGTTGCAGGCAGAAAGCATCAGAACCGATACCAGCATCAGTATGGTCAGGCTCAAAAGTCCAATTCTTTTCAGTACGTTTTTCATTTGTTTTCCTCCAAAATATAAATTTTTGAATGATATTCGGTTTATTATATCATTTTTTTGCGTTTTTTGCAACACTTTTTTGAAAAATTATAAAAGAAACCGCCTCAAAAGAGGCGGTTTCGGTAAATGATCACTCTGCCACGTAGCAGCAAGCGAAGAGCCATGCGTTCTCTGTCAGGGTCTTGCCCAAGAGCAGGTCGTCCTCAAAGCGGAAATTATGGCTTTCGGGATTCCACCAACCGAACGTTTCACCGGCGTTCTTCAGGAAGTAAGCCAGATGCTCGTCCAAGGGATAGGTACCCGTTTTGGGATCCTGCACACCCGCGCCCTGCACGAGAGAGCCGTTGATGTCGGGGGCTCCCGTGTATTGATGGATCAATGTGTTATAGGTTTCCTTGCGCAGGAAATTGCCGCTTTCATCGTAGAAAAATGCGCGGAGGTTGTCGGTGTTACAGATCGTAAAGAAGTTTGCCAGATACGCGCTGTCACTGGTCAGACGAATGAGCACAACAGGCCCGTTTTCGTCGCCGACATGATAGTAACCGTCAGCCTCGTTGAACACGATCTCAAGCTCGGCGTCGAATACGTCCACGTCGGTCAGCTTCGTTCCCTCTGGCAACTCGAATTTTGCGGGGTGCTTCGGATTTTTGTATTCTGTCCAATCAACCTCGGAGGGGGAGAGCGGCATTTCGCTCACCTTGCGGAAGCAAACGGTGAAGTCGGTTTTGGCATCAATGCCGGCATCGATGCCGATCAGATACGGAGAAGTGGCTTCTTCCGTTTCCTGCACGTACATACGGCTGATCTCCATCGTTAAAACACCGTTTTCGGAAAGCTTTTCGGGTGTTTCATAGATCCAGTTGGGAGAACCGTAATGCGCGATCACAGCGTTTTCACTGCCGATCGAAATCTCGTAGATGCCGGGCGCAGAGGGGCGGAAAATGAAGTAATTCAAGCCCTTCGAAAGCTCCATTTGATATGCGCCACCCGTAACGTTTGCCGCCAGCGCGCTTGAATCGTCGCGGAAATAGATCTTTTCACGACCGTTGGGCTTTTGCATCAGTACAGCGGTGAGCGTGGGAGCTTCCTCCGACAGCACGCAAGTGTTCGTGTCGTAGGTGAACTCATATCCAAAGTAGCTTTTTACTCTTGCCGTGTCGTCGGGGAGGAGGGTGACTGTGTAGTCACCCTTATCCAATGCCACGCGCTCCACGCCGTCCTCGCCAAGGGCGACGGACTTGATCTCGGTGCCGTTTTGACGAATGCTTGCCTTGATACTTGCCATGGGATTGCCAAACAGGTCGGTAACGGCAATGTTGTAGTACATCATGTGGTCGGGCAGCCCCGTGGTGGTCTGCTCGCTTTTCTTGGAGGTTTCACCCTCGCCGCTGTTGCAGGAGGTCATAAGGAGTGCCGAGGAGAGCAATGCTGCGGTTAAAAGCAGCGAAAGCACTGTTTTCAATGTTTTCATATCGGTATCCTCGTATTATTCCGTTACGGGAACGTTCGGACCGAACTGCTCCCAGAAGCAGCAGGTCTTGGACCAGCTGTTCTTAACGCCTGAGAAGGAATATTTGTCGACCAACTGCTGAAGGATCGTTGCCAGCTCCATGTTGACCTCAATGCAGCCGTTCATCTGGGGATACTCGGTGCTGCCGAGGATCATGCCGTCGCTTTCGAGATACGCCTGCATAATCTCGGTGTAGTCAACACCCTTGGTGCGCTGATTCTTGGCGTAGTTGGTAATGTCGCCGTGGTAGATGCCGTTCTTGACGTCGTCAACGTAAGCCTGATCGTAATCATCGCCCCAAAGTGCCTTCAATTCGTCCTCGTAGGTGTCGGGATAGTCCTCCATATAGTCAAGGATCAGCACGTCACGGTCGGTCTTGGAGTAGTCGATCATCGTACCGTGGTAGATGCCGTTCTTAACGTCGTCAACCATATCCTGATCGTAATTCTCACCGAAATACGCTTTCAGCTCATCCTCGTAGGTGTCAGGGTAGAGCTTGATATAGTTGAGAATGGTTTCGTCGTCGTGCGTCTTGGAGAAATCAAAGCCGCCGATGGCGATCATACTCTCAATGGAGTGCGAGAACAGAGGAGTGAGATTGGTGAAGTCCGCGTAGATGGGCTTGGGATTGCGGTTGGATGTGTCATTGCCGTAGTACTGATAGAAGCGATCCGTATCGGCGTCGTAAACGATCTTCATCAGTCCCCCGGTGATCAGGTTGTACTCATCCATCGAGGATTCGTCCAGAGAGGTGAAGAAGCCGTCGGAGCAGTAACGGAACAGCTCAAAGGTTTCACCTACGAACTTGACGGTAAAGGTGAAGGTGCCCTGCTTGTAGTAGTCGCCGTACGCGATGTTGATATAGTATGCCTTGCCTGCCTCCATGTAGCGGTACATAGAGCAGTTGTTGTAGTCCTCCCATACGCGCTCGAGCTTGTTATAGGTCAGCGCGGGTGCGTCGGGATCGCTTTCGGTGAAGAGCCAAGCGTCAACCGAATCGTCGCTGTTGGAAACGATGTTGTAAACGCCCGAAACGGTGGGAACAAACTTGTAGAACAGACCGCGCGGCATAATGAGTCTGCCGTCGTAGGATACGGTGTTGGGGTCGTTTTCCACAGCGATGAATGCAGAGTGGAAGGACTGACCCTGCGTGGGGTCGGCGAGGTGATTGGTTGCGTATGCGTCGTAGTAGCGGCAGATCTGCATCCACTGCTTGTCGCGCGTTGCGCTGCCGTCAAGACCGACGCGCTCTGCAACCAGCATCAGCAGCTGCTTGAGCTCCTCGTTGACCGAGCACAGACCGTTGATCGTTGCGTTGGAGGCGTCGATCAGATATTCGGTCAGACGAGCGTCCAGATCCTGAACCTTGCCGTTGAGGTAGAGATATTCACCCAGAACGACCTGCTCCAGTCCGAACTTGTATGCAACTGCATCCTCGGGAGCGGTCACGGTCTCGCCCGACGCGTTGGTGAGAGTGAGCGGGAAGTGTGTGATGCCCAGCGTGCTGTCGTTCAGTACGCCGATGCGGTTTGCGGTGATCAGTCTGAATTCCTTGTAGGAACCGAGGAAGTACTCTACGTTGTTGATCTTAGTGGTCCATGCGCCAAGCTCTGCGTTGTAGGTGTAAACGCACCTGGATTCAGCGACAGGAACGTACTTGATAGCGATCTGCGAAAGCGTGGTTTGCCAGTAGATCTCCAGATACTGCTTTTCGCCGTTTACGAGCTTGTAGAATTTGTAGCCGTTGCCGGACGCCTCTGCATAGAAGCTTTCGGCATCAGCGGCGTTGTTGGTGGTTTCAAGATAGTCGTAGTAAAGCTGAGCAAGAACTGCGTAGTCATTGATCGAATACTCGCCTGCATTGAACAGGGATTTGCCGAGCAGGTTTGCAAGCAGGATCGGACCGCTCTCGCTTTCTACGTGATAGTAGCCGTCGATCTCGTTAAGGAAGATTTCGGGATAGGTCTGATAGCCGTCACCGTCGGGATTCTCGTGGGTTGCGGCATCACGCGGGATATAGGAAGGAACGGTGACCTCGCTCTTGTCAACGACGCGCAGGTTCTTGATAAACACTGCGTCCTCGCCAACGTGTGTGGAGGTATCCTTAAGGAACCAGAAGGTCAACGTGTAGGTGCCGTCCTCGGTTGCAACGTAGGGGCAGCAATCCGCCCATCCGGTGCCGAGGTTGCCTGAGATCTGATAGATATCCTCACCGTTGATACGGACGGAAAGAATGTCTGCATTATATTCCGTGGAGGAGAGATATTCAAAGAGGATCGCCTGGTCCTTTTCAAGGGTGATATCAACGTGCAGGAATGCGTAGGTGTAGTTTTTGCCACTGTTGGAGGGCTTGAGGCAGGTCACACCCTCGCGCTCGGTGACGATGAAGGGCCAGGAGAATTCGCCAAGCTGCGTGGAGGGATCCTCGGGGTAGAATTCCAGTCCGGAGGTGCCGAGAGCCGCATTGAGCGCATCGTTGGAGGGCATTTCCTCGGTGGGCTTTTCCTGAGGCGTGAGGTCAGCCGCGGAGAGAATGAGCTTCTGCTCGTAGTCTGCCGCTGCAAAGTGCGCAAAGATCTTCGGGAACGCGTCGTCGGTCAGGATCGCGCCGCGCTCGATCATGCAGATCACGCCATAGCGGTCGATGATAACCGTGAAGGGGAAGTTTCCGCTGGTATCAAACGCATAGGACCAAGCGGAATCGACGCCAATCAGCGGGAAGGTGAGATCCATGTCGAAGTCCGATTCGAAGCTGCTGATCTTCAGCGAGTCGTCGATCGGGTTGAGAGCCAGAACCTCGATATCGTCGTAATATTCAAGGTAAGCATCCTCGATCAGAGGGAATTCCTTGACACAGTAGTCGCAGTTGTAGAACCAGAAGTTCAGAACGACGGCGTCCTTTTCCGCAAGGATCTCGGAGAGAATATGCGTCTCTCCGTCAACGTCGGTGAATTTGAAGTCGTTGACAACGTCGCCCAGCTCGTAGTACGAGGTCGTAACGTCAAGCTCCGGAACGAAATACCGATCGCCGACGGGAGGAATGACCGACGAGGTCAGGGTGATGTTGCAGACCTTGTTTGTGAAATCGTATCTCTGCTCGTGTGCGTATCCTTCGGGAACAGCGTTGAGCATCACGTAATACTCGGTCGTGTTGGGAAGATTAAAGGTTACAAGACCGCTCTCGTCCGTCGTTCCGGGGAATTGGATAACGGGGAGGTTGGTCTGCTTGGAGAACACGTTTACCGAGATTCCCGCGAGTTTCAGTCCACCTGCGGACTTGATGGAGACGGTGTAGGTGGAGGTGCCTGCGGGAGGAGGTGTCTGACCGCTTCCGGTACCCGAGGTGGTGCCTTGGGATCCCGTTGTGCCTGCGGGCTTTTTTGTGCTTGTTTGATCATCTGCGCCGTTACAACCGATCAAAGCCGTTGAAAACGCCGTAAAGATCATCAAAATTGCCAGCAGAAGGGCAAGTTTTTTGATGCTTTTTTTCATTTTTTCTTCTCCTTGTATGTAGATTTTTCCTCATAAAGCACGCATTTGTGTCATTGACATAAAACATCATCATACAGTATACCATAAACTGCCGATAATTGCAATAGTCCAAAAATATTTTTACAAAAAAATATATATTTACAAAAAATACTTGAAATTTCTTTCGGTTTATGGTACAATGTTTGCTGTATGCTGACATTTCTATCTTCATTTGCTTATATGGAACAAATAAAACACGAGAAAGGCAAACAAACAATGGCGAACAAACGAATTTGGCTCAAGCTGACGACTCTTTCAGTTTTGCTCGTAATGCTGCTTTCCATGCTTCTGACATCCTGCGCAACCGTGGGAAAATCTGTCAGTCCGTTTGGAGAGGGCTCCGCGATCAGGCTTTTCACAGAGGCTATTAATACGGGCAGGGATAAGTATTTTGATTCCTCGGCGGTTAAAAAGCTTCCCGATACGGTAAAGGATGATGATATTATTTCCGTCATCATTCGCACCGACGAGGTGTCCCTGATGGACATCTACGATGCCGACAAAACCGAGCTTTCCTTCACGGAATACGTGTATTCCGAGGAGGCAAAGGAGTTCAAAGCCGGTATCGATAATAAAAAGGAAGAGATTTTGACGGATTTTGACGAGCTCGGGATCTCCTATTTCACGGGATCTGATTATTCCGTGATCCTGAGTGGATTTGAAATCAATATCACGGCGAAGGACTTTGACAAGGTGTGCGATACCCTTGGAGATCGCGCAGAAGCGATCGTCGGCGACGTATACCAGAAGTGCGAAACGCAGCTGGTTGAGAACGAGGTCAACTTCTACGAGGATACCGGTATTTTCGATAGCTCCGACTTCGGCTACGACGGCACGGGTCTGGTCATTGCCGTGCTGGATACGGGTCTTGACTATTATCACAGCGCATTTTCCGTAAATAACTTTACGGCAGATCCCGCAAAGTGGGGCTTGACCTTTGACGAGGTTGCCGCATTGGTGGGTGACACGGTTGCGTCCGAGCTGCAAAGCGGCTTGACTGCATCCGACGTATACGTCAGCCAAAAGGTTCCGTTTGCGTTTGACTATGCGGACGGCGATTCCGAGGTCTATCCGATTCAGAGCGACCACGGTACGCACGTGTCGGGCGTGATCGCGGGTAAGGACGATACCATCACGGGTGTTGCTCCCAACGCACAACTCGTTGAAATGAAGATCTTCTCAGATGTTGAGACCAGTGCGCGTACGTCCTGGATTCTCAACGCGCTTGAGGATTGCGTCGTTCTTGACGTTGACGTTATCAATATGTCCATCGGTACTGCGTGCGGCTTCAGTCGCGAAACCGATAAGGAAGCAATCTCCGGCGTTTACGATAAGATCAGAGATTCCGGCATCAGCCTGGTCGTTGCAGCTTCCAACAGCTTCAACTCCACCTACGGCTCCGAGAAGAACGGTAACCTCGGTCTTACATCGAACCCCGACAGCGCGACCGTCGGCTCTCCCTCTACCTATGCAGGCGCACTCTCCGTGGCTTCCATCAACGGTGTCAAAACGCCTTATCTGCTTTACAAGGGCACGATCGTTTACTTTACCGAGTCTACCGACCGCTTTGCAGAGGAGAAGCATTTCGTTGACGAGCTTCTCGGTGAAGGTCGGGACAGCGTCGAGATCGAATACGTAACCATTCCCGGTGCAGGTCGTAAGGCGGACTATACCGGAATCAATATCAAGGGCAAGATCGCACTCGTGCGCCGCGGTACCACGACCTTCGAGGAGAAGGCGACCGTGGCACAGCAGATGGGTGCTGCCGGATTGATCATTTACAACAACGTCGCCGGTGAGATCAAAATGAACGTCGGTAACTCCACGTTGCCGGTTTGCTCGGTCCGTCAGGATGACGGTGAGATGCTGGCAGAGGTTGCAAGCGGCAAGATCAAGATCAGCCGTTCGCAGACTTCGGGCCCCTTTATGTCGGACTTCTCCTCTTGGGGACCGACACCCGACCTTGGCATCAAGCCCGAGATCACCGCACACGGCGGTAATATCCTGTCTGCCGTACCCGGTCAGGGCTACGAGCGTCAGTCGGGTACCTCGATGGCATCTCCCAACATGGCGGGTGTTGTCGCACTGCTGCGTCAGTATCTGATCGAGAGCGATCCCACTCTGGCGGAGGACAAGGTGGCTCTCGCGGCGCGCGTGAACCAGCTGATGATGTCCACTGCCGATATTATCTTCAACACCAACGGCTTGCCGTATTCGGTCCGTAAGCAGGGCGCAGGGCTTGCAAATCTGAACAGCTCCGCCGCAACCACCGCTTATATCCAAACTTACGATAAGCTGATGAATGCAATGGATAAAACCAAGATCGAGCTTGGCGACGACCCGAGCAAGAGCGGTGTGTATACGATGACCTTCTCGGTCGTCAATTTCGGCTCTGTTGATCTTTCCTATGATCTTGGCACTTACGTGATGACCGAGGGTGTCAGTGATACGCTGACTACCGAGGGTAAAACGACCGTTACCGAGCAGGGATATATCCTTTCGGGTGCTACGACGAACGTTACCGCGCTGGAAGGCGGAACGATGGATGGTAAGCGCCTGACCGTAAAGGCGGGCGATACCGCAACACTGACGGTGACCATTACCCTCAGTGACGCCGACAAGAAATATCTTGACAAGTCCTTTGCAAACGGTATGTACGTGGAAGGCTTCATTGTGCTGACCGCGGCAAATGGCACGAAGGTCAGTCTGAACGTTCCTTATCTGGCGTTCTACGGTGACTGGACCAAGGCTCCCATTCTCGACCTTGACTACTTTGCAACCAACAAGGATGAGCTGGACGATTCGATCGACCTGCTTGACAAGACGTTGCCCGACGCATACGCGACCCGTCCGATCGGCGGACTTTCGAGCGACTACGTCAGCTACCTCGGCTCCTTCTATTTCCAGCAGGATCCCTCTTCCACCAACAAGATCGCGGCTGACAGAAAGTACATCTCGCTTTCCAACCAGACCGACGCGATCAACTCTCTGCGCTTCGTTTGGGCGGGCATGCTCCGTAACGCAGATTACATCACGATCACCATCGTTGAGGATGCAACGGGTGAGGTGATCTTTGAAACCACCGACCACGATATCCGTAAGGCATACGGCGACGGCGGTCCCATCTATCCTGCAAACGTGGACGTGGAATTCTCTGCGATCGAGCATAATCTCAAGAACAACACTGCGTACACCGTTACGATGAAGGCGTATCTCGATTACGGCGACGGTGGGGAAGCCAACAACCTCAACAATACCTTTGTGTTCCCGCTGGTTGCAGACTTCTCGGCTCCTGCCGTGACCGATTGCGAGTTCTATACGGAATACGATAAGACCGCAAAGGAAACCAGATATTTCGCAAAGATCGCGGTATACGATAACCACTACGCAATGGGTATGCAGGTCGGATACGTCGGCTTGTCCGACGACGGAACCGAGTATATGCTTCACGCATTCGATTCCTACATGGTACCGATCTATTCCAACTTCAACGATACCACCTACGTGGTGTACGAGTTGACCGATTACATCAACCAGATCAAGAAGAACGCGATCATTCCCGGACACGAAAAGACGATTACGGTTGCTTGCTACGACTATGCGCTGAACCAGGCAACGTACGAGATCGCTCTGCCCGATGAGTTTGAGGACGTATGGTTCCGCGAAGAGAAAATCGTGCTCAGCCCCAACGAGGTCTACACCGTTGACCTGGCAACCAACCCCTCTACCGAATGGGGTGTTCTTCTGGACATGAGCGTGACCAGACCGGGCGGCAAAGAGATCGTGCGCGTTGTCAACAACAAGATCCTGGCAGTACAGTCCGGTACGTGCCTTGTGCGCTTCATGGATCCCGTTACGGGCGTTCCGAAGTCTATTTCCGTGACCGTTCTGGCTCCCGGTGATGAAGGATATCGAACCATTTCCAAGCCCGTCGTTGATGATTTCCGTTTGACGGGATATCGTACCGATAAGGCGTTCTATTATCTGTCGAGCGACGAGCGTGAGATCGGTATGACGGGTGACGAGATCAAGTTCAACGGTGATTACTATTCGCTTTCGATGTTCCCGTCGGAGGCTGTGACGCTGCGCTACGTCTTTGATCCGTATTTCCCGAGCACGACCAATGTTGTGTTTGAATCCAGTGATGAAAGCAAGGTCACAGTGGATCAGAACGGCAAGATCATCGCCGTCAGCGAAGGATATGCTTCTGTTTCCGTGCGCGTCTATATGGACGGCAAGCAGACGTATTACAGCAAGACCATCAGTATTGAGATCAAGGATCCCTTTATCACGACAGGCTCCTCCTTGACGCATTACTTCGGTGCGGGCGCGAACAACAACGGTGTCGTTACGTTCCCGTACGTGGAAAAGCGGCTTGAGGACGGTACGGTCGTATACGAGCCAGAGCTGGCAATCACCGAGATCGGTCAGTTTGCGTTCTCGAACTTTGATTATATCGATAAGGGCCCCGATGATGAGATTTCCGAAGAAGAGCCCGATTATACCAAGATCTGGTATATCGGTAACAAGGATATCAAGGAAGTGATCATTCCCGAGGGCATCAAGACCATCGGTCCGTATGCGTTTGCGAATCTGACCGCGTTGACGCGAGTCGTTCTGCCGTCGACGCTTGAGCGTATCGACTACGGTGCGTTCTACGGATGCTCCTCGCTGACCACCATCGTCACGCGTGATGAAAGCGGTCAAGAGGTAGAGGGCTTGATCCACGCGAAGTTCATTAACCGTGCCGCATTTGCGGGTACCGATCTGCGCGGGGAGATCACCTTTGACCGTGCGGTTGCAATCGCTGATGAGGCGTTTGCTTACAACGAAAGCATTACCAAGCTGATCCTTTCCGATGCAACGCAGTCCATCGGCGCTTACGCGTTCTACGGCAACACGGCACTGATGTCTGTTGACAGTAGTGCGGTGAAGCTGAAGCTGGGTCAGTATGTATTCGCAAATTGCGCAAAGCTGTCATCTATCTCCATCAACGCAGCGGTAATTCCCACGGGCGCATTTGATGGCTGTCGTGCACTTTCGAGCATCGTTCTCGGCCCCGACGTTGCCGTCATTGGCGAGTATGCGTTCCGCGACACGAGGATCAACGCATTTACCGTTGCGGAAGGGAACTCCACGTATTACGCACAGGATTCCAAGTCCTACCTGCTTGATGCAAGCGGCACGAAGCTTCTCTTTGTTGCACCTTACGTTGATGGTAGTCTTGTAATCAACGATTCCAACATTACTACGATTGCACACGGCGCATTTTCCGGCAACGGCAAAATCACCTCGGTCACGATCCCGAGCGTTACCGTTCTTGAAAATTATGCGTTTGCGGCTTGTACGAGACTACAGTCTGTCAATCTCGGCAATCTGACGCAGATCGGTGATTATGCGTTCTACGGAACGGCACTGTCCGAGCTTCCGTCGCTTGATTCGCTTTCTTACATCGGCAAATATGCCTTTGCGATGAGTGACATCAAGACCGTTGTGATCCCGAATGGCATGACGATCGGTGAGGGCGCGTTCAGAGAATGCAAGCTCCTGACAAGCGTTCAGATCGGAAACAACGTAACGATCGGCAAAAACGCGTTCCGCTTGGATCGCGAAACCAACTTCTTTGCAGGCAGCAGCACGATGGAGCCTCCTTACTATGAGCTTGAGGACGGCACCAAGATCTACTATTACATCTATACCTCCGAGCTCCACTCTCTGACCATCGGTAACGACGTTACCATTGGTGACGGCGCATTCTACGGTGCGGCCGAGTTGAAGCGTGTGGCGTTGGGCGAACGTGCCGTGATCGGCAACGCGGCGTTCTACAACGCTTGCTCGCTGGAGCAGATCGATCTGTCCAAGGTCATTTCGATCGGTAACTCCGCGTTCTCGGGTGATATTCTGTACGACTTTGCGGATAGCGGCTACACCACGCCTGCGTTTGACGAAGAAGGCTACTATATCTACAGATTCTTTGCGCCCGCTCTGAAATCCGTGGATCTGTCCTCGTTGGTATCTCTTGGCGACGATGCCTTTGCATACTGTAAGAGCCTGCAGAGCGTCGTTCTCGGCGACGGCTTGACCGTCATTCCCGCACGTGCGTTCAACACCTGCGAAGCACTGACGACCATCAATCTTTCAAGCGTTGAACGAATCGAAACCAACGCATTTGCTGAAGCAGGATTGCTTGAGATCGATCTGTCGTCCGCTTCTTACATTGGCTCGTATGCGTTCGTTTACAACGAAGCGTTGACGAAGGTGATCCTCGGTAGCGAAGCGATCGTGCTTGACGAGGGCGCGTTTGCATATTGCTCCGTACTGAACAATGTCGTGAACATGAAGAACGTGCAGAGCGTCGGTGACTATGCGTTTGCGATCACCGCTTTGACCGAGGCGAATCTGAGTGCTGCCGAGTACATCGGCGAGATGGCGTTTATGAAGGAAGCAATGACTCCGTTCAACGTCACTCTCGGAGATGCACTTGCAAATATCGGTGACAATCCGTTCGCATACTGTCTGCTCGATGCGTTCTCTGCGAATGTGACCGAAACGATCAACGGCAAGGATTACACTAAGAAGATCTACACGTTTGATCTGAGTGATAGCATTCGCGTGATCGACGGAATTCTTTACCGCGTTGTGCCGAACGGACTGGAGCTGATCTCCTTTGCGGGCGACGCTGCAACGGTCAACGTGGCAGATAATACGGTCAGAATCGGTGCGATGGCGTTCACGGGCTACGACCTTGAAAAGGTCGTGTTCCCGTACACGGTAGCATCGATCGGACACAAGGCGTTCTACGGCTGCAGCAAGCTTGCAATCGTAAGCTTCGGCAGCTACAATGCGCCGATCCTTGAGGAGGAGTACGATCCCGCATACTATATGTCGGGTCAGAATCTCCCCGCTACCGGCGATTATTCGTTCGATACGGTCAGCGGGCCGGTTACGTATGAAGGCTTGGGAATCATTCCGTACTTCATGTGGAACGTATCCGATCTTCCTACGAATATTTTCTACGGTGCAAACTTTATCGACTACATCGGTCACATCGATGCGCCCATCATGATGCTGCGTCCCGTGAACGGTCAGAATTACGATTCGTTTATTTACGGTCAGTACTTCAATCTGGTGCTGGACGGTGCGTCTGCTGCAGATGACACGACCCTGCACGCGATCGCGGCGATCAACCGTCTGCCCGACAAGGTTGCTTTGAGTGATGAGGCTCTGGTCATTTTGGCGCGTGAGGCTTACAACAAGGTTGCCGGTATGGAGCAGCTTGCACTGGTTACCAATTTTGAAAAGCTTGAAAATGCCGAAAAGCGTATCGCAAATCTGAAGTTCCTGGCAGGCGAGGGAAGCGGCAGCGGTGAAAACGAACAACCCGAAAAGCCCAACCGCCCCGGTGCGTCGGAGAATACTGCGGATCCCGCAAAGGAAAAGAATGTTCCCGTAGCACTGATCATCGTGGTACTCGCGGTTGCCGCCACTGCCGTGGTTGCTTTGGTATTTATCGAGAAAGCCAAACGCTCCAAAGAGTAAGACTTCGGAGGAAGAATCATGAAGAAAAAAATTGTTATGCTGATTTCGGCAGTGCTGCTGCTGGTCACCGTGCTGTGCGTGGCGTCCTGCTCGGTATCCGAGATCGAAAAGGCGATGGAGGACGCCGGAGCGGGCCAGGACGGTGCAAAATACACGGTCAGCGTTCGCTTTGATCCCAACGGCGGTTGGCTGAAGGGAAGAGACGGCGTTTCCATCATTGAGGTTTACAATGCGGAGAACGGGGATTTCAAGATCCCCGATCCCGCGGACGAGAGCAAGCGCGGAATCGACGGCTTGCTCCGTCCCTCCAAGACCGATTATTTCCTTGCGGGCTGGTACCGTGAGCGTGAGGAGATCGGCACGGATGAAAACGGAAATCCGATCTATACCTATTCGGGGAAGTGGGATTTTGAAAACGATAAGGTCAAGGTCGATCCCAACAAGAAATATAACCCCGAAGAGCCCGTTATGACGCTCTATGCCGCTTGGATCCCGTACATGACGTATGAGTTCTATGCTGTGGATGATGCGGGCAATATCGAGCTGATCTCCACCAAGCGTCTGGTCAATCTCCAATTGCCCGAGTGGAGCAAGAGCTCCGGCAAGATGGATTACAACCAGTTTGTAACGCGCAGCGGCATGACCTTTGATCAGGCGTATGCGGATCCTTCGCTGACCACTCCTTTTGAGGAGGGGGCAACGATCTCTGCTTCTCAGTACGTTGATTATGAAACGGGAACGGCGAACACCTCTGTGATCCGTGTTTACAGCACGTGGAAAGAGGGAATGTGGTATAAGATCTATACCGCAGATCAGTTCCTGAAGAATTTCCAGACAGACGGTCACTATATTATTTGTGCCGATCTCGATTTCAAGAACAAAAAATGGCAAACGACCGACAGAACGATCTCCTGCGATGAGTTTATCGGAACGATCGAGGGCGAGAACGGGGAATCTTATAAATTCTCCAACATCGTATCCTCGCAAAGCAATCTGACGAGCAAAACGCAGTGGGGACTGTTTGGCGCGTTGGGCGCAGATTCCGTTATCAAAAACATTCAATTTGAAAATATTGCATTTACGATCAACACGTCCGTAAAATGTGACGGATTTACCTATTTCGGACTTTTGGCAGGCAAAAACAACGGTGCGACATTGGAGGATGTGACAGTCGGCGGTACGTTGAATTTCACGGGTGTTTACAATCCCCTGAATCTCAACAGCAACAAGTGCACGTTCGGCAAGCTCTTTGGGCTTGGTGATACGGCAGGAATGGACATTTCGAGCATTACTCATACGGCAGACGAGAATCTCGGAGTGTTGATCGAGGTGGACGCTGACGGTGTCTTTACGGTAACAGGAATCAATTAAGGAGGATATATAAATATGAAGTTCAAAATGTTAAGAAGAATCATGGCGGCTCTTTTGTGCGTCGTGATGTGTGTCGGTGCTTTGGCAGGGTGTAACAATGGTGGCACGGCCGGAGCAGGTGCCGGCAACAAGAAGCCCGAGGCTCTGGTCATTATGACCGAGGAGCTGGACGGCTTGTTTAACCCCTTCTATTCGACCACCGCTAACGACGGTACGATCGTAGCAATGACGCAGATCTCCATGCTGACCACGGGCGTTGATTCCAACGGCGAGGTCATCGTTGCCGTTGGCGACAACGAGGCAGTTGTTGTAAAGGCTTATTCGATTACCGAGGGCGAGAACGATACGACTGTTTACACCTTCGTTCTCAAGAACGGCATCAAGTTCTCCGACGGCAAGCCCCTGACGATGAACGACGTTCTGTTCAATATGTACGTTTATCTTGATCCTGTTTACACGGGCTCTTCCACCATGTATTCCACCGATATCGTAGGGCTTAAGGACTACAGAACCCAGACTCAGGGTGCAGGAGATTCCACCGACGAAGCACTTGAGGAATCGGCGGCAAACCTGGTAAACGACCGTATTACGGAGCTCGTTAACGTATATCTTCCCGTGAAAAATAATCCCAACCTGACTCCCGATTACGATACGATGGTTGAGATGATTACCGCACACAACGTAACCAACGGCTATAAGCAGGCGGTTTCCGCAAAGCCCAATACGGTTACCAGTGCCAATCTGCTGGCTGACTACAACTACGTGCTTGAGCTGTTCAAGCAGGAGCTGGCAGTCGACTTTGAGAGTGCCGTCAGCAACTATGCAGACAACAAGACCTACACCGATTATAAGGGATTGGATTTTAGTAATCCTATCACAGCGTTTATGGCACTGGAGGGCTTTATTACCTTTGACTATCTTGAAGTTAACGGTAAGGAAGACAAGTCCGTGATCGTTGGTCATCACCTTGGATACGGTGAATCGAACGTTACCACTAAGCAGGCGGCTATCGATTTCGTGTTCAAGAACATGATCGAGTCTGATCTTACTTCGATCCTGTACTACTCCAGATCTTCTTCTACGATCATCAACGAGTACACCTCCAACGCAAAGGCGGTTCTCCTTGCTATGAACCGTGATGAGAACGGCGGTCTTTTGATCCCCAACATCGAGGGCATCAAATCGCTCGGTCACAACACGGATCTTACCGAGATCGAGGTCGACGGCACGGTTTACGCCATTGCACAGGAGCATAACGCTGACGGTACGGTTGCAGTTGAGGGCACGTACGATGTCCTTCAGATCACCATCAACGGCGTTGACCCCAAGGCAATCTGGAACTTTGCATTCTCCGTCGCGCCCCAGCATTACTACGGCAAGGGACAGCCTGTGAACATCGAGGAAAACCAGTTCGGCGTTGTATACGGTTCCTTTGACTTCATGAAGAACACCGTGCAGGCGAATAACAAGGTTCCCATGGGCGCAGGACCTTACATGGCAACCGACGCTTCCAACCGCTCCAATCCCAGCGGTACCGATTTCTACAGAAACAACGTCGTTTACTTCAAGGCAAATCCCCACTTCATGATGGGTAAGGCAAAGATAGAAAAGCTTCGCTACCAGGTCGTCAGCTCCGCGAACGCACTCAGCGCGCTGGAGAGCGGCTCGGTTCACTTCGTAACGCCTCAGTTCACCCAGAACAATATCAACAAGATCAACAGCCTTTCGAACAAGGGCATCAAGAAGCTCTCCACCGACCAGCTCGGTTACGGTTACATCGGTATTAACGCAGGCAAGGTCGATAATATCTATCTGCGTAAGGCGATCATGAGTGCCATGGATACAAGCCGTGCACTGAACTACTACAGCACGGGTACGGCAGAGAACATCTACTGGCCCATGTCCACGGTAAGCTGGGCATATCCGAAGACCGAGGACGGCGAGCTTGACCGTGATAACGGTTACACTTATCCCGCTCCGAATTTCTCGGATGACGAGGCTATAGCAGCGATCAAGTCCTACATGCAGAAGGCAGGCGTTGCTGCAGGGGATTCGAAGCTGAAGATCAAGTTCACCATTGCAGGTGCAAACATGACCGAGCATCCCGTATATCAGGTGTTCCAGAAGGCAGCACAGCTGCTCAACGAATGCGGCTGGGATATCACGGTCGTTCCGGATATTCAGGCACTGACCAAGCTCAGCACCGGCTCTCTTGAGGTCTGGGCTGCAGCATGGGGCAGCACGGTAGACCCCGATATGTATCAGGTCTACCACAAGAACTCTACCGCAACGAGCACTCTGGCTTGGGGCTACGACAAGATCGTCAACAACAGCAATTATCCTATGGAAAACAGCATCATCAATGAACTCAGCGACGTGATCGAAAGAGCACGTGAGACCGAGGACAGAGAGACGCGTTCCGAGCTTTACAAAGAGGCAATGGGCTATATTCTGGATCTTGCAATCGAGCTTCCCGTATATCAGCGTGACGTCCTCTATGCTTACGATTCCAATGTAATCAAGGCATCCTCCTTGCCGAGCACGCTCAATCCCTACACCTCTCCTCTGGACCGCATTTGGGAAATTGAATTTGCAAAGTGAGAGGAAGGTCTCTCGGAGTAAATTATGTTAAAGTATATTTTAAAAAGACTGGCATGGTGCGTTCTGATTCTTCTGGGCGTGTCACTGATCATCTACGTGTTGGTACGATCGATGCCTACGGACTTTATCGAGGATAAGATCAATGCGATCAACCAGGGTGGCGCGACGGTCGATGAGGCAACCAAAACCGCCATGTACAAGAGCTACGGTATCGAGCCGTATCCCGAAGACGCTACGTTCTGGCAAAAGACGCAGATCAACGTCCGCGGCTATTTCGGTTGGCTGAAATCCATCTGCACGTTGGATTTCGGTAACAGCTTTATCGACAATCAGCCCGTCGTTGATAAGATCGTCAATAACATGGGCGTATCCTTCTGGATTGCTTTGATCGCAACCGTGTTTGAATTTCTGATCGCGATTCCGCTGGGTATTACGGCGGCAAGACATCAGTACTCGGTGCGCGATTACATCGTAACGATCCTCGTTATGATCGGTATCTCCTTGCCCTCGTTCTTCTTCGGGCAGGTGCTCAAAAATCTGTTTGCGAACCAATTGGGTTGGTTCCCGCCGTCGGGATTGATCGATGCAAATCTCGTAAATCCGACCTTTGGCGAGATGATGATTGACTATCTCAAGCACTTGTTTATTCCGATTTTGACGGTGGTGATCCTGAGTATCGGTGCACGTATGAGAATGACGCGTACCAACATGCTCGAGGTTCTCAACTCCGACTATATCAGAACCGCAAGAGCCAAGGGCCTTAAGGAAAGAGTCGTTATCTATAAGCACGCATTCCGCAACACCATGATCCCGCTTGTTACAAGCTTGGCAGGACTTCTGCCGTCCTTGTTCTCGGGTGCGATGATTACCGAGCAGGTCTTTGACCTGCCCGGTATCGGTAACGTTGCGTACGATGCGATGATGCGCGGTGACATTCCGTTCATCATGGGTTACAATATGTTTCTGGCATTGCTCAGTGTCATCGGAGTGCTTTTGGCAGACCTGATGTATGCTGTGGTCGACCCCAGAGTCAAGCTCAAATAAGGGGGACAGAGATATGTTGGAACAAAACAAAAAAATGGATTGGCAGACGTGGTGCCGCCATTTGATCAAAATTTTCGCCGTTGCAGGCGGTGTGGTGGCCTTGACCGCGCTGATGACCTTGATCCTGCGTTCGAACGGCACGCTGAAGAACACAGGTGTGGCGATCATGATCGCCGTCGTGCTGATTCTCTTTGTTGCACTGTGCCTTTTCCTGGCAATTTACACGCTTTTGTGCGTGGATATGCGCAATGTAGGGGAGGTCGAGGAGGAAGAAGAGGAGGGCGATGAGAACGTCCCTCACGACAGAGCAGTCAAGCTGATGTCTCCCACGCAGATGGTGGTGCGTCGCTTCTTCCGCTCCAAGCTCAGTATCATCGGCTTGGTGATGATCGTAGGACTGTTCCTGTTCTGCTGGATAGGTCCTCTGGTTTATACCAAGTGGGAGCCCGGTCAGATCGACGAAACGGGTAAGATCGAGTATTCCGCAACCCCTATCACCTACGTTGACGAAGAAACGGGAAAGACCTATACCTACTATCAGGTTGATGAAACCTACATGAAGGATAACACGCTGGCAAAGCCCAGCGCAGAGCACCCTCTGGGAACCGATAAGATGGGACGTGACGTTCTGGCGCGCCTGATGAGCGGCGGACGCATTTCTCTGACGGTCAGCTTCCTTGCTGTGTTCGTGATTACCTTCCTGGGTATTATCTTCGGCGCGATCGCGGGCTATGCCGGCGGCGTGGTGGATAATATCATCATGAGAATTTGTGATATTTTGATGTGCTTGCCCGGATTCCCGATCCTGCTGATTATCGGTATGCTGATAGAATCATGGGGTGAATTGCAATGGTGGGGCGCGAACGCCTTTGATCTGGAGTTTAAGATCTATTGGTTGATGGCGTTCCTTGCACTCATCTCCTGGTCGGGCACGGCGCGTCTTGTGCGCGGACAGATCCTTTCTCTGCGTGAGCAGGAATATATGGTTGCCGCAGAGGCAATGGGATATTCTACCCGCCGCAAGATTTTCAAGCATCTGGTTCCCAACGTTATGCCGCAGTTGATCGTCAGCATGACGCTCAGCCTTGGTAGCATGATCCTTTACGAGGCATCGCTTTCGTACTTGGGTCTGGGTGCGCCCGAGGAGCACGCGGCGTGGGGTAGTATGATCCAGATCATTTCGATCGATACCGATATTCTGGAGAACTATTTCAACGTATGGGGTCCTCCCGGTATTTGCATTATTCTTGCCGTACTTGGATTTAACTTTGTGGGCGACGGTCTGCGTGATGCACTCGACCCCAAGATGAGGAGGTAATCATGAGTACGAAAAAGAAAACGAATTCGCAGTATCTTTCGGGCAGGGAGATCCGTGCGATCGCCAAGGCGAACGCAAAGGTCATGATGGCGCTCGAAAGGAAAAAGTACCGCAAGGCGGATCCCTCCGAGTATACCACGCAGATGAAGGACGAGAATAACATTCTCGAAATCGAGGATCTGCACACCTATTTCTTTACCGACCAAGGTGTCGTAAAGGCGGTCAACGGCGTTTCCTTCAACGTGCCGATCAATTCCACGGTTGGCGTCGTTGGTGAATCGGGCTGCGGAAAGAGCGTGACCAGTATGTCTGTGATGCGCCTTTTGCAGGGCCCGCAGGGTCAGATCTATTCGGGTCAGATCCGCTTCAAGGCACAGGAATATGTCCGCGACGCAAAGGGAAATCCGTTGCCGCAGTTGAACGAGGACGGCGCGCCCGTGACGGACGCTGACGGTAATCCCGTATATCAGATCGAGGATACCGTTCTGGATATTGCCAATATGCCGATCAACGAGATCCACCGCATTCGCGGAAAGCAGATCTCCATGATCTTCCAGGAGCCCATGACTTCGCTCAACCCCGTGTTTACCATCGGTAATCAGCTGGACGAGGTGACCTTCGTTCACGTGCCCGGCGCAACGCGCGAGATGGCAAAGAAAAAGTCCTTGGAAATGCTGGAGCTTGTCGGTATCGCTGCTCCCGAGCGTGTGTATAATTCTTATCCGCACGAGCTTTCGGGCGGTATGCGTCAGCGCGTTATGATCTCCATGGCGCTGGCATGCAATCCTCGCCTGATCATCGCAGACGAGCCTACCACGGCGTTGGACGTCACCATTCAGGCGCAGATCCTGGATCTTTTGCGCGATCTGAAGAATAAGATCAACGGTTCTGTTCTGCTGATCACGCACGACCTCGGTATTATTGCAGAAATGGCCGATTACGTGGTGGTCATGTATGCGGGCAGAATCATCGAGCAGGGAACGGTTTCGGAGATCTTCCACAATCCTATGCACCCCTATACGATCGGTCTGCAGAAATCCAAGCCGACCATGGATACGGACGAGGATACGCTCTTCAATATCCCCGGAAACGTGCCAAACCCCGTGAATATGCCGAAGCATTGCTACTTCAAGGAAAGATGCTCGCAGTGCACCGAAAAATGCGCGGGTGATTATCCCGGCATGATTCAGGTCAGCCCCACGCACTTTGTGGCGTGCCACCTGTATGCCGAGAATGAAACCACAGAAGAAAACGGAGGGGAAGCGAATGAGTAACGAAAACAAGCAGATCGTTGCCGAAAACGATTTTGACCCCGAGGTTCTTCTGGAGGTTCGCAATCTTTGCAAAAGCTTTCCTCTGAAAAAGACCCTAATGGGTAAGGTTACGCACAGCCTCATCGCCGTGGATAACGTTTCGTTTAAGCTCAAGGCGGGCGAAACGCTCGGTATCGTTGGCGAATCGGGCTGCGGTAAGACCACGATGGGAAGAACCATTCTCAAGCTCTACGAGCCTACGGGCGGTCAGGTGATTTTTGACGGGCAGAATATTACCAATTATAAGTCTGCGCAAATGCGCCCGATCCGCACCGATATGCAGATCATTTTCCAGGATCCGTATTCCTCCTTGCCGCCCAGAAGCACGGTCGGAGAGATCCTTTCCGAGCCTGTGCGCGTGCACAACATCGTGCCGAAGGATCAGGTCAAGGATTACGTACTGGACTTGATGGAAAAATGCGGTCTCCGTGATTATTATTACGAAAGATATCCGCATGAGTTTTCGGGCGGGCAAAGACAGAGAATCTGCATCGCGCGCGCCCTTTCGGTAAACCCGAAGCTCGTGATTTGCGACGAGCCTGTGTCGGCACTTGACGTGTCCATTCAGGCGCAGATCATCAATCTGCTCAAGGATCTGCAAAAATCCATGAATCTGACCTACCTCTTCATTTCGCACGATTTGTCGGTGGTGAAATTCATTTCGGATAAGATCGGTGTCATGTATCTTGGTTCCATGGTCGAATACGGAAATAAGAAGGATATCTTTGCAAATCCGCTCCATCCTTATACCAAGGCGTTGTTCTCGGCGATCCCGAACCCCAACCCCGACGTAAAGATGGATCGAATCGTGCTCAAGGGCGACATTCCGTCTCCGGCAAATCCGCCCAGCGGATGCCGTTTCCACACCAGATGCCCGCATGCAACCGAGAAATGCCGTCAGTGCGTACCCGAATACAGGGAATACGAGCCCGGGCATTTTGCAGCCTGCCATTTGTTGGCGGACGGTGACGGCAATGAGTGAAAACAAGAAGAAAAAGAAGAAGGAAAAGAAGAAGGAAAAGGTGCGTTACGTTGACGACGGTCGAACGATCGCGGATATGTCTGCCTTTGGTGCTCCCAAAAAGCAGGAAGAATTGAACGTGCCGCCCGAGCGTGCGGGGAAGCCGCGCTGGCGTCTGATTCTGTCGGACTACATGGATGCGGTGAAAATGATGCTTTTGCCAATGCTGGCTTTCATCGGGCTCCTTGCTGTCGCGTTTCTGATCGTTTGGATTGTTTTGACCTTGCTTTAAAAAAGACCGAATCCCGTATGGGATTCGGTCTTTTTTTCAGTGCTTGATTCTTTTTTTTGCCAATGGGTTTTGCGACATGGCTTGTTCCATTTCCGCGCTGGATACGTGCGTGTAGATCTGGGTCGTATTGAGCTGCTCGTGCCCAAGGATGTCCTTGAGGACGCGCACGTCCACGTGACCCTCCTGATACATCAGGGTGGCGGCGGTGTGGCGCAGCTTATGTACCGAATAATGCTTGGATTCCAGTCCTGCAAGCTTGAGGTATTTGTAGACCATTGCCTGCACGGTTTTTCCGCTGATGCGCTGACCCAAGCGGCTGATAAACAGAGCCTTGTCGTTGAGCTTTGTGTATTGCTTGCCCAATCGCTGACAGAGATATTCGGTCAGGGCGAATTGGCAGGCATCGTTGAGATAGATCATGCGCTCCTTGCTGCCCTTACCGATTACACGCAGGGAAGTCATCTCGGAATCAATGTCGCTGATATCAATTCCGACGAGCTCGGACAGACGCATGCCGCAATTGAGAAACAGGGTCAGAATGGCATAATCGCGGATGCGGTTTTTGGATTCTTTATCTGATTCTACAGCTGCCAGCAGCCGTGTCGCTTCCTCCAGCGAAAGCACTTTCGGCAAGGTTTTGTGCGGCTTGGGAGAGTCGATATCGACCGTTGGATCGTGCTCAAGATAGTGCCGTTTGTTTACGAGATATCTGTAAAGCGCGCGCAGTGCGGCAAGCTTGCGTGCGCGTGCGCTCCATTGATTGTCACGCTCGTCGGCAACGTAAGCCAAAAAGTCGTATATGTCCTCTGTGTGTATTTTGCTCAACTCGTTCAGCCCGATCCTGCTGACGTCCAGCTCTGTAAATTCCTTGGATTGAAAGGGGATTCCTTTTTCACGTGCCACCAGATAGCGAAAAAAGGTGCGCAGATCCAAAAGGTATTCCTCCACGGTCTTTTGAGAGCGTCCCTGAATGGAGCGCTTGTAGGATGCAAATTCCTGTACCAGAGCGGAAAACTCGTCCTTTGAAATGATGTGTGCCATTGTCACCTCCGTGCGTCTTACTTTTATTATACTGCATATCTTGATATTTTAGTTGATAAATTGTAAATTTTTGAAGCGGAGAGTTGCATTTTAGTCGAAGATTCGCTATAATAGATGTAAATGTAAGCAGAGGTGTTATTTATGAAACGATTTTTTGCAGACCACTCCTATGACATGGTCAAAATGCTGTTGAATCAGATCGCCATAGCCATTTTCGGTTTTTCTCTGGTGCTTACGGCGGGCTTGGCAGACAGTTCCTCGTTGCGCAACGTAACAAGCGTTTTTTCGATCCTCTTTTATCTGTTTCTCATCTACATAACGGCGTGGGATATCGGATACAAGGATAAAATTTCGGTTGCTGTCGGAAAGAAAAAATATAATCCGTTCAAGGGAGTTTTGATCTCTCTTTGCGCAAACGCGTTCAATTTTGTCTTTGCGATCGGTATCACGCTGACGCGCCTGACCGGCGGTGTCAAGACCTTCGGCGCGATCTGCCAGTTCTGCGCGGGGATCTTTGAAGGCATGTATGCGGGGCTCCTTGTGAATGAAGTGGGGGGCGCGGCGTTGAACACCTACTGGTTTATGTACTTTCTGATCCCGCTTCCCGCGATCCTTGTCAGCGGTGTGGCGTATCTTTTCGGATTGAAGGACGTGAAGTTTACATCCTTCTTTAACCGCCAGCAATATCCCGAAAGTGACAGAGAACCCAAAAGGAAAGACGATTGACATGGCGATAAATCACTTGATTTATGACTTTGACGGCACGATTGCGGATTCCTACGCACTGTTTTTTCGGTTTTGGAAGCAGGTTGCCGCTAAAAACGGTATTCTGATTCCGTGTGACGACGATACGCTGTACCGAGCACTCAAAAAAACGGGATATGACGCGTATTTGGCTTTGCAGTGCGAGCATGTGCTCAGCTATGAGGACTTCATGGCGGATTTTCATGCTTTGCAGGAAAAGCATCGCATGGACTTTCAAGCCTATCCCGAGGCAGTCAAGCTCTTGCGAGACGCCATGCGAGCGGGCAAGAAAAATTACCTTTACACGCACACGGGCTCCGTTGTGAAGGACATGCTTGCCAATTTGGGTATTTTGGATTGCTTTGAATTTGTTCTGGACGCATCCTACGGCTTTCCGCTCAAGCCCGCACCCGACGCGCTTTTGTTTTTGCAAAAGCATTTGCAGCTTGATCCTGCGACCTGCATCATGATCGGTGACAGACCGATCGATGCACAAGCCGGGCAGAATGCAGGCATGAAGGGATGCTTGTGGGACGCAGAAGATCTGTTTGATGCCGACGGCGTCGACTATTACATAAAGGATCTGGCGTGCGTGGCGGACATTGTTGGCTTTTGATGGGAGGCAATATGGATTTTACAAACCTCAAACATTTTATGGATCGCTTGACCGCATGGCGGATTCCCGGAAACTCTGTGGTGGTTTATAAGGACAACCAATGCGTGTTTTCTTATCAATCGGGCTACTCCTCGGTGGAAAAAAAGATCCCCATGCAGGGCGGTAAACTGTTCAATATTTATTCCTGCTCCAAGCCCATGACGGTCACGGCGGCGTTACAGCTTTACGAAAAGGGCTTCTTCCTTTTGGATGACCCGCTTTACGAATACATTCCCGCGTTTCGGGATATGACGGTGAGGGGCGAAAACGGCGAGATCGTCACGGCGGAAAAGCCGATCACGATGCGCCATCTCTTTACCATGACCGCAGGCTTCGATTACAACACGAACGCACCGTGGAGAGCCAAAGCCGAGGCGCGCACGGGCGGCAAGATGCAAACGCTTGAAGTCGCAAAGGCGATCGCGGAGGAGCCATTGCATTTTCAGCCGGGAGAGAAGTGGAATTACAGCATTTGCCATGACGTTCTGGCGGCAGCATCACACCTCCACGGAGCGCGTGGCAGAGCAGTATCGCTTTGAGCAAGACGGGGAGAGTGACGCGGTCAAGCTCCAATCGGGACAGATCCAAAGTGCCGACGGCGTGCTTGTAAACGTCGGAAAGCAAACACTGTACTTTGTCTTTGGAGAGGAATACGATAGCGGTGGCGCGGGTATTGTGACCTCGGTAGAGGATTACGCAAAATTCGCCAATGCGCTTTCCAACGGCGGTGTGGGTACAACGGGTGAGTGGATTCTGGCACCCGGCACGATAGAGCTCTTGCGCACCAATCAGCTCACGCCCGCACAGAGCGGAAATTACGGCTGGAATCAGCTGTACGGCTACCGCTACGGTCTTGGTGTGCGAACGGTGGCGGATCGCGCCAAGAGCGGCTATAACGGCCCTGTTGGTGAATTTGGCTGGGGCGGTGCTGCCGGTTCGAGCATTTACGTGGATCCCGAGCTTCATTTGGGCGTATTCTACGCACATCATATGCTCAATCCGCAGGAGACCTACTATCAGCCGCGACTGCGCAACGTAATCTATTCCTGTCTATAAAAAATGTGGAGAACCTTTGGTTCTCCACATTTTTTATACGTTGAATCTGAAGAATACGATGTCGCCGTCCTGCATGATGTATTCCTTGCCCTCGCTTCGGAGTACCCCCGCTTCCTTTGCGGCGTTCATTGAGCCGTACTTTACAAGGTCGTCAAATGCCAGCACCTCGGCACGAATAAAGCCGCGCTCGATATCGGAGTGGATCTTGCCCGCTGCCTTCGGTGCTTTCGTGCCGCGGCGGATCGTCCATGCGCGGCATTCGTCGGGACCCGCGGTTAAGAAGCTGACCAGCCCCAAGAGGGAATAGCTTGCCTTGATGAGGCGGTCAAGACCGCTTTCCTCAATACCGAGATCGGAGAGGAACATTTCCTTTTCCTCGGCATCGAGTTGTGCGATCTCCGCCTCGATCTGACAGCAGATCGGGATGATCTCGGAGTGCTCACTGTCGGCATATGCCTTCAGTGCCAGATACGCCTCGGTATCGGGCTCGCTTGCGGCGTAGTCCTCGTTGACGTTTGCGACGTAAATGACGGGCTTGCGGGTGAGTAAGGGCGTGTCGTACAGGCAAGCCTCCTCGTCCTCGGTCAATTCCACCGTGCGCGCGCATTTGCCGTCTGCCAGTGCCGCCATCAGCTTTTCAAACACGGCAAGCTCCGCGCCGTACTTTTTGTCGGCTCTCATAGCCTTTCTCGTGCGATCCATGCGACGCTCCAGAACGTCCATGTCGGCAAAAATCAATTCAAGATTAATGGTTTCCAGGTCGCGCATCGGATTGATCTTTCCGTCCACGTGAATGATGTTGTCGTCCTCAAAGCAGCGCACGACGTGCAGGATCGCGTCGACCTCACGAATGTTGGCAAGGAACTGGTTGCCAAGACCTTCGCCCTTGGACGCACCCTTAACAAGTCCTGCGATGTCAACGAATTCGATCACAGCGGGGGTGTATTTGTTGGGGTGATGAATGTCTGCCAGAAAATCCAAACGCTTGTCCGGCACGGTCACAACGCCCACGTTCGGTTCAATCGTGCAAAAAGGGTAGTTGGCGGATTCCGCGCCTGCGTTTGTCAATGCGTTGAAAAGCGTGCTTTTTCCAACGTTTGGAAGTCCGACGATACCAAGTTTCATACAGTTTACAATCTCCTTTATTCCGAAAGCAAAAGTGAAGGGCACAGATCTTGCCGTTTCCTTTGCGTTTCAATCATTCCGTCCCTTATTATACCATATCCATTCGATTTTTTCAACCGGTACACGAAAAATAACGAAAGAAAAAATCATGTTGCAAAAAATCCGCAAATCACAAATAATTAAAATCTGATTCACATTCAAATGTTATATTATACAACAAATCTTCATATTTCGCAAAATTATCAAAAAAAATCTAAAAAATGTTCGAAAACCATTTGCAATCTGTTCAATTTTATGTTATAATTATAAAAGAACGGGAAATGACCGCCCGATGAACGAATTATTTCCAAAATTCAAACTTTCATCACGCAGTCACCCCAAAAAAGTTTTATAATAAATTTGAAAAAATAAAGAATCAGACCGGTACGGAGGATAATAATAGTATGACAGATACAAAAATTCTTGTAATTGACGATGATTCCAATATCAGCGAGCTTTTGAAGATTTACTTTGAAAACGAAGGGTACGACGTTAAGGTCGCGTCCGACGGAATTGAGGGATTGAGCTACTTTAAAATCTTCTCGCCCGACCTGGTCCTTTTGGATATTATGATCCCCAAAAAGGACGGCTGGCAGGTTTGCCGCGAGATCCGCGAGATATCCTCGAAGCCCATCATCATGATCTCCGCCAAGGGCGACGTGTTTGACAAGGTTCTGGGGCTGGAGCTGGGGGCTGACGATTATCTCGTAAAGCCCTTTGACGTCAAGGAGCTTTCCGCGCGCGTCAAGGCGGTTCTGCGCCGCTGTCAGGCACACGCGCATCAGAACGACGATGAGGTCATCAAGTTCGAGAACATTGAGATCAGCCTGCAGAAGTATGAATTGAAGCTTCGCGGAAAGTCAGTGGACATTCCGCCCAAGGAATTGGAGCTGTTGTACTTCCTTGCGTCCAATTACAACCGCGTGTTTACGCGCGATCAGCTTTTGGATAAGGTGTGGGGCTTTGATTATCTCGGCGACTCCCGTACCGTTGACGTGCACGTCAAGCGTCTGCGTGAAAAGCTGGAGGGCGTATCCGATAAATGGATTCTCAAAACCGTATGGGGAGTCGGTTACAAGTTCGATCTTCTGAGTTGAAAGGAGAACGCTTATGAAGGATCATTCACAAGAGGATACTTATAAGCCTGCAACGTCTCAGTATCGGTATCATTGGAATTACGGCGAACAGGTGGCTTTTGACCGCGATCATTCCGCCAAGCACCGCAAGCGCGGGCTGCGTTCCTACGCGATCGCAATGACCGCCATGTTTTTGGCTTGTCTGATCATTCTCGTCAGCGTGGTCGTTTGGCACGGGTATGGGAGCGACGGAAACGTCAACGCCATTGCAGCCGAGGTGTCTCCCGCAACCGTTTTGATCTATTCCACAAACGGGCGGACGGCAAGCTACGGAACGGGATTTTTCATCTCCTCCGACGGATACATTGCCACAAACGAGCACGTGGTGGCGGGGGGGCGCGAGATCATCGTGACGCTTTATACAGGGGAGCAACTGAAGGCACAGTATATCGGTGGCTCGGAAATTGACGATCTGGCTGTTTTAAAGGTCAGCGGCAGCGGCTTTTCAACGCCAAGGATCGGCGACTCCGACGGCATTCGGGTCGGTGACGTTGCCGTGGCGGTCGGAAATCCTGCAGGTGCCGAGGCAGCTTGGACGGTAACGAAGGGAATCATATCCGCGGCTCGTCGAACGCTTTCGCTGGACGGATACGGATACGCTGCACAGGTCAGAATGATTCAAACCGATGCACCGCTCAACCCCGGCAATTCCGGCGGTCCGCTTTGCAATGCAAACGGCGAAGTAATCGGTGTGATCTCGCGCAAAATGATCGATTATGAGGGCATTAGCTTCGCCATTCCGATCAACGAGGCAATGCAGACCCTGTATGCACTCATCAACGGCGCATTCGAGCAATCACAGTCAACCGTGTCCGACGTTACCGCATCGTTGGGTATCGTGGGGTCAGATGTTGCTAAAAATACGTCGTTCAAGATAGGTTCGAAGAATTATAAAATCGATCAAGACGGTGTTCGGATCTTGGACGTTGATACTGAGGGATGCTCGTACGGAATTTTACAGGTTGGCGACGTGATCTATGCTATTGATAACACCACCGTTTCAAGCGGTGACGCGCTGCGCGAATGCCTTTCGCAATATTGGTTGGGAGATACGGTCGTTTTGAAGCTGGAGCGTCAAAATTCGCATATAGCGGTGATGATTCGATTTGGATAAAAGGAAACGGCAAGCTTTGCTTGCCGTTTCCTTTTATCTTTGATGTTCCTTTTTCCATTCCAGATATTCTTCATACGTGCCCGTGCGGTCGATGATCCCACCCTCGGGCGTGATCTCAATGATGCGGTTTGCAACCGTGTTGACAAGCTCGTAGTCGTGCGAGGAGAAGATCAGGTTGCCCTTGAACGCGGAAAGCCCGTTGTTGACCGCGCTGATCGATTCCAGATCAAGGTGGTCGGTGGGCTGATCCAGAAGCAGGAAGTTGGAGCCGAAGAGCATCATGCGCGCGAACATACAACGTACCTTTTCGCCGCCCGAGAGGACGTTTACGGGCTTGAATACGCTCTCGTTGGAGAAGAGCATACGCCCAAGGAATCCGCGCAGATAGGTTTCGGTGGTTTCCTTGGAGTACTGCGCCAGCCAATCGATGATCGACAGCTTGCAGTCCTTGAAATAGGGCGTGTTGTCGTGAGGAAAGTAGGACTTGGTGATGCTGACACCCCACTTGAAGTCACCGCCGTCGGGCGTGTCCTCCTCCTCCAGCACGCGGAAGAGCGCGGTGATCGCCATTTCGTTGCCGATCAGCGCGATCTTGTCCTCCTTGCCAACGGTAAAGGAAATGTTTTTGAACAGCGTTACGCCGTCCTGCTCCTTGGAGAGGTTGTTGACGAACAAAATATCCTTGCCGGCGATGCGGTCCATGTCAAATCCGATGAAGGGATAGCGGCGGCTGGAGGCGGGAAGCTCCTCGACCGTGAGCTTATCCAAGAGCTTGCGGCGCGAGGTTGCCTGCTTGGACTTGGACTTGTTCGCAGAGAAACGTGAGATAAACGCCTGCAGCTCGCGGATCTTTTCCTCCGCCTTTTTGTTTTGCTGCTTGATCATGCGCTGAATGAGCTGGCTGGATTCGTACCAGAACTCGTAGTTGCCCACGTACATTTTAATGCCCGTATAGTCGATGTCGACGATGTTGGTGCAGACGTCGTTGAGGAAGTGACGGTCGTGCGATACCACGAGCACCGTGCCGAAATAGTCGGACAAAAACTCCTCCAGCCACATGATCGCGTCAATGTCAAGACCGTTGGTGGGCTCGTCCAGCATGATGATGTCGGGGTTGCCGAAGAGTGCCTGCGCCAGCATGACCTTGACCTTTTCGGATTCGAGCAGGCCTGCCATGCTGTCCCAAAGCTGGTCGTCACGCATGCCAAGACCCTGGAGAAGCTTGGAGATCTCGGATTCCGCCTCCCAGCCGTTCAGCTCGGCAAATTCTGCCTCAAGCTCGGCGGCACGCAGACCGTCAGCCTCGCTGAAATCCTCCTTCTCGTAGATCGCGTCTTTTTCCTTCATGATGTCATAGAGCTTTTTGTTTCCCATCATGACCGTATCAAGAACCGTATATTCGTCAAATGCGAAGTGATCCTGACGGAGCACGGACATACGAACGGTGTCGGGAATGGAGACCTCACCAGTTGAGGGCTCAAGATCGCCGCAAAGAATCTTCAAAAACGTGGATTTTCCGGCGCCGTTGGCACCGATGATGCCATAGCAGTTGCCGGGCGTAAATTTCAGATCCACGTCCTTGAACAAGAGCTGTCCGCCGAAGTGGAAGCTGAGATTGGAAATTGTAATCATGATATACCTGCCTTTTCTGTCAATCTTATATAGTATACCACAGTTTGTTTTATTTTGCAAGAGTTTTTACAAGCAAAAATGCCGCCCTAAAAGAAGCTTTTTTTACACCTAAAAAGAAGTTTTTTTTTACAAAGTCCTTGACGAAAGTGCATTTTTTCGATATAATATAAGGAAGATCACAAACGAAAGGTTTTTGACGCATGAGAGTGGTAGTAAAAATCGGCACGTCGACTCTGGCGCACGCAAGCGGACTTCTCAATATCCGCCGCGTAGAGGAGCTGTGCCGTGTGTTGAGCGACCTGAAAAACAGCGGTCACGAAATTATTATGGTGTCCTCGGGCGCGATCGGCATGGGCGTAGGCAAGCTGTCGCTTAAGGAACGTCCGCGCGATATCCCCACCAAGCAGGCGGCGGCCGCCGTGGGACAGTGCGAGCTGATGTATACATACGATCGACTGTTCCAAAAATATCACCATATCGTGGCACAGATCCTTCTGACGGGCTCAGACTTCCGCCACGATGACCGCTATCACAATTTCCAGAACACAATGCAACGTCTGCTTGAATTGGACGTTTTGCCGATCATCAACGAAAACGATACCATCGCCACCGATGAGATCAAGGTGGGAGACAACGATACACTTTCCGCAATGGTTGCCGTCAGCATAAAAGCGGATCGCTTGATCCTGCTTTCGGATATTGACGGGCTGTATACCGCAGATCCCCACAAATGCGCGGACGCGACCCTGATCCACGAAGTAAACGAGCTGACGCCCGAGATTATGGCGCTGGCAGGCGACGAAGGCTCGGCACTCGGTACGGGCGGCATGAAGACCAAGCTGCACGCGGCAGAGCTGTGCATGGGCGCGGGTTGCGAGATGGTGATTCTCAACGGTGCCAAGCCCATGCTTCTGTACGAGTTGTTTGACGGCGAGGAGGTCGGTACGAGATTTTTTCTCAAGGAGATGCGAAATGACAACGCTTGAAATATTGAAGCAAGCCAAGGCGGCGACTCCCACGTTGGCAATGCTTTCAGCCGAGCAAAAAAACGCTGCGCTGTCGGCGATGGCAGATGCCATTGAGGCAGCAAGCGATGAGATCCTATCGGCGAACGCAGAAGACGTTGAAGCCGTTCGCGGGATCGTCAACGACGTGATGATCGACCGCTTGCGCCTGACGCAGGAGCGAATCGTCGGTATGGCAAACGGAATCCGCGACGTGGTAAATCTGCCCGATCCCGTAGGAGCTGTTACCGAGTCCTTTACGCGTCCGAACGGCATCTGCGTGCAAAAGGTGCGCGTGCCGATGGGCGTGGTGGCGATCATATACGAGAGTCGCCCCAACGTCACCTCTGACGCGGCGGCATTGGCACTCAAGAGCGGCAACGTCTGCGTTCTGCGCGGCGGCAAGGAAGCATACCGTTCCTCGGCAGCGATCGTGCGTGCGATGCGCCGTGGTCTTGAAGCGTGCGGGCTTCCGATCACACTCGTCAACATGATCGAGGATACCACGCGCGCGGGCGCTAACGAGCTGATGACAGCCGTAGACTACGTGGATCTTCTGATCCCGCGCGGCGGTGCGGGCTTGATCCGCGCATGCGTGGAAAACGCCAAGGTGCCGTGTATCCAGACGGGAACGGGCATCTGCCACGTGTACGTTGATGCCGATGCCGATCTTGAGATGGCACTCAATATTATCGAAAACGCAAAGACCAGCCGTCCCTCGGTTTGCAACGCCGAGGAGGTGTGCCTTGTCAACCGTGCGGTGGCAAAGGAATTTCTGCCACGCTTGCAGGAGAGATTGGTAGAGGAGCGCAAGGCAACCGGGAAAACACCCGTTGAATTGCGCCTTGACGCGGATGCGCGCTCGATCATTGACGGCACGCCTGCAACGGATGCGGATTTTGACACCGAATTTCTTAATTATATTCTGGCAATCAAGCTTGTTGATGACGTAAAAGAGGCGGTTGCACATATCGCCGCTCATTCCACGCACCACAGCGATGCGATCATTACTGAAAACGAACGCGCAGCGGCATACTTTACGGCGGCGGTTGACAGCGCAGCGGTGTACGTTAACGCATCCACACGCTTTACAGACGGCGGGGAATTTGGCTTGGGCTGTGAGATCGGCATTTCAACGCAAAAGCTTCACGCAAGAGGTCCTATGGGGCTTTGCGAGCTGACGACCTACAAATACGTGATTCGCGGCAACGGACAGATCCGTTGACGTGTGAAAGGAACGAACATGAAGTATCAATTCGGTTTTATCGGTTGCGGCAATATGGGGGGCGCGCTGGCTGTATCCGTTGCCAAAACGGTTGCAGGGGGCACTATTCTGTTGTGCGACGCAAATACAGAAAAAGCAGAGGCGTTGGCAAAAACGATCGGTGCCGATACGGCTGACCTGCAAACGCTTGTGGGAAAGTCAGATTATGTTTTTCTTGGTGTCAAGCCGCAGGGCTTTGAGGGTCTGTTTGAAACGATCCGTCCTTATCTGCAAGCGCGCAAAAGTGCTCCCGTGCTTATCAGCATGGCGGCAGGTGTGTCGATCTCGGCAGTTGAACAGATGGCGGGCGGCGATATCCCTGTGATCCGCATCATGCCCAATACACCCGTTTCCGTAGGCGAGGGAATGATTTTGTATGCGTGCAATGCCTTGGTGTCATACGATGCTTTAAACGGCTTTTTGACGGCTCTTTCGGCGGCAGGACGCTTGGATGCGCTTGATGAGAGTAAGATCGATGCCGCAAGCGCACTTTCGGGCTGCGGACCTGCGTTCGTGTACCTCTTTGCCGAGGCGTTGGCAGACGGTGCGGTGGAGTGCGGACTTATGCGCGATAAGGCGAACCTTTACGCGGCGCAAACGCTCTACGGCGCGGCAAAGCTGCTCCTTGAGAGCGGCAAGCACCCGGGCGAGCTCAAGGATGCCGTTTGCAGTCCCGGGGGCACGACGATCGCGGGCGTGCACGCCTTGGAGGAAGGCTCGTTCCGCGCCGCTTCCATGGATGCGGTAACAGCGGCATATGAAAAAACGTTGAAATTGAAAAAATAAAAATAACAAAATGACCCGTTGCCGTGGCAACGGGTCATTTTGTTATTCCTCTTGCGGCTCGGCATCTTCCTCTTCCGCCTTGAGGTAGGGGATGATCATGTATCGCTCGATGATCGGGTACGCCGCATACGCGGAGGTAAACGCGGTTACGGAAAGGTAATACAGGAACGGGAGGATGATCGGCACGCCGCCCACGGGAGTCGGTCCCAAAAGCAACAGGAGTAGGACGTTGATTGCGGTGATCAATACCAATCCGAGAATCGCCATGATATTGCGCTTGAAGCCGAGAACCGCGAAGATCAAGGCGTTTTTAAGAATCTTGCGAATGGAAAGCTCAAACGTGACCAAAAGCAGATAGATGTAAAAGCGCATCAAAAAGTAAAGGATCAGAAGTGCACAGACCGCCCAAAAGCCCACGTTCGTCAAAAACGACGAGCCTGCTTGATTCCAAAAATAACCGATGTCAAATGCCAGAAGGAAGATCACGACGAAATCCAACATACCAAGAAGCAGTCCCTGCTTGAGGTTGCGCTTGATCGCATAAAAATAATCCGACCAAACGAACACGGGCTCACCGCGAACCATGCCGCGAAGCACGTAGGTCGCGCCGACGTTTTGCCAGCCAAAGGTTACAAACAGAATGAGCGCGCAAATACCCACGCCGATATAGGCAGGGGTTGCATTATAAACGGGAATCGTTGCTTGCGTGCCGTAAAGATCCAGCAGGATCGTGGATTCGGGCGAGGGAGCCAATTGATTTGCCGCAAAGATCTGCGGAAAGAGCCCGTTTGTAACGGTTGGCGTGCGTTCCACTCCAAACCAGATATAAAGCGCGATCAGGATCGGCGCGATGAGGGGGAGCATCATCATATTCAGGGTGATCAGCTTCCAGAAGCGTCTGCCAAGAAGCTTGAAATACCGCTTGAGCGTTGGTGTCGTATCCTCTTCAATCGCGTCCGGACGGTTGTCGCGGTGATAATTGAAGAACTCAAAAAGCTTATTTTTCTTTTTCGTAGCCAAGATTGCACATCCTTTGCATGAATTATACTTATATTTTATCACAGTCTGCGCCGCTTGTCAAGGCAGGCAAAAAGTTTACAGAAATTACGCCTCGGTCTGCTTCATGAAATCTGCCAGCAGAGCGTCCTGCAAGCGTTGAACCGTGTAAACGGCCTTGCCGCCCACGGGGGCACCGTCGACCTCAACGATGCGCATACAAAGGGCGGAGGCGGAGGTGAGAAGCACCTCGTCGGCACGTAAGAGCTCATCCAGCGTGTAATCGCGCTCCTCTACGGCAATTCCGAACGCGCGACACATACGGATCAGGTGCGCGCGTCCCGTGCCCGCGAGGATCAGGTGGTCGGCGGGGTGCGTGATCAGCGTACCGTTTTTGAGGATCGAAACGTTGGAATGGGCACATTCGGTCACGTGACCGTCACGGTGCAGAATACATTCGTCCACGCCTGCCTCCACCGCCGCCTGCGTTGCCATGACGCCCGGCAGAAGATTGAGGGATTTGATGTTGCAGTGAAGCGCACGCGTGTCGGGGTATGTGATACAGCGCAGAGGCTTGTAGGTGTCCTTGATCGCGGCGGGCTTGAGCATGATCCAGAGATTTGGGGTAGCATTCTCGGGAAAGGCGTGCGTGCGGAAATCCGTGCCGCGCGAGAATTGAAAATAGACCCAAAGCTCGCCGTCATCCATTTTTTCGACCAAGGAACGGATCAGCTCGCAAAGCTCCGCTTGCGTTATGTCAGGGAAGATCCTGATCTGTGCAGCGCTTTGAAAAATGCGCTCCACGTGCTCCTCAAGCATATAGACGCGGTGGTTGCGGCTGAAGGTAACGTCGTAAACGCCGTCGCCGAAATAGCATGCGCGATCCAGCATGGGCACGCTGATGCGATCCAGCTCATCGATATGACCGTTGTAATAGCCTAGCGTTTTCATAAACGGATATGATCCTTTCTTTCATCGTTGCGCATAAGAAATGATTTGTTGCAGTTGCTCCGAAAGAGACGGGGAATAATTTGCCTCGGGATCTGCGAGCGCCGCGTGTGCGACCGTTACGGCACTGCGCGAAAAGGACTCCGAAACGCCGCACAGAAGCACGCGCTCGCTGCCGTCGTCATATCGGCATACCGCGTAAAACGCGACGGTGTATTCGGAGTTGTAGTCGTTCGGTGTCAAAGGCGCGGTATCTGCGCGCATCATGACCCATTCCTTTTCGTATGCCGTCACGGGGACGTTTTGAAGCGTCGTGTCAACCGTTTGGGTCACACCGTCCGCTGTAACCGTTGCAAAAAAGCGCACGGGGAGTGCCAGCTCTTGCAGGGTTTGGAGCAGAGTTTTCTCGATTGCTGTCGAAAAACGCAGTTGCACGGCACCGTCGGAAAAGATCAAGGCGGCGCCGTTCATCTGTTGCATATCAAGATAAAGGGACTGATAGGTCAAATTATCGTAAAGGATCGCGGCACTTCCCGATGGCAGAAGGGCGTTGTCAGAGGCGTGCCAGCCGATGAAGCTTGCGTGATCATTCACGGGCAGATAAAATTTGGAGCCCTGCGGCAGGGTGATGGCGCTGAACGTGTCACGGTCCTTGATGGAAAGCGTTGCCTTTGGCGGCGACACGACCTCCACATAAACGACGGCGCACAGAAAATTGTAATTGCTTTTTTTTGCGCTGTTGCCGTGATCGTATGCCGCGCGCCCTCTGATAACCAATATATGCAAGGTGTTCTCGGAAAAGTCAACGGAAAGTGAAAGATTCAACGCGCCTCCATAGGAGCAGGGTGTCCAATCTCCCGCGCCGTCCCATTGGTATTCCAGATGCGAGATCCCGTAGGAATGTGAAACGCCGCCCGTGAGCGAAAGCGTACCGCCCGAAGCGATCTGTTGCGTCAGATACAGCGCCTGGTTGCTGTCACTTTTTTGTACGGGCGCAGTCAAGTTGGCGTTGTATGTGTATTTGTCCGTAGCCTTTGCCAGATACGAGCAGGTGCCGCGCGCAGGATCGGCAGAGCTCTGCGAGGGCATGCACCCATATACGGGAATCAAAAAAGTGCAGGTGCTGTCAAGCGCGTCAATAGACGCAAAGGATGTGTAAAGCGTGCGCCCCTCAGTCAGAGCACCGCCGACATTTTGCATATACTGACCCCAGAAATTGCGGTCGGATCGGCTGTCTACGTTGAATTTTTGCAGATAGATCGTGTTCTGATAACGGTCTATGTAGGAGGTCTTGATGGAATACGCTCCGCCATAGATGGATTTCCAGACCGTGTTCCATTCGGCAGATCCCCATGCGACCTCCATAGCTTCCGTGCCGGATTGTGCGCGCTTCATGGCGTTGTAATAGATGCTGAACAAGCCGTTTCCCGATGCGCCGACGTTAAAGATGTTATAAAGTCCGTTGAATTGCAGCAGCTCAGCCTTCGTATGTCCCTCGGAGGGAGCAAGAATGGCGTTTCCGTACTCGGAATACTGCGTGTTGTTTTGATAATAACCGTTCAAAAGCGTTCCGCAGCTTCCCATGATGACGGGGGAAGAGCCGTCGGTGCCTTGCTCCTGACGCGCCTTTACGGCAAGGTAGATAGGGGAGACGGAAAGCGCGCGTCCTACCTCAAGAAAATATTCGGCGTAGGTCTTTCCGTTTTCCAGAACGGCGTTTTCCATAAAGGTGGACGCCAGCACCGCTTCAACGGCCTCTATGCGGACATCGGCACCCGAGGCGAGGTCATAGAACTGAAAAATGTCGGTTTCGTTCAAAAAGTTACGCGGATCCATGAAGTATTTCACGGCTTCCACCGATGCGGGATAATGTCCTGCATCAAAAACATCGGAATACAGGGGATGACGGTAGGGGATTTGGGATACGTCGGAGGAGATCAGGTTATTGTCAATTTCCTTGGTTTCCTGCGCGATCACGTAGCTCCACGTGTAAAGTGGGTGCGCTTTGGTGATCATCAAGGGGACAAACTCCCACGACGGGTGCAAAAGATGCAGCTCGGTCAGTGCGGCGGCATAATCCTCGGGAAACCCTGCATTGCAAAGTGACTGATAGTACGCCTCTGCCTCTCCCTCGAAATAGCGTTCATTTCCGCTGACATGAAAGACGACGGCTCCGACCATAACAAGTGTCAAAAGAACACAAACCGTACGCAACAAAATCTTTACGCGCTTGCTTTTCATGTCTGCCTCCTACCATATAATACTCTAACTTATATTATAACATATAAACGCGCGTTTTGGTAAAGATTTGTGCAAAAAAAGAAAAAATTTACAAAGAAAAGATCCGCCACACAGCGTTTGCTATGTGGCGGATAGAGCTTGCTTATTCTTTGGCAAAAGAAACCGCTCCGTCCTTGATGTCGGCAACCACACGGTCGCCGTATGCGATCTTACCCTCCAGCATTTGAGCAGAGAAGGGATCCTCCACAAGGCGCACCACAGCGCGGCGCAGAGGACGCGCCCCATAGGTTTCGTCAAAGCCTTCGGTGGCGAGGAACGCGGAAACCGCAGGTGTTACGGTCAGCGTGATCCCGATATCGGCGATCCGCTTTTGCAGATCTGCCAGCATCAGCGCGGCGATCTGCTCAATGTTCTCGCGCGTCAGACTGTTGAACACGATGATGTCGTCAATACGGTTGAGAAATTCGGGACGGAAGGTGGTGCGGAGTGCCTGCATCATGCGGCTCTCGCGCGCCGCACGATCGTTCTTGTCGAAGCTTTCCGCAGTAAATCCGAGCGATTTTGTAGCAGCAAGCTCGCCCGCACCCACATTCGACGTGAGAATGATGATCGTGTTGCGGAAATCGACGTGTCTGCCTTGCGAATCGGTCAGAACGCCGTCCTCCAAAACCTGCAACAGGATGTTGAACACATCGGGATGCGCTTTTTCGATCTCGTCAAAGAGCACCACGGAATAAGGCTTTCTGCGGATCTTTTCGGTCAGCTGTCCGCCCTCCTCAAAGCCGACGTAACCGGGAGGGGAACCGATCAGCTTGGAAACGCTGTGCTTTTCCATATATTCGGACATATCCAAGCGGATCATCGCGTTGGTGTCCCCGAACATGATCTGCGCCAGTGCCTTTGCAAGCTCGGTTTTGCCGATACCGGTCGGCCCCATGAAAATAAACGAGCCAACGGGGCGGCGCGGGTCCTTCAGCCCCATTCTGCCGCGACGGATCGCCTTTGCAATGGCGTCTACGGCGGTGTCCTGACCGATCACACGCTCCTTGAGCAGCGTGTCCAGCTGTAGCAGCTTTTCGCTTTCTTCCTCCAGCAAGCGGTTCACGGGAATCCCCGTCCATTGCGTGACCACGTCGGCAACGTCAACGTCACGCACAACGGGGCAGCTTCCGTTTTGCTGTTGCGTCCATTCCTCTTTTTTTGCGTCGTATTCCTGCTTGAGCGCTTGCTCGCGGTCGCGTAAGGTGGCGGCACGCTCGAAGTCCTGCCCCTTGACCGCTTCTTCCTTTTCCTTGGCAAGCGATTTGATCTCCTCTTCGATCTGCTTTAAGTCGGGTGGGGAAGTATGTGCGCTGATGCGCAGGCGAGATGCCGCCTCGTCGATCAGGTCGATCGCCTTGTCGGGGAGAAAGCGATCGGTGATATAGCGCGTTGAAAGGGTCACCGCCGCTTCAAGTGCTTCATCGGAGATCTTGAGCTTGTGGTGCGCCTCGTATTTATCCTTCAAGCCGCGCAGGATCGCCAAAGCGTCCTCGTGCGAGGGCTCGCCGACCGTAACCGATTGAAAGCGACGCTCCAGTGCGGCATCCTTTTCAATGTGCTTGCGGTATTCCGAAATCGTCGTAGCACCGATCACCTGCATTTCGCCGCGTGCCAGGGCAGGCTTGATAATGTTTGCGGCATCCACCGCACCCTCGGCAGCACCTGCACCGATCAGGGTGTGGATCTCGTCAATGAAAAGAATGATGTCGGGGTTCTTGCGAACCTCCTCCATAATGTTTTTGAAGCGTTCTTCAAATTCGCCGCGGTATTTGGCGCCCGCGATCATCGAAGCAATATCCAACGTCACAATGGTTTTGGAGAGCAGATTTTCGGGGACGTTTCCCGCAACGATCCGCTGTGCCAGCCCCTCGACCACAGCCGTTTTGCCAACGCCCGGCTCGCCGATCAGGCAAGGATTGTTTTTCGTGCGTCTGGAAAGGATCTGAATGACACGGTCGGTTTCGTTTTCGCGCCCGATAATGGGATCGATCTTACCCGATGCTGCCATCTCGTTCAGATCTCTGCCGTGATTTCTCAATGCCTGCGTATTGGCAAGCACGCCTTTTCCGACGGATTCACCGGAGGCGCGCCCGCTGTTTCCGTCGCGCGCTTCGCGCCCCGTGGCAGCGGAGAGAAATGCCGCAAGATCGTTGCGCAGCTCGGGAACGGAAACACCGATGTTTTCCAATATTTTGACGGCAACGCAATCGCTCTCGCCAAGAAGTGCCGCGAGCAAATGCTCGGTTCCGATATATTCCTGTCCGTTTTTCTGCGCTTCCGTAAAGGATCCTTCAATAATCTTTTTCGTGCGCGGTGTCATTTCGGTAGCAGACACGGAGGAGGGGGCACCGACACCGGTCAGGGCAATGAGCGCGTTTTTGATCTTTTCGGTATCTGCACCGCGTGCAGTCAGGTATTGTGACGCAACGCTCGTGCCGTCGGCGCAGAGTCCGAGCAGCAGATGCTCGGAGCCGATATAGGAGTGTCCCAATTCCGAGGCGCATTGCAAAGCCGCGGAAAGTGCCTGTTGTGCTTTTTGTGTGAATCTGTTTTGCATGTGGATCAGATCCTTTCTGTTAAGATTCCGTGCGATCTGCTCCCGCAGTCCACGGTTATTCTTTTTTATTCAATACGCTTTGAATTTTCTGCGCGCGCAGCTTATCGCGTGCGCTTTCGCTTTTCGGTGTGCTTTCCGAGGAAAGGGTCAGCGTTGCCGGCATGACCTCTACCAAAAGTGTGCCCAGCTGCTCGTAGGTTATGTTTGTGACAATGCCAAGGGAGATTCCGAAGCGAACGTCGGAGAAGAGCTTGATAAACTCGGAGGAGGACATCATATGGGCATATTTTAACGTTCCCTCACTTCGCTTGATGCGATCGGTCAATCTGTCAAGATCATCGTCCGCAATCGCTTTACGCGCCTTTTGCTCGCTTTCCGCGATCTGATGAACGGCGTCGTTGAGCTTGCGAAGCGTTTCGTCCTCTGCGATTCCCAGCGTGATCTGATTGGAGATCTGATACATAGAGCCCGCAGAGCCGCTGCCCTCACCAAACAAGCCACGAATGGTCAAGCCGATCTTGGAAAGCTGATTGGCAAGGGAATTCATGTAGCCGCCGCGCGTAAGTGCAGGGAGAAACATCATAACAGACGCACGCATCCCCGTTCCGAGATTGGTGGGGCAATGAGTGAGATATCCGAGCTTTTCACTATATGCAAAGTCGAAATCCTCGTCCAAACGCTTTTCGGTGCGCGAGGCGTTTTTATAAGCCTCCTCCAGTGCCAAACCGGGAAGAATGCTTTGGATCCGCAGGTGATCCTCCTCGCAAACCATCACGGCAATCCCAGCCGGCTCTTGCAAAAAGAGCGCGTGAGGGGTATTCTTGGCGGCAAATTCGCGGCTTACGTAATGCCTTTCCACATAGGAGGTTGCCATAACAGGGGAAAGAAGTCGGAGGCCA